>JBBRBH010000006.1:0-103875 GCA_038205995.1 Gemmatimonadales bacterium
GAGCGGCATCACGGTGACGCTGGGCGGCGTGACGAATACCGGATGGAGCGCGACGGCCACGAGCGTCTCGACGGCCAAGACCTGCACGATTCAGCTCGGCGGCGGATCAACGATTGAAGGCGATCCGGTCTGCCAGTAAGCGTTCACTCCTGCATACCGCAGGAGCGCAGCAAGGGCGGCGAGGCCCGCAGAAGGAACCTCGGCGGTCGGAGCCTTGAACAGGCATCGAACCTACACTTTCCACAGGAGCAGGCGAACATGCTGACCAACAAGAAGGGCTTCACGCTGATCGAACTTCTGATCGTCGTCGTCATCATCGGCATTCTTGCCGCGATCGCGATTCCGAAGTTTGCGAACACGAAGGAGAAGGCGTATGTGGCGTCGATGAAGTCGGACCTGCGCAATCTGATCACCGCGCAGGAAGCGTACTTCTCGGACAACAACAGCCTGTACGCGCAGAGCACGACCAACCTCGGCACGAACTACAAGGCGTCGAGCGGCATCACGGTTACGCTCGGTGGCGTGACGAACACGGGCTGGCAGGCGACGGCAACGTCCGTCTCCACGGCGAAGACCTGCACGATCACGCTCGGCGGCGGTTCGACGATCGAAGGCGATCCGGTCTGCCAGTAAGCGTCTAGCGGTATCGTTTGCTCCTTTGCGACGCGGGTCCGGAACATCGGACCCGCGATTCGCGAGCGGCACGAAGTACGACAGTGGGCCGAATGACTAGAGTTCGCGGGCCGGGCGCTTTTCTCCCGGCCCGCTCTCATTTAGTAACCGCGCTGATTTGCTCCGTGTCGCCATGCGGTGGTAACGCTTTGTAGTCGGTGTGGCCGCAGCTTGGCCATGTGCCACGAATCGCGAAATCCGGATTTACGATCATCGAACTGCTGGTCGCCCTCATGCTGATGGGCGTCGCCGCGGCTGGCCTCGTGCGCGCCCTCACCGGCGACCGCAAACTCCGCGATCTCGCCGCCTCGCACGCGTTCGCGGCGGCTCAGACAAGAGAACGTCTCGAGTGGCTCGCCGCGCTCCCCTGCGCCGCTCAAGCGTCCGGCTCGGCCAGTTCGGCGTGGGGCGCCGAACGTTGGCACGCCACAGCATCCGCGCTCGCGTGGAATCTCACCGACACGCTCCTGCTGCGAACCTCCGCTGCGCCCGTGGTAATCCTGGCGCGCATCTCGTGTCCCGATTGATGGTCCGCCGAGGGACGACAATCACCGAGATGATCGTCGCGCTCACCCTCTCTGCATTGGTATCCGCAGCGGCGGCCGCGTCGCTCGCGAGCGCCGAGCGCTACATGCGTCGCGCCCGCGCGACGGCAGACGCGCGCCGAATCTTGCGCGAAGCGCAGGGAGTTCTCGCGTCGGAGTTGCGCGCGGCGCCGGCGGATTCGCTGCGCGTTCGCGGCGATACCGCGCTCGACTTTCTCGGACTTGTCGGCGTCTCCGTCGCCTGCGTATCGTCGGGCAACGTGCTCGTGCTTCCGCCCGACGTCGCGTCGAGCGGCCTTCCCTACACCGCGTGGCGGGCGGTCGCCGACACCGGAGATGTCGTTGCCGCCTTCGACACCGCGGGAGGTGGTGCATGGCGCACCGCGATCGTCGGAAACGTCTCGACGCTCACGACCGGCGCCGGTTGCACGCCTTCCACTGGCTTGATCTCCGCCGTCGACAGCGCCGCGCGCCGTCCGGTTACGCGCCTTCAACTGCGCAGCGCGTTCACCGCGCCGCTGCAGCCCGGCGCCCCGGTGAGAGTTCTGAGGAGCGGCCGCTATGCGCTCACTCGCGCCGCCGACGGAAGCTGGTCGCTTTCCTATCGCAGATGCAGCAGCTCGGCATGCGGCGCAGCTCAGCCGGTCGTGGGACCTCTCGCCCCGCCCGCCGATTCGGGTCTTCGCTTCACGACCGTATTGGCGGAGTCGCGAGTCGAGGCAGCCCTGCGTGCGCTGCCGGTCGCGCCGAACGCGCCGCGCGAGTCGGCCGTGCTGCGCGTGACGCTTCGCAATCGCAAGAGTGGCGATCCATAAAAAGGAGCCGGGACCAATGAACGAAGAGCCGTGACCGAGAAAACCGCAAAAACCACTACGAACCCGGCATCGCGGAGCGGCTTCGCGCTGCCGCTCTCGCTCTTCATGCTGCTCACCATCGCGCTGCTGGTCGCGCTCCTGTTGGACGCGGCGCTGCAGGAACTGCGCGCGTCCCGCGGCGATCTCGCGGCGGCGCGAGCGCAGGCCGCGGCGAGCTCTGCGCTCGCCGATTTTTTGTCCTCGCGCCCGGATAGTGCGCTCCTCTCCCGTCCCCGTGGCGCCGTCACCTCGAGTCTGTCCGTCGCTGGGGCCGACACGACATTGCTCTCGCTGCAGTCCCTTGGCGGCGGACTCGTTCGCTGCGTGGCCAATGCCCATAGCTGGTCGTTTGGGGCGCGGGCGGATGCTGCGACTATAGCTTTCGTCCATGTCTTGCCGGACTCGAACGGCGCTCCGGGGGCCCTCCGGTTCAGGCGGCTTCCGGGATGGTGGTGGGCTCAGCTTCCATAACCCTCCACGGCGCCAACTGTTACTTCCCGCGCCGTCGAGTCGTGTCTTGATGACAGGCCTTCCGTTCGCGCCCTCGGGCTCGGTCGGGTGGTCCGCGTTGCAAGCCCATAACGTCTTCGAGGACCGCGACAGCTCATGGCACTTTTTGGCCGCAAAAAGACCACGGTAGGTCTCGATATCGGTTCCGGCCTCATTAAGGTGGCCGTCATCGATCATTCGAAGGCCGAGCCTGAGCTCGTGCGCGTCGCAATCGTTCCGCTGCTCGCGGACGCGATTGTCGAGGGCGAAATCATGGATCCGGGAATTGTTTCGGAAGCCATCACCGGATGCCTCGCCGCGGCAGGTGTGACGACACGAGAAGTCGTCACCGCAGTCGGCGGGCGTGACGTTATCATCAAGAAAATCCAAATCGAGCGCGTCAAGGAACAGCAGGCGCGCGAACTGATGCGCTGGGAAGCCGAGCAGCACGTGCCGTTCGACATGGAATCCGTCGAGCTCGATTTCCAGATTCTCGATCCCGACGGCGAAGGGATCGAGATGAATGTTCTGCTCGTCGCTGCCAAGCGCGAACTCATTGAAGCGAAACTGCGCGTGCTCTCCGAGGCCGGCCTCACGCCAGCCGTCGTGGACGTCGACGCCTTCGCATTGCACAACGCATTCGAAGTGAATCACCCCGACGCGATGACGGGAGTTGTCGCGCTGGTGAACATCGGACATGAAGTCACCAACATCAATATTCTCGACGAAGGCGTGCCGATTCTCACGCGAGACATCACCGTGGGAACGCGCCGCTTTCGTGAAGATCTGCAGCGCGAGCGTGGCCTGAGTCCCGACGATGCGGCCGCGCTCATTCAGGGATACGATCGCTCGCCGCATCTCGATGCGGTGATCGAGGGCCGCGGCGAAGAAATCGCCGTCGGCATCGAACGCGCCGCCGCGTTCCTCGCTTCATCGTCACGCTCGGCCGGCGCGTTGCGCGCCGTCTACCTGTGTGGCGGCGGTTCGAGAATCCCCGGCCTCAACGACGCGCTCGGCGGGAGGCTGAAGCTTCAGGTCGATCAGGCCAACCCGCTGACGAACCTGCGCGTGCGTGACGGTGCTCTCGAGTCGCTCGTCACAGACGAAGTGGCTCCGCTCTTGATGCTCCCGATTGGACTGGCCCTGCGCCAGCCCTATTGACCGTGCATTCCCTCACGACGGTCACCAGCGAACGATGATTGAAATCAACCTCCTCCCAGGTGCGCGAAAGCAGAAGCGAAGCCGCTCGGCTTCCTTCGACGTTGCCGCGATGTTCGGCAATCTCGCCTCGCGTGTCCGGGATCCATTTCTGATCGCGGCGGCCGCGAGCGTGTTGCTCGCGGCGCTCGCCGTGGGCGGGATGTTCTTCTATCAGAACAGAAAAGAGGGCGGTCTCACGGAACACCAGACCAAGGCGACGCAGGACTCAACTCGCTACGCCGCGGTCATTGCGCAGCGGCGCGCCGCCGAAGAAGCGCGCGACTCCGTTGTGCGCCAGATCAACGTGATCCGCGCGATTGACGGCACGCGCTATGTGTGGCCGCACATTCTCGACGAAGTCAGCAGGGCGCTCACGCCGTACACCTGGCTGAAGACGCTCGTACAGACCAGCGCAGTCGCGACGATCTCGCCTGAGGTCGAGGCGGGCCTGTCTGGCGCCGACGGCAAGAACAAGACGAAGCTCGAGGCCAAGGCCGATTCGGAAGCCGTGGCCGCGTCGACGCTGACGTTCCGCATCGTCGGGCTGACAATCGACATCCAGGCGCTCACGCGCTTTTACACGCAGCTCGAAGCATCGCCGTTCATCGAGAACGTCGTACTCGTGAAGACGGAAAACGTTGTCGTTCAGCCGGGCAATAAAGACGCGATCGAGTTCACGCTCGACATGAAACTGCAAAAGGCCGACTCGAGCCACATCCGCAGGGTCCCGCTCACAGTGGCGGTGCGCTAGCCATGGCCCTTCTTCCGACGAAGCAGCGCGATCAGATCATGGTTCTTGTCGTTCTCCTGGCGCTGGGAGCGATCGGTCTGTTCTGGTATTTCGTCTACGATCCCAAGAGCACCGAGCTCGACCGTCTCGCGGCGCACATCGACTCGCTCGACGTTCTTAACCAGAAGGCGAAGTCCGAGCTGGCCAAGGGCACCGTCGAAGAGATCCGCGAGGAGGCGCGCCGCTCGCGCGAAAACCTCGATCTCATGCGCACGCTTGTGCCAGCCGTGAATGAAGTCTCGGGTCTTATCGATCAAGTGTCGACGGCGGCGCGTCGCGCGAAACTCGATGTGGGCGCGCTCGAGCCGGAGCCGATGATCGAAGGCGAACTGTTCGACACGTATCGCTATCGCATGCGCATGAACGGCGCGTTCAACGACGTCGGTCAAATGCTTTCGAATATCGGATCGCTCAATCGCATCGTGACCGTCCTGAACCTTGCACTCGTTCAGCCGACCGGTAACGTCGTGTCGCCTGCGGGAAAGCAGCTGCTCACGACGACGTTTGAAATTCAGACGTACGTGGTGCGCACCTCGCCTCGCGGAAAGCCCAAGCCGAAGCCCGCCGCCGCGTCAGGCGGCGCCACCGGCGGCGCTCCTGTTCCAGGCCCGACTCCTCCGCCCGCCGCAACCGGCGCGCCGAAGAAGCCGGCAGGAGGCGCATGATGCGTACGCTCTCACTCATACCCACACTCAGACGCGCGCTCTCGCTGGAGCTCGCACTGTTCCTGTCGCTGGCGTTCGCACTGCCGTCTTCTGCAGTTGCGCAAATGCCCGCCAGCATCAAAGGCCCGATCGACGCCGCCAAACGCCAGGCGAACAAGACGAGCACGATCATCAATAACGAACAGAGGATCGGCAACGCCGAGCCAAACAAGGCCGCGCAAATGCCCGCAGCCGCGGCTCAGGCGGCCGGCCAGAAAACCGCGCCCACCAAGCAGGTCGCGCCAGACCCCAAGGCTGTCGCCGCGGCGGCTGCCGCGGCAAAAGCTCAGGCGTCCGCCGATTCCGCCAACAAGCGCGGCAGCGTGAGCCAGAGTGGAACGAAGGGAACGGTGACGTTTTATCGCGAGGCCTTCTCGTACAACGGCGAAGGCCGCCGCGATCCATTCCTCTCGCTCATGGCCACAGGAGAACTGCGGCCGATGATCAACGACCTGTTTCTCATCGGAATCATCTTCGACGACACCGGCCGAAACTCAGTCGCGATTCTGGTCGACGCATCGGCCGGCGGGCAGACGTACCGCAAGAGAGTTGGAGATACACTGGGCCGCATCAAGGTCACGAGAATCACTGATAAGGATGTTTCGCTGAGCGTCGACGAATTCGGATTCAGCCGTCAGCAGACGCTCCTGATCGACCGCAATCCGCGTACAGCTGCAAGGAGACCGCAATGAAGCGAGTCTGGGGATCGGCCGCATTCGCGGTAATGCTCATGGTGACCATCGCCGGACGTGCCGCGGGAACGCGCACCGAAGGCTTGCGCGCGACCGCGCCTGACAACCCGTCTGCGGGGTCGGTGACCGCACTCAGTGTCGTGCCGGGAACCGGACACGCCGACGTCGTCATCGCCGTCGACGGTCCATCGATCGAAATCATCGACTTCACGCTTGAGAGTCCTCGCCGCATCGTCGTCGATCTCAAAGGCGCGACGCTCGGCATGAACGCGCGCCTCTACGACAAAGTCTCGCGCGGCGGCATCACCAATATCCGCATGGCGCAGTGGAAGCCCGAGATCGTGCGCGTCGTGCTCGACCTCGACGGTCCGCGCGAGTACTCGATCGTGCGCGGCGAACATGATGTGAAAGTTTCGGTGAACGGCCCCGATAAATTCGCGGTGTGGCGCATCGGTGCCGCGCCGCGCCCAGCGGTCGTCGCCGATGTCTCGGCAACGGCGCCGGGAGCGACCGCATCCGCCATCGTACCCGTCGCGCCCGTCGCCGCGCCGCCAATCGCCGCTCCTCCCGTGAACGGGCCGATCGCGAAGTCTGAAGATCCCGCGCCGAACTTTGATCCGCGCGTGAAGATCAGTTCCTCAAAAGCAGCCGAGGCGCAGCAGGGCCCGGAGAAGAGCATCAGCGTCGATTTCCAGGACGTCGACATTCGCGACGTGATTACGTCGTTCGCGGTGTACGGCGGGCGCACGATCGTCATCGGCAAGGGCGTCACCGGAGTCATCACCGCAAGCATCAAGGATCAGCCGTGGGACGTCGCGCTGCGCTCGATTCTGCAGTCGCAGGGTTATAGCGCGCTCGAAGACGCCAATGGCATCATCATGGTCGACAGCTACGCGAACATCGCTGAGAGAGCGAAAGTCGAGCCGCTGTACACACATGTGATCTCGGTTAGCTACGCGAAGGCCGAGACGATGATGAACACGGTGAAGTCGCTGCTCGGCGCCGGATGTGGCGGCGGCGGCGCGAGCGGCGGCGCAGGCGGCGGAGCTCCCGCGGGCGCCGCAGCGGCACCGGCCGGTGCCGGCGCCACAACGTGCAGCGCGCGCGGCTCGGCGAGCTTCGATGAAAAAACCAATACTGTAATTGTCACGGAGACGCCTTCGCGCCTCGCCGATATCGAGAGCTACATCAAGGATCTCGACATCCGCACGCCTCAGGTGTCGATCAAAGCGAAGATTATTTCGGTGGACCGATCCGGCACGGAGCAGCTCGGCCTGAGCTACGACCTAGGAAGCGCGAATACCTTCTCGAACCAACTCGTCACGCGCTTCATCGACGCGGCCGGCACGCAGCCAGTGACCGGCACGTATCGCGTGAACCTCAGCGGCGACGGCCTCGCCGGCGTGGCGAACGCGTCGCGCCAGTATTCGGGAACGTCCGCGCTCTCGCTCATCTACAACATGACGCTGGGCGGGTTCAACCTGACGTCGTTCCTCGATGCGATGAGCCAGCAGCAACTCACGGACGTTCAGGCAGAGCCGAGCGTGACGACCGTCGACAACAAGGAAGCCACGCTGTTCGCCGGCACCAACCTCGCGTATCTGCTCACGCCTCCGATCGTGCCCGGCCAGATCCAGGCGACGGCGCCGCAGATTCAGAAGCAAGACATCGGCATCACGCTCAAGGTGACTCCGCATGTGACGGCCAACCGTCAGGTGTTGATGGAAGTCTACGCCGAGCAGCAGGTGCTGCAGGCCATCACGATCGCGGGCCCCACCGTCGCGAAGCGCAACAGCACCAACTCGGTGCTCGTCGCCGACGGCGAGACGGCCGTCATCAGCGGACTCACGCAAACGCAGCTCGTGCGAAATCGCACGGGCATTCCGTTCCTCATGAACCTCCCTGGCATCGGCAAGCTATTTTCGCAGTCCGATTCGCGGGAGACAAAGCAGGACCTGCTCATTCTCGTCACACCGCACATCATTGATGAAGGCGAAGTGGTCGGCACCAGCAGCCAGCAAAAGAAGCCCTAGTGCCTCGCTTGGATTGATTAGTTTCAGCGGGCTCGGCCACCACGCCGAGCCCGTTTGGTTCTTAGGTCGTTATCGAAGCACGAGCAACGAGAAAACAAGCAACCAGTAACCAGAAACCAGAAACTTCAGTGAGCATTCGCTTCACCACCGCTGGAGAAAGCCACGGCAAAGCCCTCATCTCTCTCGTTGAGGGCCTCCCCGCCGGCCTGCCGTTACTCGCCGCTGACGTCGACGAGCAGCTCGCCCGCCGCCAGCAAGGCTACGGCCGCGGCCGCCGCATGCAGATCGAACAGGACCACATCGATTTCCTCAGTGGCGTCCGCGCGGGCGAAACGCTCGGTTCTCCCATCGCCATGCTCATCGAGAATCGCGACTGGAAGAACTGGCAGGAAATCATGGACCCCGCGCCGCGCCCGGAAGATTCCGCAGAGGGCCGCAAGCGCAAAGTCACCCGCGTCCGCCCCGGCCACGCCGATCTCACGGGCATTCTGAAATACGATCGCGAAGACGCGCGCGACATTCTCGAACGCGCGAGCGCGCGCGAAACAACCGCCCGCGTCGCCGCGGGCGCCATTTGCAGAAAACTTCTCGCCGAGTTCGGCGTGACGATCGGATCGCACCTCGTGCATCTCGGCGGCATCGACGCCGGGCGGCCCGATCCATTTCCAGCGGACATCAACCGCGCAGCGGATGAATCGCCGCTGCGCACGCTCGACAAAGCGGCCGAGGCGATGATGATCGCCCGCATCGACGCCGCAAAGGCCGACGGCAACACGCTCGGCGGAATCTGCGAAGTCGTCGTCGATGGTCTCCCGGTTGGACTCGGCAGCCACGTCAGCTGGGACCGCAAACTCGACGGCCGCCTCGCCGCCGCGATGCTCTCGATTCCCGCCGTGAAGGGCGCGGAGATCGGCATGGGCTTCGAAGCCGCGCGCCGCATGGGCTCAGACGTGCACGATGAAATAGAAATGGCGCCCGATCGCATTCGCACCGGCAACGTGCGCCGCAAAACGAATCGCGCCGGCGGTTTGGAAGGCGGCATGACCACCGGCGAGCCGCTCGTCGTGCGCGTCGCGATGAAACCGATCAGCACGCTCATGAAGCCGCTCGGCACTATCGATACGAAAACCGCCGCGCCCGCCGCCGCCGCCGCCGAGCGGAGCGACGTAACAGCCGTACCGGCGATGGGCGTAGTTGCTGAAGCGATGGCGGCGCTGGTGCTCGCCAACGCGTTCGTTGAAAAATTCGGCGGAGATTCTCTCGCCGAGCTTCGCAGGAATCACGATGCCTACCTTTCGCACATCGCAACCCGTCTCCAAAGCTGACGTCACGCGGCCTCACCTGATTCTGGTGGGGCTGCCGGGCGCCGGAAAAACAACGGTCGCGCGAGCGGTCGCGCAGCAGCTCGAGCGCCAGTCGCTGGATCTCGATGCGGAAATCGAGCGCCGTGAGCATACGACCATCGCCGAGATCTTCGGCGGCCGCGGCGAAGGCCATTTTCGCTCCCTCGAACGAACCCTTACAGAAGAGCTCAAACTCACGGGCGGAATGGTCCTTTCGCCGGGCGCAGGCTGGATAGCCAATCCGGGCTGCCTGGAGCTTCTGAGGCCCCCCGCAAAGCTCATCTATCTCAAGGTGAAGCCGACACTAGCCCTCGCGCGGATGGGCACGGACGCGGCCTCAAGGCCGCTTCTGCGCCGCCCGGACCCCCTCGGCGAGCTCCGCAAGCTTCTGGAAGCGCGTGAAAGCCTGTATCTGCAATCAGATCATACAGTTAGCACGGATATGATGACGCTTCCGCAAGTGGTCGATGCTATAGTTGCGCTTGCGAGGGCTTGACGAGGGGACTAGGATTGGCCGCAGATGCTCGAATCACAACTATAGAGTGACCTTTGAAGAAGACTCCAGCGAAAAAAACCGCTCCCAAGGCTCCCAAGGCGCCTAAGAAAGCGAAAAAGGCCGCGGCAAAGAAGCCGGCGGCTGTAAAGTCGCGCGCCAAAGCCCCGGCAACTGTTGAAGACGACCACGACGATGCGTCGAACGGCACGAGCAACACGGGCAAGGCGCTCGTCATCGTAGAGTCGCCGGGAAAAGTAAAAACCATCGGCAAGTATCTCGGCTCGAGCTACAGCGTGAAGGCAACGGTCGGCCATATTCGCGACCTCCCCGCAAAAACGCTTGGCATCGATCTCGAAGATGGCTTCGAACCCGACTACGTCACGATTCCCGGCAAAGAAAAAATCGTCGCCGATCTCAAAGCTGCGGCGAAGGGCGCTCGCGCCATCTACATCGCGACGGACCCTGACCGCGAGGGAGAGGCGATCGCGTGGCACGTGCAGAGCCAGCTCAAGGGAAAATCTGCGCCGCCAATTCGCCGCGTGCTCTTCCATGAAATAACAAAAGAAGCCGTCACGCGCGCCATCGAAAACGCCGGGTCCATCGACCAGAAAAAAGTCGACGCGCAACAGGCGCGCCGTGTGCTCGATCGTCTCGTTGGCTACAAGGCGAGCCCGGTGCTCTGGAAAACGGTAAAGAAAGGGCTGTCCGCGGGCCGAGTGCAGACCGTTGCGCTGCGCATGCTCGTGGAACGCGAGCGCGAGATTCGCGCGTTCACTGCCGTCGAGTACTGGACCATCGCTGCAGCGCTCGAGCACGACACGCAGCAGTTCACGGCGAAGCTCCACCACATGGACGGCAACAAGCCGGTCATTCCGAACGAGGCGAGTGCCGCGGCGATCGTCAGCGATGTCTCGGGCCGCAAGACCTTCGATGTCACCGATATCAAGCGTCGCGAGCGCCGCAAGAATCCGGCGGAACCGTTCAAGACCAGCACGCTGCAGCAGGAGGCCGCCAAGAAACTCGGCTTCGGCTCCAAGCGCACCATGCGTCTCGCGCAGAATCTCTACGAAGGCATCGAGCTCGGAAAAGCCGAGGGCTCGATCGGTCTCATCACGTACATGCGCACCGACTCCACGCGCATTGCGGAGAGCGCGGTGGCGCAGGCGCGTGATTATTTGCGCGAGCAATTCGCGGAGGAGTTCCTCGCGAAGTCGCCGATGTACTACGGCGCAGCGGGCGACACCAACGCGCAGGACGCGCACGAGGGCATCCGTCCGTCGGATCCCGCGCGCACGCCCGACTCGGTGCAGAAGTTCATGACACCGGAGCAGTTCAAGCTCTATCAGCTCATTTGGCAGCGCTTCATGGCGAGCCAGATGGCGCCGGCCGTGTTCGATACCACGACGGTCGATTTCGACATCCGTACGAACAAGCACCAGTACCTTTTTCGGGCAACGGGCTCGGTCATCAAGTTCATGGGCTTCCTCTCGCTCTACAAAGAGACGCGCGAGGAAGGGGACAGCAAAGCGCTCGAAGACGAGCAGGCGCTGCCCGCCATCGAGCCCGGTGAGAAAGTGCCCGTCAAGGAGATCAAGCCGACGCAGCACTTCACCGAGCCGCCGCCGCGTTTTTCGGAAGCAAGCCTCGTGAAGGAACTCGAGCGTCTTGGAATCGGGCGCCCGTCAACATACGCGTCGATCATTTCCACTCTGACCGAACGTCATTACGCCGAACTCGAGCAGCGCCGTTTCTTCCCCACGCCGCTCGGCGAGAGCGTGGAGAAGGTGATGGTGAAGCAATTCCCGAACGAGTTCAACGTCGGGTTCACGGCGTCGATGGAGCGCGAGCTCGACAAAGTTGAAGACGGCGACATGCCGTGGCAGAAAGTGCTCAAGGGTTTCTACGGGCCGTTCGAAAAGGCCCTCGGCGCCGTGGACTACGAAGCGCTGATTCATGAAGCGCACGATCTTTCTGCGCTCGAAAACGAGAAATGCCCCCTCGATGGAGGCAAACTGGTTGCGAAGGGTGGGTTTTTCGGACCGTTTATCGCGTGCGAGAATCACCCCAAGACGTGCAAGTACACGCGTCCGCTCAAGGGCGAGCGCGTGCCGCCGGTGCTCACAGAGTTCCCGTGCCCTGTGTGCGGCAAGATGATGGTCGTGCGCCGCGGACGCTCGGGCGAGTTCCTCGGCTGCAGCGCGTTTCCGAAATGCCGCGGCACGCGGTCCATGCCGACCGGAGTGAAGTGTCCCAAGGACGGCGGAGATATTGCCGCGCGCCGCTCGAAGAAGCGTGGCAAGGCGTTCTATGGCTGCGAGAATTATCCGAAGTGTGATTTTGTGTGCTGGGACAAACCGGTGGCGGAGACGTGCCCGGAGTGCGGGAATCTTGGCGCGGAGGCGAAGTCGTCGAAGACGCGCGGTTCGTATCGCAAATGTCTTAAGTGTGCGAATGAGTGGTCGGTCGCGGAGCCGGCTGAGACGACAGAGGCAGAGACAGTCACTACGTAAGCGTTGAGCTGAAAGCGTCCCACGGTCCGGGGTGCGGGATTGGGGTTCGGGATGCGGGGGATAGGATTGTGTGGGAGAAATGCATTTGAAAAAGGGCGCGGCCGAATCGGCCGCGCCCGTTTCTACTTCGTGGTACACTCCCACTCCCAACTAACTCCCGGACCCCAATCCCGCACCCCGGACCGATCCGAAACAAAAGCTGTCAGCTCAGCCCCAGCTTCGCCGCCAACCCAATCCGCTGAAGTTTTCCCGTGGCGCCAACAGGGATTTCTTTCACGATCAGTATCTTCTTCGGCACTTTGAAATCCGCCAACCGCACCGCGGCAAACTCCCGCAGCTCGCGATCTGTGGCGGAATGCCCCTCCCGCAACACAATCGCCGCCCCGACCTCCTCCCCGAGCATCTCGTGTGGAATCGCAAACGCCACGCACTGATGAACGGCAGGATGCTGCATGATGATCTCATCCACCTCACGCGGTGAAATTTTCTCTCCGCCGCGATTGATGATTTCCTTCAGGCGCCCGACAATGGAGAGATATCCGTCTGAATCCATGGTGCCGACATCTCCCGTGCGGAACCACCCGTCAATAAATCCTTCAGCATTGGCAGCGGGGTTATTTTCGTAGCCGGCCGTCACGTTGTTGCCGCGAATCATGATCTCGCCGCGTTCACCGGTCGCAACGGTTTTGCCGCTCGTGTCCGCGACTCGAATCTCCGGCCCCGCCGCGAGTCCCACCGTTCCCGGCTTCCGCTCGCGCGGCGGCAGCGGATTGCTCGCCATCTGATGCGCCGCCTCCGTCATGCCGTACGCCTCTGCAACCGTCGTGCGAAAGACGCGCTCGAGTTCGAGCAGCACCGACGGCGGCAGCGACGACGACGACGAGCGAATGAACCGCAGCCGGCTTCCCGCAACGGCCTCGGCGTTCTTTGGCGCACGCAGAAGAAGCGCCTGATGCATCGTCGGTACCGCGGTATACCAGGTTGGGCTCGCCTCCGTAAACCACGCGAAGAACTTGAGCGCGTTGAACCCCGGCGTGCACCACACCGTGCCGCCCGCCGCAAGCGGAGCGAGCAACGCGGCAATCAAACCGTGAATATGGAACAGCGGCATCACAATCAACCCGACGTCGTGCTGTGTGAGCGAAAGCGTGCCGCGAATATTCTCCGCCGACGCGCACACATTGCGCTGCGCGAGCGGCACGATCTTCGGCCGTGATGTCGTTCCCGATGTGTGCAAGACGAGCGCGATGTCGTCGGGCGATGCGAGCCGCGGCGTCGTCGGCTCGGTCGCCGTCATCGTCGTGGGGAAATCGAGCTCGAACGCGCCCGCGCCTTTTTCCGGATGCGCCACGAGATGCGCGATCGGCACGCCGAGTTTCAAAGCGACTGCGGCGGCCGGAGTCTCCTTTCCCGCGGCGATCACGAGCAGTTTCGCCCGGAGATCCGTGAGATAAAACTCAAATTCATCCGCGCGATATCCGGGGTTCAGCGGCGCGGCCGTCGCGCCCGCGGCGATTCCCAGAAATGCCACGGCCATCTCCGGCCCGTTGTCGAGCACGATCGCCACGCGATCGTTGGCGCCGATCCCACGCGCGTTGAGCGAAGAAACAATTCCGCGCACCTGCTCGCGCAGCGTGCCGTACGTGAGCGGCATGCCGCCGGGTGATGTGATAGCGGTGTCTTTCTCGGCTCCTGCCTCCAGAAGCTGCGCGATTGTCTTTGCCGACTGACTCATGTACTGATTCTCAAAGTTCCATGCGCGTCCGCAATCGTCTGCGCGAGCAGTCTCGTGCAGGCGTACACGGCGTCAATGTGCGGTGTGGGAGTTTCGGTGAGCATTCCAAGTTCAATAATTGCGCCGACCAGCGCCTCGATCTCCAGCGGCCGCCCAGCTTCGACATCCTGCAGCATCGATGTCTTGTGCGGTCCGACTTTCTCCGCGCCCGCGATGCGCTTCTCGATTCCGACGCGCATCGTGATGCCGAGTTTTTTCGCGATCGTTTCCGCTTCCGTCATCATCTGCGCGGAGAGTTCGCGCGTGAGCGGAAAACGCGTGAGCCCTTCGAGCGTCGCGTGCGTGAGCGCGCTGATCGGATTGAACGCGAGATTGCCAATAAGCTTGAGCCAGATTTCCGCGCGGAGATTGTCGGAGATCGGCGCCTTGAATCCGGCGGCCGCCAAACGCGCGGCGAGGGTCTCGATGCGCGGCGTGACGGTGCCGTCGAGCTCGCCCAGCGCGAAGCGGCGCCCTTCCACCACGCGCACCACGCCCGGCGCCTCCAGCACAGCAGCAGGGTAGACCACCGTCCCAATGATCCGCGCGGAATCAACCGCGCGTGCGATCGAGCCATCGGGATCCGCCGCAACGACCGGCGTGCCGTCGAACTCGCCGCCGTGGCGCTGAAAATACCACCACGGAATTCCATTCTGCATCGTGACGATGCTCGTGTTCGCGTCGCACAGATGGTGCAGATCGCCGGCGACCGCCGCGACCTGATGTGCCTTCACCGTGAGCAGCACCGTCTCGTGAGTGCCCGCCTCACTCATCGTGTCGAATACCCGCACGTTCTTCGCAATCGTCCGTCTTCCATCCTCCATCTTCACTTCCATTCCGTTCGCGCGAATCGCCTCGAGGTTCTTGCCGCGCGCGATGAACGTGACGTCGTCGCCTGCCGCCGCAAGAAGTCCGCCGAGATATCCGCCAATCGAACCGGCGCCCACGATCGCGATCTTCACGCGCCTGCCGCCGCGGCAGCAGAGGCGGCAGCAACGGAATCCATCGCGCGCATTCTGTTCCGCAGTGGCTTGAGCACCGCGAGCGCCATTACCGCAGCAACAAAGTTCATGACTCCTGCAGTAAGAAACACGGTGTGCCATCCACTCGCAGTGGCGGCGATCACGCTGCTGAGCGGCACCAGCAGGGCAGCGGTGCCTTTTGCGGTGTACAGATAGCCGGCGTTCGCCGTCGCATTTTTTCGCCCGTAGGAATCGGCGCACGTCACCGGAAACAGGCTGTAAATCTCACCCCACGCAAAAAACACGAGCGCGCTCAGCAGTACGAAAGCAACGGGATCGCGTCCGTACTGATTGAGCAGAAGAATCCCGGCGCCCTCGAGCACGAACGCAATGAACATCGTGTTCTCGCGGCCCAGATAATCCGACACCCACCCAAAAAACGGACGCGCGAGTCCGTTCAGCGCGCGGTCGAGCGAGAGCGCGAACGTCAGTGCGGGCAGAGTCAGGCCCATGATCGACGCGGGCACATCGGCGATATGATAGTCCTTTGCGATCGGCGCGAGTTGTGCCGTCGCGAGCAATCCGCCCGTCGCCATCAGCACGAACATCACGTACATCACCCAGAACACAGGCGTCTTCAGCATCTCGATCGACGAGTACTCTCTCACCGATGTGATCTGCCGCGGGTTCGGCTTCGGAACCGCCATGAACCCCGCGCCCGGCGCTTTCAAAAACCAGGCGAGCGCGAAAATCACAATCCCTTGCGCGATCCCGTAGTAAATGAACGTCGCCTCGTAGCCTTTCTCCTTGATCATGTTCGCGATCGGAATCACCGTCAGCGCAGAGCCGCCGCCGAATCCCATAGCGGTCAGTCCAGCCGCGAGACCGCGCCGATCCGGAAACCACTTGAGCGCATTGCCGACGCACGTGCCGTATACGGCGCCGCCGCCGATTCCGCCGACCGCTGCTGCGAAGTAGAGCATCGGCAGCGACGTCGCCGTCGCGTCGAGAATCCAGCTTGCGGCAACGAGCACCGATGCGCCGAGCACGACGATCTTCGGGCCGTATTTGTCGACGATCCAGCCCTCGACCGGAATCAGCCACGTCTCGACAAGCACGAAAATCGTGAACGCCACCTGGATCGCCGGCTTGGCCCACCCGTGCTTGTCGGCGATCGGATTCACGAACAGCGTCCAGCCGTACTGGAGGTTCGCGATCATCGACATGCAGATGATGCCGATGATCAGCTGCCACCATCGATTCGTATCGACGCTTGCAGGGCTTTTTTCCATGGGCCCAATATATAGTTCTGGCATGGACATTGGACCGATTCATATAGTCGGCGGCGGTCTTGCCGGAAGCGAAGCCACGTGGCAGCTCGCGGAGCGCGGCCACGACGTGGTGCTGCACGAGATGCGGCCCGTAAAAACCACCGAAGCGCACAAGACCGACAAGCTCGCGGAACTCGTCTGCTCGAACACGTTCAAGAGCACCGAGGTCACCAACGCGCACGGTCTGCTCAAAGCGGAGATGCGCCTGCTGGGCTCGATCGTTCTGCAGGCCGCCGACCAAGCGCGCGTCCCGGCGGGGAGCGCGCTCGCTGTTGACCGTGATGTGTTTTCGGCGGGCGTGCACGATCGGGTGATGGCGCACCAGCGAGTCACCGTAGAGCGCGGCGAAATTTCTTCGCTGCCTTCGCCGGGGATCATCGCCACGGGCCCGCTCACGAGCGAATCGCTGGCCGCGGAAATCGCGAAAGCGCTCGGCGTGGAATCGCTCGCGTTCTACGATGCCATCGCGCCCATCGTCTCGATCGAATCCGTGGACGAGAATATTGTTTTTCGCGCGTCGCGCTACGGCAAAGAAACAATGGAAGGCGAGACCGACGCGTACCTCAACTGCGCGATGAACAAGGAGCAGTACGAAGCATTCATCGACGCGCTCGCCGCCGGTGACCAGTTCACCGCGCATGAGTTCGACAAAGTGCCGTACTTCGAAGGCTGCATGCCGGTGGAGGAGATGGCACGGCGGGGACGGGAATCGTTGCGCTTCGGTCCGCTCAAACCGGTGGGACTCGAAGATCCAAAAACGGGGCGCCGTCCCTACGCTGTTGTGCAGCTGCGCCGCGAAGATCGCGCCGGACGCATGTGGAATCTCGTCGGATTCCAAACGCGACTGCGAATTCCCGATCAGCAGCGCGTGTTCCGCACGATTCCAGGACTCGAGAACGCGGAGTTTCTGCGCTTCGGTTCGATCCACCGAAACTCGTACGTGAACTCGCCCGCATCGCTTACGCCGCATCTTTCGTTGCACTCTGATCACCGAACACTGTTCGCGGGCCAGCTCACCGGCGTCGAGGGGTACACCGAGAGCACCGCGACCGGTCTGCTGGCCGCGATCAATCTCGACCGCATGCTGCGCGGCGCCGAGCCCGTGGTGCCGCCGCCGACCACGATGCTCGGTGCGCTGTATCGCTACCTCCGCGAGGCCGACCCGAAGCACTTCCAGCCCATGAACGCGAACTTCGGGCTGCTCGAGGAACTGGCGGTCGTGCCGCGCGACAAGGCGAAGAAACGCGAGCAATACGCCGAGCGTGCCCTGTCGGAAATGCGCTCGTGGATCGATGAACACGCCTTGGCCGGAGCGCAAGCGTCGAAGTAACTTCCATGACCGTGTTTCGCTCACCAGGAGAGGACCGATGAAACGTCTTGTCGTTATGGTTTTCGCTTGCTCGACTGCCGCGCTCGCGCAGGATATGGCCAAGGCCGAACTGAAAAACGCGCAGGGACAGTCGGTTGGTACAGTCACGCTCACGGAGACGCCGCACGGCGTGCTCATGCACGCGAGCCTCATGGGAGTTCCCGCGGGCGCGCACGCCTTTCACGTGCACACCACAGGAACGTGCGAAGCACCGTTCACCTCGGCGGGCGGACATTTCAATCCCGGCACGCGGCAGCACGGCGCGATGAACGATCTGGGCATGCACGCAGGTGACATGCCGAACATTCAGGTCGGCGCAGACGGCGCGCTCACGTTCGACGTGTTGAATTCCGCGGTCACGCTGAAGGCCGGCGCGAATAGTCTCTTCAAGGACGGCGGCACGGCGCTGATGCTTCACGCGGGCGCTGACGATTACAAAGGCGATCCCGCCGGAAACGCGGGTGCTCGCTGGGCCTGCGGTGTAATCACGCACTAGGCAGCACCGATGCAGGCGGGAATGATTGGGCTCGGGCGCATGGGGGCGAGCATGGTGCGCCGCCTCATGCGCGGCGGACACGAGTGCGTGGCGTACGACGTCACGCCCGCGGCGGTTCATGCGATCGCGGCTGACGGCGCCGTTGGCGCAGCGTCCCTCGATGAGTTCGTCGCGAAGCTGCAAAAACCGCGCACGGTTTGGATGATGGTGCCCGCTGCCGTCGTCGAATCCACGATAGACGCGCTCTTGCCCAGGCTCGACGCCGGCGACGTGATCATCGACGGCGGCAACTCGTACTATCGCGATGACATCGCGCGCGCGGCGCGAGTTGGCGCGCTGGGCGTGCACTACGTGGACTGTGGAACCAGCGGCGGCGTGTTCGGCCTCGAGCGCGGCTACTGTCTGATGATTGGCGGCGAAAAGGAAATCGTGGATCGACTGAATCCGATTTTCGCGACGCTCGCTCCCGGCGCCGGTGCGATTCCGCGCACCGCCGGCCGCGAGACACTCGGCGGCACCAGCGAACTGGGCTACCTCCACTGCGGCCCGAACGGCGCCGGGCATTTCGTGAAGATGGTCCACAACGGCATCGAGTACGGTCTGATGGCCGCGTACGCTGAAGGGCTCAACATTCTCAAACACGCCAACATCGGCAAGGAAAAACAAACCGCCGACGCCGAAACCACTCCGCTCCGGCATCCGGAGTTCTACCAGTACGATTTCAATCTTGCCGACGTCACCGAGGTGTGGCGGCGCGGCAGCGTGATCTCGTCGTGGCTGCTCGACCTCACGGCCGCAAGTTTCGCCGGCGATCCCTCGCTCGAGAAATTCGCCGGGCACGTTTCAGATTCCGGCGAGGGCCGCTGGACGATCGAAGCGGCCATCGATGAAGCGGTTCCCGCGAATGTGCTCACCGCCGCGCTGTTCGAACGATTCAGCTCGCGCGGCGAGGCGGAGTTTCAAAATCGCGTGCTCTCGGCGATGCGCTTTGGATTCGGCGGCCACGTCGAGAAGAGTTCGTGACGCTGCCGCGCTCCGACGCGCTCGTTTTCTTCGGCGCCACCGGCGATCTCGCTCGCAAGAAGGTCTACGCCGCGCTCGAAGCGCTCGCCAAGCACGGACGCCTCGACATGCCGGTCATCGGCATCGCGCATTCGGGGTGGACGCTCGAGTTGCTCAAACAGCGCATCACCGATGAATTGAGGCAGCGTTCCGGGTTTGATGCCGAGGCGCTCGGCACGCTTCTTTCGCGGCTCATTTATCTCGAGGGCGATTATACCAAGCCCGAAATGTTCGTCGAGCTGCGCACACTGCTCGGAGCCGCCGCGCATCCGCTGCACTACCTCGCGATTCCGCCTGATGCATTCGCGACGGTCGCTGCCGGACTCGGCCGCTCCGGATGCGCTGTGGGCGCGCGAATCGTAGTGGAGAAACCGTTCGGCCGCGATCTCGCGTCCGCGATAGCGCTCAACGCCACGCTGCACTCCGAGTTCGACGAAGCAAGCATTTATCGGATCGACCATTTCCTCGGCAAGGAGGCGGTGCAGAACCTGCTCGTGTTCCGCTTCGCCAACACCTTCCTCGATCCGGTGTGGAACCGCGACTACATCGACAGCATCCAGATCACGATGTCGGAGACCTTCGGCGTCGAGGGCCGCGGACGATTCTACGAAGAGGCGGGAACGATCCGCGACGTGATTCAGAATCATCTCCTGCTCGTTCTCGGACTGCTGACGATGGATGCGCCCGCGCTCGGGCATGCGGACGCGGTGAACGACCAGCAGGTGAAGCTGTTTCAATCCATTCGCCCGCTGCGCGCCGCAGACGTTGTGCGCGGACAGTGCAGTCTCTACAAGAGTGAAAAGGACGTGCCGGCGGATTCCACGGTCGAGACGTTTGCGGCCGTGCGGCTCGGCATCGACTCTCCGCGCTGGCAGGGCGTTCCGATTCTTATTCGTGCCGGGAAATACCTCGCCGCGACGTGCACCGAGGTGCTCGTCAGGTTCAAGAAGCCGGTGCTCTTCGCGCCTGAGGGCGGCGCACAGAACTTTGTGCAGTTTCGTTTGAACCCCGAGGTCGGCATTACGATCGGCGCGCAGGTGAAGCGGGCGGGCGAAGCGCTCGTCTCGGAGCCCGCGGCATTTACGGTGGTGCATCATCCGGATGGTGATGAGATGGACGCGTATGAGCGACTCCTTGGCGACGCGATGGACGGCGACGCGATGCTCTTCGCGCGTGAAGATTGCGTCGAGGCCGCGTGGAAGATCATCGAGCCGATTCTCGACAACGTCACGCCGGCACACTCGTACGAAGCACACACCTGGGGACCGATCGAGGCCGACGCGCTCGCCGGAACCGTGGGAGGATGGCACTGCCCGGCCGCATGAGCGTGGCCGCCACGAATATTCTCACGATCAACGGCGGCTCTTCGAGCATCAAGTTTGCGATCTTCAGCTCTGGGGAAAAACTCGAGCGCATCTACAACGGAAGCGTCGAGGGCACGTCGGCTGCCGATCTCATGGACCAGCTTCAGCAGCATCCCGCGTTCGCGACGGTGGGCGCTGTTGGACATCGCGTGGTGCACGGGATGGCACACACCGAGCCGCAGCCCATCACCGCCGAGCTGCTGCGCGAACTCCACTCCATTAGTCCGTTCGTGCCCGAGCACCTCCCGCACGAAATCGAGCTGATCGAACTCTTTCGCGACCGCCATCCGGCGCTTGCACAGATCGCGTGCTTCGACACCGCCTTCCATCACGGAATGCCGCGCATCGCCAGGCTGATCGCGATTCCGCGGCGGTTCGACGCGAAAGGCGTGCAGCGCTACGGATTTCACGGGCTGTCGTACTCGTGCCTCATGGAAGAGCTGACGCGCGACGCGGGCAGCGCCGCCGCCAATGGTCGTGTGATTCTCGCGCATCTGGGCAACGGCGCGAGTCTCGCTGCCGTGCGCGGCGGCAAGAGCGTCGACACGAGCATGGGTTTCTCGCCGGCGTCGGGGCTCGTGATGGGCACTCGCGTCGGCGACGTGGACGCGGGTTTGGTGTCCTACCTCTCACGCCTCGAGAAAATGAGCGCGCCGGAAATCGAGCGCATGATGAATCGCGAGTCGGGCATGCTCGGTATTTCCGGGACCTCTGCCGATATGCGCGACCTCCTCGCGCGCGAATCCACCGATGTTCGGGCGGCGGAGGCTGTCGCGCTCTTCTGCTATCAGGCGAGAAAGTGGATCGGTGCGTTTACCGCTGTGCTCGAGGGACTCGAGACGCTCGTGTTTGCCGGCGGGATCGGCGAGAACGCCGCTCCCGTTCGCGCGCGCATCTGCGACGGCCTGCGATTTCTCGGGATCGAGCTCGATGGCACCGCGAACGAGCGCAACGCCGCGCTCATCTCCACGGCATCGAGCCGCGTTGCGGTTCGCGTCATGCACACGGACGAAGAGCTGATGATCGCGCGATCCGTCGCGCGCGTGCTCGCAGGACACCCGGACGGGCACGCGGAAGCGCGCGTGCATGAGGCAAGCTGATATGATCGATGGTGCGAACCTGGAAGTATTCGACACGAACGAACTGCTGATCAAATCAGCGGCCGACCGGTTCATACTTTCCGCCAACAGTGCCGTCGCCTCGTGGGGGCGGTTCAGCGTGGCGCTTTCGGGCGGCAGCACGCCACGCGCCCTGTACGAGCTGCTCGCAGCGGAGCGCAATGCATCCCGTGTGAACTGGGCGAACGTTCATATTTACTGGGGCGACGAACGCTGCGTGCCGCCGGACGACGCCGAGAGCAATTATCGGATGACGCGCGAGGCCCTGCTCGATCGCATCAAGATTCCGGCCGCGAACGTGCATCGTATGCGCGGAGAAGATTCTCCACCGGTCGCAGCCGCGGCGTATGAGCAGGAGCTGCGTGAGGCGTTCGGCACGTCCACTGGCCCCTCGCGTGGCTCGCCCGGCACGCGATTCGATCTCGTGCTCCTGGGACTTGGCGCCGACGGGCACACGGCGTCGCTCTTTCCGCACATGCGGGCCGTTCACGAGCAAACACACTGGGCGATGGCCGAGCACGTTGAGGCGGTGAAGATGTGGCGGCTGACCCTCACGCCGGCGATTCTGAACGACGCGGGCGAGGTGCTCTTTCTCGTGTCTGGCAGCAACAAGGCCGCGATCCTGCGGCGCGTCCTGTACGGCGAACGAAATCCAGACGAACTTCCAGCGCAGGCAATCGAGCCCGGCAGCGCGCGGCTGCATTGGATGATCGACGAGGCCGCCGCGGCAGATCTTCACGCACACTGACACGGCATGCGCGACCGATTCGTTTTTCTCATCGACGTGGACAACACACTGCTCGACAACGACCGCGTCATTGCGGACCTGCGCGCGGCGCTCAAACGCGACGTGGGCGAGGAGCGTGAGCAGCGCTACTGGGAAATCTTCGAGGAGCACCGGCGCGAACTCGGGTACGCCGACTATCTCGGCACGCTGCAGCGTTTTCGCCTCGAAGATCCGCACGATCCAAGCCTGCTCGCGATTTCATCGTTCCTGGTGAACTATCCGTTCCGCGACCGCGTGTATCCGGGCGCGCTGGACGTGCTCGCGCATCTTTCGAAGTGGGGAAAGACGGTCATTCTCACCGACGGCGACGTCGTATTTCAGCCGCTCAAGATCGAACGCTCGGGTCTATTCGCCGCTGTGGATGGGCGCGTGCTGCTCTACGTGCACAAGGAGCAGGAACTCGACGAGGTGGAGCGGAGGTACCCGGCCGACGAGTACATTTTGGTGGACGATAAAATCCACATTCTGTCCGCGGTGAAATCGATCTGGGGCGATCGCGTAACGACCGTTTTTCCGAAACAGGGCCATTACGCGCTGGATCCGGACGTGGCGAAGTATCCAGCGCCTGATTTCACTGTGAATCAGATCGCGGATCTTCTCGCGCAGAGTCCGCCGCCCGGTGTGGTCGAACGCGCAATGGGGAACAGGGGAAATGGCTGAATCGCTGACGGCTCGTCCGGCGTGGAAGGCGCTGCACGCGCACTGGGAGCAGCTTCGTACAACGCATCTGCGCGATCTGTTCGCGGAAGACCCCGCGCGCGGCGAGCGGCTCGCCGCGGAGGCGGCTGGACTCTATCTCGACTACTCCAAGCAGCGCGTCACCAGCGAGACGCTGAAGCTGCTGCTCGCGCTCGCGAACGAGTGCGGTCTCCGGGAGCGGATCGAATCCATGGTCCGGGGAGAAAAAATCAACGTCTCCGAAAATCGCGCGGTGCTGCACATGGCGCTGCGCGCGCCGGAAGGCAGTTCCGTCATGCTCGATGGCACGAATGTCGTTCCGCAGGTGCAGGACGTGCTGCGCCGCATGGAAGAGTTCACGCGCCGCATTCGTTCAGGCGAGTGGAAGGGGCACACGGGCAAACGTATTCGCAATATCGTCAACATCGGCATTGGCGGCTCGGACCTCGGGCCGGTCATGGCGTACGAAACCCTGCGCTCCTACAGCGACCGCGATATGCGCGTGCGCTTTGTCTCGAACGTGGACGGCACCGATTTTGTCGAGGCGACGCGCGATCTCGACGCTGCCGAAACGCTCTTCATCATCTCGTCCAAGACATTCACGACACTCGAGACGATGACGAACGCGCAGAGCGCGCGCGAGTGGAGCGTCGGCGCGCTCGGCAATGAGACCGCGGTCGCGAAACACTTCGTTGCGGTGTCGACGAACGCAGAAGGCGTCGCGAAGTTCGGCATCGACACCGCCAACATGTTCGGCTTCTGGGATTGGGTCGGCGGCAGGTACTCGATGGATTCTGCCATCGGCCTCTCGACGATGCTTGCCGTCGGGCCCGCGAATTTTCGAGCGATGCTCAGCGGATTCCACGCGATGGACGAACACTTTCGCACCGCGCCGTTCGAGAAAAATCTTCCCGTGCTTATGGGCCTGCTCGGGGTTTGGAACAGCAACTTCCTCGGCGCAAGAACCGTCGCAGTGCTGCCATACGACCAATACCTGAAACGTTTCCCGGCGTATCTCCAGCAGCTCACCATGGAGTCGAACGGAAAGCACGTGACGCTCGACGGCGCGCGCGTGAATTACGAAACTGGGCCGGTGTACTGGGGCGAACCTGGCACAAACGGCCAGCATTCGTTCTATCAGATGATTCATCAGGGAACGAACATCATTCCGTGCGACTTTATTGCGTTCAAGAAACCACTCAATCCGCTCGGCCGGCATCACGATCTTCTCATGGCGAATGTATTTGCGCAGACCGAGGCGCTGGCCTTTGGAAAAACGGCTGAGCAGGTGAGGGCCGAGGGCACGGCAGAATCGTTGGTGCCGCATCGTGTATTTGAAGGCAACAGGCCGACGAATACGATTCTCGCGGAGCAGCTCACGCCGGCTGCACTCGGCGCGCTCGTCGCGCTCTACGAGCACACCGTGTTCACACAGGGCGCGATCTGGGGAATCGACTCGTTCGATCAGTGGGGCGTCGAACTCGGGAAGGCGCTCGCGCAGCGAATTGTCGGTGAACTCGAGGGGCCGGCGAGCGCCAGCCTCACGCACGACAGTTCGACCAACGCGCTGATTCAGCGCTATCGCCGCTAACCTTCGCGGCGCGCAAATGAACATCAAAAGTCTCGGCGTGATCCTTCTGGTGGCCGCGGTCGTGGCGATGATCGCGAGGCGCCTGCGCGTGCCGTACGCGGCGGGATTGGTGCTCTCGGGCGGACTGCTTGCGCTGCTCGGTGTCGGATCGGCGATCGAGCTCACGAAAGAGCTCATTTATATGGTGCTGCTCCCGCCGCTGGTGTTCGAGGCAGCGCTCTACATCGAGTGGGCAGAACTGCGCCGCGATTTAGCAGTGATTGTTTCATTTGCGACGGCCGGCGTGCTCATTTCCGGCGCCGTGGTCGCCGCCGGAATGCATGCGCTGGTCAAATGGCCGTGGCCCGAGTCCGTGTTGTTCGGTTCGCTCATCGCCGCCACAGATCCTGTTTCTGTTGTCGCGACTTTCCGTGCGGTGAATGTCACGCCGCGCATGCGACTGTTGGTCGAGGCGGAGAGTTTGCTCAACGATGCAACGGCGGCGATCCTCTTCGGGCTGGCGATCGTTTTCGCGGCCGGCGAATCGATGACGGTGCCGGCGGTCGCGTGGTCACTCGTCGTCAGCATTGTTGGTGGAATCGGCGTCGGCGCGGCGGTCGCTGGCGCGGCGATTGCCCTCGCGAGGAGCACCGACGATCATCTTGTGGAGCTCACGTTCACGGCGATCGCTGCGTACGGTTCGTTCTTCCTCGCTGAGCATGTTCACGCGTCGGGCGTTCTCGCGAGCATGACGGCCGGACTGCTCGTCGGCAATATGGGACTGCATGCGCGTGGTTCAGCGGTGCGGCGCGATCACCTGATGAGCTTCTGGGAGTTCGCCGCGTTTCTCGCGAACTCCGTGATTTTCATCCTCATCGGCATGCGCGTTGCGCGGGAGTCGTTCGCGGCGGAAGTTTGGCCGGCGATCGCGGCGATTGTGCTCGTGCTTGTGGGCCGCGCCGCGTCCATCTACCCGATCTCGGCGCTCTTCCGCGCGTCGTCGCTTCGCGTGCGTTCGCAGGACCAGCACGTGCTGTTTTGGGGCGGCCTGCGCGGCGCGCTCGCGCTGGCCCTCGCGCTCGGGCTTCCGGATACCCTCGCCGGCCGCGGCGGCGTGGTGACCGTGACGTTCGCCGTCGCAGCGTTCTCGATTGTGGTGCAGGGAATGACGATCCATCCGTTGCTCGTGCGCCTGGGCGAGATCGTGCCCTCGGCGCTCGGCGACTAGGGGTTAGGCGGTTACCCGAACTTCCGTTCGCGCGCCGGGATGGTATATATTGACGTCAACACAAAATATTCCCGCACCCCGCACCGCACCCCGCACCGCACCCCGCACCGCACTCTGTACCGCATGCCACGCAGTACCGCTCAACGTTCGTCCGTCCGCGCCCGGGCCCTCGAAGGGGTCCGCACGCTCATCTCCGCGCTGAGTCATTCCGCGCGCGGCGTCGAGCGCAGTACGGGTGTCACCAACGCTCAGCTCTTTCTGTTGCAGCAGCTCGCGGAAGCCGAGTCGCTCTCGGTGAACGATCTCGCCGTTCGCGCCCGCACGCAGCAGAGCACCGTGTCGATTGTCGTTGCGAGGCTGGTGAAGGCCGGACTCGTGACGAAACGAAAGTCGAAGCAAGATGGCCGCATTGCGAACGTCTCGCTCACCCCCAAGGGCAAGCGGCTGCTGAAGCACGCACCAGCCTCTCCCACGGCAGCGCTGCTCAGCGCAGTCGAAGAACTCTCCGATCGCAGCGCGCGCGAGCTCGCGGCGGGCGTGCACGCACTGATCGCCACGCTCGATCTCACGCCGCCCGAAGTGAATCTGCTTTTCGAACACGCCCCCGCGCGTCGTTCCAAACCCGTGCGTCCAACAAAGACGCCCAACCCACCCAAGAGGATCCGATGACAAAGACTTCTCTGCGCTTCACCGCCGTCGCTGCCGCGCTCGCGCTCGCCGCGTGCCACAAGGCGCCCGCGCCAGTGCCGCCGCCGCAGGCAGCGCCCGTCGTCGACAACAGCGCCGCCGACGCGCGCGCCCGGGCCGCCGCCGCTGCGCGCGCCGACTCCATCGCGCGCGCCGACGCCGCCCGCCGCGACGCCGCTGCCCGCGACGAAGCCGCGCGCCGTGCGCGCGACGCCGCGGCCGCCGCGCGCGCCACGCTCGCGTCGGTGATCTATTTCGATCTCGACAAAGACGACATTCGTGCTGACGCACAGCAAACGCTCGACGCGAAAGCCGCGCTGCTCAAGTCGCAGTCGGCTCTCCGCATTCGCATCGACGGCAACGCCGACGATCGCGGATCCGACTCCTACAACCTCGCGCTCGCGCAGCGCCGCAGCGCCGCGGCCAAGCGCTATCTCGAAGCGCGGGGTGTCGACGCCTCGCGTCTCGAAGTCGTGAGCTTCGGCAAAGAGCGTCCCGTGTGCAAAGACGAAGCCGAATCGTGCTGGTCGCAGAATCGCCGCGACGGATTCACCATCACCGCCGGCGAGTCGTCCCTCGGCGCTGGAAATCGTTGATCGGATGAGCATCAATGCGTCGCTGCCGTCGTCCGATCAGCGGCAGCGACGCCTCCTGTTCGATACCGTCGCGCTCGGAGTCGCGGGCGCGATCGGCGCGCAACTGTTCAATGCGCTCCTCAGCGGAACGACCTGGCTTTTCCTGAAGAAGATGGCTGGCTACGTCGCGCCGGGCCTTCCCAATGAAGGCGGCGCGTCGCAGGAGTCGATCGGGCCGTACGGGTTCTGGCTGATCCCCGCCGTGGTGACGCTCGGCGGCCTTCTCGTTGGCCTGCTTGTCGAAAATCTCGCGCCCGAAGCCGAAGGCCACGGCACCGACGCGGTCATTAAGGCGTTTCATCGCAGCGATGGCCAGATGCGCGCGCGTGTGCCGTTCGTGAAACTCATCGCGTCGGCGATCACCATCGGTTCCGGCGGCGTGGCCGGCCGCGAAGGTCCGATGGCGCTCATCACCGGCGGACTCGGCTCGTGGTACGCGACGCTCACCGGCCGCTCGGGCCGCGACCGTCGCCTGCTGCTGCTCGTCGGAATGTCCGCGGGACTCTCGGCGATCTTCCGTTCGCCGATCGGTGCGGCGCTGCTCGCCGTGGAAATTCTTTACGCCGATATGGAGTTCGAGCCGAACGCGCTGCTGTATACCACCATCGGCGCAATTGTCGCATACGCGCTCAACGGAATGTTCGTCGGCTTCCAGCCGCTCTTTCGCGTTTCGTCGCTGGTTGGACAGCTCCCGACGGCGGTCGACTATCTGTGGTACCTCGTGCTCGGTCTCGCGGCGGGAATACTCGCGACGGTTGTGCCAATGGTGTTCTACACCGCGCGCGATTTTTTCCGGAGTCTTCCCGTAAAGCCTTGGCTTCGGCCGGCAATCGGCGCCTTGATGGCGGGCCTCATCGCGCTCGCGGTGCCGAAAGTGATCGGCGGCGGATACGGCTGGATGCAGCAGGCCATCGACGGCAACCTCGCCCTCAGCACGCTCTCGCTGCTCGTGGCGGCGAAGCTGATCGCGATGAGCTTCACAGTGGGCTCGGGCGGATCAGGAGGCGTGTTCGCTCCGACGCTTTTTGTTGGCGCGATGCTCGGCGGCGCCTGCGCTACGGTGTTTCACCAGCCAGCTGCGCCGTTCGCGATCGTCGGCATGGCCGCAGTGTTTGCCGGATGCGCGCATGTGCCGATCGCGACGATGATGATGGTCACCGAGATGACCGGCGGCTACACGTTGCTTGTGCCCGCGACACTTGCTGTGGTGATCAGCTATCTCGTGCAGATGCGACTCAGCACGAATCTCAAGTATCGCAGCGTGTACGAAGCGCAGGTGACGAGCCGCGCGGACTCACCCGCGCATCATGAAAAACATCTCGAGATCGCGCTCAAGATCCTGAAACAGAAGTCGCTGCCGAATCTTTCCGAGACCGCGCAATTCGACCTCGTCTCACTGTTGCGGTCGGGCGCGCCAGCCGAGCTTCCCGGAGAGCGCAGGCTCGTTGTCGGAGTGCTGAAGCCCGAGAGTTCGCTGGCATCGCGAACCGTCGCCGAGAACGAAGCATCACTGGGCGAACTCGGCATGAGCATCATATCGATCATTCGTGGCGAGCATATGCTCGCACCGCGGCCGGATCTGACCCTCACTGCCGGGGACCGGCTTATTGTGGTGGTCGGTGCGGCCGAACTAAACGGCGTGTGGGCTCACATCACCCAGTGGTAGCGGCCGCACGGTAGCAGCGGGCCATAGCTCGGTCTGCGGAATCTCACCCTCGAGTTCGGTCCGCACGCGCGATGCGATTTCCTCCGCCGCGCCGGCCGGATCCGTGAACAGATCATACTCGCGAACGTCGAGCTTCAGCAGCGGGCACTTCTTGAAGCCGCTGATCCAGCGCTCGTAGCGTCCATGCAGCGAGGAGAAATATTCCGGATCGGCATCGCGTTCTTTCGGACGCCCGCGCGTTGCAATCCGCTCGAGAATCACGTCGAGCGGACCGTGCAAATAGAGCATCAGGCGCGGCGGCCGCGCGGCCGGAGCGTGGAGCAGCTCTGAGTAGAGCCGCTCATAGAGCTGCCAGTCGTCCACGCTCATGAAGCCTTCTTCGTACAGACCGCGCGCGAAGACCTCGGCGTCTTCGTACCAGCTGCGGTCGAGCACCCAGCTCCCGCCCATCGCTCGCATGCGGCGCATCGCCGCGAATCGCGTCGCGAGAAAGTGCAGCTGCAGATGCATTCCGCACGAGCGCATCGCCTCGGGTCCGCCCTCGTAGAACCGTTCGAGCCACGGATTCTCGTCGTCCACGCTCTCGAGCGCGAGCTGCAGACCAAAACGCGACGCCAGCGCGCGCGCGAGCGTCGTCTTTCCCGATCCGATCATTCCGGCAACGCCAATCAGCATAGGGCAGAAACTTACGTCATCGCGCGGTATGTTACAGTAGGATGCCATCGGCTCATTCCGGCAATCGCGATACCAACGAGGAATCGTCCGCCATCGAGCGGCCGCCGCTCGTGACGGTGTTCCTCACGCATCTGGCGCGCGAACGCGACGTCTCGCCAAACACGGTCAAGGCATATTCGCGCGATCTCGACGAGTTTTGCGCCTTTCTCGGCCCCTACTATGGAATCGAGCGCCTCGATTGGGGAAAGGTCGATCGACTCGCGATGCGATCGTTTCTCGCTCATCTCACGCGCCGCGGCCTCGGAAAGAGAAGCATTGCCCGCACGCTCTCCGCCGTGCGCACCTTCTATGCCTTTCTCCATCGCAACGATGTCGTCGAGATAAATCCAGCGCGCACCGTGGGATCGCCGAAGACCGACAAATATCTACCCGGCTATCTCGATCGTACGCAAGTCGAAACACTTTTCAAGGCGGCAGAGACGCGCGCGACCGAGGGGAAATACGCCGACGTTCGCAATCTCGCGATTCTCGAATTGTTTTATTCAGCGGGCCTTCGCCTGAGCGAACTCCGCGGTATCAATCGCCCCGATCTCGATCTCCTCGCCGGTCTGGTGAAAGTGCGAGGGAAGGGGAGAAAAGAACGCATCGTCCCTGTCGGCACGCACGCGCAGACCGCGCTGCGAAACTACGAACGCTCGCGCGATGAACTCTGCCGCAATCTCGGAATCGCCGCCGATCGCACCGCATGCTTTCTCAGCAATCGCGGCAAGCGGATGAGCGTGAAGGGAATTCAAAACGCAGTCGTTGGCTGGCTCAAACAGGTCGACGAGGGCGCCGGCCTGTCTACGCACTCTCTGCGCCACACCTTCGCGACTCATCTATTGGACGCCGGTGCAGATCTCCGCGCGGTGCAAGAACTTCTCGGACATGCTTCGATCTCAACCACGCAGATCTACACCCACACCTCAGTCGAGCGGTTGAAGCAGGTGTACAAGCAAGCCCACCCGCGTGCGTGAGGATGTTCGAAGATGGAAGATCGAAGATCGAAGATGGAAGATGTCAATCTTGGTCTACGTTCCTCCAGCGTCGATCCTCCAGCGTCGATCCTCCAACGTCGATCCTCCAACGCAGTTCATACGCAGATCGCCCGGCGCAAATGCAAGTTCGAAAGATTCCCTCCGCACAGAATGACCGCCACATGCTGCCCGCCCAACTTCGGCGCCATTTTGCGCAGCCCCGCCAACCCTGCGGCGCCAGCTCCCTCCGCAACATTGTGCGTGATTCGCATGTAGTCGCGAATCGCCGTGTACATCTCGTCCTCGCTCACCGTGTTGAAGTCGCGAAGTCCGTCCTTCAGCGTCTCGAAGGTCATCTCGTACGCCGCGCCTGTCGCGATGCCTTCGGCGAAAGTCTTGACGGGCATCCCGCTCAGCATTTTCCCCGATTTCCACGACTCGAACTGCGCCGAGGCTCCCTCCGCGCCCACGGCACAGACCGTGAGCGAAGGTTTCTTTGCCGCGGCAACCGTCAGCGCGCCAACCGCCTGCGATCCTCCCCCCAGCGCAATCACAATTGCGTCGAGATCCGTTCGCTGCTCGAGAATCTCCAGCGTCATCGTGCCGGCGCCGGCAATCACGTCGCGATTGTTTGTCGAGTGCACGAGCGTCATGCCGCGATCTTCGCAGATCCTGGCGCAGGTTGCCTGGCTTTCGTCGTAGTTGACGCCGGTCTCGATCAGCTCCGCGCCGAGCGCGCGGATCGCGGCGTTCTTATCCGGGTTGTTGTTCTCCGGCACGCAGATCGCAACGCGCACGCCGAGCGCTTTTCCCGCGTAGGCGAGGCCGAGTCCGTGATTCCCCGTGCTCGCGCCAATCACGCCGCGCTCACGAGCTTCCGGCGAGAGCGCGGTCACGGCTGAGAGCCCGTTGCGAACCTTGAAACTCTGCGTGGGCTGGTGATTCTCGTGCTTCACCCAGACTTGTATGCCATGGCCGACAAGCGCGTCGAGCTGGGGATAATTTCGGAGCGGAGTTGGAGCCAGGTACGGAGAAATTCGGTCGCGCGCGGCGACTACGTCATCGAATGAAAACGGCATCCACACATGATAGCACGTCTCCCCCAATCCACCAGCAACAACCACCAACCCGCAACCACCAACCCGCAACCCGCAACCAATCGTTCAACTCGTTTTTCGGCTCGTCCCGTTCGAGAGGATCGCCATCGGCGCCAGCACCATGTAACCCGCCAGCAGAAATACCGGCGACATCGTCGTCTCGCCGCGCCCTAGCAAGACGTAGCCGATCCCCAGCATCACCGCCGTGCCGATCCACAGGAGCCGCTCTCTCGACGTGTTCATCTCTGCCGCGTTTGATCGGCCGCCGCGATCATGCGCTTCGGATCGATGCTCGGCGCCGAATCCACCGGCACCGCTGCCGCGGCTGCCGCCGCGAAATGCGCGGCAATTGTATCGGCGAGCGTGCGATGTTCGCCGCCGTTGCCGGAACCTGTGTCGCCCGCAATGATCGCCACAACGAACGAAGCCGCGAGCAGCGCGCCGAGGATTGTGGGCCGCACCATGCCGCGAGGTTCCTGCGCCACGCGGCTGGAACGCGCCGCCTCGCGCACGCGCTGCATCACGCGGGCGCGCGCGCCGGCGCTGATTTGAACGGGCGCGCGCAGACGCGCGCGAATAGGCTCGGGGAGATAGTTCTCAGGATCCTGCACGACTCGCCTCCAATATTGCGCGCAGGCGTTCACACCCGCGCTTGACCCGCATTTTGAGCGCCGATATTCCGGCGCCCGTGATCGATGACATTTCTTCGTAGTCGAGTTCGTTCGCGTAGCGCAGCACCACGGCCTCGCGCTGTTCGGTTGGCAGGAGTGCGAGCGCGTGAGAGAGTTCATCCTGCATCGCGAAATGGTCGGGCGGTTCGAACGATGCACTCGTCTCGCGCAGCCACTCGGCGGCGGTTTCCTCGCGGCGCTTTTCGCGCACAATCCGCGTGCGACAGCGATTCACCAGAATGCGCAGGATCCACGCGCCGAACTGCTCCCGGTCCTGGTAGGTGGCCAGCGCGCGAAATGCGCGCACGAACGCATCCTGTACCGCTTCTTCCGCGTCCGCTTCGCTGCCGAGCAAATGATAGGCGGAGCGCGCCATGCGTTCGTGGTGCCGGTCGACGAGAAGCGCGAACGCTTCCACGTCTCCCGCCAGCACTCGCGCTACCACCTCTCCATCCTTTGGTTGATTCACAAGAGTAAAACCCCGGATAAGTTCCGAAGGTCACAAGTGGTTATACTGAAACCCCAAGTGTACAACCCGAAGCCCAAAACGCAGGTATTATATAGATGAGAAGCTCGCTGATCGTCGCAATCTTTACCACCCTGGCCGCTCTGAACCCCGCTGGCGCGCAGACAAAAGCGAGCGTCCCGCCAAAAAAGGCCCCATCTCCAACGAAACCCCCTGCGGTCGCGAAGCCCGCTGCCGCGCCCGTCGAGAGGGCCACTCCTCCGGCGGAGCACACCGCAGTTCTCGCCTTCATTGAACCGAACGATCCGAGCTGCCACACGAAAGAACTCACATCAGCCGACAAAGACGCTGGCATTTCAAAGCGCCTGATCTACTCCGTCACCAAACCCGATCGCACGTTCTATGTAACGGCCAACACGAAGGGCGATCCGCTCGCTTTTTCGGGAACCGTCTCATGGGGCACGAATCTTCCCACCGAAAAGGAAACGGCGGACGCGACCTTCGATTCCGCTGGCGGCGTTATCAAAGCGGTGAAGTTCCTCGGCTTCGCTGGCAAAAAGGGCGCTGGCGCATCGTACCCGCTGTCCGCGGACGAAATCGCCAAGGTCCGCGACTTGACCACCGAGATCCTGAAGCGCTGTTCGCAGTAGTTTTTAACGGCGTCCGCCCTGTGCCGTCCGCCATGTGCCGTCCGCCATCCGACGCGTTAGCTTTTGGCGATGCCACTTCCTGAGATCCACGCGACAACTATCCTGGCGGTAAGAAAAGACGGCCGCGTTGCGATAGGCGGCGACGGCCAGGTGACCGTCGGCGACACGGTGATGAAAGCGAACGCCGTCAAGGTCCGCACGCTCAAGGGCGGCAAAGTGCTCGCCGGTTTTGCCGGCACTGCCGCCGACGCCTTCACGCTGTTCGAAAAGTTCGAGGAGAAACTCGAACGTCATCCGGAGAATCTTCAGCGCGCCGCGGTTGAGCTCGCGAAAGATTGGCGATCGGATCGCGTGTTGCGCCGTCTCGAAGCACTGCTCGTCGTGGTGGACAAAACTGCCGGCTTCATTCTCTCCGGAACCGGCGAGATCATCGAGCCGGACGACGGATTGCTTGCCATCGGCTCCGGCGGTCCCTACGCGCTCTCGGCGGCGCGCGCGCTGCTCAAAGAGACGAAACTCACGGCGCCGGAAATCGTGCGGAAAGGTTTGGAAATCGCTGGCGAGATTTGTATCTACACGAATTCCAACATCACGGTGATCGAGCCTACAGCTTCACTTTGAAGCCGCCGAGTCCGTTGTCTTTCCTCACGTAACCAGCCGGAATCCGCAGATCGGCCTCGTTGACCCTCGTCGCTCCGTAACGAGTGACCTCAAGCACGATCCGCGATTCCTTCCCAGTATCGCTGACATTCTTGATGATCGTCTTGAGCGGCATGCCTTTCATGAATTTCCGCTTGACACTATCCTGCTTTTCCGCGTACCCGGCGTCCGTTGCAGGCAGCACCGTTGCCGTTGATCCTACGATCTCGATCAGCGGATTGCGCATGAGCGTGAGCGAAGGATCATAGTAGTATTCGGTCTCCACCGTCTGCTTCACGGGCGAGCTGAATCCCATGATGCCGACTTCCATTGTTGAATGTTCGATGACGCGCACATGCTCCGTGTGCCGGCCCGCAATCATCTCGCCGTTCCCGAGTTTTTCCGTTTCGAACGAAGATGACCGAAGTTTCATTGTGATCGCCTTGCCAATCGCCCCGATGCCAATCGACGCGATGTGCGCGAAATCATTGGAGGTGAATGTCGTGTAGCTCTCGTCCTCCGGCTTCACTACGGTGACCGAACGGCCGTCGTTTTCCAGCAGCAGATACTCTTTGTCGCCGTGACGGTCCTTGAGGTCGATGCGCGCGCGGTTGCCGCTCACGCGAACCGTGCCGGTCATGCCGTCCGATTCCCGGTCGCTGGACGAGCGAAAATCGTAGCTGTAGCTCGAAGGCTGCTGGGCGCCAAGCGAGGCGACCGTGGTGAGGCCTACGGCGAGAAGGGTGTTGACCGCGAACGAACGTCGCATGGCTGGCTCCTGGGACGGAAATCAGTTGCGGGGGGACGGATCGTTCCCCGCATTAAACAGAACGGCGGGGCGGGCCCCGGGGTTTCAGCCCGCATTAGCTTTCACGCATGCCGTCCAACCGCACCGAACAGACGCTCGCCCGCCTTGCCGATCTCACTCCCAGGAAGATCGTCGCGGAGCTCGACCGTTACATCGTAGGCCAGTCCGATGCCAAGAAGGCCATTGCCATCGCGCTCCGCAATCGCTGGCGCCGACAGCGCACGCCCGAATCCATTCGCGAAGAGATCGCGCCGAACAACATCATTCTGATCGGCCCCACCGGCGTTGGCAAAACAGAAATCGCACGCCGCCTCGCGAAGCTCGCGGGCGCGCCGTTCATCAAGGTCGAGGCGTCGAAGTTCACCGAGGTCGGGTACGTCGGCCGCGATGTCGAAGGCATGGTCCGCGATCTGGTCGAGAGTGCCATCGATATGGTCAGGCACGAGCGAGAGTCTGAAGTCGAGGATCTCGCCAACGATCGCGTGGACGAGCGCATTCTTGATCTGCTCCTTCCGCCGCCTGCTGATGCCGATACGCCGGTCGTTGCCGGCGCCCAACCCGAGCGCGTGTTTGTCGCCTCGAGCGGCGGCAGCGTCACGCAGGAGGCCGAAGCCTCGCGCGAAAAACACAAACGCACGCGCGACAAACTCAAGCAGCTCATGCTCGACGGCCAGCTTGAACAGCGCGAAGTCGAAATCGAAGTCTCGCAGCAGTCACCGCAGATGCTCGATATCATGGGCCAGCAAGGCGCGGGCGAAGGCGGCATGGGCAACCTTGGCGAGATGCTCTCCGAACTGATTCCCAAGCGAAAGAAAAAACGCACCGTGACCGTCGCCGACGCGCGCCGCATTCTCCTCGACGAAGAGTTCGACAAGCTCATCAACTCCGACGACGTCATCACCGACGCCCTCGAACGCGTCGAGAAACTCGGAATTATTTTTCTCGACGAGATCGACAAAATCGCCGGCGCCCGCGGCGAAATGGGCGGCCCGGACGTTTCACGCGAAGGCGTGCAGCGCGATCTCCTGCCGATCGTCGAAGGCAGCAACGTGCAGACGAAGTACGGCATGGTGAAAACCGATCACGTCCTGTTCGTGGCCGCCGGCGCGTTTCACGTGAGCAAGCCGAGCGATCTCATTCCCGAGCTGCAGGGCCGCTTCCCGATTCGCGTGGAGCTGAAGCCGCTGACGGAGGCGGATTTTGTTCGAATCATGACGGAACCGGAAAATGCGCTCACCAAGCAGTACGCCGCGCTGATCAAAGCCGAGGGCGTCGATCTCGAGATCACCGCGGATGCGATCGCCGAGGTGGCACGAACCGCCGCGATGGTGAACTCGAGAATGGAAAACATCGGCGCGCGAAGACTGCACACGGTGATGACCACACTGCTCGAGGACGTGATGTACGAACTCCCCGACCGCGGCACCGACCCCATCAAGATTGACGCGAAGGTGGTGCGCGATCGCCTGAAATTGATTTCAGAAGACGAAGACCTCCGCAAATACATTCTGTAGCTAGATTGGGAGATGGATCAAAGTCACCGCGATTTTATTACGATTCCAGATTTTACGAAGGATGAACTGATCGGCCTCCTGGCGCTGGCCGATCGCATGGCGCGCGGCGTGAACGTCCGCAAATCGCTCGTCGGCAAGACGCTCGCGATGCTCTTCCTGAAATCCAGCACGCGCACTCGCGTGAGCTTCGAAGTCGGCACGTGGCAGCTCGGCGGGCACGCGCTCTTTCTGTCCGATCGTGACGTCCAACTCGGCCGCGGCGAGCCTATTGCCGACACCGCGCGCGTGCTCTCGCGCATGGTCGACGGCATCATGATTCGCACGTACACCCACAGCGACGTCGACGAACTCGCGCGCCACGCCGATGTTCCGGTGATCAACGGCCTCACCGATCTCCATCATCCATGCCAGGTGCTCGCCGATCTCCTCACCATTCGCCAGCACCTCGGAACCTACGAAGGAAAAAAGATCGCCTGGATTGGCGACGGCAACAACATGGCGAACTCCTGGCTCGACGCCGCGTACCGCCTCGGCTTCGATCTCGCGCTCGCGTGCCCCGAGGGGTACGACCCCGATGCATCGCTCCTGAAGAGAGCGCAGGCGAACGCGAACGTCACGCTGCACCGCGATCCTCGCGAGGCGATCGCCGGCGCGAACGTCGTAAACACCGATGTCTGGGCCTCGATGGGGCAGGAGGACGAGCAGCAGGCCCGCATGAAAGCGTTCGCCGATTTCACGGTCAATGACAAGCTGATGCACAGTGCCGCGGCAGATGCGATTTTTCTTCACTGTCTGCCGGCTCACCGCGGCGAAGAAGTCAGCGCGGACGTGATTGATGGAAGGCAGAGCGTCGTGTGGGACGAAGCTGAGAATCGCTTGCATATCCAGAAGGCGATCATGGCCGTCGTGATGGGCGGCGAGCGACTCGGCTGAACGGATCGGTTACGGCCTGTTCACAATCTGTCGCATTACTGCATATTTCGTCTTAATGAACGCTGACAGCAGTGGAGAGATGTCATGAGCACCGCGTGCGCGCAGTGTGGCGTTGCATTTTCCGATGAGACGGATTCGTGCGAGGAGCGTTTCGATCATCTGCTCGCGCTCGATCATCAGCGTCTGCAGCCGTGGGGGAGCCGGCACGGCCTCGCGTTCTCGACGTTTGCGTTGCAGCATCCCAACGGCCGCACACCCGCGCAGCTCGCGGCCTGCTGGACCATGCTGTATCGCGTGTGGAACAAGGGCGATAACCGCGCGAAGCTCGCGGCTGCGATGCGCGAGCGGCAGGACACGTCGCCGGAAGAGTGGGGAGTGCCTGCGCTTCCCGTCACGCCACCCGCCGGCACGAAATACAAAGTCACGATCGCCGACCTCGGCGCGTTTGATGCGGACACGTACGCGCACAAACTCGAAGAGTGGGGAAGAGCGACGCTCGAGGTGTGGTTGGCTACGCGCTGACCCTAGCGCGCGCCGACTTTTTCCTTCAACACCAGATACACCAGCGGCACGGGGCCGAGCGGGCGAATCACGTGCGGCACGCCAGCGGGCACGCGCACGACGACGCCCGCCGCGAGATCGAGACTCGTGATAGCGGCGACACCGACCGATGACGCGCGGATTTTGGGGCGGCTGAAGGACTTTTCCGCAGTTGCTTCTAGTGATCGTATTCGATTGATAGGCAAAATAGTCCGACGGAGGTCGCCTCTGCCGGCGCACGATCGGTCTACTCGCCGTGGTCGGAGTTAACGCAATCGACTCCTGCGGCGGGTATCTCGTCGAATGACCGCGACGCGATGTTGACCTTCCACGCTCGATGCATCTCGGTGAAATACGGGCCATCCTCCCACAGTCCGAGCGCGACGAGGCGGCGAACCCGTCGCTTGTTCACCCTGCAGCCGAAAAATATTCGCTCGTCGCCTTTTATCGGCACAATCAGCGATGCTAGAACGGTCCATTCCGCAGCACCGCTGACACCGTGCCCAGCGCCAATCTGGAGCCACAGCAGCTGATTGCCGCGCGACTTGACGGACCGCGCGCGAAAAACCGTATCTGCGACCATGAGTGTGTCGCCGCCGAGATCGAAAACGCTATCTGGCATGTCACGAAACCGTAAGCCGACCCACGGCGCACCCTGTCTGTTGTCCGGTACTGCAGCCGTTGTCGGCGACGCAGCAGGCTTCACTTCGCTTTGATGTTCGTCGCGCCCACACCCGGCGAGCAGTGCCGCGATTGCCGTGACAGCCGCGAGTGAAGCCAGTTGGAAAGTCTTCACTAGAGATCAGGTCAGATGCGCGAAAGCACGAGAGTGGCATTCCCAAGCACAACCGAAGCCTCCGCAGCGCTAAGAGTTCCCTCGCTCGTTGCGCCATTGGCTCGATTGATCAGCGCATTGAGCACGTTGCGCGCCGCGTTTGGATTTCCGTCGAGATGTTTGATCGCGTTGTTGAAATCGTTGTGAAGCGAGTGGCACACGCCGTTTCGTGCTCCCGTCGCACCTAGGCAAAACGCGTCGAGCCAACTCTGGCTGTTGGTGAGGAGCGACGCGCTTGACGCATTCGCCTGCGCAGCGCTCAGCCGTGAGGCAACACTCGCGGCCAAGTCTCGATTGCCAGCGTCAGGATCCGACGCTGCGATCTGCTGCGCGACCGGCGCGAGCTCACCCAGTCCCGCGTATGATGCCGCAGCCAAAAATCCGACGGGGTTTGAAACAGCGACCGAGTATACCTGCGCGCGAATCGTCGACAACTGCGCCGTCGACAGGCCGCCGGAAGTGCTCCCAAGAATTTGACCAAACGTCTGGAGCAATCCGAGTCGCCCGATGGACAGTCCCCAAGCTTCTTCAAGGAACGGATACGCCTGAGCCGCATGGGCGGCGACGAAGAGGCGAACGCTGTTGTTCACATCGAGCCCCGTCGAAATACAGATTCCACGCAAGGAACTCACATCCTGAAACTGCGCAACCAACCTGACCAATCGCGCGAGGTAGCTGGAGAAAAGTTCGTCGGTGTCAACGGAGTCGGTATTTGTCGAAAAGCCCGTCGTTCCCTCATTCTCCAAGAGCGAAATCAGCCGCGCTCGAACAACAGCGTTGATGTTCACGATTCCAAGCTCGGTGAGCTGAGCGACGGCATCGTCTCGCGCGCCGACGCTGACTGAATCCAGGCCGCGAGCGATCGAATCGGCAGCGCTCTGGCCACGCCCGCTGCTGGGTGCCGCGATGGCGCTACAAAGCGCGAACGCGATCATCAAGGATACGCGCTTGACGCGTCGCGGATTATGTCCGGCGCTCGTTGCAGTCATGACTAGTCCTCCGTCAGTTCGGGCAGAAGTCAACGTGAACATGTCCGACGCCGCTGCCCAGTCGGCCGTTCCTTGCTGGCTTTTGCGCCTCAATATTGAATTTGAATAGTGGAGATCCAGCCATCAAGGCAAGGCGATCATGAAATGCCTGCGCTCGCGCAGAGTCAGACGCAGTTGGCGTGCCGAAAAGGAGCGACGGAAAAGTCTGAATATCCGCGGCGCACCCGTAGATGTGCCAACTGTTCCTCGCGCTGCCAGAACTCACTCCACTACTCGTCGTGCTATTGGCATGGTACTTGTTGTGCATCGGGTCGCGATAAATCACATTGACCTGCCACTGATTTCCTTGGCTAGTGAACGCGGCCTTGAGTGAATCGAGCTTCATTGCGAATACAGGGTCGAGAAGCGCGAAATCAAAATCCCCAGCGTTGCTGGGTGTATCACGTGGGGTGGGGATAAAAGCGCCGTACGGCGGAATGCCGTGGAAGTGGATGATTTCCTGGTAAGCCTGCCGAATCGTGTCAATCGTATCTTGGCGTGCCGTAACCGAGTCAGAACTCTTCACGACTTGCCCGTTGTTGTCCGTAACCTGTGCCCGCACTCGCAGCGACAACGCTAACGAATCTAGCCGCAACGGGCCGACGGCAGCCCTGCGGTGCTTGTACGTTGCGAATCGGGCCGCTGGCTGCATATCAGGTACGCTGAACACGCTTGGCGATCCATCGGCGACTGTTGACGGGGTTGCTGTGATTAGAAAGTCGTTCGGGTCATCCTCGACAGTCCACTTGATACTCGGCGCGAGAGAGCTTGGGCTAACCACCGCCAGAAGAGTCACGTTCGACTCCCCGCGGATCGTCGTGAATGATCCGTTTTTGTGCGGGCCAGCAGCTGATGTGATTGACAACGTTGTACTGGACGAGCCGCCACCGACGCTGAAAGTCATCGAATACGCAACGTAGTCCGCCGACGCGGGCGTGAGCGCGACGCTCGTGATCGCCCCATGGAACGTGACGGTATCCTGAAGCGGAACTCCGGGCTTATTGTTGCCTGGAAATGGCAGCGTGTTCGGTGTAGCCGCGCCAGTTGCCGTTGCCTGGTTTCCAGCGAACGTGGGATCGTACGCGACAATCGTGACACTGCTCACCGCCGAGCTGAACGTCACGTTGATGCCAGAGGATGCGCCGTGCCCGTGTCCGCTCTGAAATTTAGCGCCGACATTTTGAAATCCGTCGGCAGCTGCGAACGGCTGGACAATCACCAATACGCCACACTGAAAACTGAACTGCGCCGTCACGGTGCCCTTGCACGCCGCGTTTGCGTCATTGCGCCGCGTGCCACCCAACGTTTGGCTTCGGCTCCGGACCGAGAGAAGCAACCCGCTCGCATCGCTCGGTGCATACCATGGGCGCGTCGCGCTCACCATCGAAGCAGAACCCGACGCAACAAGAACGAGCTGACCTTCGACGCCGTCCGCCAGCGTGCGATTGATCGTGAAGTGTAACGTTGTTGAATCAGTCGACGTGAAGCGCCACAGAATCGTGTTTTGGGCGAGCGCGGCGAGCGAATACGTCGAATGCGTCAGGCCGTCGGAGATGTCGATCAGCTCGCTGGAGCCGACGGCAGCGAGCACAGCGGAGTCGCCGCCGATCTGTATCGCGAGTGAATCGCCGACGGCGGGCGCGAACTTCACATCAGCAATCGAAACTGGAATCGACACGGAGTCCGGATACGCGATCGCGGACCAGAGCGGCCCCGTGTTGTTGAGCAGCACACAGGTCGTGCCGCACAAACCATTGTCGACGAATCCGGGCCCTAACACCGATTTCGCCACGGCGTGCGCGCGAGCGATCGGCGCGGTGACGGCGTCCGGTCGTGCGCACGATCCAGCGACGGCGACCATCGTGGCGATAAGACATTGGAGTTGCGTTCGAGACATTCGCATGCGTCAAAGTCGGCACTCGCACCGGCGCTGCGCAAGATGGCGCAAATGTGCGCGACGAAATTGCGCCAGTAACTACTGAGTTGGTGCCGAGTGTCAGAGAGCGTGGAGAGATTCCGTCGAGGCGGGAGCATGTGCTCGCGAGACGTGGCATGATTTGGTCAATCGCAATCATTGATAAGTTGCGATATCCTACTGTCGATGCTCGCCCCCACCCGCCGGTACGACCTAAATGTTATTGGCTGCTTGGTGTCATACGACGACCCGGAGCGATGACGTGATTCTTGCATCGCGCCTCATCTGGGCGTTCGCGTTCGCAATCCCAGTACACAGCTACGCGCAATGGGGTGGATCTCGTTCCGACACGATTGGCGTGCCGCCTCTCCACTCCATACGCCAGCACATGCCGTGTAAGGAGCAACTTCAGTCCTTCAAAGCTGCAGTGACCCAGTACGACCATTTGGCGACGCCCTCGACCGTCGGCATCACGGGGACTTGGGTCGCCATCGGCTTCCTCAACGACGAGTCCAGCACCAATTGCGCGGGTGTTGTCAGAGGACCCGCGTATGAGTTGATCCTCGACATCGGGCGGGATTCACTCTCGATCGATATGCTGGCGATGCCACCGATGTCAGTCGTGGCCAAACGCCTCGCAACAGGTGAGCTCGCGTTTCCGCTTGAAGATGGCGGCGACGACGTTCACCAGTATCGCTGTCGACTGACGATACGTCGGACGCTGCTCTGCCTCGATCGCAAAATCGGCTGGGGACTTGAGTTGGCAAAGAAACGGGTCGATCGGTTGCAGCGGGCCAGTTCGTATTCCAAACCGTTTTGAGGCTTGCGCCGGTGATTGGCAGCTCGGCGACAAAGTTGTTGGCGAGCTGCAGCCGCTAGCACCGCGAGCAACAACTCGCCAAGCGGCTTCGTGAGATCGGAGTCATCGTTGCCGCGAGAATCGAGAATCCGCTCAGACATTTTCGTAAAGGCTAGGGGTGAACACGATGATCGCGAGCGAGCCCGCGAACGTCGGGAAGCGGGTCGACGTGGATTGCATTTCCGTCGATTGTGAGTTGACACTTCAACATCAAGTGACCGGAGCTCCGATAGTCCTGCATGTTGTCGATTCCGAGCCAAAGGACGTGCCCAGTCATCGCGCAGTACAATTGGACTGCACGCGACGGATGCTCGCGAACATCCTGAATCTTCCACTCATCATCTAGTTCCCTCGGAGCGCCGGGATACGTGCGACTTCGCACAACCGGGCGAAGCCGTAGATGGGTACCGATTGATTTCTTAATTTGGTCGAAGTTCATTGGGCGAGGTCTAGCCCCCGGTCTTGATCGTCGTGAGCATCCATTCGAGAGCCTTCACTTCCTGTTTTGTATCCCAATATCCCCGACGGCGCATCTCAGTCGTGGAGCGATTCCATGCCGCAAGGAGGCTCTTGCCGTCGGCGCCAAGCACGCCGCGATCAACATGGTAATCGCCGCTAGCCAACGGAAGCATGAGGTTGGTGGCGATGATGGCCAATGCAATCTGATCGGGTTTATTGCCGGCTCGAAGTTGTGGCATGAGCGAACGGACGTCGCTGGCGTCGCGCTGCATCGCGCGAAATACAACTGCAGGAAAATGGGGATCGTCACCAGTCAGGAATCCAGGAAATGACGCTTTCTTCGCTCAGAGGAAAAGCCGTGGTGTTGTACTTCTATCCCAAGGACAACACTCTCAGCCGTAGATCGCTGTAGGACTTTCCCGCACTTTTCTGCAGTAGAAGCGCTGACTCCCGCGCCCTCTTTCTCCGGGTACTCTCCATGTATCTCCGCGCCGTGTCAGCCGACACTCCGGGAGTACTCAGGAGGCTCCAATGTTCGCAAATCTTCTCCCCGCCAACGAAAGCACAGCGGATCGTGCGCTACGCATCATTCTCGGTATCGCGCTTCTCTCGCTGGTGTACGTTGGACCACAAACGGCGTGGGGTTATCTCGGACTGATTCCGCTGGCCACGGGAATGATCGGCAGTTGCCCGATGTATACAATCTTCGGATTCTCGACATGCCCGGCCACGCGCACGTAACGGCTGGCGAGGCGAAGCAGCAGAGCACCTATCGCGGCCTCCCGCTCGATTTCGTCATCGACGTCCGCACGCGTATCGAGTTTTGGCTCGGCCATCTCGACGGCGCGATTTGCATCCAGCTCGACGCACTCGCAGCGCAGATCGCCGAGCGGCCGGAGATCAACAAGAACTCGCGAATCCTTCTCTACTGTGCGAGCGGCGCGCGCTCGGCCGCGGCCGCACACCTGCTTCGAGAACTCGAATACACCCACGTGATCGATGCCGGCCCGATGTCCTCGGCCAATCTGGACTACAAGGCACAATGACATGGAAATGATCATCGATTTCCCAGGCGGATCGCGCGTCGATGCGCACTTCGGGCCGTTCACGATTGAGACCGACCAGCTGCCCGATCTGCACGCGCCAACTCCGTTCGCGCTCTTTCTCGCGTCGATCGGCACGTGCGCCGGATTCTACGTGCAGGAGTTCTGCAGGCAGCGCGGAATTACCACCGAAGGTATGCGCATCATTGAGCGCACGCACTCGGATCCGCGCGGCATGATCGATCGGATCACGCTTGAGATCGAACTGCCCGCTGACTTTCCGGAGAAGTATCGCAGCTCGGTGATGCGCGCGGCCGAGTTGTGCACGGTCAAGAAACATCTCGAGCGGCCACCGGCCATCGAGGTGACGACGAGCGCCGCGCTTCTGGCTGCGACTCCTGCGGGATGAAAATCTCGCCTCGCAGCCGAAAACCCTAACCCGCGCCTAGCACGTCCCCGTTCGAAGCTGACCGACCAGTGGAAAACTCACGCCGCCCGCGATCGAGCGCGAGAGCGCGCTGCCCGTCCGGTCCCTCGACTACTCTACAATAATACCAGATGCGCTCCCCCCGGCGCGCAACCGGGAGAATTCGAAATGCGGCACCATTGGAACGCCGTCGTCACCGAGCTGATCGAACTTATCGAGGCCAACAGCTGGACCGGAGCGTTCAATACCGCCATCGAGCAGGCGCGCGCGCACAACATCCCCGAACTCGACGACATCAAAACCGTCGACGACTACCTCGAGTGGATCAACGCGATGCTCCGCTGGGTTCCGTCCGAAAACAGTTCCGGCCGCCAAGTCTACGACGAACTCGGCAAATTCACTTTTATCCTTGATCAACCGCCGCTCCTCGCGCTGCAGAATCGCGTCGCGCCGCGCGACCGCATGCCCGCGCTCACGCCGCTGTCCGCGTGGATGGTCCGCTACGCCAATGCGATGGGCGCGTTTCTCGACACGCCGGAATCGCTCACCGCCGAATCGCTCAAGACGTTTTACGACTCGCCGAAGTACAACATGGACGACTATCTCGTCCCGCACGGAGGATGGAAAACGTTCAACCAGTTTTTCGCCCGCAATACCAAACCCGGCAGGCGCCCTGTCGCAGATATCGCCAATCCGAATGTCATCGTCTCGCCAGCCGATTCGACCTTCGCGGGTCATTGGAGCATCGATTCCGAATCTTCGGTCACGGTCAAGTCGCTGCGCTGGTCTGTTGGCGAGTTGCTCGAAGGGAGCCCGTACAAAGATCGGTTTGCCGACGGTCACTTCATGCACGCGTTTTTGAGTCCAACGGATTACCATCGGCAGCACACTCCCGTTGCGGGCACGGTGCTCGAGGCGCGGGTGATTCCGGGGCAGGTCTCGATCGAGATCGTCGCCGAGCCGGTGCCGGGAAGCGCGAATGGCCGCAACGGTCTTACGCCGCGCCGCCGCTTCAAGGCGCCCGACAACGTGGGATACCAGTTCGCGCAGGCGCGAGGGCTTATCGTGATCGAGTCCGTCATCGGGCTCGTCGCGGTGCTGCCGATCGGCATGAGTCAGGTTTCTTCGGTGATCCTCACCGCCGAAAAAGGTGCGGCGCTTCGCAAGGGCGAAGAGCTCTCGTATTTTCAGTTCGGCGGTTCGGACGTCGTCGCGTTGTTCGAATCGAAGAGCAGCATAAAATTCAGCGCGGAAACCGGGGTGCACTACGACATGGGAACGAAGATTGCGGAGGCGCAACTCGCGCGATGAGCACAACGATCGCGCTGAAAAAACTTGCGCCGGATTTCAAATTGAAATCGGACAGAGGCGAGGAGGTTTCACTCTCCGACTTTCGCGGCAAGACCGTCGTGCTGTATTTCTACCCCAAGGACAACACTCCCGGCTGCACGCAGGAGGCCTGCGACTTTCGCGATCTCTTTCCGCGCTTCTCTCACGACAAAGCCGTGATCCTCGGCATCTCGCCAGACTCCTGGCGTAAACACGCGAACTTCAAGAAGAAGTTCAAACTTCCATTCACCTTGCTCGCCGACGACGGCCACAAAGTCGCCGAGCTGTACGGCCTCTGGGTCGAGAAAACCTTCTGGGGCCGCAAATATTTCGGCGTTGAACGCACCACGTACATCATCGGCCCCGACGGCAAGATCAAAAAGATCTTCGCCAAGGTGAATCCCGCGGGGCACGCCGCTGAGGTCCAGGCCGCCCTCTAGCGGCCATCGCGTTTCAAGTCTTTGACAAGGAAAATGGTTATCAAAAGTTACGGCTCGAACTTATGATAGCGCATTCGTGACGCGGCTCACGGTGACCCTTCGCGGCCCGAATGAGTATTAACAGTATATGCCACGCGCGTACCGTCTCCTCGGCTGGGGCTTCGTCGCCATCGCACTCTGGTTCGTCGTGCGCGCGCCGGCGCCCGTCGCGGCCATCGCGCAAACTCAAGTCGCGCAAACAAACGGCACCGCGCCAGTTACAATCGGCAACGACGCCGAGAGCTGGTTCCGCCGCGCGAAGCCGTACTGCAACGCCGTCGAGATCAACGTCCTGCAAAATCGCGAGCAGCCGCCCGCCACCACCCAAGGCGCCGCGTATCACGCCGCGTGTTTCGCGCTCGCTGGAAAAATCGACGACGCGCGCCGCATCATCGACAAGCTCCCGCAGGGCGAGCGCTTCAAAGCCGCTGGAGTTGTTTTCGACATCGGCCATCCGGTTGCCGACGCCGGCGACGACAAGTCCGCCGGCCCGATCATGGAACTCGTGATCGACTACTGGCCCAATCACTACATGGCGCTCTATCACGCCGGCATGGCCGAGTACATGCTCGGCCAGCGCGACGTCGCCAGAAAAAATCTCACGGAGTTCTTGCAGCAGTATCACGAGAACGATGGCTGGCGTCGGAACGGCATCGAAGTGCTCAAGCGTCTCAACGATTCAACCGGCACCGCGAACGATGTGAAACGTCCGCGCGAGCCGGGCGCGTGAGCCGGGCGTGAGCGAACAATGAACTCCGATCTCGTACTCATTCTCGCCGTGTTCGTCACCGGATTTGGCGCGGCAATCAGCGGAGAAACGCTCTTCTGGCTGTTCACGCCGGCGATGGGCGGTCTCATTCTGCTCGCGAGCAAGCAGCGCACTGCCGCCCACCACAACTCGCTCGAGAATGTGTCGCAGTTGCCGCCCGCGCTCGCACGAACCGTTGAGCAAACGCTCGACGCGCTACAGGAAGGCCAGGCGCGCACCCTCTTGCTCGATCTCGTGCATCAGGCAACCGCCGCGTTCGCCGGCGCCGATCCCGCGTTCGACAAATCCGCAGAGCAAGCGACTCGCTCGTCCGTCACCGAACTGGTTGAAGGTTCGTGCCACATCGCAACCGATCTCGCGCGCCTCGAAACGGCGATCCCCGCCACGCGCACCAGCGGCGAAGTGCGCTCGCACGCCGTCGCCTCGAGTGAGCTGCTCGCGAAGCGCTTAAGCGATGCGAGCGCCTCGGTCGCGGCGCTCGTCGCAAGCAGTATGGAAGGTGGAACTCCGGCGAGCGACCGCGTGGAAGAACTCGTTCGCGATATCAAGGCCGACGCGTCGGCTCGCCGCGATGCGAAGGAAGAGCTGAAGCAGACGCTGGGTTAGCTCACCCGATTACGGGCTCATCGACCCCGTGATCATGATGTGCGCTTTTGGCGATCCCGGAAACATGATCCACGGACCGATCTTGGTTGGCACCGGCGAAAGCCCCGTGCTCTCCGCCGTTCCGCCCGGCACGTACACCACGAGCAGCGTCGAGCCCTCGACCACCGTTCCTTTCGCCGCGTCGTATCCCTTGCCGAATACCTGATACAGCGCCGCCATTTTTGGCATCTTGATCTTTCCGCTCGCAACTTCCGCGTAGCGCACCGTATCAACTTTCGGATCCTTCACGCCCTGCGCGCGCAGTTCACGCCCGCGCGCCATGAACGGCTCCATCCCCTCGTGGTAACACGACGCGTGGAAATTTTTCTCGACCACAAACTGCGCAAGACAAATCATTCCGTTCTTCCCCGCACGAATCGTCTCGAGCTTGTCCAAGGTTCTATATCCCATCACCGTAGCCCCCGCCTGCATCTCTTTAGGCAGCGGCATTGTTGCCAGCACGATCTGCTGTTCCACTGTCGCCTGCGGCCCTGACCCCTGACCACTGACGCCTTTAGTCCCGACAACTGATAGGGCTAGAAGCAAAACAGAAAGTTTCACAATGCTGTTACTCGTCATCTCATTTGTCCTGGAAAGTGGTTTCGAACTATTCCCCGGAATCAAATCCATAACCCATCTCGCCGCCTTCCCAAGCGCATACCCCGCCACCGTCGCCACCTCCGCCACACTCGGCGTCGCATTCTCCCCGAGCGACCGCAAAATCTTGGTCCTCATCCGCAATATCACCGGACTCGCCACCGGCACTGCCTGAAAGTACGGATCATACCGCGTCCCGATCCCCTCAATCAGCGCCGCGGTCCGCCCAAAGTATACGAGATTCTGCGGCAGAACAATCGGAAAATCAAACAGCGTCTTCATCACCCGGTCCGCGAGCAGCGCATCGATCCGCTCCTTCGTGGTGGTTCGCGAGTAGGCGTTCGCAATAAGCAGATCCGCGAGCCATCGCACCGTCTCGTGCGGGGTCCCGGGAATGATCAGCCCGAGCGAAACAAATCCCGCCGCCACTCCATCCGGATCGCGTTTGATCGCCGCAATCGATGTTCGCATCAGCGCGCGCCGCGTCTCGAGCGGAACCCGCACCACCATTCCAAAATCCAGGAGTACGATCCGCCCGTCGTCAGTCACCATCAAATTCCCGGGATGCGGATCGGCATGAAAAATTCCGTCTATGAACATCATCTGCACATACAGCTCCACCAGCGTCGCGACGATGTGCTTGACGTCCACATGCCCCGTGCTGAGCCGATCTATCCGAGTGCCAACAATAAATTCCATTACGAGCACCCGCTGCCGCGTGAGTTCGTGCACCACCTTTGGCACAACCACTTTGCGATTCCCCGCGAAGTTCGCACCGATCTCCGCGCCATGCTCGGCTTCGAGCCGGAAATCCATCTCCTCGGAAATGCGCACCTCGAACTCGTCGAGCACCACGTCGATTCTTTGCAGCGACGGATGCTCCCAGAACCGTTCCACCCAGGAAACAATCCGGCGCGCCGCCGTGATATCCGCCTCCACGGCCTTCTCGACACCCGGCCGCAGAACTTTCACCGCAACCGACTCGCCCTTGTAGCGCGCGCGATGGACCTGGCCGAGCGAAGCGGCCGCCACAGGCGCCCGCTCGAACGCCTCGAACACCGAGTCCACCGGCGCGCCGTAGCTGTGCTCGATGATCCCCGCGACAGTCTCGAAACTGAGCGGCGGAACTTGATCGATGAGCTTGCCGAGCTCGGAGAGATACGGTTCGGGAATAAGGTCCGCGCGCGCCGCGAAGATTTGCGCGAGTTTCACGAACGTCGGGCCGAGATGAATGATTGCCTCGACCAACCGGCGCGCACGTCGCGCGTGGATCTCCGGTGAGCGCGGCACCGGCCGGCCCCAGAAGATCCACCGCCTGCGGTCCCGCAGAAACGAAACCGCGTACGGCCCCAAAGCATAGAGGACCCGAATCGTATGCATCTATATAGAAGTTAGTGGCTAGCCGCGAAACTTCCGGATAGCGCAGGAACTTCTCAGCAGGATCCAGCCGACGCGTACCCGCTCACTGCGGTCGACTAGCGCTCTCTCTCCGCGGAAACACGCGCCAGCCGCACCATCCCGTGCGGCGTTTCCACCAGGAGCGCTCCCGCCTCCACGCGCACGTGCATTCCCATTCCCGCGCGCATGTTGTACGTCTGGAACTCGCCGGCGCTCACCGGCGTGAGCTCGGTTGATTCGTACGGACGCGCGCCGACATCGATAATCCGTCCGCCCGGGCCCCACACGTAAATGTTCGTCGCGATGCCGCGCTCGAACTCCACGCGCACGTTGGTTTGCAGCGGCCCCTGCGGAAGCTGAACGGATCCGAGCACCGCGAACGACTTGTACGGCCCCCAGCGACTCTGCCTCTGTGCCATCAGATCGCGCTCATCCCGCGCGGTCTCGGCGCTGTCGGGCGCGTCGGCGAGATTGGCGATCAGCAGGCTCGCGTCTCCCTTCACGAGCGCACCGACCATTGCCGTCGTTTTTGTGTTCGTCGCTGCCGCGCGAGGAGAAACGGCCGAGTCGCCCGTGATCGAGAGCTGAAACGCGAGCTGTCCGGTTGCGTCCGCGAGCAAGCGCGAGCCGTCCAAGCGCAGGGTGAGCGTGCTGCCATCGCTCGCGCGATACGTGCCCGCGGCAGCCTTCAGCGCCGCGTCACTGACCATCACTTTCTTTGGTGGCAGCTCGTACGGCTCGCCAAATGCGATGTGTTCGAGCGAGCGCACCACCGGCGAGGCCGTCAGTTCGGAGACCGTGGATGTGAGAAAAATCGTGATTCCCTCATCAACAAAGCGCAAAAACTCCGCCACGAAAACCCGGTTCCCGCCGTTGTGCGACACGAGCCGCGTGCCGCGCGAAGTTTTCATCACCGCCCAGCCGTACGCGTACTGCGATCTTCCCTCCGGCCCTTCGTTCACGTAGCCAGTGGTGTACTTCTTTCGGCTCACGGCACTCAGCACGGAGCTCGTATTTTGCGCCGCGTCCCAGCGCGCCATGTCGCCGAGCGTGGTGTGCAATCCGCCGTTGCCGCGAAGTGCCCAATATGGCTGCCCCGGTGCTGCGATCCGGGCGAGAATCGTTCCCCAATCGCTGCCGCCCTGATATCCGTGCGCAATTCGCGTCGCATTCCAATGCGGCAGCTTGTAGCCGGTCTCGTTCATGCCGGCCGGCTTCAGCACGAGGTCGGTGAGTGCTGCTTCGTACTCCTTCCCGGTCACCATCTCCACGATCGCCGCGAGCATCGAGTATCCCGAGTTCGCGTAGTAGTGTGCCGCTCCCGGCGGCGTGCGCAGCTTGGATGTGAGAATGCGCCGCATGTACTCGTCGCGCGTGGTCGGTTCGTAGTCCGTTGGCGAGAAATCAGAATCGAATCCCGCCGTATGCGTGAGCAGCATGTGCAGCGTGATGCCGCGTTTGTCCGCGGGGACACTCTCGAAAAATTTGCCGATCGAATCCGTGGTGCGGAGTTTCCCCATCTCCTCGAGCCGCAGAATTGCGGCCGCGGTGAACTGCTTGGTGATCGAGCCGATGCTGTAGACCGTGTTTTCGTCTGCACGCACGTTGGTCTCGCGGTTCGCAAATCCGTAACTCTTCTCGATCACTGTTTTTCCATCGTGCAGCACGAGCACGCCGCCGCTGTAGCCTAGCGATTCGAGGCGCGAAAGAAACTCGTCGGTGCGCGAACGGATCGTCGCATCGGGCGGAACAGCAGGCATGGTCGCCTGTGCGGAAACGGGCGCGAACGCCTGAAGCGAAAGGAGCGCCGAGGCGCCCGCCATACGCAGCGCGCGGAAAGATTTTGTCATGGATGTGCCAGAGTGAAATAGGTGGGGGGATTGCATAAACGATTGGTCACCCCACCTGAGCGAATCAGTTGCTTTGAGCAACCATATGCAAGCGCGCGCCGACCGCGACTCAGCGCACGTACGTAAATGCGTTCGCGTCGAACGCGGTGTTGTTCACGGTCTGGCCAACCCACATCTCCACCTTGATCGTCTGCGCATCAGTCATCTGTACGAGCATCTGCCCGTACTGCGCCACGCCGTCGATATACATCAGCCGGTAACTCACCACTCCGTTCGCCGGCGTCACGTTCTCCGGACGCACCGCTGTCGGCTCGATCGCCCACACGCCCGGCGGTCCGATCGTCCCGCCAATCGAGATTCGAACGGCCGACGGATCGTAGTAGTCATACACGAACGCGATCGAGCGCGGCCAGCCGTTCGGACCAGAGCTGTTCTGATCCGCGGGCAAGCCCTGCTGAAACCAGTCGCCCACCAGTTTTCCCGCGACGCCGAAATCGATCTGTCCATCCTTGTCTGCCGCACTCGGTGCGCGATAGACGTGCGCATAGATCTCCTGCTGCAACGCCGGCGTGAAATATTTCCACGGACTCACCACGTGAAGCGTCGACTTGCCATACCGCGCGGGATTCGCGAACCCCGTGTGCGCAACCGCGAGATCGAAGGCGCCGAGATCCAGCGCGCCGCCGGGGATCGTGGTGCCGATCAGCGTACCCGCCGGAATGATCTGCCCCACCGTCAGCGGCGCATTCAGCAGCAGGTGATCGAAGTAGAAATAAAAATTATTCGTCACGATGAACATGGTTTTCCAGTCTGTCCCCGTCGGCTGCAGCAAGAACATCACTGCGCCCGTCGTCGGCATGTACACATTTCGCGTGCCGGTGCCGAACGGCGTGTTCTTTGAGAGATCGCCCGCGTAGAAATACGCGTGATCCGTGGGCAGGACGTGCCCCGGCGGATTGAGATTGCCGAGCGCCGTGATCGATTGGCCCGGGCCGGGCACCAGCGGCATCACCGTAAACTGCGCAACGCCGCCGGGCGGAGGCGCAACATTCGTATACGGACAGCTGTCGTTCGCACTGCAGTTGGAGTTGGGTCCCGCAGGCGAGCCGCCGCCGCCACAGGAAACCACGGTCGAAAACGCAAGCGCAGTGAGCGCTGCCGCTGCGAAACCATTCGCGCGAATAGTCGCCATCTACCTACAAACCACGGTGCCGTCGTAAATCTTGTTCGTGCCCGTCGCGAGGCGGCAACTCACCGTCGTCATCGGATTCCTCGCCGTCGCGCGCCAGTTGCTCGCGGTGCCGAGCAGCGTGATCGCCACGCCAGCCGACGCTTTGTATGCGGTGCCGAGCGTCGCGATGTCGGGCGCATAGAAGCCGTTGTGATCCGAGAGATACGCCTCTTCGGCCGAAGCGAGATTGCGCACGTCTTCCTTCATCGCCGCAATGTAGGCCTTCTCTTTCGTGTTCTTGAACTTCGGAATCGCAATCGACGCGAGGATTCCGATGATCACCACCACGATCAGCAGCTCGATGAGCGTGAAACCTTTCCGTGCGATCAAGATGCGCGTCCTCGGCCCGGTGTAATGCATGCTTCGGCAGATGAATAACTGAAGGTTCTAAAGCAATCCTTCTGCCATAACCGAGACATCGAGCCTACTCCAATGACCATAACGACTTAGATCATGATGTGGGGACCGCCGCAACAAGAAAATCACAACGGAACGCCACCTTTCTGGCAACCTGCACTAGCCCGCGTAACTGCCACCTTGGCATATTGAAAAAAACGCCCCGCACGCCGCTATCTCACTCGCCACCCGCCCTCCGCCGTCCAATGAAGCGCACTCCTTTCCACGATATCCACGTCGCACTCGGCGCAAAAATGGTCCCCTTCGCCGGCTTCGAGATGCCCGTTCAATATCCAACGGGAATCACCGCCGAACACAACGCCGTGCGAAAAAGCTGTGGCCTGTTTGACGTCAGCCACATGGGCGAGTTCCTCGTCACCGGCCCTCAAGCCGTGGAGTTCGTGAACTTCGTCACGACCAATAACGTCGCCGCGCTCGACATCAATCAGGTGCACTACAGCGGAATCCTGAACGATCGCGGCACGTTTGAAGATGATTGCCTCGTGTACCGTTTTGCCGATCACATCATGATGGTCGTGAACGCGTCGAACAAAGACAAAGACTTCGCGCACATTTCCAAACAGCTCTCCAAGTTCGATTGCAAACTCGAAGACATCTCCGACAGCATCGCGCTGCTCGCGCTCCAGGGCCCGCGCGCGCAGGAGATTCTCCAGCCGCTCACCAACGTGCAGCTCGAGCCAATCGGCTACTACCGCTTCAATGTGGGCACCGTGGCCGGCTGCAACGACATCATCGTCTCGCGCACCGGCTACACCGGCGAAGACGGCTTCGAGCTCTACTTCAATGAGAAACACGCCGCCACGATCTGGAATGCGCTAATGGCGAATGGCGAGGTGAGTCCGGTAGGACTCGGCTGCCGCGATTCGCTGCGGCTCGAAATGGGAATGGCGCTCTACGGCAACGACATCGACGATACCGTCACACCGCTCGAGGCAAACCTCCAGTGGCTCGTGAAAATGAAGAAGGGCGATTTCGTCGGGAAGCCGGCACTCGAGGCGCAGAAAGCCGCCGGGATTCCGCAGAAGCTTATTGGATTCACGATTGCCGATAAAAGCTTCCCGCGCCACGGCTACAAAGTGTTCGTGAACGGAACTCCCAGCGGCGAAGTCCGTAGTGGCACCATGAGCCCTTCATGCGGAATCGCCATCGGCACCGCGTACGTTCCCACCGCGCACGCGAAGCCCGGCAACACGCTCGAAGTGGAAATTCGCGGCGCGCGCCTAAAGGGCACGATTGTGGAGCTGCCGTTCTATAAGCATGCGACGCACAGGTAGCGATCGAAGATCGACGTTGGAGGATCGATGATCTTCGATCTTCGAACCTCGATCCTCGATCGAACTCTATGAAGGTTCTGATCACCCTCACAGATGTCGAACCCGCGGTGCGCCTGAATGCGCTCCTCGAGGCCGCGGGCATTGCCACATCCATGGCATCGCCGCTCGACAATCTTCCCGCCGCGCTGAAAAGAGAAAAACCCGACGCAATTGTTTTCACGGGCAATCTTCTCGATCCGCAAACGCTGCAGTTGGTTCGCGCGCAATTGTGGGATGGCGCCGCAGTGCTTGGACTCGCAGACGTGGGCGATCCGCAGCTCGAGTTGCGTCTGCGGTCTATTGGCTTCAACGAGGTCCTCACCAAACCGATTCCGGCCGAAGAAGTCGCCGAACGCGTGAAGGGCCTGCTCGACAGGCGCCGGCTTGCCGGGGAAACCGGCTTGTACGGCGACAGCGAGGCCGTTCGCGAAGTGCTCGTGAAAGTCGAGCAGATCGCGCCGGTGAGCAGCACCGTTCTGATTGAGGGTGAGAGCGGCACGGGAAAAGAACTCGTCGCGCGCGCGATCCACCGTCTCTCGCCGCGGCGCGGCAAGGCGTTCATTGCGGTTAATGTAGGCGCGCTGCCGGAAACGCTGCTGGAGAGCGAACTCTTTGGCCACGAAAAAGGCGCGTTCACGGGCGCGGCCGAGCGGCGAATTGGAAGATTCGAACTTGCGCACGGCGGCACGATTTTTCTGGATGAGATTGGCGATGTTCCGCCGAGCACGCAGGTGAAGCTGTTGCGGGTGCTGGAGGAGCGTGAAGTGACGCGCGTGGGCGGAACGGTGCCGATTCCGGTGGACGTGCGCGTGGTGACGGCAACGAACAGCCCGCTCAAGGAGAGCGTGGAGCGCGGCCGATTCAGAAGCGATTTGTTTTATCGCCTGAACGTTTTGCGGATTTATTTGCCGCCGCTGCGGGAGCGGCGCGAGGATATCGTGCTGTTGGTGCGCCGGTTCGTGCAGGAGTTTTCGCACGAGCACCGCAAGGAGTTCCGCGGAATTACTCCTGAGGCCATGCAATCATTGGTGGAGTATTCCTGGCCCGGCAATGTTCGGGAATTGCGAAATCTTGTGGAGAGCATGGTGGTGCTTTCGCACGGGCGCGAGATAGGTCTGGAGGATATTCCGCGGAGCATGCGCGACGGCGTGGGCGACAGGCTGTTGCCCGTGCATGTGGGCCCGATACTGCGCGAGGGTGAGAAGGCCGAGGGGCGCGAGCTGGAGTTTATTGTGCGGAGCTTGGTGGAGCTGAAGCTGCAGGTCGAGCAGTTGCGGCGCAGAGTGGACGAAGATCGCGATCGTTTTGGGATTGTGGCGGATCGTTCGCATGGCGTTGTGGCGGCGCCGGTTGGGTATGGATCTGCCGGGGGAATGGCGCCGGCGTTCGCCGCGGCCGGAGTGGAGGCCGCGCAGCTGGGTGTTGGATCCGCTGGTGCGAATGTGGTGGTGGTCACGCCGGGAATGACGATGGCGGAGATAGAGCGGAGTGCAATCGAGGCAGCGTTGCGGGAGACACGCGGGAATCGTCGAAAAGCAGCGGAGATTTTGGCGATAGGCGAGCGCACGCTGTATCGGAAGCTGAAGGAGTACAATCTTCCATTGGGGCAGTACGATTCGGACAATTAGACCACATCTTTTTATTTGCCACTTGCGAAGTGGCTAGTAAGTACACACACTACATCATACAAAGTGATTAATACTTTTGAGGGGTGTCTAGGGTTGAGGGGAGATCGTCCATCTATAGAGAAGCAGTCGTAGGCTCGAAATGGTAATCGTGCGCCGCCGCACGCCTCATCACACCCGGATCACGTGACCGCACAATCAGGACAGCCCGACAAAATCGCAGGCTCAGTACTGCCGCTGAAGAAAGCGGAAGAGTTGCTGCTCACACTGCAGGACGTTGTTTCGGCGCGAATTCTTTCGGATGAGCACGGCGCGGTGGAATCGATTCACGTGTTGGTAACGGGAACGAGCACGCCCAAGCAGGTGGTGCGGAATATCGAGAGCGCGCTGATGGCGAGCCTCGGAATGCGGGTGGATCACCGAAAGATTTCGGTGGCCACGAGTGTACGCCGGCCGCCGGTGACGGGCGAGTTTGAGGTGGTCGAAAAGGCGAATGAAATGAAAGAACTTGCGATCGCGAGCCCCGGGGCGGTGGAGAGGCCGATGGAGATTGCGGGGCGCGCATTGTACTTCGAGGATGTGGAAGTGCGGGGGAGCAGGGCGAAGGGTGTGGCGTGCAAAGTGACGCTGCGGCGCGGGAAGGAAAGTTTTGTTGGAGAGTCGGAGGGTTTTGAGAGTGAAAAATCGAGAGTGGAGATTTCGGCGCGGGCCGCATTGGCGGCCATCGCATTGTGTGATAGGGAGCTGAAGCTGGCGTTCGAGGGCGTGAAGGTGATTGATGCCTTTGACAGACAGCTGGTGTTGGTGGGGATCATGGTACGTCAGGAGCGGAGCAATGTGCTGCTGACGGGAAGCTGTGAAGTGAAGGAGAGTTTGGAGACGGCGAGTGCGCTGGCCGTTTTGAACGCGACGAATAGATGGGTTGAGGGAGTGCGCTGAATGTTTTTTGGCGAGCAGGTTTTCGCAGGATCTAACTAGAGGAGACTAAAAACCCCCGACTCCGGCAGAGCGAAGCTGAGCGGGCCAAGCAGTAGGAGCGGAGCCGAATTTGGAGCACATCCGACAAGCGGTCGGGTGTGACTTTTTTTCCAAAGGGGGTGACGCAACATGGCCTTCATCAATTGGATCTTCTCATTCGTGCACGCCGATTCGATTAGTTGGAATTAGTTCGGAGCCGGGGGTTCTTCTCCTATGTCAACACAAACTCAGTCCACAAAGCGATTCATCGGCGGAGTTGTCGCGTCGGCGATGCTGGCTACGGTTGCGGTCGCCTACCTCTCGCCTGGATTTGATCGCGTCGGCATCGCGTCGGCAGCGTTTTTTGCACTCGTCGGAATCTTCGGCTACGCGCTCGCATATCAGCTACCGCGTGGTGCCGCAAGCGGCAACATCTCCTTCATTCCGTTCTTGAGTGGGCTCGCTGTTGCTCCTGGGCTTCCACTAGTGTTTGCGGTTGCCTTGGCGGTGACATGCGGCGAAATATTTCAGCGCAAGGAAGGACTGAAGGCGGCATTCAACGTCGCACAGTACACTCTTGCGATTTCACTCGCGATCTGTGTTTTTATTTTGCTGGGTGGCAGACCGCTAGACGCAGCTACTTGGATTCGATCCGCTCTGCCATTCGCCGCGGCGTTTGCCGCTTTTCTGTTCGCGAATAGCGCGTCGGTAAGCGGCGTGATGGCGCTCAGTCAGCGTCGGGCATTCGGCGAAATCTGGAGGCAAAACACGCAGGGCGCGATCCGCTACGACTTCCTTGCGCTGCCGTTCGTTTATGGCTTCGCGTTCGTGTACTCGAAGGGCTCTCTGTGGGCTCTCGCTGTAGCGCTCCCGCTATTTGGGCTTCGGCAGCTTTACAAGACCAACTGGCAACTTGAAACCATCAACGAAGAGCTATTGCAGTTAATGGTAGCCGCAATCGAAGCTCGCGATCCTTACACGTCGGGCCACTCGACACGAGTCGCTCAATACTCGCGCATCGTAGGTCGAGCGGCCGGGCTCACGACGCGCGCTATCGACCGCCTCGCGACAGCCGCGCTACTTCACGACGTGGGAAAAATCCACGAGGAGTTTGCACCTATTTTGCGCAAGCCGGGACGTCTGACCGAGGAAGAATTCGCAATCATGCGCACGCATCCTGAGAAGGGGGCTGCGTTGGTCTCGAAAGTGACGCAATTTCGTGAGCTCGTTCCCGCTATTCGAGGGCACCACGAGTCGTGGAACGGCGCAGGCTATCCCGATAAGTTGGCCGGTGAGAAGATACCGCTGTGGGCGCGTGTCATAATGCTGGCTGACACGATCGACGCCATGACGACCGATCGACCGTATCGGGACGCTCTCGATCCCGACGCTGTTCTGGCAGAACTCACCTCGCAATCGGGCCGACAATTTGATCCACGAATCGCCAGACAGCTAACAAGCGAAAGGATCTGGGAGCAGATGGATCAGGCGATTCGCGCGAACCACGACTCGCAGGACTTTCAGATTTCCGAAGTTGAGTCAAGTCCGCCTCACTCGTCCGCCGAGCAACATTCTGTTTCATGATGCACCGGCCGCGTTACTTGGCTTCAGCGTTTCATAATGGGATGTTGAACCGCTGCTTGTCTTGGATCTGGACCAAGTCAACAGACAGCGGCGCTCGGTTCCGCCGAGACTGGGAAACGAACCGCCGCACGTACGACTCCGCGGCCGTCGGACCCTCAATAACTGTGAGCGCGAACGCATAGCTTGCGACTTCGAAGTCATGAGGTCCCGTGCTGCGCCTGAGTTCAAGGGCTTTCCCGAGAGCCTCTGCAACGGCGTCAAGCCGCGTGCGATCTCCTTCCGCGATGTGGATGCGCGCGAGGATAGCTAGGTAGCGCATTCGTTGCCGCACGAGCGGATTCTCATAAAGCGTCTTATCTATACACGGTTCGATGATGGAGCTTGCGGAGCGGTGGTCGCCGTGCAATAGCGCAAGGATCGCGCGATTGATTGCGACAGAGGATCGAGCGTAACGGGCGTTGACCCGAGCGGCGAGAGCAGCCGAACGCTCCATCCACAATTCTGCCGCACAAATGTCTTCGCGCTCGATGTGAATCGTCTGGATGAGGTCCGCAGCACTCGCGGCCTCACCGACGAGATGATGCGATTCTGCCATTTCTAGCGCCTCGCTTAGAAAACCCAACGCCGAAGGATAGTCGGCAAGAACACGGAAAGGGTATGACGCGAACCTGAGTGCACGAATGAGCCCGCGAACGGAACCGGCCTCTCGTTCCAATGAAATCAGCTGCGTTCCGAAGACCTGTGCCTCTTCGAGTGAAGCCATCGTAGAGGCATGAATCAACCGAACCGACAAAACGCTGGCGCGTTCTTCGGGAGTTGATACTTGCAACGATCGGGCGATTGAATTGACCCGCTCTAGGACGTCAAATCGACAGAGATTGTCGGCGACGGCTGCTGAAAGAAGCGCCGCATGAGCTCGATGTCCCGGCGTTGCGGATTCGTCAATCGCGCACGCCAGCGCACGCTGCAAGCTAGCCGCCGGATCGCTTTCATTCCTCCACATCACCTCGGTTTGAAGCAGTTCCAAATCAGAGTGCGGACGCTTGCTAAATCCCCCGTGCGCTGCGCGTTCGACGGCTTCGTCAATTATGGACGCGATCGAGGACCAGTCGGAGGCCCTTTTCAAAGCTGCGATGCGTCCTGTCGACGCTCGAGACTTGTCCGCATCGGTGGTTGACGCATGAAACGCAAGTTCAAACGTTCTCGCCGCGTCCGCTGGCAACCCATTGTCGAGTTGATGCTGCGCACATTCTTCAAGAAGACCGAGAGCACGACCCTCCGATCCACTCGCCAGCAGATGCCTGGCCGCCTCCCACACGAGTGATGGGTACCGCGATTGTCGACACTCGACTTCAAGTATCAGTCCGCATCGGTGGTGAAGAAGTTTCTGCGCCGCGGGCAAGGTCTGTCGCAATAGCTCATCCTGCCATAGGTCATGAAGCAGCAGAGTATCGGCCTCGCGATTCACTCCGACGATCCCGAGCGAATCGAGTTCGTCGATGCTCGCGAGAAGGTCGCTGGTGCTCACCTCGAGCACGCTCGAAACTCTCGCGACGGTAGAGTATCGACCCAACACCGCACAAGTGTGCAGGACATGTCGCGCCAGAGGGGACAGTCGTGCCGCGCGATCACGTATCAATGCGCGAAGGGTAGGCGGGAGAGATGCGGCTTGTCCCGTACTTGTTACGTGCTTGGCAAGTTCGTGGATGAAGAACGGACTGCCGCCCGTCACTGCCTCAGCGATCGCCTCTGTAGAGTCTCCCTCACCAGAGCTGCCAAACGGTCTCAGCCGGTTGAAGAGTTCGGCAGAGTTGATAGCTGAGAGGGGGCCGAGCCTCATCGTCTCGACTCGCTCAACGGAGAGGACTTCGCGCAACGCGGGATAACTTCCGTCGGGCCGGGCGGTGAGCATCCAGAACAAGGGAAGGCTTGAGGAACGGGAAACCAAGTGCTGCAACAGTGTGCTCGACGCAGCATCACACCACTGGAGATCTTCGATCAAAACGACGACGGGTCCCTCCGACGTTACTGCCTCCAAGAGATCCATCGCGGCGTTGCGAAGCCTATCTCGAACTGCTTCGGGTTCCTGCGAACGCTGACCTTCGGACGAGTCGGCTGTGCTATGCTCGGTGAGAATCCGAAGCTGTGACAACGAGTCTGGCGAACTACCGAGAGCTCCCGGCAGTTCGAGCATCGAACCAAACAAATCGACAAAAACTCCAGCCGGCCGCTGCTGATCACTCGCCTGCAGTCGCGCACTCACACTCCTCCATCCGCGCAGACCCGCATTCGCAAGCAATTCCTCTGCGAGTCGGCTCTTTCCGATCCCGGCCGCACCGACGATGAACACGGCGCTACCGTGACCGTCGAGAGTCGATCGCAGCATCTCATTCAGCCGCTCGACTTCCTTCTCGCGTCCGATTAGCAGAACGGCATCGTTCTCGGCGCGTACTCTCTCAGGCGTATTCTCGCTCACCCTCCGCCGTAACACCTTCGCCGGCAATCCGATCACCCGGTCTCGATCGCCGAGCTCGAGGAGGTAGGCATCAATGATCTCCAACGCCTGCGACTTCGATCCAGTCATCGCGACCGCTTCTGCTCGCGCGAGCGTCGCCTCTTCATTCAGGGGATCCACCTCGAGGCACCGGCGTGCCCACTCGTCGACTTCCTGCCATCTGCCGCTCTGTCGCGACGACGCGATCTGCCGAAGAATCGCGCGTCGATATTGCGATTGAATGCGCGACTTCAGCTCGTCGAGCCACTCGCGAAACAACTCGGAGTTCGGCGGCTCGAACCCGGGCAGAACACGTGCGGCGGCAACGACGTCCTCGCTCGCCGCAGCGTCCGGCCAGCTCGCGTGCAGAGCGCGCTGAATGTCAGAATCGACTTCGCTCGCTTCTATTAAAACTTCATCGCCATCCAGCTCCACGGCGAATCCGGTTCGACGCAAACGATACAGAAGCTGTCGGAGCGCGTGGCGACGTGAACCGTCGGATGATTCCGGCCAGAATAGCTCGAGCAGGCGCGATCGTTGCACACGCTCGCCCGCCGTTACCGCGAGGAAGAGCGCGAGCGCAAACAACATCTCCGACTCGGGAGTGATGCGGTGCTCGCCGACGCGAACTTCCGCCGTCCCGAATCCACGAACTTGAATCATCGGGCCCTCCTCCTGGAGGTTACCACCGAGACAGTTATCCTCCTGCACTTCAATATTCAGTCGTCACCTTCGCGTCACGCAAGAGTTCAACGCAACAATCGATAGATTTCGCCTTGAAGTATCGATCTGCGACACAATCAAGCCACTATTTTCCCTCGTCTCACCCTAATCACCCACATCTCACCGCAAGGCTCGAGGTTATCGTCGCATGACTCGCACCAACTATTCCAGTGGCACACCGTGGGAACCGATCGTTGGCTACTCGCGAGCCGTGCGGGTAGGAAACGTCATCCATGTCTCCGGCACCACCGCGACGGACGCAGGCGGAAAACTCGTGGGCATCGGTGATGCGCGCGCGCAAACGCTTCAGGTCATCAAGAATATCGAGAACGCGCTCACCAAGGCCGGAGCTTCGCTCTCAGATGTAGTGCGCACCCGTGTGTTCGTCACGAATATCGCAGAACACTGGGAGCTGATCGGCCGCGCGCACGGCGAAGCCTTCAAAGACATCCTGCCCGCGTCAGCGATGCTCGAGGTGCGATCACTCATCGATCCGGCCATGCTCGTCGAGATCGAAGCCGAGGCGATTGTGGATCGCTAGTGAAGGGAAGTCGGCTGGATAGCTCCAGTCAGCCGGGCCGCGCCACTGCGATGACTCTGGTGTGACGGCACATGCTCACCTTCGCGCTCCCAAGAACAGAGGGTGCGCCGGTGAATGTCACTTCGCTCGAACACTACGCAGCGCGCCGGACTCGGCGGCGCTTGCTCGCTGCCACGCTGCTCGCTTCCGTCGCGATCACAGCGCTCGGCGTCGGATTCGCTGCGCGCGAACCTCTGCGGCCGCTGCGCATGTTTGCGCGCTGGTCGCTCGAGTCGAAGGGAGCACGTTTCGTCGCTAACGCGCGCGCACGTGCTCAGACATCGATCAACGACTGTGGCCCCACCGCCCTGGCAGATCTTCTCGATCTCACCGGGCGAGCCGTTCCCTCGGCCGACAGTCTTGATCGTCTCGCTTCTTTGAAGCCAAACGGCACCACGCTCGCGCGCATCGCAGCCGCCGCTGGAGTGGTGGGTCTGCCGCTCTTCACGGTGCGATGGAATCCGGCAGAACTGGCGCTCTTGCCGCTGCCTTCGCTCGTGTGGGTGAATCGAAATCATTTCGTCGTCGTGTCCCGGCGCTCGGCGCCAGACTCGGTCGAAGTTCACGACCCGGCGACCGGACTCTACCGAATTCAGAGCGATCGATTTGCAAGGCTCTGGTCGGGCGAGGCGTTGATCCTCCTCGACAGCATCATTTCCCACCGCGTTTCGAACTCGCGATCCGAATCACGGTCCCTTCGCGCGCGGGGCACGCGCGCAACAATCGCCAACCGTATGGAGAACTGAGATGATAAAGCAATGGATGCGCAGGATTGTGTGTGTGGGTGCCTTGCTCGCGTTCGGCCTCGCGACGGCTCCACAGATTCAAGCAGAGAACACGATCGTAGGCTCGAACGGCGTGGTCGCCGGAGCAGTCACGGGAGGGGGTTGGACCGCTATGCTTGGCTGCGCCAGCTGCGTGATCGGCGCCGGGTTGCTGATCGTCGGCGGCGTTCCCGCTATCATTCTCGCGCTCAACACGCCCGGGAGTTCGATGGCTGCGCTCGCGTGCGTCTCCGCTTGCTATGAAGCACTCAATAAGTAGTGGCCTCACTCACTCGCGCCATCGGGAGATCAACATGACAAAATATCGGAGGTTTCGCTTCATTGCACTTTCAGCGGTGCTGACCGTCGCATTCGTTGCGATGGTGGTGCTGCCGTCTGCGCCTGTCGTTGTAGCCGGAGCTCTGCCGCAAGCCGCGGTCGGCATGGGGCCAGGATTCTGGGCGGCTTTCACCTGCGTCGCATGCCTGTCTGGCTTCGTGATCGGCGGAGGTCTCACGATCGCTGGATTTGCCGCGTTCCTGGCGGTAAACCCGGAGATCGGGGTCTACTGCGTCGCGTCGTGCGCCGCCGCGCTGTCGTGAGCATCGGAAACACGACTGAAAACGGAGGGACTGCGGCTGCGGCCGCGCCGGAGTACTCGGCGCGGCCTGCAGCTGGCAGCACCGCACGGCTGCGCGCCTCAGTCGTGATCTTCGCGATGCTCGCATCAATCGGAGCGCTCTGGGCACAGATTCGCGAACGCAATCGCGAAGAGCAGGGCGCCGCGCCTCCGTTCAAGCTCACCGACGCCTCGTGGCGAACGATCATCACGGGCGCAGCTGCGACCGACGCCTCGTGTCCAACACCGAAACCGATTGCCTTGCTGTTTGTTACCGCGGCCTGCCCGCACTGTCATGCGGAACTGCAGCGGTGGTCGCGTTTGCTTTCTAACGACGCGCCTCAGCTCAGGTGCGTGCGCATAGTCGTGGCGACGGCGCCCACCAAGATGCGTGAGAGCGCGGAGTGGTTGCCTCAAAACCTGGCTTCGTTTCTGTTGTGGGATCGCGATGGATCCATCGCACGCGCTTTGCACGCGCGCCTCGTTCCGACTGCGGCCTTCATCAGTCCGAGCGGAACGGTCGTTGCTCGAACGGTCGGTGAGGCGGATGAGGAACACACGCTGAAGAACTTCGAACAACTCCGCCGAGGAACTCAACCCGCTTCTCTGAGGGAATAGCATGCTGGCACAGAAACGAATGTCCATTTTCGAGCCGCTGGCTGTCATCGCGACGGTCTCGCTCCTGGCCTCGTGGGGAATTCAACCTTTTCTCGCCGAAGCTCTCGCATCGCGTGGAGTGCTCGCGCAACAGACCGCGCACTCGGCGCTCTGGATCTCCGCGGTGCTGTCGCCGTTCGCGGCGTTCGGTAAGGCACTGGCAGGCGCATTGATCGCATGGGCGATCGCAACGTTTCTCAACGAGCGTCTCTCGTTGATAAAACTCGTCTCCGTTTTCTGCGCAGCGGAGACGGTCTTCTGTTTGCGCGATCTCGCAACGTGGGCCACGTTGGCGATACGAGGAGTAAGTGGAATTCATTCCGCTGCCGATCTCGCGGTGCCGTTCGGATTGAATGCATTCATCCAAGCGCACACGGTTGCGGCGAGAATTGCGACCTCGAGCTGGGACTTCTTCCACGTCGCTTGGGCGCTCTTGGTATTCGTTCTGATTCGATCAACTTTGCGAACTGAGGTTCGATCGAGTGCCTGTCTCGCCGCGTCTGCGTTGGCGTTTCGAGTGCTGTTCGCTGCGGCGACTCTCGTGAGCGGCGTCTGACTCCCACCATCCCATTCCACATGACCGAGCCGCATCCAGCGGAACCCCGCCTCTCGCTTCGCAAGTTTACAGTGAGATACTCGGCCTTCACACTCGAGCCGCTTTCGCTCGACTTCAAGCCTGGTGAGAGAGTGGCGTTCATCGGACCGAATGGCTCCGGAAAGTCCACGACATTTCGGGCTCTCGCTGGTAGAGCGAGCGAGTACGAAGGTCAGATTTTCCTCGACGGGAAAGATCTTCGGTATCTCACTCCACTCGCTCGGCGGCGAATCGGATTTCTGCCAGAGTCCATGGCGGGATACGGCTGGATGACCGTTCGAGAACATCTCCAGTTCATCCGCGAATTCTTCCCCGAGTGGGACGACGCGTACGCCGCCGCTCTCATCAGCCGGTTGCGAATACCGGTCGACCACCGCCTTGCGAATCTGTCGAAAGGAACGAGAGTCAAGCTTTCATTCGTCGCGGCTGAGGCGTACCGTCCGCCGGTACTCCTGCTCGACGAGCCAACATCGGGAGTTGATCCCGATGTGCGGGGGGAACTGATCGACTGTATTCTGGCTGCCAGCGCGGAATGGCCGGACCGCTTGATTCTCTTCTCCACGCACCTTCTCGAGGATGTCGAGCGTCTCGCCGACCGTGTGGTGATGCTGAGTCACGGGAGTCTGAGGATGGATCTTTCGACCAGCGAGCTTCGCGAGTCGCATCGGGGAGCGACCCTATCGAGCATCCTCTACACTGCGCTCTCAAATGCCAGATCTTGAACATGTGCGGTCGCTTCTGAAGTTGGAGCTGAGGCGACAGCGGCCGCTGCTGTTGCGCATGGTGGGTATGTCCGCCATGACCGCTGCGATCTTCTTCATGCTTGGGAAGCGATCGCCGGCGGATCAACTCGCAATTCTCCTGGGAACGAGTCTTGGAATTGTTGCGCTCGTTCCGGCCGGCATCACGCGCGACAAGATGGAGGGCACACTCGAATTTCTGATCGGGCTGCCGGTGGAGCCGCGCGCGATCGTGATATCGCGGTTTATCGCGACGGCACTCACCGCAATTCCCTGGGCCGTGCTTGCGGGCTTTCTGGCGCTGACCTTTCCGCCTCCGTTTCAGATGAATCCGATCGGCGTGTGCATCCTCGCTTGGATGCTCTTCGTCCTTCTCGGCATCTGCGGGATCGCCGTGATGACGAGGTTCGAACTCGAATCGTTGGTCGGCGCACCGCTCATCGCGATGCTGATCGTTTTCGGACTGGGCCCGCGTCTCGTTCATGCGGTCGCACCCGGCTTGACCGCTAAGAGTCTACTCGTGCTGTTATTCCAGCCCTACGCGCCGATTGTGATCGCTTTCGCTATGATCGCTGCCATCGCGGGAGTCGGCACTCTCGCCTTCGTGGTCACCGAGCGCGCGATAGCCACGTATCGCCGCGACAGCGGCGTACACTGAACGGGCGCGCTGAGTGTTCGCGGCGGGAGGCATACCGCGCTGCAAAACAAATCCCCTCACTGCCTCCATCTGTACTTGTGTTCTGCCTCGTGAAACGCGAGAAACAGAAAAAACGCCACGAGGAATAGCACAAACAGCATCTGCGCGATGCCCGCGAAATCTATGGCGGCTCGAGAAAAACCGAGGTAGGCAGCGCCGACCGCAAGAAGCAGCGCTGCCGAAGCCCAGCGTAGCATTGCTAAAGCGCGGCGCGCTTGCGCGGAACCCTGCCGCCCAGCGCGCGTGCCTCGGAGAATTCGAGCGTTCCGTATTGCGTGGACATGGGATCACCTCGCTGAAGCGTGAAGTGGTGCCTCTCTTCAATCTTCAGGATTTCCCAGCCAATGCCATCACGCGAAAGAGCTAAAGAAGAACTAGTACCGCGGTGCTAGAATGCGGCTCAGTCAGCGCGCAGGGCGATCATCGGATCCGTTTTCGCGGCACGCCATGCGGGGAGCACGCTCGCGGCGGTGCCGGCAACAACCAGTGCGATCGCGGCGAGCGCGATGACTAGTGGATCTCTCGCCGACGTATTGTAGAGCAGCGACGCGATCAGTTTGGCGAGCGCGATCGAGAGCGCGATCCCTGCAGCAACGCCGAGTGCGGTGAGTCGCAGCGATTCCCCGAGTACCAATGTGTAAGTGTCGCGCGCGCTGGCGCCGAGTGCGGTGCGCACGCCGAGTTCGTGGGTGCGCTGGCTGAAGGAGTAGGCAATCACGCCATACACGCCGACGGTTGCGACGAGCAGAGCGAGCAGGCCGAACGCCGTGAACAGATACGCGCCCAGCCGCCACGGCCGCAGCTCGGGGGCGAGCGACTGCACCATGGTCATGTAGTTGACGTCCGACGCGTTCGGCACGAGCAGCCGGAGTTCACTGCGGGCAACGTCCTGCACCGCGCGCGATCCGCCGGCCTGCGTACGGATGATGATCGCGTGAGGCGCGGCCGTCTCGCTGTCGACCATCGCGCGCAGCGGCACGAAGTATTGTGCCTGCGCGTATTTTTCCAGAACGCTCATTTGTTTTCCGTCCTCGGCCACGCCCACAACCAGCGAGCACCCCGCGCTGCGGCTGTCGATCCTCACGCATTGTCCTATTGCCGACCCGCCCGGCCAGTACTTTTTCGCCATCGTTTCGTTCACAACCACGGAGCCGCCAGCGCCGCGACGATCGTCTGTGCTCAGTGCGCGCCCGGCAACAATGCGCATGCCCGTCACGCTAAAGAACTCGCTCGACACCCTGTTGTACGACGGAAAAACCGCTGAATCGCGTCCGTCGAGGTAGACGTTCCGGTACGCGCCTCCCCGCATCGGCGCGATCTCAGCAAGCGCGACGCCACGGACTCCAGGCAGCGCCGCAATTCGCTCGGCCGCGCGCGGAAGCGCCGTGAGACGCTCCGAGTTGTGTGAGCCGGGTTCGTCAAAATCAATAGAGGCGAAAGCAAGTTCATCCGCAGCGTACCCCGTGGGAACCGAGTGCAGTTCGCGCAAACTCTTGACGAACAACCCGGCGCCAACGAGCAGCACCAGCGAGAGCGCGGTTTGCGCTGCGAGCAATGCCGACCGCACGCGCGAGCGGCTGTGTTCGCCGCCGCGGCTCCCGGGCTTGAGCGCCGAAACAATGTCCACGCGGCTGCCGCGCAGCGCGGGAAAAAGCGCGGCGGCGGTGCCTGCCGTGAGCGCGACCGCCAGCGTGAATCCCAATACCTGGAAGTCGAGGGCCGGAGTTGCCCAGTGCGTGTACGGCAGAATAAGCGTCCGCAGCAGCGACCCGCCCCACGCGGCAACAATGATTGCGGCGGCGGCGCCGAGCGCAGAGAGGATGGCTCCCTCGGTGAGAAACTGTGCGAGCAACCGGAACCGTGAGACGCCGAGCGCAACCCGGACGGCCACCTCGTGGCGGCGGCGTACGGCGCGCACGAGCAGAAGGTTCGCGATGTTCGCACACGCAATGAGCAGCACGATAGCTGCGACGCCCGCGAGGCGAATCCCGATGGCGTACTCTTTTGGATTTGATGCGGGGCCGAGGGCGGCGATGATCGGACCAGTGACGATCGTGCTCGAGGTGTCCAGCGACGTGCCCGGCGGTTGCTGCCCGCGGAGGTCGGCGCCGAATCGGCGATTCACGACGGTGGCGAGCGCAACGAAGGGACCGTCGTCGCCATGGGGCACACGCGCCATGAGGCGGAGGTACGAACCCATCTGCGTGAGATACCACGGCCGTCCCTGACTCTGCCGTCCTTCGAGCGCGCCGAGTCCGAGGAACAGCTCGGATTTGTTCAGCTCGGTCCCGGTGAAATCTTTTGCAGCGACGCCGATGATCACATATGGCTTCTTGTTCACTTCAATTTTTTGCCCGACGATCGATTCATCGCGACTGTATGCTCGTTCCCAGAGGTCGTAGGAGAGCACCGCGACGCCGGAATTGTGATCGGGATCTCCCTCACCGGAGGCGAAGAAACGCCCGCGCGCGGTTTGCACCCGCAGCGCTGAGAAATAATTGTCGGAGACCTTCGCAACTCGAACGGGAACAGCGTTCTGGCCGCGGCCAATCGATTCGGAATCGGAACCGGTAGATGCGAACAGATCTGCACGCGCGCCGGCTTCTTTGCGCATCGCGTTGAAGGTCGGGTAGTCGAACCCGCCGACGAACATCTCCTTGCGATCGCCGTTCATCGGGTGATTCGCCGGGAGTCGCTCGAAGATGCGGCGGAGCTCGCCCGATTGCGCGATGCCTGCGGGCTGGCGAAGGTAGATGCGGTTCAGAATCGAGAACACGGCCGCGTTGGCGCCAGCGCCGAGCGCGAGCGTGAGCACGACGGTCGCGGTGAACGCGGGCGCATTGCGCAATCCGCGCAGCGCGACTCCAGTGTCCTGGCGGATCCAGTCGATGCGGTCGCTGAGGGTCAACGTTTTCTCCCGCTGGAGTGCCGATTGCTGAATGGCGGTGCGCACTTCATCCATGGTGCCGCCGAGCCGCCGCACTGCCTCGGCCTCGGCGTCGGCGGTCGGCATGCCGCGCGCAACGAGATGCTCGACTCGCATTTCGAGAAAGCTGCGCAGCTCATCGTCGGCATCGGCGATGGTGCGCTCGGGCGTGCGAACGTCGAGCCGGAAGAGCCGGCGCACGCCTGTCCGAATGCCTGAGCGAACGCCGCCCCACTTCATGCGGCGTTCCTCACCGAGCTGATTTTGCGGAGAGCACGGCGTTCAGTGCAGCGACATGATCGTTCAGCGCCGCCGTCTCGGCTTTCAAATGCGCGCGGCCGCGCGCGGTCATCTTGTAGTAGCGCGCGCGGCGGTCGTTTCTGGTAACGCCCCACTCGGCGGAGAGGAGTTTGCGCTCTTCCATTCGATGCAGCGCCTGAATCAGCGCGGCGTCGACGACGTTCAGGTGGCCGCCCGAGCGCTCCTCGAGCCAGCTGGTGATTTCGAAACCGTGCATCGGTCCCCAAGAGAGCGCCTTGAGGACGAGCACGTCGAGTGTGCCTTTGAGCAGAGCCATCGAGCGCGACCAGCCGTTAGGGTATGTGCCCTAAGCGTATACCCTAAGAGTCTTAGTGCGCAAGAGGCGGCTCGGGCGTGCGCGGCAGCTCCCGGTCAGCCGCACATGGACTTCTTCATGCTGGCATTCGTCGCTGCCATCGCGTCGCTCAGCATCGACGGATCCATCCCCTTCATCATCTCGCGCATGTCCATCGTGTGATAACCGGCGGGAGCTTCGAAATCGGCGGGGTCGATCTCGCGCCTTTTCATTTCGTTGATCTGCATGCGCATGTGCGACGTGACGGAGTCGCCCTTGGCCGTGGGCACGCTCGTGGTCATCGTCTGCATGAGCAACTTGCCCTGAACCTTTCCGCGCGCGAGCGCCTGGATCTTTGCGGCGGCATCGTCGGGCGCGCCGGGGCCACTGTTGCGCGCCATCCGCTTCATAACGTCCTCGAGATCCGGGACGTCGGGCTCGTTCGTGGTCCACAGCTCGGCCACTATCTTGCTCTTTTTCGAGCAGCTTTCATCACCAAACGTGTATTTCATCTCGGTGACGGACGTCGTGCGAAAGTGATGCGTCGGATGGCCGAGCACGGGCTCCCCGGCGCCCAGATCCTCCGTCTTCAGGTTCGGGGTGCCGACGTCGCTCATGGTGTATGTGGGCTTCGCCATGGCCAACATCGCCGTGTCCATGATCATCGCCATCGATTGCGCAGGCATGATGGTCATCATTGTGCCCGCCGTCGAGTCGACGATCATATAGATGCCGCCCATGGCGTTGGGGAACGAGTTCCCGGTCATGCCGATGCGATATTTCGGCCCGAGCAGTTCCATCTGTATCACCATCGTCTTTGGCGTGTCGCCTTTGGCCGAGTCGGTGGTTGTGGTCGTAGTGAAGACCCAGCCCTGATTGGACTGCGCAGCGGCCGGGAGCGGCATGAACGCGAGCGGCATGAACGCGAGCGCGAGAACGAAGAGCGTGTGTGAGCGTGGCATGAGATCCTCAGAGGTTGCAGCTCTTGGAGCGTTTCTTTCCCTTCGCATCAATCCAAAAATTGTATTTCGTCGCGAACATGAAGTGATCGCGATCGGGCTGCCAGCGCTCGGCGTCCCACGTTTGACAGCCGTTCTTGTTGACTTGCATGAGCACGATGTAGTCGTCGTACCCGTCGCCGTCGAAGTCTTCCACTTTCCAGCTGGCGGGGTTGAGCAGATCACCGTTCATGGAAGTCGTGCGGCGAGCGATGCGCTGTGTGCCGTGCGTGAGTGTTTTCGCGACGATGACGACCTGGAAAACATTCAACGTCATGCCTTCGACGCCCATCGGTTTGGATTCTGTCTTCGCGACGTAGATATCAAAGTGGCGGCCGGAGATGACTTTCGTGCCGGCGGGCGGCGGAGCTGGCGCGCGAGACGATTGCGCGCCCGCGGCAGAGGCGAGAAGGGCCATCGCGCACAAAAGCGGACAGAGAGTTCGCACGTTTCTCACCTCCGTGAAGGTAGGACGAACTCGGTGAGAAGACCAGCGCACGCCAGGATTGCGGCCGAATCAGCCGCGCGAGCCGGCTCACGGCTTCCGTCTCGGCACCACCACCGAATCCGGAAGCTCCTTCCTCAGCCACACCACGTACACCGGCGGCGCGCAGTTCCGTGCGAGCAGGCTGCCCGATTTGTCGCTGCGCGCGGCAAAGTACTCGACCATCTCCACGTTATCGGCCACGAACGAGCCGAGCTCACGCCAGACGCATATACCGCCGTTCAACAGAATCTGCACGGGAGTGTCGGCGCAGCGCGGATTGAAGCGCAACATCAGTTTGTTCGCGCTTTGCGTGCTTGGGATCGCATCACATAGGGTCTTTGCGCCCTGCTGCTCGAGTTCTTCGCGCGAGATCGCGCCCGAGCCGAACGTCTTCCAGCGGAATCGCTGATCGAGATCACGATAATCCCAGTAGTCGCGCCCAAACCCGCTCTGCTCGTCAATCTCCACCGGCGTGAGCGACTGCGCGAGACGGAACATCTCGAGCGTGTCCACGCGATCGGTATACATATAGTAGGAGGTCATCAGCGGCTGATAACCGATCTTGCGCACGCGAATAATAAATGTGCCACGGCCGAGCTTCGGCACGTAGAACCGGCCGAGTGAATCCGTTTTGATTTTGTTGTCGATGCCGGCGGCCATCACTTCTGCGTTCCGAACAGGCTCCTGATTCTGATCTATCACCACGGCATTGAATCGGAGGCCCGAGGCTTTCTCCGTGATCCGCATCGATTCGAGCTGCTGCGGCAGCGAGACGAGCGCGATCGCGACAAACAACGTGGAATCGCGCACCGTGAAGACCGCGGACGCCGGGTCGTATCCTATGCGACGGGCGCTCAGCGTGTACTCACCCGGTTTCACGTTGTGAAAATCAAAACCGCCGTCGTCGAAGCTGATCACGTGCCGGCCGCTCGGCATCAGCGTGATCTGCGCGCCCACCACCAGATCACCGTTCTGGTCGACGACTTTTCCATGGATCGCGCCCGGGAATTTTTCCTGAGCCTGCGCGGTACTCGCGAAAAACGCGGCGGCGGTCAATACGGCGAGGAGGCGCATGAGACTCGATCGGCGGTGGGGGACCGAATGCGAAGCGACGCAGCTGAAATATACTCGGCCTTGGGGCGTTGGTTCCCTGGCGCAGACGGAGGTGCAGCCGTGGCGATGCGGCGAACGGTCGCGTGCGTTCGGTATTGCGGCTGGAACAAGGAAGGAGTATCGTCCCATCTAACCAAGAGGGGAAGCAAACTCCGATGCTCGATCGCGACGGCGGACTGCTCCGCGGCACACTAGCAGAGCCATCGGGCAACCAGGCGGAGGGGTGTACCCTAAGCGTCTACCCTAAGAGTCTTCATACGCAAGAGGTGCGCGATGCGCCTGGAGAATCAGCCGCACAGGCTTCCTTTGCTAAAAGTTGCAGCTCTTGGAGAGTTTTTTGCCCTTCGCGTCAATCCAAAAATTGTATTTCGTGGCGAACATGAAGCGATCGTTGTCGGGCTGCCAGCGCTCCGCGGCCCACGTTTGACACTTGTTCTTGTTGATCTGCATGAGAACCATGAAGGCCGCCGAGGAGTTGACAAATCGTCATTTGCGGTCTAATATTCGGGATTCACGAATATAGATTACTAGAGGTAACTCATTATGAATAAATGTGATATCCCAATAGCTGTCATGCTTGCTCAGCGCGACGACCCCACATACGAGCAGATTGCTGACGAACTCGAAATTAGCCCAAGCACGGCTCATGCGGGCGTGGCCCGACTACGAAAAGCAGGGCTCGTGTTGCCTGGGCGAAAAAAAACGGTCGCGCGCCTCGCGTTGCTCGAGTTTCTCGAACACGGGCTTCGCTACGTCTTCCCCGTGGATATCGGAGCGACGAAGCTAGGCGTCCCAACCGCGCACTCCGCGCCCGCGCTCTCGGCCTTCATCGACGGCGGCGATGAATCATATGTATGGGCCTCGCGCGATGGTTCTGTCCGTGGACGCGCCGTCGAACCATTGCTTCCGAGAATTGATAGCGTCGCACAGCGTGCGCCGGATTTGTACGCATCATTGTCGCTCGTCGATGCGTTGCGCGTGGGGCGAGTGCGCGAGCGCCAGATCGCAGCGCGCGAGTTGCGCGCGCGTTTCAACCTGCCGGCAGTGATCGCCGCGCTATAGTGACCCACGCCTCGATCGATCGCATCACGTCGATCGCCCGCGCTCTCGGCCCGCTGGCGAGCGGTGTGGTGTTCATTGGAGGAGCGATCGCGCCCTTGCTGCATACCGAGCCGACTCTGCCCTCGGCGCGACAAACCAAGGACGTCGATGCAGTCATTGGCTCGCACAGCTATGCGGACACGGAGAATTTCGAACGGCAACTGCGCGAGCTCGGATTTCAGCACGCGATCGATCCTGCCGGGCACGCGCATCGCTGGCTGAGTCCGCAAGGAATCGCGTTCGACTTGGTGCCCGCTGGCCCGCACCTTGGCGGCAGCGGCAACATGTGGGACGCGCTGGCGCTGGCGACTGCGGAGTCGAAGACTGTTAACGCGGTCACGTTTCGTCACGCGTCTGCAGCGGCGTTCTTCGCGATGAAACTGGAGGCGTTCAAAGATCGCGGCGGCGGCGACATGCGCGCGAGTCACGACATCGAGGATGTTATCGCGTTGATTGCGTCGCGTTCGTCGATCGTAGCCGACGTTAGCGCCGCGCCTTCCGCGATCGCCGAACGAGTTCGCACGTTTGCGTCAGTGCTCCTGAGCGAGGGTATTGCCGACGAGATTCTCGCGGCGCACTTGAATAACGCCGAGGATGTTGAGCTCGCGATCGATCTGGCGCGCGAACGTCTCACGCAGCTCGCGTCGTCGGTCTAGGATTCCTATGCAACTCTCGAAGCTCGCGGTTGCCGTAATCGCCATTGGCGTCGCGTTGACGCCTTTGCCTGCCGCCGCGCAGAGATGAGAAAATTGAAAGTAGTCTCGGACGATAGCCTTCCCGTCATGTATGCCTGACGCCGCACGGCGCAGAATGATCAGGTCGCATTCGGGAGCAACGGACATGCCAGATGGCGGTGCTCGTTGATGGACTTCGACAGTGTCCGTCTCGCGGCTGCAACGGCGAAGGCGGAGGGAATGCCGGCGTGTTGATGAACCGCAGAGATATCGCTCCCCTCAGCGACCAAACCGCTGTGCTTATCGATCGCGTTCTCGATGCAAATGATATCTCGGCGGTGGAGGTCTACGCGCGCGGCGGCAATATTCCGACGAGTTTGTACGCCGCTGATGCTGCGTGCGGAGTCATCGCGATTTGGACGGGCAGCCGGAAGCCATAGGTAGGCTGTTCGCACCGGGCCGATGGTGAGCGCCGTAGCCGCCGCTTGCGCCAGCGGCCGTGACATCGTATCGTCCCCTCTAACCCAGAGGGGAACGACGCCACGATGCTCGATCGCGATGGGGGACTACTCCGCGGCACACTCGATCTGCTGATCCTCAAGTCACTTTCTTGGGGCCCTCGCCACGGCTACGAAGTTGCCGAATGGATCAACGTGGTGACGGACGGCGAGTTGCTCGTCGAGGAGGGGCCGCTCTACACGGCGCTTCACCGGCTCGAGAAGCAGCGCTGGCTTACCGCGGAGTGGGGGCTCTCTGAGAATAATCGCCGGGCCAAGTACTACGAGCTGAGCCGCAGCGGCCGCGCGGAACTGCGCGCGGAGGTGACGAGCTGGGATCGTTACGCTCGCGCGGTGAGCAAGGCGCTCGTCGCGGTGAAACCGGTGCAGGCGTAGCATGGCGCCCATGAAAAGGTTCTTTCGTCTCGGCGTTGGGAAAGATCATGTCGAGCGCGCAGTGAATGAGGAACTGGAGTTTCACATCGAGACGCGCGTGCAGCGGTTGATCGCGCAGGGAATGACGCCGGAGGCGGCGCGCGCGGAGGCGATGAAGCAGTTCGGTGATATCGAGCGTGTGCGCGTGGACTGTGTCACGATGGATCATGCGAGGGAGCGCGCCGTGAATCGATCGGACTTCGTTGATCAGGTAAGCCAAGATGTGCGGTACGCACTTCGCGCTTTGCGCAAAGCGCGCGGGATGACGACCGTCGCGGTCGTGACGCTCGCGGTTGCGATCGCGCTGCTCACGACCGTGTTCAGCGTGCTGAACGCGGGACTGTTCCGGCCGCTGCCGTATCCAGACGCGAATCGGCTGGTTGCGGTAAATGCCTTCCTCGACCGTCGCGGTGGCATGTTCAACGAAGCGCCGTTCGAGATTGCGAATGCAATTCGTCATGATACGAAGTCGTTCGAGCGCGTTGCGCTGTATGATGGCTGGAATTTCATGAAGGTCACCGACAACGTGGGGTCGGAGACGTTCAACGCGACTCCCGTTGATACTGCTCTTCTGAGCCTCCTCGGCGCGCGAGCGCAGCGCGGCCGGCTGTTCACTGACGCGGAGATCGTCAGCAATGCGCCGGTTGCGCTGATCAGCGATTCGCTTTGGCGGGCGCGCTACGGCGCCGACGAGACGATCATTGGGCGCGAGATCACGCTCGAACGACAGTCAAGGGAATCGCGCACTGTTGTCGGCGTCCTTTCTCGCGGATTCGGCTTTAGCGGGCACACCGACATCTGGGTGCCGCTGGTAGAGCGCGTGGACACTGCGCCGCCGAAGAAAGCCGGCTGGTACTGGGTTATCGCGAAGCTGAAACCTGAGGTTTCCGCTGCGCAGGCGCGGCTTGAAGTGGAACAGATCGGTCGCAACTTCGTAGCAGCGAAGCCCGCAGACTACAATACGCTCAGGCTCATGCTCATGGACACCATCGTGCGCCGCAACAATCCGGCGTATCTGACGATGGCCGGGTTGTTCGTACTCATCGCGTTCTGCGTATTTCTCATTGCCTGCAGCAACGTTGGCAACCTCCTGCTCGTGCGCGCCGCCGAGCGTCGCGCAGAAATGGCGATTCGCGCGTCGCTCGGCGCCACGAAGCAGCGGCTATTTCGCCAGAGTCTGACTGAGAGCGCGCTGATCGCGCTCGCCGCTGGCATCGCGGGAACGGCGCTGTCGGTTGCGCTCCTGAAAGTATTGCTCGCGATTTTCCCGACGCAACACTTTCCGACCTGGCTTCAGTTCGGTGTGGACATTCGAGTTCTTGGATTCGTGCTGTTCGTCGTGAGCGTCGCGGTGATGGCATTCGGTTTTGCGCCCGCGCGGCACGGCACGGCAGTCAGGCTCGCGGACGCGATGAAGACCGCGAGCGACGTCATGGTCGTAGACAGTGGCGTCGCGCGGAGCAGCAGGCGAAGCGTGGTAGTTCAGATCGCGCTTTCGCTGTCGCTGTTCGTCGCATCGCTCTTCTTTGCGCGGAGCTATCTCTTTCTCGCGCGCCTTGATCACGGGTACGACACCGCACACGTCGCGTACACTCAGCTCCGGCTCGAGGAGAAGCGGTATCCTGATTTTACCGCGCAGATCGCCGCTTACGACCGCGTACGCGCACAGATGAATGCTGACGTGAGAATCGAGGAGACGGCGCTTGTTGGCGAGCTGTCCCAAATCCGGCGGGCGCCGGGGAGCACAGGTCCGCGGCCCGCATCCGACAGCGTTACGACCAGCACAAGCGTCTGGCTTCCCGGCCACGACGCCGCGTCGTCGGGATTGAGTTGGCCGTTTGGACAACGATTGGCGGTCTCGGACGAATACTTCCATATGATGCGCATGTCCGTCGTGCGCGGACGGTCGTTCGGCCCGCAGGACGTAGCCGGCGGCCAGCTCGTGGCGATCGTGAGCCAGAGGCTCGCGAGGATACTCTGGGGAAAGGCCGATCCAATCGGCAAGATTGTGCAGGCGGGGAAGATCGGGCCCTCGTTCATCGTTGTTGGAGTCGCAAGCGACGTTCGCGATGCGATGATGAGCCTTCAGGGCACTTCGGCCGAGGCGTTGCCGAATATCTACTTCGCTGCGATGCAAATCGAGTTCTACCCACGCATCTACTTCAGGCCACGCGGAGCGATGGAGACGGCAACGCCGGCGATCGCGGCCGCGATGCGCGAGGTTGATCCCGCGGCGCCATGTTGCACAGTCATTCCGGCCGGACAGAGCGGCGAAGCGTTGTGGCTCGCAAGGATTTTCGGACTCGCGGTCGGCAGCATGGCAGTGTGCGGGACCCTCCTGGCGATGCTCGGCATCTATGGTGTGATCGCATACAGCGTCACGCGCAGAACTCGTGAGATCGGATTGCGTGTCGCGCTCGGCGCGCGGCCGGAGCAGGTCGTAGCGCTGTTCACACGCGAAGCAGTGCGCTTTACGGCGACCGGACTCGCGATCGGCGTCGCGATGGCGGCGGCGCTTTCGCTCGTGACGCGCATATTCGTATTCGGATCATCGCTGTTGGATCCTGGCCCGTACCTCATGGGCGCGCTTGTGTTTGGAGCTGTGTCGCTGCTCGCTTGCTGGCTCGCGGCGCGGCGCGCGTCGCGGGTTGAACCGTTGGATGCGCTCAGGAGTTTGTAGTCCATGCGCATCGCCGCGCCCATCACGGTCATGTTTGCCGCTCGTCTCGCAGCGGCTCAGGCCACGCCCGCGCCGCAGACCGCGCGCCCTGAAGTCATCCGCGGCGTCGTCACGACGGACAGCGGAAAAGTCGTCGCGCGCGCGACGGTCATCGCCACGATGGCACCCGATCGATTCTCGCAGCAAACCATCAGCGCGACCGACGGCCGGTACGAAATAAAATTCGAGGCAGGGAATGCCGACTACCTCGTGTACGCCACCGCCGAAGGTTTTCGCCCATTCCGCCGCCGCATCGCGCTCACGGCCGCGTCGGCGACGCTCGTGCTCGATGTCCGCCTCGTGCGCTTGCCGTCTGAGGCGCAGCAACTCGCGGCCGTGCGCATCGCGGCAACCAGGAAGCAGCGCCCGATTCCCGACGTTGCCGGCCAGCCCGATCCCGCAGCAGTGGAGAGTTACGCCGAAACTCTCCCTGGAATTCTCTCGCCCGATCAAATCGGCGATATGCTCGCGATGGCCGCGACTGTTCCCGGAGTCGTCGTCGGCGCCGATGGTCAGCTCATTGTCTCCGGAACATCGGGGCAGATCTCGACGACCGTGAATGGGATGGCGAGCGACGCGACACATGTGCCGAGTGATATGATCGCGCGCGTGATGGTCTCGACGTCGTCCTGGGATCCGGCGGTCGGCGGGTTCGGCGGCGCGCGCGTGAATTTGCAAGTCGCCAACGGCGGGCCGCCATTCACCTACAGCTTCTTCACACGCGTTGGTCTCGATGCGCCGGCGCTGCAGTACAACAGCCCGCTCTCGCGGCAACTCGGCGGCGGACTCACGCGCTTCGATATCAGTGCGAATGGCGCGGGGCCGCTCATCGAAGACAAATGGTTCTACAATTTTGGCATCGAGGGAATCCGGCGATCAAACGGTTCGCCGATTTTCTCTAACGCACCTCAGAGTGTGCTCTCTCTCGTCGGACTGTCGGCCGACTCCGCGGCGCGAGCGCGGCAGCTCCTGACATCGCTTGGTATTCCGTTCGCTGCGGGCGGAGTGCCGTCTGAGCAGATTTCGCAGAACGTTGCGATGACCATCTGGCTCGGGTACATCCCCGGCATTGTTTCAGTGAGAAATCGCGTGGCCGCGACGCGCCCGATGACAAACGCTTACATCACTGGCACGCTCAACGCGAGCAACAGTGAAGGGCCGGCTGGGCTCGCGGCCACGCCGGCTTCCGCGACCATGGGCAGGTCCGTCGCGGGAAATCTCACGGCCTCCGGATTTCACTACCACAATGATTACGCCGTCTCCGACCTTCAGACTTCTTTCGGATTCAGCAGCAGTCGCTCGTCGCCCTATCTGCAAATGCCCGGAGGCACCGTTCGCATCGAGTCGCTGCTTCCGGACGGCTCATCGGCGATCGGGTCGATCGGCTTTGGCGGCGGATCGCAGCAGCTCACGCGGAATCATGCCTCGTGGGAAACCGCAGGGTCGACGCAGTTCTACCTCGGCAGCGCGCACCGGATCAAGCTGTACGCCGAGTCGCATCTCGAATGGCTGACACAGACATCTGCCCAAGGAACTAACGGCGTGTTTGCGTTCAACTCGCTCGCCGATCTCGCCGCGAACCGGCCTTCGACGTTCACGCGCGCTCTGACTGCGCCCTCGGCGACCGCGAGCGAGTTCGCAGGTGCGTTCGGCATCGGTGACTTCTGGCAGGTGAGTCCGACACTCAAACTCGAGAGCACGCTGCGAGTGGACGGAAATCATTTCGGCAACCGGCCCGGCTACAACCCGGCCGTCGCGCAGCAGTTTGCGCTGTCGACGATGAACGTTCCGAATACCTTCGATCTCGAACCGCGCGTGGGCTTCGTCTGGCAATACGGCGCGGCATCTCAGCGCGGAAATTTTCTCCAGTCACCGATCGGTCAGATCACGACTCCGCCGCGCGGCGTGATCAGCGGCGGCATCGGCGAATTCAGAAATATCATTCCGCTCGGCGCGGTGTCGTCGGCGTTCGTGAATACCGGCCTCGCTGGCGCGGCGGATCGCCTGCTCTGCGTCGGTGCTGCGGCGCCGACGCCGGCATGGTCATCGTACGAAGCATCGCCAGCATCGATTCCCACCAGTTGCGCAGGCGGCGCCAGCTCACTCTTCACCGACGCAGCGCCGAGCGTGCAATTATACGACCGCACCTTCAACGCGCCGAGGAGCTGGAAGGGCGTGCTGCAGTGGGCGAGCGCGAACAAGTATGTACGGTTCAATGTGAATGCGAGCTACGTGCTCAATCTCGATCAGGTCGATGCGACGAATGCGAATTTCACCGGCGTGCCGACCTTCGCGCTCGCGAACGAGGGAAATCGCCCGGTTTTTGTTTCGCCATCCAGCATTTATCCTGCAACCGGTTCGCTGACGACGCTCGAGTCGCGGAGGAGCACGGCGTTTGGAAGCGTGATGGATTTGCAATCTGATTTGCAGTCCACGAGCAAGGCGCTCACCATCACGCTTGTTCCAGAGTTGCCCGTGCGCTCGATGCTGCTGAGCGTCTCGTACACGCTTGGCGAGGTGCGCGATCAGTCACGCGGATTCGTGAGCAACACGTTTGGATCACCGGCCGACCTACAGAGCGGTCGTGGCAATCTGGATGTGCGTCACGCGATCAACATCATGACCGGATATGCGATCACAAAATCGTTGTACCTGACGAGCCTGCTGATGGTTCGGTCAGGGATGCCATACACGCCGTTGATTGCCGGCGACGTGAATGGTGACGGCCAGTCGAACGATCGCGCTTTTGTCTTTGATCCGGCGAAAGCGGCAAACGCGTCGCTCGCAAACGGAATGAATACGCTGATGGCTGCGGCGCCGTCACTGGCGCGGTCGTGCCTCGAGAGTCAGCTCGGCGCAGCTGCAGGGCGGAACAGTTGTGAGGGTCCGTGGACGGCGTCGATGAGCGCGTCGATCGTGTCGAAGTATTACAAGGCGTTCGACGGACGGCTGTTCCGGTACAGTGTTTCGTTCTCGAACCTACTCGGCGGAATCGACGAGTTGTTGCACGGCGACAATCATCTGCAGGGATGGGGGATGAACGTCAGGCCGGATCCGTTCTTGTATTACGTCCGCGGATTCGATCCGGCCGCGAAACAGTTTCAGTACGACGTGAATCCGCGCTTCGGCAGCACGCGCCCATCGCAAACAGCTCTGCGTGCGCCGTTCCGGGTGACACTCGATTTTCGTATGGAGCTCGGCGCGCCGCAGGAGCGGCAGACCGTTCAGCGCGTGCTCAATGCGGGGCGCAATGGACGCGCAGGGAAGAAGATGTCGGCGGATTCGATTCGCGATGTGTATGAGAGCAGCGTCTCGGACATCTATGCGAATCTGATCTTTCAGCGCGATTCGCTCTTGCTCACCGTGTCGCAGGTCGCCGCGATACAGAATGCGCAGGCGCGGTACAAGCTGCGCGTCGATAGTGCGTGGGCGGGCTTCGGCGACTGGGTGATCGCACAGGGCGATGACTACGACGCGAAAGCGATCGTGCGAAAGCTCGATGAGAAATACGAAATGACCTATGCCATTGCTCGCGGTGAGCTCGATGTGATTCGAAAAATTCTCACGCCGCTGCAGCTGTCTTTGACTTACGGACCCGTCGGCGACATGCTGGCGGGACGGACGCGCTCGCCTGGGCGCTCGATCGTGATGCGATAGGCGCGGAGAGCGCCGACCGCTTCATTTTGCTCCGCGAACTAAGGAGCGCGTTTGGCGTCCTTTCGCAGCCAAACGACAATCGTCGGCGGCCCGCAGCGCCGCGCCGCGAGGCTGCCCGAGAGATCGCTCTTTCTGGGGAAATACTCCACCGTCTCGACCTCGTCCGCAAACAGCTGCCGGACCGGATCGCACCATGCGCCGTTCAGTAATACGTGAATGCCGCAGTGCATTCCATACTTGCCGCCGGTCGGCGTAAACATGAGTGCCGAGCAAATCGGTGTTTTTCCCTGCGCGTCGAGCTCCTCTCGCGAAACAACTCCCGCCATCGCGCCTTTCCACCGTGCGCGCTGATCCATCTCGCGGTACGCCCAGTAGTCGTTTCCAAAGCCGCTCTGCTCGTTGATCTCGATCGCGGAGAGTGTTGCCGCGAGTCTCAACATTCGCAGCGTATCGGCGCGTTCAGAGAGCATTCGATATGAATCCGAGTACGCCGCGTAGCCAATCTTCCGAATTCGAATTGCCAGCGTGCCCTTGAACAGTTTCGGAATCGTGAATCGGCCGAGCGTATCGGTCACGATCTTGTTGTCTATGCCCATCGCCACGACTTCGGCGCCGGTCACGGGCATGTTGTTCTGATCGACAACAGCCGCTGTGAATCGGAATCCTTCCGTCTTCGCGCGGATGCGCACGGAATCGAGCTGACGCGGGATCGGCACCATCGAAATTGTCGTGACCGTGGTTCCCTCGTGCAGCTCGATGTCTCGCTTGGCCTGCTGATACCCAATGCGCCGCACCGTGAGGGTGTACGATCCAACTTGCAGATCGACCAGTGCGAATCCGCCGTCCTCCGCGCTCACCACGCGATGCGACGACGGTTGCGCCAGCACCTGCGCGCCCTCGATCGGCTGACCCGCTGGATCGAGGACCTTGCCCCGAATCGTCCCCGTTCGCTGCGCGGTCAAAGCTCTCGCGCAGAACGCGAGCGTCACAGCGATCGAGAATGCACAGGCCAAGAGCCGGCGTGCCGTCATTGGGGACGCTTCTGCACTGCTGCTGAATCGGGAATCATCTGCCGAAACCTCACCACATACACCCGCGGCGTGCAGTTCCGAGCGAGCAGGCTTCCTGATTGGGATCGTAGCCGATGCGGCGCGCCGAGATCGTGTACTCGCCGGGATTCACATTTCGAAAGGGTGTTCGCAAGGTGTTTTATCGTTTCACCGAATCGCTCGGCGCGAATAGTCCATCGACGCGATCGTAGAATCCGCGAACCGACACAATCCTGTTGTCCGCGACTGCAAACTCCGCGCGCCACCCGTTTCGTCTGCCGATGAAAGCGTTTCCATCCATTTTCTGACAGCCAAGCAGTTGCCGCTTCACCGCTGTGCGCAGGAAGCACTCCATATCGTTGTTGGAGAGAACGTGTATCGCGGAGTCGACGGTAACGCCGAGCGGCACCGCTGCCTTGAGCGCGGTATTCCAATCGGCGTTCGTTGTCGCCCCGTCTGTGATGGTGGCATGGGCGGGGGCGCCGACAGCACTGCCACATGCGCTTGCAAGCGAGAGCTCCGACGCAAAAGCTCAGCGCAGCGCGAATCCCGTTGCTGCTGAATCAGTCCGTACCATCGTTCGCATCTCTTGAGCAGATGGGGGAACCCAGAGGCGAAGCTACATCACCCATGCTACACTAAATAGAAGCGATAGGTGCCCACGCCGCCCGGTGAAGGGCTCTCCCCTCGCACTCAACCTCCGCCGTCATGTCAGACCCTCAGAAGTTTTCGTACGACACCCGCCTCAACATCCAGTACGCCCCGCTCGAGGTGATCGACGTCCCCGCACTCGTCGAGTCGGTCGCCAAAATTCCGTGGTTCAACCAGACGCTCTGCAAAGTGAACGAGTCCGTTGTTCGCATCGGCGTAGTGGAGGGCAACTATCACTGGCACAAGCACGATGACGAAGACGAGTTCTTTTACGTCGTGAGCGGGCGCTGGATCATCGAGCTCGAGGGGCGCACCGTCGACCTCGGCGGCGGCCAGGGATTCGTCGTGCCGAAGGGCGTGATGCACAATCCGCGCGCGCCCGAGCGCACCGTGATCCTGATGGTCGAGGGCGCAGGAATCGTTCCTACGGGCGATTGATCAGGCCGACTTTACAAACTTGAGCGACGCCGAGTCGATGCAATAGCGCAGCCCCGTCGGCTTCGGCCCGTCGTCGAACAAGTCGCCGAGATGCGCGTCGCAGCGCATGCACTTGAGATCGGTGTCCATCGCGCCATGCACGTGCTCCGCCACATTCTCCGCCGCGATCGATCGATAAAAACTCGGCCAGCCCGTGCCCGAATCGAACTTGTGCGCCGAGCTGAACAACGCCGTGTCGCAGCAGACACAGCGGAAGAATCCCTTCTCGTGAAGATTCCAGAACGCGCCGCTGAACGGACGCTCGGTGTCGCCGTGGCGCGTCACCTCAAACACCAAACCGATGCCGAGCTGTTTTCTCCATTCGGCGTCGCTCTTCACGACTTTCGCGAGCTTCTCGGTGCCGGTGCGAACGCCCGCGTCGGAGAATTGCGCAATAATCACGTCGGCCGGCGCCGCGTGCAGCAGCGACTCCCAGCGAATCGGCACGGCCGCCGCAGCGAACATCGACGCAACGAACGTGCGTCTCGAAACTCCGGATACATCGACGCGCTCTGTCATGTGATCTCTCTCCGCGCCTGCGTTACCAGCCCAGCAGCCTTGCGACGCCAACGCCTTCCGCTTCAGCCTGAAAGTTCATCACCAGTCGATGGCCGAGCACATCGGGCGCGACGGCTTTCACATCGTCGAGATCCGGCACGCTGCGGCCGTCCATCGCCGCGCGCGCCTTCGCGCCGAGCACCATGTATTGCCCCGCGCGCGGACCGGCGCCGAAGCTCACGTACTTTTTCACGTCGGCGCTGGCGCCGGGTTCCCCCGGCCGTGTAGCCCGCGCGAGATCGACCGCGTACTCCACCAAGCTCGGCGGCGCAGGCAGGCGCCGCACGAGTTTTTGCATCTCGATAATCTGCGCGCCGCTGAGCACCGGTTTGATCTCCGCGGTATGCGCGCCAGTGGTCGAAGAAACGATTTTCATCTCTTCTTCTTTCGACGGATAGCCGACTTTCAGCTCGAACATGAAACGGTCGAGCTGCGCTTCGGGCAGCGAGTAGGTGCCGTCGTGCTCGATCGGGTTCTGCGTGGCGAGCACGAAGAACGGCTCGGGCAGCTGATACGGCTTCCCGCTCGCGGTTACGCGATGCTCTTGCATTGCCTCGAGGAGCGCGGCCTGCGTTTTCGGTGGGGCTCGATTGATTTCGTCAGCAAGAACAATGCTGCCGAAAATCGGGCCGGGCTGAAATTTGAAGATGCGCTTGCCGGTGCCGTGCTCTTCTTCGAGCAGTTCGGTGCCGGTGATGTCGCTCGGCATCAAGTCGGGCGTGAACTGGATGCGCGAAAATTTGAGTTCGAGCGCCTGCGCGAGCGTCTGGATGAGCAGCGTCTTCGCGAGGCCGGGCACGCCGATGAGGATGACGTGGCCGCCGGAGAGAATCGCGCAGACGAGGTTCTCGACGATCTTGTGCTGGCCGACGATGCGCCGGCCGATCTGCGCCGCGAGTTCACCCTGCGCCTTCTGCAATGTGTCGAGCAGCTCGAGATCTTTCTCGCCGGCTGCTGTGATGGTTGAGGGCAAGCGCGAATCTCCGAAGGAAGGGCGCGAACGTACAGAAACCACAGGAACAGCCGGCAACTCACGACGGGTGAAGATAACGAAAGAGCGCCGTGAAGAAACGGCGCCCGTCTGCAAAACGCTGTAATTCGACTGTCAGCTTAATGGACGACGAACTCGGTCTTCTGCTGCACGGGGAAGTTCTGACTCGCGAGCGTTGCGATGGCGGTGTAGCGGCCGGCGGGCGCATCGCGCCACACGGCGTCGTAATCGAGCGTGTCGCTCGCGTGCAGCACTCTGTTCTGCAGCGACTGCGTGAACATGCGGCCATTGCTCCAGCGGTAGACCTCGCGGCCGAGTGAATCGAGCACGACGACTTCGTGCGTTTTCCCAGAGGGGAAATTCACTTCGATGCGCTTCTGGCCGGCGTTCATCACCTTGAAAACCAGGGCGACGCCGTTCTTCACCTTGACGTCGAGCGTTGAGACGAGCGTCGGTCCGTTTGCGGGAATTTTCGCTCGCGCCGCGTGCGTTGCGTTCGCGCCATCACCCGTGCTCGGCCGTGGCCCGCATGCAAATGCGAGGACGGCGGCACAAATCAAACCGAAGGTGATGCGACCTTTCATTAGTATTGGTGCGGTGCGAAGTTCGAGCGTAAGGAAATGCAAGAGAAAAAAGGCGCGACTGGAGCGATTCGTTGCGATATCACAAATCTCATCGCATCGCACGTTCGAACTAGAAAGATACTAGTCATCTGACGATTCGTCAAACCGCGTGTCACGGCTAAGTGACAGACCTGACTTGGGTTGGGAGGTTCGTGAAGATTGAAACGTGCCGGAATGGCCGGAGTTTTCAGGCGACTGGGCGATGTGCAGAACATTAGGATTAGATGCCGAATTGCGATAGAAATGTGACCACCTAGAAGCACCGCCGAACGTCTGCGGTAGAGTTCACAAGTCGATGTGGTGAATAGCTTTGCGTGCATAGCAGCGCACGTCGAAAATCGCTTGCGAAAAATTTCACAAGGGACTAACTTTTTGTTTCGGTAATGGCTGACGAAGCGGGCGGTTCGCAAAAGCGATCAAGTGAACAAGAGCGGGACATCGCAAGACGGCGCGATGCGCTGCTCGCAGAGGCGCGGGGCGAAAAGAAACCGAGCGGTGTGATGAGCGGCGCTGATCCCCGTCTCATGGGACTTGGAATTCAGTTCGTGATCGCCATCATCGTCTCGCTGTACGCGGGCATGTGGCTCGACACGAAACTGCACTCGACGCCTTGGTTCACGCTCATCGGCGGATTGCTCGGCGCGAGCGCGGGATTCTACTCGATGTTCCGTGCGGCAGTCGACGCGAACAAAAAGTACGACGACGAAGCGAAACAGAAAAAGTCGGACGAACAGAAATGAAGAGGTTCGCGAGCTTTCTCGCGGTGACGGTTTTGGTGCTCGCGGCAGTTGTTTGGCTGCTGACGCGAGTGGTGCCGGGTGATCTCGCCGCGCGGTCGCTGTGGATCAGCGCCGGTACAGTTATTGTCGTGCAGGCGGGGACATTCTCGCTGCTGCGGCTGATGCAGCCCGTGAATGGGATGGCAGGTTACGCGATGGGATTCATCATTCGAATCGTTTCGCTCGTACTGTTCGGATATTTCGGTGTGCCCGGATTCGGGCTCTCGCTGCAGCCAGCACTGCTTGGCATGGCCGGATTCTTTTTTATCTCGACGTTGATTGAACCATTCTTTTTGAAGCCATGAGATTGATTCGCTATCTGAGCCTCGCTCTTCTCGCCATCGTGCCAGCGGTATCGCACGCGCAGGGCAAAGTCGTTGAGCCGGCGCCATCCCCCGATTTCATCACGCCGCATATTTCGAACAGCGACAAGCTCGATCTTCCGAGCTTTTCGATGAAGGACAACTTCACACAGGAATGGGAGCTGCCGCACTGGGCGCCGATTCACCTCGGGCCGATCGAACTGGATCTCTCGCCCACGCGCCACGTCGTAATGCTTCTCCTGGCTGCGACGCTGGTGGCGCTCGTGATGACGCTCGCCGCGCGCTCGCAGGCGCGCAGCGCCGCCACTGGCAGGCCGCCCACGGGGTTTGCGAACGCCATTGAAGCAGTGGTGCTGTACATCCGAAACGATCTGATCCTCCCAAACGTCGGCCATCATGGCGAAGGCTTCGTTCCATTCCTGCTGACGCTTTTCTTCTTCATCCTGACTTGTAATCTCATTGGCCTGATGCCGTGGGGCTCGACGGCCACGTCGAACATCTCCGTCACCGCCACGCTCGCGATCATCAGCTTCGTGGTCATCGAGATCTCTGGAATGCGCGCGCTCGGCAAAGGCTACATCAAAACGGTTGTGTTTTGGCCGCACGAGATGCCGATCGCCTTCAAGGCGCCGCTCACGCTGATCATGACACCGGTCGAGTTGATCGGAAAGTTCACGAAACCGATGGCGCTCGCGATTCGACTTTTCGCGAACATGATTGCCGGCCACGTCCTCGTGCTGGCGTTGATTTCGATGATCTTTGTGTTTGGCAGCTGGAAGGTGGTGCCTGTCCCGGTGATCGCCGCATTTGCGATCATGATTCTGGAGTTGTTCGTGGCGTTCTTGCAGGCGTTCGTGTTTACGCTGCTCGTGTCGGTGTTTATCGGGCTGATCAGAGAATCGGCCCACTAGGAGCTGCCCGATGTAGTTGCAGCTGTCGGTGGTCGTTGCAGTCTGTAGCGGGGATCGTCCCCGCGATTTCCGTTGAGCCCGGAGCTCGGTGACGGAAAGTGATCGACGAGTCAGTGTCGATTACGGAGTGAAGGACAGAAGGAAAAACGTTTTCCAAATCGGAGTTTCAAATGATCTATCCGCTCTTCCAGGCCGCAGCCGAGTATTCCAAGAACTACACGGGCGCCTGGGCCCTGTTCGGGGCCGGCATCGGCGCAGGACTCGCAGTGGTCGGCGCCGGCCTCGGCATCGGCCGCATCGGCGGCTCGAACGCCGAGGCGGCGGCTCGCCAGCCCGAAATGGCCAACCGCATTTTCATCTCGTCGATCGTCTTTGCCGGGCTTATCGAAGGCGCCGCACTGTTCGCGGTCGTTCTCTGGTTCGTCACGCAGAACAAAGTCTTCACTAACTGATTTTTGTCTGCCCTCGAGCGCCCGGGCGCTCGCAGGGCAGAACCACCTTGCTCGCGACACAGCACCCTTTCTGGATATCACAATGCGCTCTGTCTTCACGCGCTCACTCACTCTCCTCTGTATCACTACGCCGCTCCTTGCTCAGGAAGTGGCAGCGCCGAAGCCCGGCCTGCTTACGCCGAACGGCGGCCTGATGTTCTGGACGCTCGTCATCTTCGTCGGACTGATGTTCTTTCTGAAGAAGACGGCGTGGGGCCCGCTGACGAACGCCGTCGCCGCCCGCGAGCAGGCGCTGCTCGACGCGATCGAAGCGGCGAAGAAGGACCGTGATGCGGCGGCCGCGCTTCTCGAAGAGCACCGCAAGAAAATCGAAGCCGCCCGCGACGAGGCCCAGCGCTTCATTGCCGAGGCCCGCGCGCAGGCCGAGAAAATGAAGGCCGACATGCTCGAGCAGACACACGCGCAGCAGAGCGAACTTCTCGAACGTGCGCGCCGCGACATCGACGCAGAGAAGACGAAAGCGATTGAAGAGCTTCGCAAGGAAGCAATCGACCTCGCCCTCGCCGGCGCATCGAAGGTCATCGAAAAGAATCTCGACGACGCGCAAAACCGCAAACTCGTCGAGAGCTATCTCTCGTCGATCAAGTAGGGAATCAGAACCCGATGCACGAAGAATCGATCGCCCGTAACTACGCCGACGCGCTGCTCGCGCTCGCCCGCAAGGCGAACGCGGCCACCGAGTGGGCCACGCTGATCAACGCGGTCGCGAGCGCGGTGGAAGAGGATCCAACGCTCCGCCGCTTTCTGGCCGCGCCGCAGATCAGTGCTGCCGAGAAAAACTCGGTGCTCGCCAAGGCGTTCGCCGGCAAAGCGCCGCCGATGTTCATCAAGTTCCTGCAGAAGCTGGTCTCGAATCGCCGCCAAGTGCTCATTCCGCAGGTCGCGACCGAGTACGGCAATCTGCTCGACGAGGCCGAAGGCCGTGTGCACGCACGCGTCACGCTCGCGCGCGAGACGAGCGCGGCAGATCAGGAAGCGATCGTCAAAGAACTTTCGCGCGCGTTGAAGAAAACAGTCGTCGCGCACGTGAATGTGAACCCCGCCATACTCGGCGGCATCGTTGTTCGCGTTGGCGATACCGTGATGGACGGATCGGTGCGGCGGCGGCTCGGGGCGTTGCGCGCGAGGATGGCGGGCGGGAGATGAAGGCAGCGACGGCAACGTTTGCCGTTGTCGTTACCTCTCTCGGCTTCATTGGACGAGCTCAGCAGGGTGAGTACCAGGATCTTCCCCGTGTGTCCGCCGCGACACCGTTTTCCGCCGACTGCAACGGCCCGAACTTTCCAATAACGGCTGCGTACGTCAACGCCGAGAGCGAACCGTTCCTCGCCGTAAACCCGCGCAATCCGAAAAACCTGATCGCCGTGTATCACGAAGACCGCTTTTGGAACGATGGCGCCAACGGAGTTCTGGCATCCACGTCATTTGACGGCGGGCTCACGTGGCAAATACCGGAGCTCAAAAACCAGCCAGCGTTTTCGCGCTGCGCTGGTGGCACTGAGGCGAACGGCGGCGACTTCGAGAAGTCGAGCGATCCGGTTGTGGCGTTCGGGCCAGACGGTACGGCGTATTTCGCCGCCGTAGCCTGGAATGCCTCGAACCCGGAAGCGGCGCAATTCATCTCGACTTCACACGATGGAGGACGCACGTGGGAGCGCCCTGTCGCTGTGCATCGCGCAAAGGACCCGGACGTGCGCAACACATCGCGCCCCACGGTCGCTCCCGATCCGACGCGTCAGCACACGGCATACGTGGTGTGGGATCGCCAGCGCGTTGCTCCGGCTGACGATGCGCGTGGCGGCACCGCGTTCAGTCGCTCCATGGATAGCGGCAAGACGTGGAGCGAAGCGCGCGTGATCTATGAGGCGCCCTTGGGGATGCACACGTCGGCAAACAGAATCCAGGTCATGCCGAACGGGGACCTCGTGAATCTGTTCAGCATCGTCCCGATGAAAGCGGCGTCCAAGCAGTTAACGCAGTTAACGCAGACAACGCATCTCGTCGTCGTGATTCGTTCTGCCGATGGTGGAGTGACCTGGTCGCAACCTGTGACTGTGGCCACCGCTGAAGCTGTGAACGTCGTCGACCCGCGGACCGGAGCCGTAGTCCGCACAGGCGAGGACTTCAACGATTTCGTTGTCGATCGCCGGCCCGGTACCAACACCGCGTACGCTGCGTGGGAAGATGCCCGATTCACGCAGGGGCGCACGTCCCAAATCGCGTTCGTCAAATCCACCGACGGTGGTCGCACCTGGAGCGAACCAGTCGCCGCCCTGAGCGATCCGGCGACGCAGCAGTTCATTCCGTCGCTCGCCGTCAACGATCACGGCGGCGTCGCAGCTGCCTGGTATGACTTTCCTATTGCGAAATCTTCTACGCCGGAATTGCTGACGCGGTATTGGATTGCGTTCTCGAGCGATCAGGGGCGATCGTGGACGGCGAAGCAACCGGTAACGTCTCATCCGTTCGATCTGCGCGCCGCGCCCTACAACACCGGCTTTTTCTTCGGGGAGTATCAGGGACTTGTGGGTGCCGGAGCATCATTCGTTTCGGCAATGACACTCGCCAACGGGCACAGCCTCGAGAACCGGACAGACATTTATTCGTGCACGGTGAATCCGGACGACCATTTGGTTTCGCGTGCCAAGGCGGGAACGGTGTGCGCGGCTCCCGGCCTTCCGCGGCGCGGAAATCGATAGTCAGTCCGAAGGTAGTCCGAAGTTAGTCCGAAGTTAGTCCGTGCGCAGTGCTTGTAGAGGATCGATTTTCGTAGCGCGGCGGGCGGGAATATAGCACGCGACAAGTGCGACGCCGCACAGCGAGAGGGCCACCAATCCGAACGTGAGCGGATCGGTGGCCTTTACTCCGTAGAGGAGCGTCGCCAAGACCCGCGAGATGGCGAGCGCGCCGGCGAGTCCGACCACGCCGCCGATTGCGGCGATCTGCATTCCCTCGCGCACGACGCTCGCGAGCAATTGATTTGGGCGCGCGCCGAGGGCCATGCGGAGGCCGAGTTCGTGAGTTCTTCGAGACACCGCGTAACTCATCACGCCATAAATCCCGACGGCCGCGAGCGCTGCGGCTACTGCTGCGAACGTTGTCAGGAGCAGCAGGTAGAATCGCTCGCGTGCGGTGGCGAGGTCGACCAGGCTTTGCATGGTCGCGATTTCTGAGAGCGGGACGGCGGGGTCGAGTGCGCGGACGGCAGTTCTGAGAGAGAGAACTAAAGGTGCCGGTGTGCAGCTGTTGGCTGCGGGTTTGCAGTCGAAGCGGAGAACCAGCGACAGATACGCGAAGTGGCCCGCGGGGTTTTCCAAATAATTCTTCTGCTGGGCGAACGGGAGAAAGATTTCTGGTTCGGGCGGCGCGGTCCAATCGTTGTGAATGGTATTGTGTACCACTCCGACGATTGAGGTCCACACGGCTTCGCCGCTCGCGCTCTTGCCGAGTGAGATGCGTTTTCCGAGTGCGCTTTCGCCCGGCCAGAATTCGTGCGCCAGGTATTCGTTCACGAGCACAACGCTCACGGCGCGAAGGTCATCGGTCTGATTCACATCGCGGCCCGCCACAATTGGAATTCGCATCGTCGCGAAGTAGCCGGGCATCACGACCTTGTACGAGGCGGACGGAAATTCGCCCGGCTTCGGTTCTGCGCGGCCTTCGACATGGAAGGGAAATCCCCAGCTGTCGCCGCCGATCGGGATGTGGTTCACCATGCTCGCCGATCGCACGCCCGGCATCGCACGGACCGCACGCAGCAGCGATTCATAAAACGCCGCGCGCCGTCCCTCGGCGCTGGAGCTCGTCCCAGTCACGGGCACGACCATCGTGAGGACGTTTTTGGGATCGTAGCCCGGATTCAGCGCCTGCATCGCGGCGAAGCTTCTGATCAACAGCCCCGCGCCGACGAGCAGCATGAGCGCGAGCGCGAACTCGGATGCAATCAGCACATTGCGCGTGCGATTCTGCCGCGCGCCTCCACTCGAGCCACGCTCTCCCTCTCTGAGCGTGCTCGTGAGATCGGTGCTCGATGCGCGAAGCGCGGGGACGAGCCCGAAGGCGATTCCCGTGATGACCGTGATGGCCGCGGTTGCAATCAGGACGCGCGCATCGACACCGATATCAGCCGCGCGCGGAATACTCTGCGCGCCGTTCGCCGTCAGCACCCGCACGCCGATGCGGGCGAGCAGCATTCCCGCCGCGCCGCCGATTGCGGCAAGCAGCACGCTTTCGGTGAGCAGCTGCCGCACGACGCGCGAGCGGCTCGCTCCGATCGCCACGCGCACCGCGATTTCGCGCGACCGCCTTGCCGCCCGCGCGAGCAGCATATGCGCGACGTTGGCGCACGCGATCAGCAGCACGAATCCCACTGCGCCGAGAATGATCAGCAGTGGCGTGCGAACGTTGCCGACGACCTGCTCGGTGAGATCGGTGACGACGATGCTGCGGTTCGTGCCCGGATATAACTGCTCGAGCCGCGCGGTGACCGAAGCCATCTCGGAGCGTGCGCTTTCGAGAGACGTGCCGCGCTTCAGCTGTCCGAACACGCGCAGACTTCCACCGCCGCGTTCGTTGGCCGCGCCTTCGAGCGACATCGGCGCCCAGAGTTCAGCGCGTGTCGCCCAGAACGGCGCAAAGGCAAAACCCTTCGGCATCACGCCGACGATCGCATAGCGGTCGCCGTCGAGCGTGATCGTCTTGCCGAGCGCGTTGGAATCGGCGCTGAACCGTCGCGTCCAGAGTCCGTATGAGATCACGATCACGCGGTTGCGTCCGTTCGCGTCTTCGTCAGCGAACCAGGTGCGTCCCAAGGCGGGCTTCACTCCGAGCAGCGGAAACATCTCGCTCGTCAGGTGCAGCGCATAAAGCTTTTCCGGATCGCCCGTGCCGGTGATCGTCGGCGTCCAGTATTCGGCCGCGCCCAGCCGCTCAAACGATTTGCTTTCGCGTTTGTAGTCGAGAAAACTTCCCTTCGCGACCGGATTGCGCCCTTGGTCGAGCACGGTGACGAGGCGCTGCGGCTCCGCATACGAAAGTGGGCTGAGCAATACCCCGCTCACGACGCTGAGGATCGCCGAGTTCGCGCCGATGCCGAGCGCGAGCGCGATGATCGCGGCGATCGTGAACCCGGGCGTGCGCGCCAGCGACCGCGCGGCGTAGCGAAGATCCTGCAGAGTGCGTTCCATGACTCAAAGACAGCCTCGGCCGCCAGACGGTTGCGTGACAAACCCGTATATTCCCTCTCGATGGCAGACTCTATTGACCGCCGATCGTTCTTCAGCGCCGGTTTCAAGCGCGCGTTTGGTCACGCCGTCGAAGCGGTTTCACACAAGATGGCGCCCGCGAACTACTTCCGTCCGCCGGGAGCGCTGAGCGAAGGATCGTTCCTGGCGGCGTGCACACGGTGCGGAGCGTGCACGAACGTCTGTCCCGCGCACGCCATCAGGCCGCTCGGCAGCGATGCGGGATTTGCCGCGGGGACGCCCGCGCTGAGGGTCGACGTCACCGCGTGCGTGATGTGCCTCGACATGCCGTGCGCGGCGATCTGTCCGACCGACGCGCTGGAGGCACCCATCGACATGTGGAAGCAGGTGAAGCTCTCGACGATCACAATCGACACTGAGCGTTGCATCACCTATCGTGACGTGGAGTGCGGAGTGTGCGCGCATGCGTGTCCGGCGGGCGAGATGGCACTGCGCATGGATCACAATGGGCATCCACAGCTCGGCCCCGATTGCACGGGATGCGGCGTATGCATCTCGGCGTGCGTGACGAGTCCGAGTTCAATTTCTGCACAACTTAGCGGGAGATCCTGATGAGCGGAAAAATTGAAATCCGCACGGTGCCGAAGCCGTGGGGGCACGAGACGATTTGGGCGAGCAACGACTTATACGTCGGCAAGGTCCTGCACATCAATGCCGGCCATGCGCTTTCTCTTCAGTACCACAATCTGAAAGACGAGACGATTCATTTGCTGTCCGGCACAATGATCTATCGTGTCGGGACAACAGATGGCAGAGGGCGGATGGCAGATGAAACAACCGAACTTCACGTGATCGAGCTGAAGGCGGGTGAAAGCTTTCGGAACGAACCTGGCACTATTCATCAAATGGAAGCAGTCACGGATTGCGTGCTGCTCGAGGCGTCCACTCCGCATCTCGACGACGTCGTGCGGCTTACCGATCGCTACGGCCGAGAGGGAACCAGCGCGCCATGAAAGTCATCATCCCGCTCGCCGGAAAAGGTACGCGCCTCCGTCCGCACACGCTCACCGTGCCGAAGCCGATGTTGCGCGTCGCCGGCAAGCCCGTCATGGATTACGTCCTCGATGACGTGCGCAAACTCGGCGACGTCAACGAAGTCATCTACATCACCGGGCACCTGAAAGAGGCTGTCGAGCTGCACGCGAAGACGGCGTATCCCGACATGAAAGCGTCGTTCATCGAGCAGCAGGTGCAGGACGGCACCGCTGGCGCCGTTGGACTCGCGCGCTCGCGCGTGGATGAACCCGTGCTGATCATTTTTGTCGATACGATTTTCGACGCCGATCTCTCGATCATCAAGACCAATACGGACGACGGAATTCTCTGGACGAAAGTTGTTGAGGACTATCAGCGCTACGGCGTGATTGTCGCGGACGAATCGGGCCACATGACGAAGATCGTCGAGAAGCCAACAACCCCAATCTCGAAACGGGCGAACATCGGGCTTCAGTATATCGCAAACTGGAAACTTCTCTTTGAAGGAATCGATCACGTGATGGCGCAGCCCAAGAACAAGGGCGAATGGTATCTCACCGATGCGTTCCAGTACATGTACGAGCACGGTGCGAAACTGAAGGTCGCAGAGGCCGCGGGCTGGTACGACGCGGGGCAGGTGGACACGATTCTTGCTACCAACGCGGTGATGCTCAAGAAAGGGCGCGCGCAAAAACCCGCAAACCTGACAAACTGCACGATCATCGATCCCGTCTACATCGAGGACGACGTAACCATGTGGGGTTCGACGATCGGGCCGAACGTGTCGATTTCGGCCGGGTCCGCGATCATCAATTCGAGTGTGCGTGACTCGATCATCGGCGCGCACGTGAATATTCAGGACAGTTCGATCAGCAGTTCGATCGTCGGCGACCACGCGAAGATTTCGCGCATGAAGGGAATCGTATCGATGGGCGAGTACTCGGAAGCGAAGGGGACGGAGTAGGCCGCACTCTCTGCCTGGGAGAAAACGGATGAGCGAAATTTCGAGACGCGACCTGCTCAAGGGTGCGGCGCTTGCCGGCGCATCGATAGCCGCGAGCGGCGCGTTTACCTCCGCCATCGCCGAGAATGTTACGGCGATTTCTCATCCCGAGCTCGCGCCGCCCGCACCGGCGCGACGGCAGACGATGCGCGCCGTGCCGTTCGCGCGGCACGAGACCGTGCGGATCGGGATGGTCGGCACCGGACTCCGCGGCCGGTCGGTGCTCAGCGAACTGCTCGCGATCGACAACGTGAAGATCGTCGCGATTTCTGATGTTGTCGCCGACAAAATGGCGAGGGCCGTGAAGATGATCACCGACGCAGGGCATGCGGCGCCGGCGATGTATGGCAATGGCGATCACGCGTTTGAAGAACTCGTGAAGCGCACCGACATTGACTTCGTCTATACCGCCACGCCCTGGGAATTCCACGTGCCGGTGATGCTTGCCGCGCTCAAAGCGGGAAAACATTGCGGCAGCGAATGCCCGATCGGCACCACGCTGAAAGATCTCTGGTCGCTCGTCGACGCATCGGAGGCGGCACGCCGCCACTGCCTGCACCTCGAGAACTGCTGCTACGGCGAAACGGAAATGCTGGTGAACCGGATGGTGCACGCCGGCGTGTTTGGCGATGTGCTCCATGCCGAGGCGGCGTATCTGCACGATCTCCGTGAGATTCTGTTTGAAAACCGCGACGAGGGACTGTGGCGGCGCGCATGGCACACGCGCGCGAACGCGAATCTGTATCCGACGCACGGCCTCGGACCGGTGGCGTGGTACCTCGACATTCACGCCGGCGACCGGTTCGACTACATCGCGTCCGTCGGCGGACCGGAGCGTGGTCTCGATGTGTATCGCGAGGCCACGGTGAAGGATCGCAGCGATCCCAAATGGCAGGAGAAGTACATCACCGGCGATCACAACACGTCGATTATTCGCACGGTGAAGGGCAAGACGATCATGTTGCAGCACGATGTGAGCAATCCGCGCCCGTACACGCGGCACAACCGGGTGCAGGGAACCAAGGGCGCGTTCGAGGATTATCCGCCGCGCGTATATGTAGAAGGCCAGAAGGGCGGCGAGAGCTGGGCGACGATCGATTCGTGGAAGGCGACACATACCCACCCACTGTGGTCGGCGGTGGGCGAACTCGCCAAGAAAAAGGGCGGTCACGGCGGGATGGACTTCGTGATGGCGTATCGGCTGATCCAGTGTCTGCACGATGGTCTCGTGCCCGATTACGACGTGTACGATGCCGCGGCGTGGAGCGCGCCGTTTCCTCTCACGGAAATGTCCGTCGCGAAAGGCAGTGCGCCAATGAAATTTCCGGACTTCACGCGTGGCGAGTGGGAGAAGGCGCGCGTTTGAGTAAAAAAGAAAAAAGCAACTTCTGCCACGGATTACGCGGAAACGCACGGATACTTTCTGCGGGCGCTGAACGATCCGCGCGTTTCCGTGAAATCCGTGGCAAATTTTTTTCTTTTTTGAATAGATGACCGGCTTTCACTTCGCGACCGTCGACTGGATCATCATCGGCGCGAGCATCGCCGTTTCTTTCCTACCCGCGATTTTCTTTGCGAAGCGCGCGGGCCAGAGCACATCCGAGTTTTTCACGAGCGGCCGTGCGGCGCCGTGGTGGCTCGTTGGCGTCTCGATGGTCGCGACCACATTCAGCACCGACACGCCAAACCTCGTCACCAACATGGTGCGCGACCGCGGCGTGGCCGAGAATTGGCTCTGGTGGAGCTTCCTGCTCACCGGAATGCTGACGGTGTTCTTCTACGCGCGGCTCTGGCGGCGGTCGGGTGTGCTCACCGATCTCGAGTTCTATGAGATTCGATATTCGGGAAAGGCCGCGACCTTTCTGCGCGGATTCCGTGCGGTCTACCTCGGACTCTTTTTCAATTGCGTGATCATGGCCACGGTGAATCTCGCCGCCGCCAAGATCGCCAACGTCGTGCTCGGCTGGCCGATGGGCCGCACCCTCATGGTCTGCGGGACGATGACGATCTTCTTTGCGTCCGTCAGCGGATTGTGGGGGGTGCTCGTCACGGATTCGATTCAATTTCTCATTACGATGAGCGGGACCTTTGCGGTGACGTACTTCGCCCTCGCGCAGCCCGCCGTGGGCGGCATGCACGGACTGCTGACGAAGATTCCCGCGCGCACGCTCGCACTGTTGCCCGATTTCGGCGATTGGTCCGTCGCGCTCGCCGTGTTCATCATTCCGCTCACCGTGCAATGGTGGTCCGTGTGGTATCCCGGCGCTGAGCCCGGCGGCGGGAGCTATATCGCGCAGCGCATGCTCGCCTCGCGTTCGGAGAAAGACGCCGTCACGGGAACGCTGCTGTTCAATGTGATGCACTACGCGCTGCGCCCGTGGCCCTGGATTCTCACCGCGCTCGCCTCGACGCTCGTGTTTCCGACGCTGCGCGATATTTCCAATGCGTTGCCATATGTCGATTCGTCAATGATCGGCAACGACATCGCCTATCCCGCGATGATGCGCTTTCTCCCGGCTGGATTTCTCGGTCTCGTGGTGGCTGGAACGCTGGCTGCCTATCGCTCGACCATCGAGACGCATCTCAACTGGGGCACGTCGTATCTCGTGCACGATTTTTATCGCCGCTTTTTGAGGACGGGCGAGAGCGAGAAGCACTATGTGCTCGTCGGGCGCCTCACGACGGCGGGTCTGATGATCTGCGCGGGATTCCTGACCTACGCGCTGGGCACCGCGAAAGAGGCGTTCGATCTGATCCTGTCCGTCGGCGCGGGCACGGGTCTCATCTACTTGCTGCGCTGGTTCTGGTGGCGCGTGAGCGCCTGGAGTGAGATCGCGGCGATGGCGAGCTCATTCGTTGTGGCGCTCGGATTTTTCATCGCGCGAAAGAATGGCGTCGAGGTCGCGTCGCATATTTCGCTGCTCGTGACCGTGGGCGTGACAACCATTGTTTGGGTGACTGTGACGCTGCTCGCGCCGGTCACGGATCGCGCAACGCTAATCCGTTTCTACGAGCTCGTTCGCCCATCCGGCGCGGGGTGGAAGTCTGTCCGCGCCGAGGCGGGGATCGCCGCCGCGCCCGACTCGCTCGCGCACGGCCTGCTCGGCTGGATGTTCGGCTGCGCCTTCGTGTACTCCGCGCTGTTCGGAACCGGCTCGTTGCTCTACGGCCGCATGCCGCAGTTTTACGGATGGCTGGCGGTGTTCGCGGGGAGCGGCGTCGGGATGTACAAAATCCTGCGCGGATTCTGGCCGGCCCCGAAATGACCGCAGCTCGCGGCGCGGTTCGTGAGTACTTCGTGCCCGGCCGCATCGAGCTCGTGGGAAAACATGTCGACTACGCGGGCGGCCGGTCGCTCACCGTAGCGACCGAGCTCGCGATCCGCTCGCGCGCGACGACGATGGACGAACCGGTGATCCGTCTCCGCCGCAGCGCTGGCGAGCTCGCGATGGATGTGCAGCTCTCGCCCGATGCTGTTGCAACCACGATGCGCTCGAGCGCGTACGTCACGGCGGTCGCGCGGAGATTCGCGCGCGATTTTCCGCACGCACGCAAAGGCGTCTCGATTGAACTGCAGAGCGATCTGCCGACGTCTGCCGGACTGAGCAGTTCGACTGCGCTCGTCGTGACGCTCGCGATGGCGTTTATCGATGCGAATGCGTTGATGGAGGATCGAAGATGGAAGATGGAAGTTCCAACCGACATTGCGCGCGCAGAGTACATCGCAGCGATCGAAACGGGCGCTCCGTACGGATCCTTTCCGGCAGACGGCGGAGTTGGCGTGCGCGGCGGCGCGCAGGATCATGTTGCGATCGTATGCGCGCTGGAGGGTATGGTGAGCCAGTTCCGCTACTTGCCGGCGCGGCTCGAGCGGCGCGAAGTGTGGCCGCGTGAGTTCGTCATCGCGATCGGCGTGAGCGGCGTGCACGCCACCAAAACCGGAAATGCACAAGCGGCCTACAATCGTCTGGCGGACGCCATGCGTTACGATCCCGAGAACACCACGGCCGAAATCGTCGCGCCGTCCATGCATCCTGCTGTTGTTCCAGCCGACATCGCCGACCGCCGCGCACAGTTCCGCGAGGAGACCGACGTCATCGTTCCGGGAGTTGCCGACGCGCTGCGCGATCGTGATTGGCCCAACCTCGGCAAACTCGTCGACCGCTCGCAGGCGATGGCCGAGAGTGTGCTGCGCAATCAGGTGCCGGAAACCGTGCATCTCGCCCGCGATGCGCGCGAACACGGCGCGATTGCGGCTTCATCATTCGGCGCGGGATTCGGCGGCGCAGTGTGGGCTATGGTGCCGCGTGAAAATGTGGACGCGTTTTTGGCGAGCTGGCGCGCGAGCTACGAGGCCGCGTTTCCGCAGCGGCGGTCTCGTGCGAAATGGCTGGTCACTCGGCCGGGTGGTGCGGCGCGAGCAGTTATCGGTTAGCTACGGGGTAACGAACACCGTGCTGGTCTCGCCGTGCGCGGTACACCGAAATGTGAAGGTCCCAGCAGTCGCAAAGGTGCGAAAGTTTACCGCGTCCGAGCTCTTCCTGTTTGGAGAGGGGATGTTGGATGGTGCGCCGGGAACCGAGTCGAGGAGGCTCCCGAATTCCTATCCGTGAGTGCATCGATGAATCCCGACGCGCCGGTAACGGGGTTCTTGTATACCGCGATATCTATCGATGCTTGCTGGGCGTTATAAAAATAGGTCAGGGTAGACTTCCCAACGGATGCGGCGAACGCGCAGCACAACACCTTCGTCGAGTCCGAACTCTGCACCGTGACTTGCGCGCTGCTGTTTGAAAGCGTGGTTGTGCCCAGCGAAATGTGGATTTGCACGCCCGAGCCGACGGCAATGGAAGTGCTATCCGCCCAGAGCCTGAGCACCTGCTTACCGGGGTTCGAAGCCACCGGATTCGTTGTGTCGTTCCCATCCTTGCTCACCGGATGCGCGATCACACCGCACCGGCCGATGAGCATCGCCGAGAGCGCGATGGCCGTCCATGATGAGGATACTTTCATGGTACTATTTAGGAATGAATCCTGTAGCCGGATGCAAGCCCGCAACCCGCGCCTGCAACCCGCGCCTGCAACCCGCGCCTGCAACCCGGGCCCGCTCTCCGAAGTCGCCCCGCTACGGCCGCACGTCGATTCGCAGCGGCACAATCGTTGTTCTGTCGGTGATATCGCGCATGACGTCATGCGCCGGGTCGCGCCTGCCGTCGCGCATGAGGTCACGCGGCCACGATCGGTCACTCTCCACGTGAAGCCGCAGCTTGCTGCCGGCAGGGAGTGTCGCGCCGCACGATTCGAAGAGACCGTCTGCGTCAGTCTTCAGCGTTTCTTTCGACCAGTCCCAGTCTCCCTTGTTTTTCTGAACCGCGAAGGTCACGCGCGCCTCGGCGACGGGCTGCTTGTCAGCATCGACGAGTCGACCGAACAGGTAGGTCGAGTCGGTCGTCTTCCACTGCCGGTCCTTGCGACACGCGCTCACGACGAAGTCTTCGACTGATGGGACTTCGAGGGACAGTTGAACTACCGAATCGCGAACGGCGACGAAGCTGACGGGAGTTCGAAGTGAAATTCCAAGCCCGTTCACGCGCCGGTCGACGACAAACACGATGTATGGCCCCGGCAGCAAATCCTTAATTTGCGCGGTGCCGGTCGAATCGCTCATCGCGCGATAGTGCGTACCCGCAAGCTCTACCACTGTCCCCGCGGAGACTCGCCCCGCGGCTGTCGTTGCGCGGATGCTCACTGTCCCAAGCCGCGCGTCCCAGCGCCGGCCGTCCCGCCACGCAACGTGCGAAACTTCCGCTCCGTTTTCTATCGGGAAATAGCTGTCGCGCGTTCCGCAGGCCCACCGGCACTTGGGGTAGATCGGAGACGGCGCGTTGCCGACCAGCCGTAGCGACCAGCGATCGATGAACGCAACTCCATTTTCGCCCGTCGCAAAGGACATCGTCCCGCCAGGGTGAAACTGTTCTGCGGTCGGGTGCATTCCCACGTAACGGAACTCGACGTCGCGCAGCGCGCGTGCGACGGTGTCTATCCAGAGAACGCCGTCGATGTCTACTCTGCCCTTGCTAAAATTCGCCGGCGAAAACGCGACGCCAACCTGATGGGGCCGCGCTTGGTCGGGCTCGGCGATCCGGAAGCAGTATCCCCGCGCGAACGCGTCGTCCACGAACGTGTCGGCATCGGGGCCGAACATGTATCCGACGACGACGCCCGTATCGCCCGCAAACCCCCGGCGCACCAGATCGCTCGCCGAACGGGCGGCCGTGAATGACGTTTTGGCGCTCTCGGAGAAATCTTCGCTCACCACGAAACTCTTGATGCCGGCGCCGTCGCCACTCAGTGCGCGCGAGAAATACAGTCGATGCACGGACATCGGGGTGGATTTGCGTGCGACGATCGAGTTGAGCAGCCCCGCGCGTGCCTGATCCCAGAACGACAGCGCCGTCGTGGCATCGGCGCGGCCCGGACAGTTGTCGCGTTTGCCCGTGATGCGGACGGCGGCGAGCGTGGTGGTGAACGGAACCATCGTGACGTCGAGCGAGCGCTCCGCTCCTGTGGCCGCCGAAAGCGAGAGATCAAGAGGCTGAAATCCGATGCGCACGACGCGCAGCGAGTGCGCGGAGCCGCGGTAGCTCATGCGATACTGCCCGCGTTCGTCCGTGATGTTGCGGTCGAGCACGCGGCCGCCCACATCGAGAAGCGTCACCACCGCGCCGGGAATCGGCTGGCGGCTCGCGCTGTCCGTCACCGTGCCGCGCACGGTTTGCGCTGATAAACACTGAGGCAGCGCCGCAGCAATGAGTGCCGCCATGAGTCCGTAACGTGCGGCGCGCCTGCAGGAGTTCATGTCAGCAACAACGGGAACCCGGTGTCGAGTACCGCGCTGTCAGCTGCTCGTCGAGAAACTCAGCCTCACTCAGGACTGCGCACTCGGGATGCTTTGCCGCCTGATGCCGCAGGTACGCCGAGTAGTCCGGCGCCCCAATGCCGCGCCGGACTACGGCGTTGATTTTCTGCAGCAGTGAAGGCTCTGCAAAAGTCGTCGTGGTCATTGTTTCGCCTTGCTCCCCTTCGGTCCGATCGTCGTCTCATACAGCTTGAAGATTCGGCCGTACTCGTCCGTCCAGCTCGCCGGCCGCGTGAAGCCGTGGTTCTCGACCGGATATGCCGCGAGCTCCCAGTCTGTTTTGCCGAGCTCGATGAGACGCTCCTGCAAGCGCACGATATCCTGGAAGTTCACATTCGTATCGACCATGCCGTGCAGCATCAGCAGCGGATCTTCGAGACCTTCCGCGTGAAAGATCGGCGACGAACGCTGATACGAGAGCGAATCGTTCTGCGGCAGATTCAGAATCTGTCCCGTGTAGCCGTGATTGTAGTGCGCCCAATCCGTGACGCTGCGGATCGCCGCGCCCGCGCCGAAATATTTCGGAGCAGTGAACAGCGCCATCAGCGTCATGAATCCGCCGTAGGATCCGCCGTACATCCCAATGCGCTCGGGATGAATCCCGAAGTTCTTCGTCAAATATTTCGAGCCGTCAACCTGATCGCCCAAGTCGCGTCCGCCCATGAAACGATAAATGGCGGTGCGCCAATCACGGCCGTAGCCCGCGCTGCCGCGGTAGTCGATGTCGAGCACCGTGTAACCCTTCGACGCGAGATAGTGGTTGAACATGTACTCGCGCGGATATCCGTTCTTCCAGAAGTGTCCCACGTTGTGCAGATAGCCCGCGCCGTGCACGAAGATCACCGCGGCGCCGTTCGACTTCGCGCCCATATCGCTCGGCTTGTAAATGTGCGCTGGCACCATCACACCGTCGCTCGCCGGAATCATCACGATCTCGGGCTTGAG
>JBBRBH010000007.1:0-100217 GCA_038205995.1 Gemmatimonadales bacterium
AGGATCGAGGATGGAAGACTGAGCGCGGCGCTGCGCCATTGCGCCGAGCGTCTCACGGCGCGAAACTCTCTGTAATGACAACTCGCCGCAGTTTCCTGCAGACGGTCGGCGTCGCGACGGCCGCCGCATCCGCCAACGTGCTGCCGCGCGACCTGCTGGCCGCGGCACGAGGCGACAAACTCACGGCAATCGGGCTTCAGTTGTACACGGTTCGCTCGCTGATGCAGAAGGACGTCGAGGGGACGCTCGAGACCGTCGCGAAAGTCGGGTATCGCGAGGTCGAGTTCGCCGGCTACTTCAATAGAGAGCCCGCGGCGCTGCGAGCGATGCTCGACAAGCTGAAGCTTTCGTCGCCGTCGTGTCATGTTGGCCTCGATGCCGTCGAGACTGGCTTCGACGCGACCGCCGCCGCCGCGAAGACGATCGGACACAAATGGATCACGGTGGCGTCGACGCCGGGCCGGTTTTTTCAGAGCGTTGCGTCGTTGAAAGAACTCGCGCAGCACTTCAACGAGGCGGGCAAACGCGCGAAAGGCGCGGGCATGCGATTCGCGTACCACAATCACAACGTGGAGTTCAAGGCGATCGAGGGGACGATTCCGCTCGAGCTGCTGCTCGCAGAGACGGATCCGGCTCTCGTGGATTTCGAGATGGACGTCTACTGGGTCACGAACGGCGGAGGCGATCCGCTCGCGCTCTTCAAGAAATTTCCCGGGCGCTTTCATCTGCTGCACGCGAAAGATTCCAGCGGGCCGCCCGATCAGAAAATGCGTGACGTGGGCTCAGGCGTCATTGACTGGAAGGCGATGCTTGCCCAGCGGAAGAGGGCGGGCGTCGAACACGTATTCGTCGAGCACGACCAGCCGACCGAGCCCGTCGAGAGCATCAAGGCCAGTTACGATTTTCTGCACACCCTCTTGTTTTGAATCCGATGATCACTCCGAAAAGACTGATGTACGACGTCGCCATCGTGGGATCCGGCGCCGGCGGCGGCATGGCCGCGCACGTGCTCACGAAAGCGGGCGCGAACGTCGTGATGCTCGAGGCCGGCGGCCCGTGGGACAACGCCAAGGACTCGGCCATGATGAAATGGCCATATCAGTCGCCGCGCCGCGGCGCGAGCACGAAAGAGCGCCCCTTTGGTGAATTCGATGCATGCATCGGCGGCTGGGAGATCGATGGCGAGCCGTTCACGCGCGCGGAGGGCACGAAGTTCGATTGGTGGCGCGCGCGAATGCTGGGCGGCCGAACGAACCATTGGGGCAGAATTTCTCTCCGGTTCGGGCCTGACGATTTCAAGGCGAAGGATCGCGACGGACTCGGCGACAATTGGCCGATCACGTACGACGAAATCGCGCCGTACTACGACAAAGTCGACCGCCTGATCGGCGTGTTCGGATCCGCCGAGGGTCTGCACAATCAGCCGGACAGCATTTTTCTCCCGCCGCCGCGTCCGCGCTGCCGTGAGCTGCTCGTGAAGGAAGCGGCCGACAAGCTCAACGTCACCTGCATTCCGTCGCGCCTCTCGATTCTTACCAAGCCGATCAACGGCCGGCAGGCGTGCCACTACTGCGGCCAGTGCAACCGCGGCTGCGCCACGAACTCGAATTTCACGTCGACGAACGTGCTGATCCATCCCGCTGAGAAAACGGGAAAGCTCACGATTCTCACGAACGCGATGGTGCGCGAAGTCACGACGAACGCCAAGGGTGAGGCGACCGGCGTCAGCTACGTCGATAAACACAGCGGCGAGGATCGCCATGTGCAGGCGAAGGTCGTGGTGCTCGCAGCGAGCGCGTGCGAATCGGCGCGCATCATGCTCAACTCGAAATCGTCGGCGCACCCGAACGGAATTTCGAACTCGAGCGGTGTGATCGGGCGCTACATCACCGACACCACGGGCGCGAGCGTCGGCGGATTCATTCCGAAGATGGTCGACCAGCCCGCGCACAACTGCGACGGCGTTGGCGGCCTGCACGTGTACATGCCGTGGTGGATGGACAACAAGAAGCTCGATTTCCCCCGCGGCTACCACATCGAAGTGTGGGGAGGACGCGGCGTGCCGAGCAGCGGATTCATGGGCGGCATCCAGCGTTTGCCGGGCGGCGGCGGGTACGGCAAGGATCTCAAAAAGGACTATCGCCACTACTACGGCACGTCAATCGGATTCGACGGGCGCGGCGAGATGATCCCGAACGACAAATCGTTTTGCGAGATCGACTCGGAGAAAAAAGATCGCTATGGAATTCCCGTTCTGAAGTTCCACTGGGAGTGGAGCGAGCACGAGATCAATCAGGTGAAGCACATGCAGGAGACGTTCCGCTCGCTCATCGTGCAGATGGGCGGCACGCCAAACGGAACGATGCCGGGGAAGGATCGCGGATATGGAATCTCGAACGGAGGTTCAATCATTCACGAAGTCGGCGGCATTCGCATGGGCTCCGATTCGCGCACCTCGGCGCTGAACGCCGATTGCCAGGCGCACGAGTGCAAGAATCTATTCGTCGCCGACGGCGGCCCGTTTGTTGGACAAGCGGACAAGAATCCGACGTGGACCATTCTCGCCCTCTCGTGGAAGACGTCAGAGGGAATTGCGAAGAAGATGAAGGAGGGCTCGCTATGAAGCGGATCGAAGATGGAGGATCGAAGATCGATGATGTTTCGCGGCGGGATCTTCTGAAGGCGGCGGCGCTCGCGCCACTGGCATTCATTCCTTTCGCAGGAGCTGACGCCGAGTTCGCTGCGCACCACGCGATGGAAGCGCTGCAGGCGCAAGCGGCCGGCAAGGCGGCGTACATCCCGAAATATTTTCACGCGGATGAATGGAAGCAGGTTCGAATTCTCGTCGATCTGATCATTCCGCGCGACGAGCACTCCGGGAGCGCGACCGAAGCCGGCGTGCCGGAGTTCATGGACTTTATCTGTGTTGAATATCCGAACTATCAAACGTGGGTTCGCGACGGCCTTCGCTGGCTCGACGCGCTCGCGTACGACACGCACCACAAGAACTTCACGAACTGTTCCGACGCGGAGCGCCGCGCGATGCTTGATCAGATCGCCTGGCCGGCGCGGGCGAAGCCGGAGATGCGCGCCGGCGTGCAGTTCTTCAACCAGTTCCGTGATTTCACGGCAAGCGGATTTTATTCGAGCGCAATGGGCGTGAAGGACATCGGGTATATCGGCAATACGGCGGTGGCGGAGTGGAAGGGTTGCCCGAAGCCGGCGCTGGATCACCTGGGAGTGAGGTACAGTTGAAACGGCAACGGCGGGTGAACGGTATCCGGTTTTCGGTTTTCGGATATCGGACCCTCGCCGAATACTCTGTCGCGCGGATCCGACCACCGACCACCGACCACCGATGACCGTTTACCCGCTTCAGTCGACCAGAATGACTATCCGCAAATTCGTTTTCGTCGCGGTCCTCCCTGCGCTCGCTGCGCTCGCTGTGCCGCTTGCCGCCCAGCGAGCAACCGTCGCCGCCAGCGTCCGCCAATTTGTGAGTTTCGACACGGCGGTCGTCGCGCTGACACACGCCCGGGTCATCGACGGCACCGGCTCCGCTCCTCGCGAAAATCAAACGCTGATCATCCAAAACGGCACGATCTCCGCCCTCGGCGATGACGGTAAAATCACAATCCCAGCCGGCGCGCAGACAATAGACCTCACCGGCAAGTCCGTGCTGCCCGGCATGGTCATGATGCACGAGCATCTGTTCTACCCAACGGGCCCCGGCATCTACGCGAACCTCGCCGAGAGTTTCACTCGACTGTACCTGGCCGGCGGCGTGACCTCGATGTGCACCGGCGGCAACATGAACGGCTATGGTGATTTCGCCATCAAGCGCGCGATTGACGCGGGGACCAAAGCCGGACCATGGATTGACGCCACCGCGCCGTATCTCAACGGCCCCGGTCTCAACCTCATTCAGGTTCGCGATCTCAAGGACGCCGCGGATGCCACGCGCGAAGTGAACTTCTGGGCCGATGAGGGCGCGACGAGTTTCAAGACCTACATGCACATCACGCGCGACGAACTCGCCGCCGTGATCGCGGCGGCGCACAAACGCGGGTTCAAAGTCACCGGACATCTTTGCTCGGTCACCTTTCACGAGGCTGCGCAGCTCGGCATCGACAATCTCGAGCACGGCTTTTTTGTTGCGACCGATTTTGTCGCGGACAAGAAGGCCGATGAGTGTCCGGGGCAGGCAAAAGGACAGGAGACAATCGCGAACCTCGACGTGAACAGTGACGCGGTGAAGACGCTGATCGCCGAGCTCGTGAAGAAGAAGGTTGCGATCACCTCGACGCAGACCGTGTTCGAAACCAGAACGGCCGGCCAGCCCCTTCCACGCGGGATCGACCTGCTCGAGCCGCAGTTGAAGGAACAGTTCGAAGCGGGCTACGCCGCGGGGCAGCGCAACGCGCAGTCGCTCAGCGCGCGAATTTTCCCCAAAGCGCGCGCGATGGAACTCGCATTCTTCAAAGCGGGCGGGACGCTGCTCGCCGGCACCGATCCCACGGGCGGCGGCGGAGTGATTCCCGGCTTTGCGGATCAGCGCCAGCTTGAACTGCTCGTTGAGACCGGCCTCACGCCGCTGGAAGCGATCAAGGTCGGCACGCTCAATGGCGCAACCTTTCTTGGCCGGGAGAAAACCATCGGCTCAGTGGCCGTGGGCAAGCAAGCCGATCTGATGGTTGTCGCGGGGAATCCCGCTGCGCGCATTCAAGACGTTCGAAACATGGAGATCGTGTTCAAGCAGGGCATTGGCTACGATCCCGCGAAGCTCATCGCTTCGGTCAAAGGAAAAGTTGGTCTCTTCTAAATTTCGATAATGTCCAATCGACTCGGCGTTGGTTTCATCGGATCCGGTTTCAACACCCGCTTTCACATTCTCGGCTGGCAGGGCGTGCGCGACGCCGACGTGCTCGGTGTGTGGAGTCCGAACGAAAAGAACGCGGCCTCCGCGGCGAAACTCGCGCGCGACACCGGAGTCGGCGCCGCGAAAGCGTACAAGAGCGTCGCAGAGATGGCGGCCGATCCCTCCATCGACGCGATCTGGGTGTGCGGTCCGAATCAGGCGCGCATCTCGAATTTCGAGGAGATCGTGGCCGGCGCGAAGCGCCGGGCAACTCCGCTCAAAGGCATCGCCTGTGAAAAACCCCTCGGCCGCACAGTGGCAGAGGCAAAGCAGATCATCAAGCTCACCAAGAGCATCGGCGTTCCGACCGGGTACCTCGAGAATCAGCTGTTCGCTCCGCACATCGAGGCGGGAAAGAAACTCCTGTGGGCGCGCGGAGTCGCGACCACCGGGCGTCCGTATCTCGCGCGCGCGGCCGAAGAACACAGCGGTCCGCACGCGCCGTGGTTTTGGAACGGCACACTGCAGGGCGGCGGCGTGCTCAACGACATGCTGTGCCACTCGGCGCTCGTGGTGCGGCATCTGCTCACCAAGCCGGGTGAGCATCTGAGCACGGTGAAGCCGGTGCGCATCACCGGACACATCGCGAGTCTCAAGTGGTCGCGTCCGGAGTACGTGAAGAAACTCAAGAAGACGATGCAGGCCGACTATTCGAAAATGCCCTCCGAGGATTTCGCGAGCGCGATGATCGAGTTCGAGACGCAGGACGGCACGATCGCAATCGGCGAGGCGACAACAAGCTGGAGCTTTGTTGGCGCGGGTCTGCGGCTCTCCGCCGAGTTGCTCGGCCCCGAGTACTCCATGAAATGGAATTCGCTCGACAGCGGACTGCAGCTCTTTTTCAGCCGTGAGGTGACCGGGCGGGCCGGCGAGGATCTCGTGGAGAAGCAGAACGCCGAGCAGGGCGTGATGCCAGTGGTGCCGGAGGAGTACCTCGCGTACGGTTATACCAACGAGGACCGCCACTTTGTGCGCGCATTTCTTGGCGAGGAGAAGGCGCTGCTGGATTTCTACGACGGCCTCGAAGTGGTGAAACTTTTGATGGCGGCGTATCAGAGCGCGGAGGAGGGGAGGACGCTCGACTTTCCTCCACCGGGGCTCGACAACTTTGTGCCGCAGGTCGCGCAGGGAACATGGAGGCCGAACACGTGAGCCACAAAGAGAGCGCCGTATGACATTCGGACGAAAGATTCTTCTCGCCGCCGCCAAGAGTGAGTTCCTCGCGAAACAGGCGACGAACCGCTCGTTCTCGAAGAAGGCCGTCAAGAAGTTCATGCCCGGCGAAAAGCCCGAGGACGCGCTCGACGCGGCCGCGGTGCTCTCTCGCGAGGGGCGCGGCACGGTGTTTACCCAGCTTGGCGAGAATCTCACGCGTCTCGACGAAGCGCAGGCGGTGCACGACCACTACATCGTGATGTTCGACAGGATTCGCGAGCGCGGAATTCCGGGACATGTGTCGGTGAAGCCGACGCAGCTCGGACTCGATCTCTCGCGCGACGACTGTGCGGCGCATCTGCGCTCGCTCGCTGGCAAAGCGCAGGCGACGAACTCGGTGCTGTGGATCGACATGGAGGATTCGTCGTACGTCGATCGCACGCTCGCGCTGTACGCGGAGTTGAAGGCGCAGTTTCCGTGCGTCGGCATTGCGATCCAGGCGTATCTCAAGCGCACGCCGGCCGATATCGAAAAACTGATGCCGCTCAAGCCGATCATTCGATTGGTGAAGGGCGCGTACATGGAGCCTGCGCATATCGCGTTTCCCGAGAAGCGTGATACGGATTTCGCGTACTTCGATTTGTCGGTGCGGATGCTCGAGGCGGCGGCGACAGGTCAGTGTCTGCCGATTTTCGGAACGCACGACATTCCGATGCTCGAGCGGCTCATCAATCGCGCGAAGGAACTCGGCGTTCCCGACGGCGGCTACGAGATTCATATGCTCTACGGTATTCGTGAGGCCGACCAGCGCCGCCTTCGCGCGGAAGGGCACGTGATGAAAACGCTGATCAGCTATGGCAGCTCGTGGTACAAGTGGTACATGCGGCGGCTCGCGGAGCGTCCCGCCAATGTCTGGTTTGTGGTGCGTTCGATCCTGCCGGGCTGAGACGGAACAGCGATGCGCCTCGCGAGTTTTTTCGCAGGGATGGCGCTCGCCACTCTGACATTGGTCGGGTGGAATCGTGCGGCGGTGCAGGGCGATCGCACACACGACTGGACGAGGTTCGGATTCGACGCGAGCCGCTCGAGTGCTTCAACCGCTCCGTCCGGCATCACCGCCGTGAATGTAGGCTCGCTGCGCCGGCAGCAGGTCGCGCTCGAGGGCACGGTGGATGCCTCGCCGATCTATCTGAAGGGCGTGCAGGTCAACGGCGCCGCGCACGATGTCTTCTTCGTCACCACGACGTACGGAAAGACGATCGCGGTCGACGCGCAGGACGGCGCCACTCTCTGGCGGCACACGCCAGCCGGATTCGGCACATGGGTTGGATCATCGCAGATCACGACCGCCACACCGGTCGCCGATCCGAGTCGTGAGTTTATCTACACGGCATCTCCGGGCGGGCAGATCGAAAGGCTCGCGGTTGCCGATGGACACACGGTGTGGATCACGTCGATCACCAGGCTCGCAAGCCGTGAGAAGATCGCGTCATCGCTGAATTTCTTTCATGGCAAGGTCATCGCGACGACTGGCGGATATGTCGGCGATGCGCCGCCGTATCAGGGGCACGTCGCGATTCTCGACGGCACGAGCGGACGCCTCGAGCACGTTTGGAATTCGCTCTGCAGCAGCCGGGCCGGCCTCATCGATCCGAGTTCGTGCGGCGAGAGCGATTCGGCGATCTGGGGACGCGCGGGTGCGGTGATCGACACGATAACCGGCGGAATATTTGTCTCCACCGGCAATGGCCGCTGGGATGGCGCCACCCACTGGGGCGACGCGGTGCTCGAACTCGATTCCACGGCGACCCATCTTATTGGGAACTACACGCCATCGAACACTGAGGATCTCAACGCGTCGGACACCGATCTGGGTTCGACATCTCCCGTTCTGCTCGGCGATTTCGTCGCCCAGGGCGGAAAGGATGGCATGATACGCCTGCTCGAATGGAAAAAGATGGGCGGAACGTCGCCGCATCGTGGCGGGCAGAAACAGATGGTCGGCACCGCATCGGGCGGCGGACTGTTCACGGCGCCTGCGGTGTGGAAGAACGCGAACACGACGTGGATGTTCGCGGCCGATTTTGGCGGGACCGGCGCGTGGCATCTTGCAGACGGAAAACTCGAACCGCGCTGGAAGAACAGAAATCCGGGCACGAGTCCCGTCGTGGCGGGCGGCCTGCTGTTCATCTACGACCTTCACGCGGGCGTTCGCATCTACCAGCCCGAGAGCGGCAGGGAACTCGGCCTCTTGGAGTGCGGCCGCGGCCACTGGAACAGCCTGATCGTCGTCGATGGAATGATTGCACTCCCCGAGGGAAACGCAAACGATCACGCCACGACGGGGGTCCTCAATATTTGGCGCGCGGCGCGGTCAGAACGAAAATGAAAAGTTCGATCCGTTGAAGAGCCTATCGAGCCGCGGGTTCACGATCGTGTTGTAGATCGAACCGAACGTGAATGAGACCCCCACGAACGTGAAGTACGAGAACGACGTCGCGAGCGCGCGCTGCCGCGTCAGGATGTCGCCCTGCGACAAACTTCCCGCTGCGAGAAAGACCTGGTCGTGAATGCTCGACGCCACGCCGCCGATGTTAAGGCTCAGCCCCTTCGTGATGTTCACGTTTACGGATCCGCCGAGCGAGGCGCTCGATTTTGACAGATCGTGCAGATACTGCGAGAAGCTCGCCGAGAGATCGAGCGATCCCCAGCGTTCCTTTGTGGTGTTGGCGAGGATGAACTGCTGCCGCGGCAGCGTCTCGCTCGTTTTGAAGTAGATCGTCTGCTCGGTGTATTTGTTGAAGGTGGGCCCGATCGCGTAGAGCGCGACGAACTGGTGCTGCGTCGCCTCCTTCCACTTGTAGAAATTGTACTCGATCGACGCACGGCCGGCCGCGTAAAAGTCCTGATTGTTGTATTCGGACTTTCCGATGTTCGCGTTGGCGCCGGCGGACCAGTGATCCGTGAGACTCTTCACGAGTCTCAGATTCGCTTCCGCACTGCGCTGTATGTATAGACTCGACGTGCCGTCGTCGAACTTGTACTTCGACTGCTGATAGCTGTAGTTCGCGCCGAGGCTCACTTTCCACTTTTCGGTGGTGCGCGAGGCGCTCATGTTGCCCGAGAAGTTCGACGAGCTCGTCTGGCTTTCGCCCTGGAAGAATCCGTTGCTGCTCACGCGATAGACCCAGAAATCCCACGGGTCCTTGATCGCCTTCGTCGCCGCTGAATCGGCGGGCCCGTCGAACGTCACGTTGAGATGTGACGCCGCCGACGTGACCGTCGCGTATCGCACGAGGACATGCTTAAAGGTGCGCGCGAGCGCGCGACGGCTGTCGTCCTCGCTCGTGTTGGGCGGGATCGAAGTCACGACGGTATCCGCATGCGTCGCGAAGCGCCCCTGACCGATGAACTGCGCCGAGTACTGAATCCCTCCGCTCCCTGTTTCCAGCGCGGTCACCAGCACGTGAATGTCTGCGTCGGCGCGGTCGCGCGTAAAGTTCACGAACGCGATTTCGGTCACGAAGAAATCGCGGTCGCATCCCATCGTTTGGCAGTCGAGATACACGCGGAGTTTCTGGTCTGCGGCGGCCTTCGGGGCAGCGGCGGCGGTGGATTGCGCATGCAGCGTGCCGGCAAGGCACGCGAGAGTGAAGGCCAGAGCGGCAACCGATCGGCAATTTTTCATGCGCAATGATACACCGGAATTGGCGAATTTGCTTGATGATTTGGCCGGCCGGAGCTACGCTCTCAGGATGACCGCTTGGATCGAAGGCGCGCTGCGGGACGCCCGCTATGCCCTGCGGACGCTGCGCAGATCGCGCGGGTTCACCGCCGTGGCCGTGCTCACCCTCGGGCTCGGCATTGGCGCCAGCACGGCGATTTTCAGCGTCGTGCGCGCGATGCTCATTGCGCCGCTTCCGTACCGCGAGTCGTCGCAGCTCGTGTTCGTCTGGACGGATCTCTCTTCCTCCGGCTATCCGCGCGCGCCGCTCTCAGGCCCCGAGCTCAAGGATCTGCGCGACCGCACCACGCTCTTCTCCGACTTTGGCGCAATATGGGCGACAAGCGCTGCGCTCACCGGTGACGACAATCCCGAGCAGCTGCGCATTGGCCTGACCACCACGAACTTCTTCTCGATGCTCGGCGCCAGCGCGGCGCTCGGCCGCGCGTTCGCGGCCGACGACGAGTCGCCGTCCGGCCCGCGTGCGATTCTGCTGAGCAATGCGCTCTGGAAGCGGCGGTTCGGCGGCGACACAGCGCTCGTGGGCAAGCGGATCCAGGTGAACGGTCAGCCCGCTACAGTCGTGGGCGTGATGCCGGAGAGTTTCCGCCTGCTGATGCCGCCGGACGCGAACGTGCCCGACGATCTGCAAGCGTGGCAGTTGCTCGGGCCGAACGTCCTCACGCGCTCGGCTCGCGGACAGAAATATCTGCGCGTCGTTGGGCGCATGAAGCCGGGTATCACGATCGAGCGCGCGCGGCAGGATGTGAACAGTGTCGCCGAGAAGCTTTCACGCGAGTACGCGGAGTACGGAGCCTCTGGGCGCGCGTTCTCGACTGTGGGGTTGCAGGAAGACGACGTGCGGCAAATTCGTCCCGCACTGATCGCGCTGTTTGTTGGCGTCTCGCTGCTCTTGTTGATCGCGTGCGTGAATGTGGCATCGCTGCTCGTGGCGCGCGCCGCGAGCCGTTCGCGGGACACGGCCGTGCGGCTCGCGATCGGCGCGGGAGTCGGCCGGCTCGTGCGGCAGAATCTCGTCGAGGGAATCGTGCTGGCCGGCGTTGGAACAGTGGCCGGCCTGATCGTCGGCCGCTGGAGTTTGAGCGCGCTGCTCGCACTCCGGCCGGAGAGTCTCTCGCGGCTTGACGCAGCGCGCATAGACGGAACGGTGCTCGCATTCGCCGTGCTCACCACCGGCCTTGCCGCGCTGATCTTCTCACTCGCGCCCGCGGCGGAGCTCCTGCACACCGATCTCTCGGTCACGCTGCAGCAGGAGGGGCGGCGCGCCGGCGGCGGAATCAATCAGCGCGTACGATCGGCGCTCGTGGTGATGCAGATCGCATTGAGCGTTGTGCTGCTCGTAGGCGCGGCACTGATGGTGCGGTCGTTCATGGCGGTACAGAATGTCGATCCCGGATTCCGCCCAGATCACGCGTTGTCGTTCAAGATTTCGGTGCCTGGCGACAAGTATCCCAATCGCGATGCGGTGAACGCGTTTGCGCGCGTGCTGCAGTCGCGCCTGTCAGCGCTGCCGAATGTCACGGGTGTGGGGAGTGTAAGTCACATGCCGTACGACAACGTGCCGAACTGGGGCGGGCCGTATATCACAGTGAAGGGCGCCGACGAAGCCGGCGCTCCGTTTGCCGACAATCGTTCGGTCTCGCCGGGATTCTTTGAGGCCGCGGGCGCGCGACTGGTGGAAGGCCGTTTCTTCTCAGAGGACGACGACCCGCGCACTGAGCCGGTGGTGATCGTCGATGAGCAGCTCGCCAGGCGCGCGTGGCCGGGGCGCAGCGCGATCGGGCAGACGATCGCGTCCGATCCGTTCAGCACGGGACATCCGCTGTTCTGGAGCACGGTCGTCGGCGTGGTGGGGCATCTGCGGCATCGGAGTCTGCTCGCGAACCTCGGCGATCAGATCTATTTCCCGGAGCGGCAGGTACTGCGCAATCCGCTCGCGTTCGTCGTGCGAACCGGCGGCGATCCCGCGCCGATTGCGCAGGCGGCGCGACGCGTGATGCACGAGCTTGATCCAACGATTCAGGTGTACGACATCCGGCCGCTGAGCGACTACGTGGTTGGCGCGCGCGCGGCGCAGCGGTTCACGGCGATACTCGCGGCCACGTTTGCCATTGTCGCGCTGCTGCTCGCGTCGGTGGGCGTGTACGGAGTGATTGCATACGCGACCACACTGCGCCGTTACGAATTCGGCGTGCGGCTCGCGCTCGGAGCGCAGCCGGGGCAGGTGATTGCGCTCGTTCTGCGCGAGGGCGCGCGGCTCGCGGCGATCGGTCTCGCCATGGGAGCGATTGGCGCGGCGCTCGGCGCTCGCGCGATCAGCAGCCAGCTGTACGGTGTGACGCCACGTGATATGGCGAGCTACGCTGTGCCGCTGCTTGCGATTGCAGTTGTTGTGATTGCGGCGTGCTGGATTCCCGCGCGCCGCGCGGCGGCAATAAGTCCGCTCGAGGCGATGCGGACGGACTGAAGCTCAGGCGCGCTACCTGACGACCAGACGCAGTGAATCGAGCAAGGGTCCTCGCGTTGCGACAATCCATGTCGAGCCGGATTTCAGGGCGGTCGCGGTCGATGCGCGAATTCCTACCGCCAGCACCCTGGCGATCGCCGTGTCGCGCACAGCGAAGGTTGCGACTGCTAATCCCGTTAACGGGTTCGCGGTCGCACTCGTGAGCGAATAGATCTTGTGATTCAGCGCATCGAACCCATCTGCCCATACCGACCACGATGATCCCGCGGACAGCGTGTCGCATGCATTGACGGAAGGGCAGCGCAGCTGAATGTGTGTCACGCGCTGCGTGACGACGACCTGTTTCATACCACTGTGCCGCCAAATCGTCGTCGGCTGCACCTTGTTGGTGATCGTTCCCACCGTATCGAGGCGGCCCACGAGCGCGCTGATCACAAGGGTCTGCGTCGCTGGATAGAGTGCAGGCGGGGCGGATAATTTGAAGCTTGCTCTGCCAGCCGGGGTCAGCTCGAACGTATCCGACGACGCCCAATCGATCGCGGAATCAGGAAACACCGGGATCGTCTGAACCGTGAACGTTGCGTGCTCGTCGATGCTAAAGAGCGTATCCGGCCCGCTCACGGTCACCAAGACTGGAACGTCAGGGTCATAGGGATTCGTATGTTCGTAGGTGCCGCACGCGATCGCACCGATCACGATCGCAATGGCGGCGAGACGAACTCTCGTGGCGCGCATCAGCGCACGATCACGCGCAGCGAGTCGAGCAACGCGGCGCGCGTCGCGACGATCCACGTGGCTCCGCTCTTCACCGCCGTCACGTTCGCAGCACGAATGCCCACCGGGTTCACAATAGCGATGGACGGATCGCGCACGGCAAAGGTCGCGATCGGAGTTCCGGTCGTCGGATTCGCTGTGGCGCTCGTGAGCGCGACGATCTTGCGATTGAGCGCGTCGAATCCGTCGACCCAGACGGACCACACGGCCCCAACCGAGATCGTGTCGCAGCCGGCGTCCGGGCACCGCAACTGAATGTGCGTCACGCGCTGCGTGAGCACGACGCTTCTCTTTTGCTTGTGGCGCCAGGTGACATCGGGAAACGAAATCGGGATGTAAGAGCCGGGCGGAGTGTAGGTCCGCACCGTGTCCAGATGACCGATCAATGCTTCCATTTCCACTGCGATCGTCAATGGATAGAGCGGTGGTGCTGACGACCTAAAGTTTCCGGATCCGGCCGGAGTCAGAGGAATGTGTCGAGACTTGCCCATTCGATCGCGCTGTCCGGGAATACCGGCGAGGACTGAGCGGTGTAGTGTCCCTGCTCGCCCAGGCTAAACAACGTGTCGGGCCCCGCTATGGTGATCGATACTGGGACGGCTGCGTCGTAGGGATTTGTGCGCGCGTAGTCGCCGCATGCGAGCGCCAAGATCAGAATCGCGATGGTACAGACGCGAGTTCGAGAAAAGTTCATCACCTCACCACCAGCCTCAGCGAATCAGAGGTCGCGCCTTGCGTGCCGACGATCCAAGTAGATCCCGACTTCTTCGCAGTTATGTTCGCGACACGAGTTCCGACGGTCACGAGGCTCGCGATCGAGGTGTCTCGCAACGTGAACACCGCGTAGGGCGAGCCCGCAGCCGGATTCGAATCTGCGAGCAATCCGTACGGGCGGCTGTTCAGCGCGTCGAGCGGATCGACCCATACCGACCACGCGCCGCCTGCCGAGAGCGTATCGCACTCGTGCGAGTTTGGACAACGCAGGCCGATGTGCGTGATCCGCTGTGTCAGCACAACGATCTTCGAACCCTTGTGACGCCAAACGACAACGCCCTTCGCGAGGGTAGTATTGCCGATGGTGATCGTCTCGACCGTATCCAGATGTCCAATCTCCGCATCGACGCTAACCGTGGATGTCGCGGGATAAAGAGAGGGCTGTGCGTTCGTTAAGATCGCGGTGGCTGTTCGTCCGATCGGTGCGAGGAATCCAGCTAACGCGCCGAACTCGATCGCCGAGTCTGGCATCGATGGCGAGATCGTCGCGCCGTATGTCGCCTGCTCTCCCCAGCTGAAGAGTGTGTCCGGACCGGTGACTGTGATTTGAACGGCGACGTTGGGATCGTACGGATTTGTGCGCGCGTAATCGCCGCAGGCAAGTGCGATCGATATCGTGAGCGCGATCGCTAGCGCACGGGGCGACCGGCGGCTTCTCAGAGGACTCACCGTACGATTAGGCGGAGCGAGTCGAGCAACGTGCCACGCGTCGCGACAATCCATGTGCTGCCGGATTTCACGGCGGTCACCTTCGACGCGCGAATCCCTACCGGAGCCACGCTCGCAATCGCAGCGTCACGCACGGCGAACGCCGCGAGGGCGGTACCGGTGAGAGGATTCGCAGTCGCGCTCGTGAGCGAATAAATTTGATGATTCAGTGCGTCGAACCCATCGACCCACACGGACCACGCCGAGCCGGCGCTGATCGTGTCGCACGCCGCGACGGGGCAACGCAGTTGAATGCGCGTTACCCGCTGTGTGAGCACCAGCGTCTTCTCCTGATGGTGCCGCCACGTGACGTCGGGGAATGAAACGGGGAGGCCGCCGATACTTACAGTTTTCGTGGTGTCGAGATGGCCGATCAGGGCGCTGATGATGACGGAGTTCGTAGCCGGATAGAGTGGCGGCGCTGACGATCTGAATGTTCCATATCCTGCGGGCGTGAGTGCGAACGTGTCTCGGCTGCCCCACTCAATCGCAGAATCTGGGAACACCGGCGCGCTGACAGCCGTGTAGTGTGCTTGCTCGTTCACACTGAACAGAGTGTCTGGTCCGGCGATCGTGATCGACACGGAAACATTCGCGTCATACGGATTCATACGCGCGTAGTCGCCGCACGCAATAGCAGCGGCCGAAATCGCGGCACCGACGAAGACTTTTTTCGCGCCGTTCATCTGAAGCGCAGCTGCAGCCCGCCTGAAACCCCGAGCGAGCCATTCGCCGCAGACACCGGCGCGATCAGCGGCCGCAGCCAAAACTCACGCACAGCCGCCAGACGCGACGCATGAACGCGCTCCTGCACTTCCGCTTCGATCGCAGTGGCGATCCAGAGTGCAGCGGTCACCGTACCAACCAGCACCGCGTCGTGCTTTCGGTTGGTCGCCGCGAGATAGTACTGCGAGGCATGCCCGGATTTTTCATTCACATATGTCACGTACAGCGCGTCAGCCTGCGTCTTCTTGTTGTGCGCGATAACCGCGCCCGCAACAATCACGGTGCCTACGCCGAGTCCGATCAGCTTCGACCACGTCGTGAACTGTCCGTAACCCGGAATCAGCCCGCGCAAAAATGTCGTGCCGGGATACTGCGACGTGCAGCGCACGTTCGGACGCGCGCGATCAAACAATGCGCCCACTTCGCTCAAGCGTTCATCGCCCGCGGGATTTCCGGTGGCCGCGCGCTTTGATGACACGGCCGTAGTGCTGCTGATCGCGCACGGATCCATCGACGTGAGTTCGTCGGCCACCAGCGCCGCGGACGTCATGTCACCATTCGCCTGAAACGTTTCCGCGACGGTCATGAGCCCCACGCGCCGATCGTTCGTCGACACATTCTGGCCGATGTTCAGCCTCAGCAGCGCACTGTTCACAGCCTCAGCGTCGCGTCCCGCGCGCTGCAGCCGCAGCGCCGTCTTCAGTCCCGTGTCGTTCGGCGCGGGCACTGGCAGCATCGCCTTCGGAAATGCGCGCGCATTGCTCGCCACCACTTTGGGCAGCTGCGCCGCGCGCCAGTACAGATTGTCCCACCACACGGTGTGCAGAATGTTAGCCGGCACGATGATCTGCTCGGGCTTCTCATCCGCTCTGTTCCAGATGAGCAGGGTCACGTCCGGCATGTTCCCGTTTGCGAGCGGCGCGATCGATTCAAAAGGGACATAGAGACGGAGCTGGTTCGTTTCTTTCATGTTGGCGGTGCCGCCTCCGGCAACCACACCGACCGGCACCGTCGCGAGCATCACCGGCGTGACGATGCGGCCGCGCACCACCAGCACGGCGCTCCTCGGGTCCCGCACCGCTTCGTACTGATACGATGTGACAAACCGCAGCCCGCGACGGATCATCGCCGGGCGGCCCAAATTTTTCCAGCCGCACTCGGTGAAGTTGTGCAGCACCGGCATGATCGAGATCACGAGCACGGGCCGGCCATGCACGACTGAATCGAACGGCGCCCACGGGCGGCCGTTCACGACCTTCGCGCTGTCGGCCGCGTTGATGGCGAGCATCTGCCGGCAATCGGCGAGCGTCGTGTCGATGATATGACTCTGGTCCATCGCGTCCATCGCGCGCGGCGTGGCGACGAGCAAATCCCAATCGCCCGCGCGCAGCGTCCAACCTGCTGCGGTTTTGTGGGCTGGCTGTGGTGTGCGTCGCCACGCCGCGAAGCCGGTGTCGGCTTCATTCATCGGCAATCGCACGCGAGGTGTGCTCGCGGGATCGGGCGGGAATTTTGTGGTGTCGACCTGCTGCGCGTGGACCGCGCTGAACGCCGTGATGGCAGTCAGTGCCAACAACGGGATACGTCTGAAGCGCATGGCGGGGGACATGGGCACTTGGATTTAAGCTTAGCTACAGTTTTGCCACAGCCGCGGGCACTCCCTGGAATGCCCGTCCATGGACAGTGCGTACTCCGGTCGTCCGGACAAGTTCCACGACGTTCGCATTCGTGATCGAGCCACCCGCGATCACGCCAATGCGGTCACCTGCACGCACCACAAGCGACTTGAGCCGCCCGGCGCCCTGCACCGCCGTCTCCGCGCCGCCACTCGTGAGAATATGGTCTACCTGCAGCGAGACCAGGAGTTCCAGCGCCTCATCCTGATCGCGCACTTGATCAAAGGCGCGATGAAAGCCGACGCGCATCGGACTTGCCATCGCAATCAACTCGGCCATGCGCGCCGCGTCCACGTCGCCCTCGCTCGTCAGCGCGCCGGTCACGATGCCGTCGACGCCGAAATCCTTTGCGATCGCAATGTCCTTCAGCATGATCTCGATTTCGTCATCCGTATACACGAAATCGCCCGCGCGCGGTCGAATCAGCACGTGAACCGAGACGAGCAATCCGTCAGAGCATTTCGCGATGAGCCCGGCGCTCGGCGTGGTGCCGCCGTCGTGGAGTGGCCCGCACAGTTCTACGCGATGCACGCCGTCTTGTTGGGCGGCGTACGCACCGGAGAACGTATCGACCGCCGCCTCGACGAGAACGCTCACGAGATGCGCACGTGCAGGCTACTTGCCGCCGCCGGGCGGTGGAATCATCGCGCCGAACTTCCACTGCGCCGCGTAGTCACGAGTGAGCGGCTGCTTCAGCATGAGGTTGCGCACCATCTCGACGGGCATCGAGCCGTGCGTGTAGATGAAGTCGTGGAACTGTCGGTTCGTCATCTTGCCCGCGTCGACGACTTCGTGATGCAGCGCGCGGAACTCGAGCCCGCCCATCATGTACGCGACCTGGTAGAGCGGGCCGTAGCTGCCGTTGAACGAGCGGCGCACTTCGGCGGTCGCGTTGGCGCGCTCGTGGCCGACTTTATCGATGAGGAATTCGATGCACTGCTGCGGCGTCCAATTGCCGAGATGGAAGTTGAGCGAAAAAAGAATTCGCGCGGCGCGATGCATTCTCCAGAAGAGCGCGCCGATGCGATCCTCGGGCTTCGCCTGATAACCGAGATCCCAGAAGATGGTCTCCCAGTAGAACGCACTGCCTTCCGACCAGAACGGCGTCCCGAACGCCTGACGGTACGGATAGTAGCGCTGGTTCATGAATCCCTGGAGCATGTGTCCGGGAATCATTTCGTGAAACACGGTGGCGTGCGAGAAGTGCGGGTTGTTGCCGCGCATCGACATCATCTTGTCGGCGTCGGACATCGAGTCGGTGGGATACGAGACGAAAAGAATCTCGCCGCCGAGGAAGAACGGAGAGACTTTTTGCGCTTCGGGGCTGAGCATCTCGATGCGCCACGTATCCTGCGCAAGCGGGGGGAGCGTGATGAGTTCGTGTTTTCGCACGAACTCGACACCCTCGAACTCGAGATCCTTCACCATGTTGACCTGCTCGCCGGGCGCGACGTACGTCTCCTTCACTTTCTCGAGCGCCTTTTTCCAGTCATCGCCGAAGCCCATTTCGCGCGACGCCTTTTTCATTTCGCTTTCGCCCCAGTCGAGTTCTTTCTGGGCGATGGCCATGAGTTCTTCGGGCGTGTAGGCGACGATCTCGTGATGCAGATCGGCCATCACGCCGTCGCGGCCGATTGGCAGGCCGACGATCGGCTCGTCGTCGCCGCGCTTCCAGCCGACGACACGCTCGCGCAGCACGCGCGAGTATGCCGTGATCGAGGTATCGGCGCTCTTGTACGGCGTAAGCGTCCACCATGTGAACAGCGGGTCGTAGCCTTCGTAAAATTTGTACCAACCCTGCAGGGTGTTGTGCAGCGAGTTGAGCACCTCGGTTGCGCGGTATGCGGCGATGCGCGAGGGTGTGGCGTTGGCCGGCATGTCGGAACCGCCGCGCGTAACGGCTTCGATTTTTGCGCGCGCAATCGCGACTTGCTGCGTGACATGGTCGAGCGCCTTGGCCGATTTCGACGGATCAATCGAGATCATTTCGCGGCGTGATTCTTCGAGCGCCATGATGGTATCGGCGAACGGAATGAGCGCGACGACATCGGCCCAGACTTTGGCATCGCGCGCGAGCAACGTCTGTTCGTTCTCGATGGCATGGCGCAGCAAGACGTAGTCGGCGCGCGCGTCCTGCGAGAGTGCGCTGAAATCGAGCGCCTTGAGCTTGTCGCTCCACGTGGCGTAGAACTTTGTCATCACCGCCTGACGGGACGGCGAATAGTCCACGCGATAGCGGCGATTGAGCACGCCGCGGTCTGACGTGTAGCGCTCGACAATCGGGCGGAACTCGCTGCCGCGCTCGGTGAGCAGCTGGGTGAGATCGGGCGCGTAGCTGGAGGGCGCGGTTTGGGTGTTCTTTTGGGCCGACAGCGCGCAAGGAAAAATAGCGACGGCTAGAGCGAGTCTGAGTGAGACAGCGAGTTGTGGTCGGAGAGGGAGGTTGAGTGGAAGAGCGAGTCTATTGTTGCGCATTCTTGGATGGGCGGAAGAAAAACAGAAACAGGATGAACACCACGAGCGCGCCGTACGCGGGAATGTGCCAGATCCAATACCAGTTGTGCGTTACCGATCCATCCGCAGCGGTCGTGGCGTAACGGTCGACCACGTAACCCGATGCGAAGGCACCCACGAAATAACCGACGCCGTTCGTCACGAGGTTGATGAAACCCTGCGCGGCGGCGCGAATTCGCGGCCCCGCGCGCTGGTCCGTGTAGATCTGCCCGCTCACGAAAAAGAAATCGTAGCAGACGCCGTGCAGCAGAATCCCGGCGTAAATCATCCACATATGTGCGCCCGCGTCGCCGTGCCCGAACGCGAAATAGCGCAGCGCCCACGCGATCATTCCCGTGAGCATGATCACTTTGATGCCGAAGCGGCGCAGCACGAACGGCAGCGCGATCATGAATCCGATCTCGGACATCTGGCCGAACGTCTGAATGAACGCCGGATCGGGCGCGTGGATTTCGTTCAGGAACGGATTCGCGAAGGAGTAGTAAAACTGCAGCGGAATACAGAGCAGGAACGACCCCACCACGAAAATCAGAAAGTCGCGACTCTTGAGCAGCTGCAACGCGTCGAGGCCCAGTGCGTCGCGCGCGCTGAATGGCGCACCCGCCGCTTTCGGCGGCGTATGCGGCAGCACCAGCGAAAACACTCCCAACACAATCGACCCGCCGGCGGCTATCTGCATTGGCATGGCGAGCGCGTCGGCGTGCAGCACTTTGCCAACAAGAATGCCAGCCGCGATCCAGCCGATCGTGCCGAGCACGCGAATCAGCGGAAAATCGGCGGCGGGATCGGCAATATGATGGAACGAAATCGAATTCGAGAGGGACAGCGTCGGCATGTAGCACAGCGCATACACGATGAGCAGCGGATAAAACGTCGCGAAAGTCGTCTGCTGCGCAACGAACCACAACACCACACCGCCGATGATATGCAGCGCTGCCATCAGCTTCTCGCTCGAAAAAAACCGGTCCGCAATAATGCCCATGAAAAACGGCGAGACGATCGCGGCGATCGCCGTCGCGCCGTAGGCCGCGCCGATTTCCTTGCCCGTGAAATGCAGCGTGGTGCCGAGATAGGTGCCCATCGTCACGAACCAGCTTCCCCAGACGAAATACTGGAGAAACATCATCACCGAGAGTCTGGTCTTGATCACTTGAACTCCCGAATGCGGATGCTGCGGAAGGCGAGCGTGCCCGTGTGATCACCCTGCAGGCCGATATGGCCACGCTTTGCCAGGCCGTAGTTGGGCCAGTCCTTGAACTTGCTGGCCTTCACTCGCGTGAGCCAATCGGCGCTGCCGAATTCGTATTCGAGAAGTTTGAAACCGTTGAGCCAATGCTCCGCATGCGACCCGCGCGCGATGATGCGCGTCGTGTTCCATTCGCCAACCGGTTTGAGATGGCCTTCGGGCGATGGATAAATCCCATACGCAGCGCCGGCGCAGGTGAAGCGCGTTTTGTTGTCCGCGGCTTTGATATCATCCAGCAGCTGATACTCGGGGCCGCTCCAATAGATGTGATCGTATTCCTCTGAGCCGCGATAAAAAATTCCGCTGTTGCCCGCCTCGCCGATTTTCCATTCGAGCTCGAGTTCGAAATCGCCGAACGCATCTTTCGTCACGAGATCGGCAACCGGAACGTCCTTTGCGAGCGTGCCTGCCGCGATGTGCCACCCGCTCGGCGCCGGCGCGCCTTTGTAGCCGCGCCATGCGTCGAGCGAGGAGCCGTCGAAGAGCGTGCGCCACGGCGCGGCCGATGTTCTCGCGCCTCCGGACGTTGCGGTCGACGAGGAGGCGCAGCCGGCCGCCAGCGAGACGGTCCAAAGCGAAAAAAAAGTGAACGCATAGCGTCTGAGTTGCATCAAATGTCTCCGAAACGTGGGCGAATACCAGTCTGGGAGAATCTGCGCCTTGCCCACTCGATGCGAAAGGCGATCTTATGATATGCCCACGCCCTATTTCGCTCGCGGAATCCCGCTGCTCCCCGTCTCGAACGTTCGACGGTCGATCGACTTCTACGTCGACGTGCTCGACTTCAAGATGGGATTCAACGCGGGAGAGTACGGCGGGGTGCGGCGCGACGCCATCGAAATCCACTTCTGGCGCACCGACGATCCGAATCTCCCCAAAACGTCGAGCTGCCGAATCGAGGTGACCTCGATCCGGCAGCTCTATGCGCATTGCCGCGATGCCGGCGTGGTGGATCCAAACGGCGACATTGCCGCGCAAACGTGGGGGACGACCGAGTTTGTGGTGCTGGACCCCGACGGGAACAAACTCACGTTCGTCGAAGTCTTCGGACTCGGCTCCTAGCTATTCTCCAGGGTGCTGGATTTTGTACACGAACGCCGCCGCCACCGCGCCCACGAGAGGGCCCACCGCGTACGTCCACGCCAGCGGCGTGACCGCGCGCCCGAGCACGAGTTCCATCACCGCAGGTCCGAGCCCGACCGCCGGGTTGAACGCGCCCCCTGAGATCGAACCGACTGCGGCAGCGCCGGTCATCACCGTGAGACCGATCGCGAGTCCGAAGTACGAGTTGCCCGCCGTTGCCTTTGTCGTCGCGACATTCAGGACAACGTATGCGAGCGCGAATGTGAACATGACTTCGCCTGTGACGACCTTGATCCACGTCGCTGCAGGCGCGGGTGCGACGTGGAGCGGTTCGCCCGTAAACTTGTAAATGAAGAATCCCGCGATGACCGCGCCGATGAACTGTGAAATCCAGTACGGAATCAGTTCTTTCGACGGCAGCGCGCCGCGAATCATCGCAGCGAGCGAGACGGCGGGATTGTAATGTCCGCCGGAAACTGGCCCGCCCGCGTACACCATCACCATCAGCGCGGAGCCGATCGCGAACGGTGTCATCGCGACGTGTCCGTTCACACAAAGGCCAATAGTGAGCACGAGAAAATACGTGCCGATCGCCTCGGTGAGATAATTCTTCATCGGGGGCTCCATCGTTTTTTCGGGGTGAGCCAAAGAAGCAGCGAGCGAACCATGCCGGCGCGTGCATTGTACCGTTTCACCCGCGGCGCGACAATGCGTCTGGCGAAATACGCGTCCACGCCCGACTTTCGTTGAAGCGGACTAACCCCGGCGGAGGTACCTGGAATGGCGAAGTCGATCTTCGACGCGGCGAGCCGTGCGGAATTGCAGCAGCGCCTGGCGCGTCTCACGCCGGACCGTACGCCGAAATGGGGAAAGATGACCGCGCCCAAGATGGTCGTGCATCTCGCGGATGCGATGAAGATGGCACTCGGCGAACTGCCGGTGAAGCCGAGGAAGTCTCCATTGCGGTACCCGGTCATCAAACAGTTCGTGATCTACGTGATGCCGTGGCCGAAGGGCACGCCGACCGCCCCGGAGTTGCTCGCGCGTGCGCCGGAAGGGTGGAACGGCGAGGTGGTCACATTGAGCGCGCTCATCGAACGGTTTGCGAATGAGACCGCGCGTGTGAGCTGGCCACAACATCCGGCGTTCGGCACGCTGAGCCGGCGCACGTGGGGAGCGCTGGTGTATCGCCACTCCGATCATCACTTCCAGCAGTTTGGGATCTAAGCGAGGACACATGCTCAAAGATTTCAAGGTGTTCATTCTGCGCGGGAACGTCGTCGATCTCGCGGTCGGCGTGATCATCGGTGCTGCGTTCGGCGCGATCGTGAAATCGCTCGTCGACGACGTCCTCATGCCGCCCATCGGGCTCGCGACGGGCGGCATCGATTTCGGCAACAAGTTCTTCGTGCTGAAAGAGGGCCTGAAAGCGGCCGGACCGTACGCGTCGCTCGCCGAGGCCAAGGCGGCCGGCGCGGTGACAATGAATTACGGGTTATTCATCAATCAAACAGTCACGTTTGTCATCGTGGCCGCGTGCGTGTATTTGATCGTCCGCGCGGTGGCGAGAATGCAGCCTGCCGTGATTCCGTCGCCGGCCGCGGTAAAGAAGTGCGGATTCTGCGCCATGGATATTCCGCTCGCCGCGCAGCGCTGCCCGCACTGCACGTCGCAGCTCTGATGGCGCTGCCGCGTCGGGCAAGAATTTTCTGGCCGCTGTTTGCCGGCTGGGTACTGATGGACTTCGTTTCGAAACGCTTGGTGGAGAGCAATCTCACCGAGCACGTCTCGAAGAATGTGCTCGGCGATTTCGTTCGGTTCACGCTCAATTACAACGTCGGCGCGGCGATGAACATTTCGCTCGGCAGCGCATCGCGCGTGGCGTTCACGCTGCTGGCCGTGCTGTTCATCGCGGTCGTGCTGGGGATGTATCGGCAGACGGGCGCGAACGAAACAGCTCAGCCGATCGCGCTCGCGCTGATCGCGGCGGGCGCGCTCGGCAATATGCTCGACCGGCTGCGGTCGGTGCGCGGAGTGGTGGACTTCATTGACGTTGGAATCGGGGATTCACGATTCTGGATTTTCAATGTTGCGGATGCGGGAATTACGTGCGGGGCGATATTGCTGACGATTGTGCTGTGGAAGCAGCCTAAAAACGCAGAGGAGAGTGTGGCGCCGGAGTGACAGAGGAGAGCTCCCTCTGCATTCATACCGAAAGTCCCGCCATCATCCTCAGCAGCACATCCTGCGTCGCCTCTGCGCGCGCGACTTCTCCGGCCATCGCTCCCGCGCGCAACACGATCACGCGCGTGGAGAGATGCAGCAGCTCCGGCAGCTCGCTCGAGATGAGCAGAATCGCGTGACCTTCCGATGCGAGGCGGTCGATCCATGCATGCAGCTCCGCCTTCGCGCCCACATCCACTCCTCTCGTCGGCTCGTCCAAGATCAGCACTTTGCTTCCGGCAGCGAGCCAGCGGGCCAGCACGAGCTTCTGCTGATTGCCTCCTGAGAGTCCCGACGCCGGCGCACGCGGATCGCTGACCTTCACGCGCAGGCGATCGAGGTACTCCTGCGATAACGCGCGCTCCTCCCGGCGATTGATCCACGATCTGGTCGAAAGCCGCTCGAGCAGCGGAAGCGTCACGTTCTCCGTCGCGCTCATCGAGAGCACGAGCCCTTCACTCTTCCGGTCCTCGGGCACGAGCCCGATTCCCGCGCGCATTGCGTCCTGCGCCGAGCGAATGCGAGTCGGCACACCGCGAATCTGAATCTCGCCGGTCGCCGTGGTATCGAGTCCGAAGAGTGCCTTCGCGATTTCAGATCGCCCCGCGCCCACCAGTCCCGCGAGGCCGAGCACTTCACCGGCGCGCAGTGAAAACGAAATGTTATGGAACTTTCCTGCGCACGACAGCTTGCTGACGCGGAGCAGTTCGTCGCCCGGCGCACTCCGGGTGTGTGACGGGAAGTACTGCTCGAGCTGCCTGCCGATCATGAGCTGCACGAGTTCGCGCTCGTCGAGATCGGCCGTGGCTCGTGTGGCGATGTGCTCGCCGTCGCGCAGCACCGTGAGACGATCGGCCAGCCGGAAGATCTCGGACATCCGGTGCGAGACGTAGAGCAGGGTCACACCGCGCGCGGTGAGCCGTGCGATGAGCGCATACAGCGAGGCCGCTTCTGCCTCGCTCAGACTGCTCGTTGGTTCGTCGAACACGATCACGCGCGCGCCGCTGCCGACCGCGGACGCGATCTGCACCAGCTGCTGCTCCGCGATGCTGAGCGAGTCCATCGCGCGCGCGACATCCAGCGTCGCGTCGATCTCCGCAAGGATTTCGATCGCGCGCGCCCGCATGGCCGGGCGGTCCACGAATAATCCGCGCACCGGCAAGGCGCCGAGGCAGAGATTTTCTTCGACCGAGAGATTCGGGCAGCTCGCGAGCTCCTGGTGCACCATCGCAACCCCGGCGACGAGCGCGTCGCCGGGACTGCCGAATCGCACCGCGCGTCCGTCCATCTCGATCGACCCCGAATCCGGCGTGTCGATTCCCGCGAGCAGTTTTCCGAGCGTGCTCTTGCCCGCGCCATTTTCGCCGCACACGGCGTGGCAGCTCCCGCGCTCCACGTCGAACGAGACGCCGTTCAGCGCGACGACACCGGGGAATCTCTTGGTGAGCCCGGTGAAGCGGACGGCCGGCGCCATCGCGTGAGCGTCCCCGGTTTACTTCGCGAGCGCGATGTACTTCGGATCGACGTCGGTGAATCCCCACTCGCGCAGCTGCCGCGCCCACGCGCCAAGATTCTCCTTGCTCACGCGAACCAATTCCATGTTCACGTGCGCCGGCACGTCCTTTTTCAAATAGACGTGGTCCACAATCGTCTTGACCGACACGTATCCCCACATGTAGCACGGCTGCGCCAGCAGAACCGGCGCGAGTCCGGACTCGACATACGGCAGCTCGGCAGGCAGCCCATCCACCGAGACAATCTTGACCTTCGCCGGATTCAGATCAGTGAGCAACGCTTTCGTGAAGAGCGCCCACCCGCCGATCATCGCCCAGCCCTGAATGTCGGGATACGCGTTCTGGGCGCGCAGAACCTCCGCGGCGGCATCCTGCGGAGTCTCCGCGTGATAGAACGTGTTGAGAATCGTGATGCCCGGATATTTCGCGGCTTCTTCCTTCACTCCCTTCACGCGGTTTTGCAGGTTCGGCGCGTTCTGGTTGCCGGCGAGAATCGCGATTTTTCCTTTGCCGCCCATCTGCGTGGCAAGCTCGGCCATCACTTGATGACCCATCGCGATATCGTCGCCGCCGTAGAACGAAAAGCGCTTCGAGTTCGGCGCGTCGCTGTCGAACATCATCACGGGCACGCCGCGCGCAACCGCTTCGTCAATCGCACCGGTGACCTTGCCCGCGTCGCTCGTCGACACGAGCAGCGCCTGCACGCCATCATTCACCGCCTCTGCAATCCGCTGCGCCTGCACCGTGCCGTCCTCACTGGGCGGCGTGCGCCAGTCGATCTTCACGGAGATGCCGAGTGATTTCGAGAGCTCGGCCGCCGCTGCGTCGGCTCCGGTTCGCGCAGAGAGGAACACCGGGTTCGTCGAACTCTTTGCGATCATCGTGATGACGAACGGCTTTCCGGTTGCGCCGGCGCTCGCAGCTGCATCGGCCGCTGGTTTGTCTTTCGCGCCGCCGCACGCCGCGAGCAGAACCGCGGCACAGACCATCGCATTCCTGAAATTCATCGTGACGACTCCGGTAGAGAGCGGACGTTCGTTCTGTATTTTCGCACCGTTTGATCAAGCACCACCGCGACGATCATCGCGCCGCCGATGATGATCCACTCGTAATTCTGGTCCATATGGAGTGTTCGTATGGCCTGCCGGATCAGCACGATCAACAGCGCGCCGAGCGTCGCGCTCACGGCGCTTCCTTTGCCGCCGGTGAGACTCGCGCCGCCTACGACGGCCGACGCGATCACGTAGAGCTCGTAGCCGTTGGCGTCGGACGATGTGGCCGATCCATAAAAACTCGCGCCGAGAAATGCCGCCGCGCCCGCCGCGAGGCTGGAGAGCACGAACACGCCCAGGCGAATGCGTTTCACCGGCAGCCCCGCGAATCGGCTCGCCTCCGCGTTCCCGCCGACCGCGAACACGTGGCGGCCCATGACCGTGCGCGTGAGATACACCGATCCGAGCGCGGTCACGCCGAGCATCGCAAGCAGCGGCACCGGAGAGAGCGTCGCGCCGAGACCGAGCGATGCTTTCGCGACGCGAGTGAGCGCCGTGGGCACGAGAATACTTTCTGCGCGGCTCGCGACGAACGCGATACCGCGCAGCATCCACATCGTGCCGAGCGTGATGATGAACGGATGCACGTTGAGTCCCACGACCATCACGCCGTTCGCGACGCCGCACGCCAGACTCACCGCGATGCACACGGTAAGCCCGAGCACCACGGTTACCACGGGATCGAGCGGGCCCGCGGCGCGGAGCACCATCGCCATGACGACACCGGCGAGCGCGTACACCGCGCCGGCCGAGAGATCGATGCCGCCCGAAATAATGACGATCGTCGCGCCGACGGCCATAATCGCGAAGCCGCTCGCGTCGGTGGCCATCTGAATGAGCGTATGCGCGTTGAGGAAGTTGTTGACCGTCGAGCCGGTGAGCGGATCGACGTGCGTCCCGGCGCCGGCCGTCAGACCAGCGCTCGCGAGGAGAATGACCAGCACCAGACCAGCCTGAGGCGATCGCGCGATGGCGGCGCCGGCGGAGCGCAGAGGAGTGGAGGTCACCGATGCAAGAGTAGAGACGCTCCCGGGGAGTGTCAACGCGCGGCACTTCCGCGCGGTGTGAGTGTCCCGTATCCTAGCTCAACCGCACACTTCAATCATCGCATGCGCATGGCACTTCATCAAATCCAATCCAAAGCGGCGGCCCAGGCCGCCAAACGCAAACGCGCCAAGTCACCGCCAGCGCGCGAACGCGAGCGTCTGACGATCGGCCTCCTTGTCGGGAGTCGCGGATTTTTCCCGGGGCATCTCGCGCAGTCGGGCCGCGAGGAAATGACGGCGCGGCTGGCGAAAGCCGGTTACGACGTGGTCGTTCTGGCACCGGAGGATACGACGCACGGCGCCGTGCAAACTCGCGCGGACGCCAAGAAGTGTGCGGCGTTGTTCAAGGCCAATCGCGATCGCATTGCGGGCGTGATCGTCACGCTGCCGAACTTCGGCGACGAAGCGGCAATTGGCGACACGCTGCGCCTGGCCGGGCTGCACGTACCGGTGCTTGTGCACGCGTGGGGCGACGAAACGAAAAAAATGGGAATCGCGCACCGCCGCGATTCATTTTGCGGCAAGATGTCGGCGTGCAACGTGCTCACGCAGTACGGTATTCCGTACTCGCTCACATCGCTGCACACCGAGCACCCCGACTCGCCCGCGTTCGCGCGCGATCTCGAGTGGTTCGCCGCAGTCTGCCGCGTGGTGCGCGGACTCCGCACCGCTCGCATTGGCGCCATTGGCGCGCGGCCCGCGGCATTCAAGACCGTGCGCTACTCCGAGAAAATTCTTGAGGCCAGCGGCATTTCGGTTGAGCCCATCGACCTCTCGGAAATTCTGGGCCGCGCAGACCGCCTGAAGGAGAACGATACATCTGTCAAAAGAAAACTCGAACACATGCTCGAGTACGTTCCCACTGAGGGAATCCCGGAAGCTGCGCTGCTCAAAATGGCCAAGCTCGGCGCCGTGATCGACGGCTGGATGATCGAGGCCGACGTGACCATCAGCGCCGTACAGTGCTGGACGTCGCTCGAGGAGTTTTTCGGCGTGGTGCCGTGCACGATCATGTCGATGATGAGCAACGAGCTGCTGCCGAGCGCGTGTGAGGTGGATGTCTGCGGCACGGTGAGCATGTACGCGCTCGCGCTTGCGTCGGAAACGCCGAGCGCGTTGCTCGACTGGAACAATAATTACGGCGAGGATCCGAACAAAGCCGTCTGCTTCCACTGCAGCAATCTTCCGAAAGCGTTCTTCGAAGATGTGAAGATGGACTATCAGGAAATCATTGCCGGCACGGTGGGGAAAGAGAACACCTTCGGGACGATGGTCGGGCGCGTGAAGGCGGGGGCGATGAGTTTCGCGCGTTTTTCCACGGACGATCGCACGGGAACCATTCGCGGCTACGTGGGCGAAGGAAGATTCACGAAGGATCCGCTCACGACGTTCGGCGGCGCGGGTGTCGTGGAAATTCCCAAGTTGCAGGAGCTGCTGCATCACATCTGCGCGAACGGATTCGAACATCATGTCGCCGGAAGTTTCGGCTCAGTCGCGGACGCCGTACACGAGGCGACCACCAAATACCTGGGCTGGGATGTCCTCCGTCATCGCTAGCCCATTGTCCATCTTCGATCCTCGATCTTCCATCGCTGTCCAATGAGCGTCGTCGCTGGAGTGGACTTTGGAACTCAGAGTGTGCGCGTGTCTATCGTCGATAGCGCGCGTGGCTCGCTGGGCTGGGGCGTAAGCGAGTACGCCGTACAACGCGATCGCAACGATCCTGATTTCGCCACGCAGTCGCACGAGTCGCACATGCATGCGCTCGTGGCCTCGATGAAAATCGCGCTCGAGAAATCGCAGGTTCCCGGATCGCGCATCGAAGCCATCGCGCTCGACACCACGGGCTCCACGGTGGTCCCGGTGGGCAAGGGTCTCGTCCCGCTCGGCGACTACTATCTCTGGTGCGATCACCGCGCCCACGAAGAAGCCGCGCGGATCACACGCGTCGCGCACGAGCAGAAACTTCCTGCAATCGACGCGTGCGGCGGCGTCTACTCGAGCGAGTGGGGTTTCGCCAAACTGCTCCACTGGCTCCGCCACAATCCCGACAAACGCGGCTCGCTGGTGGCCGCGCTCGAGCACTGCGACATGGTGGCCGCCGTGCTCTGCGGCATCACCGATCCTGATCACGTCCCGCGCAGCATCTGCGCGATGGGACACAAATGGCTCTGGGACGGCGACCTTCCGCCGAAGGAGTTTCTCGCCAAGGTCGATCCGCTGCTCGCGAATGCGCGCGACTTCTTGCGAGGCCGCTACGAAACTTCGGATCAGATCGCCGGCACGCTCAGCGCCGAGTGGGCCGCGCATCTCGGACTGCGCGCGGGCATCCCGATCCCCGTTGGCGCGTTCGACGCGCACTGGGACGCGATCGGCGCAGGCATCGCCGAGGGCGATGTGGTGAACGTCGTCGGCACGGCGACGTGCACGATGGCGATCGCCAGGCAATCCGGAAAAATTCCGGGACTGTGCGGAATGGTGAAGGGTTCAATTCATCCGGCGTTCGTTGGAATCGAAGCCGGGCTCTCGGCAACTGGATATTTGTTTGAAGCGATCGCGTCGCGCAGCGGGAAAAGCGTCGCGGAATTGTCCAAAGGTCTGGAATCGTTCCGGGCAGGTCAGACCGGTTTGCTGCACCTGAGCTGGGACAACGGCGACCGTACCGTGCTCGTGAATCCCAACCTCGGCGGCGTGACACTCGGCTGGAATCTCAATCATACGGCGCAGGATCATCTGTTCGCCGCGATCGAAGGCACGGCGTTTCATACCCGAGTGATTCTCGAGAGGATGGCCGAACATGGCGTGCCGATCAGCCGCATTATTCACGGCGGCGGCATCCCGCAGAAAAACGAAATGCTGAACCAGGTTTATGCGAACGTTTTGCAGAAACCGGTGCTGGTTCCGGAGAGTTCGATCACCAGTTTGGGCTCCGCGATCTTTGCGTTTCTCGCGGCCGGAACTTTCAATACGATCGAAGACGCGCAGAAGGCGTTGTGCCCGGCGTATCGCACGGTCGAGCCCGATGCGAGCGTGAAGGGGACGTACGATCGCCTGTACAAGCACTGGCGGTCGCTGTACTTCTCACTGGGTTCGCCGGATTCGGATCCCGTACGAATTGGAGCCATCCTCCCCGACCTCCGGCGGATCGCAACGCTGGCGCCTGTCATTCCGTAGTCATCATTGTCATCATTGGGACACCCCACCCTCATCGATTCCTTGAAATCGGGAGACCCGCGCATGGCACGTAGACTCTTCTTCGCAGCGGCGGCGCTGCCGGTCGCGATTGCGGCTGCGGCAGCTCAAGTCATAGCGCCGAACGCTCCACCATCATCGCGCGTCGACTACGCGCTGACGAACGTTCGAATCGTCGTTTCGCCCGGTAAGGTCATCGAGCGCGGTACGGTTCTGACACGCGATGGCAGAATCGCGGCCGTCGGCGCGAACGTGACCATCCCGGCTGGCGCCGTGAAGATGGATCTCCCAGGGCATACCGTATACGCTGGCATGATCGACGCCGCGACGAGCATCGGACTTCCGAGCCCGACGCGCGCGCTCCCGCCAGCGCCGGGAGCTGCAGCCGCCGCCCCAGCCGGCGGACGCGGCGGACGCGGCGGCGGACAGGCGATTCCTACCGCTGGTCGCGGTGGCCCGCCGGAACCGCCAGTTGTGCTTCCCGAAGTCGAAGCGTGGGCGGAAGCCGCAGATCAATTCTCACCGACGGACGCACAGCTCCGGGCGTTTCGCGCCGGCGGCGTGACGACGATCGGTCTGGTGTATGACGGCGGAATTTTCCCGGGACGCGTCGGTGTCGCGCTCACCGCGCCGCGCTCGGCTGGTGAGTTGACGCTCAAGGCCGACGCTGGTCAGGAAGTCGCGTTCGGCACAAAGCGTGGCGGCGTGTATCCGGCGACGGGCATCGGCGTGATTGCCTACATCCGGCAAGCCTACCTCGACGCACAGTATGAGTCGCGTGTCGATAAGGCGTTCAAGGCCGGGATCGTGGGCGGCCGCCCCGCCGCCGATCCGTTCCGTCGCGCGCTGATACCGGCGGCAACAAATGAGATGAGTTCTTTCCTTGTTGCATCGACAGAGCGACAGATGACGCGCGTCGTCGAAATCTCGAAAGAGATGGGGATCAAAAGCCCAATCGTCGTTGGCGCACAGGAAGGCTGGCGTGTGATTCCCGCGCTGAAATCGGCGAACGCCACGGCGCTGGTCAGTCTGCAGTGGCCATCCGCTGACTCGATCACGGGCCGGAGCTTCCTCGCAGTCGGCATGGGGAAAACCGGCACGGCACCGGCGGCGACAGCAGCTGAAATCATGGAAGTGAAGGCGAATGCAGGCGCACTCACGAAGGCCGGGATTCCGGTCGCGCTTGCGTCGTTCGGTGGTGAAAGCGGCGCCACGTTCCGCGACCGCATCCGCGCGACGATTGAGGCCGGCATGAGCTTCGACGACGCGCTCAAGGCGGTCACTGTGACGCCAGCAGCCATCCTCGGCGTTTCTGCGGCGGTCGGTTCGATTGACGTCGGCAAGCTCGCGAACCTGGTGGTTGTGAGCGGCAATGATTTATTCGCCGCAACCAACCCGATCAAGCACGTGTTCATCGAAGGCCGCCTCTACTAACCATGGACACCATTATGCGCATACACACAGCAGCCAAGTCTGCCGGCGCGGTCCTCCTTGCAATGGCGATCGCCGGTACCGGTTCGCTTCAGGCCCAAGACCTCGCGATTCGCAACGCGACGATCCTCACGATCACGCGCGGCGACATTCAGAACGGCACGATCCTCGTGCAAAAGGGAAAAATCACCGCGGTCGGCGCGAACGTGACGATTCCGGCCGGCGTGAAGACGATCGACGGCACCGGCAAGTTCGTGATGCCGGGCGTCATCGACGCGCACTCGCATGCCGCGCTCGAGAACGGCATCAATGAAGGCAGCGAGTCGGTCACACCCGAAGTGCAGGTGCAGCTCAGGAACGATGATCCCGTTATCTACCGCGCGCTCGCGGGCGGCGTGACGGCGGCGCTGCTGCTGCACGGCAGCGCGAACAGCATCGGCGGCCAGGCTCGCGTCATCAAGATGCGCTGGGGCATGCCCGCCGACTCGATGTACTTCAAGGGCGCGTATCGAATTGTGAAATTCGCGCTCGGCGAGAACGTCACGCAGGCGAGCGGCACGCTTCCGGCCGACCAGAAGCGATTCCCCGAGAGCCGCATGGGCGTCGAGTTCGTGTACCGCTACTGGTTCCAGAAGGCGAAGGAGTACGATCAGGAGTGGATCGACTATCGCGCCGCGGTGAAGACGAATCCGAACGTCATCATGCCGCGCCGCGACCTGCGCCTCGAGGCTCTGTGCGACATGCTGCACGGCGACCTCAAGATCCACACGCACAGCTATCGTGCCGACGAGATCCTCATGTTGATCCGCGTCGCCGACGAAAACGGTTTCAAGATCAACACGTTCCAGCACGTGCTCGAGGGATACAAAGTCGCCAACGAGATCGCAGCGCACGGCGCGATGGCGTCGACCTTCGCCGATATGTGGGCGTACAAGGTTGAGGCATACGACGCGTCGTCGTACAACATGGCGCTGATGTCGGAGCGCGGCATCGTGGTGTCGGTGAACTCCGACTCCGACGAGCGCATTCGCCGTCTCTACCAAGAGGCGGGCGTCGGCGTTCGCTACGGCAACATGCCGGTGAATGAAGCGCTTAAGATGGTCACGCTGAATCCGGCGAAGCAGCTCGGCGTCGACAAGATGGTGGGCTCGCTCGAGCCCGGGAAAGACGGCGACATCGCCGTGTTCTCCGCGCATCCGTTCTCGCCCGATGCAATGGTCGAGTACACGATCATCGACGGCAAAGTGTACTTCGATCGCTTTCAGGCCCAGACGCTGCGTAAAGTGGCCGGCGATTCGAAGGGTACGGGCCCGGGAGGTGCGCGATGAACGGTTGCATGAAGCGCACGTTCGTGGCTGGTTCGGCGGCGGTGTTGCTCGCTCTGTCTGCATCGAGCGCGTTCGCGCAGGCGAGCGCTGGTGAAGAGGGCACGTTCTTCATCAAAGGCGGCACGATCGTCAATCCCGGCGGGCAGCGACTCGCGAACACGAATATTCTGATCAGAAACAACCGCATCGTCGACATCGGGCCGTCGGTTGTTGCAGGCGAAGCGAAAGTCATTGATGCAACAGGAAAGTTTGTCTATCCTGGAATGATCGATGCGAACACCGGTCTGGGACTCGCTGAAATCGGAAGCGTGCAGACGATGTCGCTTCGCAGCGAGCTCGGCGATTTCAATCCGCACATCCGCGCCCTTGTTGGTATCAACGTCGAAAGCGAACTGCTCGGCGTGACGCGCATGAGTGGCGTGACGAGCGTGGTGACCTCACCGGCCGGCGGCGCGATTTCCGGTCAGGCCGCGATGATCAACACGGCCGGCTGGAACTGGGAAGATTTATCGGTCATGAAGGACGCCGGCATGGTGATGACACTGCCGGGAAGTGGCGGCCGCGGCGGACGCGGCGGCGGTGGCGGCGGCCGTGGGCGCGGAGGTGCAACCGCGAACCCGAATCTCGCCGCGGATTTCCAGCGCTTCATGGAAGAGTCCAAGGCGTACGACGACGCGCGCACTGCCGGCGCGACGAAGCTCGACCTCATTTACGAGGCGATGCGCCCGCTCTTTCACAGAGAAATTCCGGCGATCATCAACGCGAACGGCGAGCAGGATATTCGCGCCGCGATTGCGTTCGGTGAAAAATGGAATCTGCGCGTGGTGGTTCAGGGTGGCGCCGATTCATGGAAGGTCCGGCAGCTGCTGGCGGACAAAAAGGTTCCGGTGATCCTCAGCTCGATCGAGGCGGCGCCGGGCGACAGCGTGCCGTACGACGAGATCTACGCACAGCCCGGGTTGCTGTACGACGCGGGAGTGAAGTTCGCGTTCTCGACGGGGCAGGGATCCAACTCACGCCACGTCGCGTTCCACGCGGCGCTTGCTGAGGCGTACGGGCTGAAGGCGGAGGGCGCGCTGAAGGCGCTCACGATTTGGCCGGCCGAGATCTTCGGCGCGGACAAGGATATCGGGACAGTGGAGAAGGGGAAACTCGCGAATCTGTTCATTACGACCGGCGATCCGCTCGATCTGCGCACGCAGGTTTCGTATGTGTTCATCAAGGGGCGCGATATGCCGTTCGACGACAGACAGACGCGGCTCTATCTCAAGTACAAGGGCCGGCCGGTTACGATCAAACCGTAAGTCGCGGCGGTTCGAAGGCTCCGGGGGGCATCGCGATCGCGATGCCCCCCGAGGTTTTTTTTAGGAGTCAGAGATCACAGTTCAAGTTCATGGTTCACGGGTTGGCAGTGTTACAGCTATCCGCTCCAAGCTTCCGGCTACAAAAACCACAGCTTGGAGCTGGGAAGGGAAAGCTCTGACACTTCCAAACTGTGAACCGTGACCTCGAACTGTGAACCGTGACCTCGAACTGTGAACCGTGAGTCCTAGGGTCTTTTCTGGCCGTAGGTGGCGGCCGCGCCGTGTTTGCGAAGGAAATGTTTGGCGAGCAGCGCATCGCTCACGTGTTCCGCGCCGGGATCCAGCGTGAGCGCGTGGTACGCCATGCGCGCGACTTCCTCGAGGATATCGGCGGTCTCTACGGCGGCGCTCACCGTCGGTCCCCAGACGAAGCTCGCGTGACTCGCCACGAGCACCGCGGGCATATCCGTTGGATTCAAATCCGCAAAACGCCGCACAATCGCGAGGCCGGTGTTCTTCTCATAGTCCTGGGCGATTTCTTCGTCGGTAAGCGAGTCCGTGATCGGCACCTCGCCGCGGAAATAATCCGCGTGTGTGGTGCCGAGGCAGGGAATGCCGTGCAGCGACTGTGCCCACGACGTGGCGTAGTGCGAATGCGTGTGCACCACCCCGCCAATTTCTTTGAACGCACGATACAACTCGATGTGTGTGGCGAGATCCGACGACGGCTTCAGCGTGCCTTCGACGATCTTGCCGTCGAGATCGGTGACGACCATATCGCTCGCCGTCATCGCGTCGTACGGCATGCCGCTCGGCTTGATCACCACGTGGCCGCTCGCGCGGTCGATCGCGCTCGCGTTGCCGAACGTGTGCTTCGCGAGCCCGCGGCGCGCGAGCTCGGTGTTTGCCTTCAGAACTTCGTCGCGGAGCGTGAGGTGCATGCGCGAAATCTACGCGCCTTGCTGCATGAAGGCGCAGCCCGCGTTTTGCGCGCGCATCAGCGCGTAGATGCCCGACGGAACGACGATCGTCCCCGGATTCAAATTGGCCTTCACCTCTTTCTTCACTTCGGCGGGGTCGAGCTTGAACTGTTCCGCAAAGCTGCCCGCGACATTGTTCATCGCGATGTTGCAGATGAGACTGATGAGCCCGCGAGATTTCAGCGATTCGATGGATGGTGTGGCGTATTCGGGCGGATTCGGCGGCGCCTTCCAAAAGACGTTGCGGCGCGCGGGAGCTTTGGTCGCCGAATCGTTGACGTGTCGCGCTTTGCCGATTTCGTATTTGTCCCACATCGCGTCGTTGAGCGCCATCACCGTGCCCATCCGGCGAAATACAATCACTGGCCGCATTTCGCTGTCCTGCGTGCCGTGCGCCTCGTGGTAGTGATCGAAGAAGACCGACGCGTATTCCATCGCGACGCCATCGGAGACTTCGTTGGCGTTGATCACGACCCGATACTTCGCAGTCGCGAGCTGGTCGAGCCACGACGTGTCCCACCCGCCGTTTCTCGAGGATCGCGTTCCCGCGCGCAATTCCCCGGCGTCAAAATTCATCGTGACTGCGGCGGCTCCGAGCGCGCCCAGAAATTCCCGTCTCTTCGTCATGGTCGGTCAGATCCCTGCGCGTTCACGGGCCTTCTTGATTACCGCGGCCATCGTGTCGCGCTGCTGTGAGAAAGTGTCGTCCACTATTTGGAGTGTGGGAATCGACGAAGCGTTGAGCCCGAGCGTGTCCGTGTTGAACCGGCCGAAGCCGGACTCATGCACGCCCGAGCTGCCGCGGCCCGGCGCCGGCGCGCTCAAGTGCGAGAAGAATTTTGCGTGGCGCTGGATGTAGTCCTTCGCGTACTTCGCGCCGCCGCCCGAGTGATAGAGCGGAATGAACTCGAGCATCGCGTCGTAGTGCATCTCGCCGCAGGCCAGCACGGTCGGATGTTTCGCGCGCAGTTCGTTCACCATCGTGCGCATGCCGGCGTGCATATCGGCTTTGGTATCGTTGATCGTTCCGCCGGCGATATCGAGGAAGTACGCATCGACGCCGTACGTCGTGATCATTTCATCGATGCGACCCTGCAGATAATTCCTCCACGAGGGCACGCCGAGGTTCATGTAGCCGAGCCAGCCTTCCTGATGGCGATCGTTGTCCCAGTCGACCCAGTTGAGATCGACTTCGTCGCCATCGACCTTGTGCGTGACGGCATCGGCGATTCGCGCCCACCCCGGCTGCTTTTTGTTCGCGGTGTTCATGCCGAACATCGGCATCATTTTGAATCCCATCTTCTGCGATTCTTTCACCAGCGTGCGGAAGCCTTCGTGGCCGCCCATCCGGTCGTTCACCTTGTAGATGGGATAGTCCCAGTAGTAGCGGCCGTCCCACGATGAGATGAACGCGAGCACGCGACTGCCGGGGATCTGCGTGTTCACCCAGCGCAGCGTCTCCAGCATCTTCGCATAATCGTTGAAGATGTAGCCCGAGTAGTGCTGGCCGTGGAGGGTGAGCACGAGCGCGGTGTCGTGCAGCCACTTCGGCACGTCGGGGCGCGTGGCGTAGTCGGGAAAGTGATACGCCGTGCGGATATGCTCGTAGTGCGCCGCGTACGCCGCCTCGGGAGTTTTCGTGCGCGCGATTTTCCAGACCGGCACACGAACAGTTTTGAGGTCGAGCCAGCCTTCCACCTCATGAATCAGCTCGACCTTGTAACCGTTTTCGCCCGGAGCGAAGTACATACGCTTGGTGCGGACTTTGTCGTCGAGTGACGACAGCGTGGTGAACGCATCATCCGCGCTCTGAATCACGGCGACCGGCGTCCCAAGGCCGCCCGCGAGCATAAGGTCGCCGCCGCCGAACGGATAGCCGAGCAGCAGCTCGTTGTCGCGCACGTCGGTGAAGTCGCCGCCCGAGCTCGAGAACTTGCCGCGCGGAATTCCGCGCACGATCGAGGTGACCGTCTTGATCGGCTGGTCCATCGTAGCGGTGACGTCGATCTCGACACCGTCCGTCGTTTTGCGAAGCTGCGCGACCAGCGTGCCAGGATGTTTTTCCTGGCCGCCGGCCCAGGTGAAGCCGTTGCAGGTGATCTTCATTCCGGCGGGCGTCGTTTCTGCCTGCATCCCGCGTGGATCCATCGCGTACGCGTTGTCGCGGCCGAAGACGATGAAGCCGAAGCGCAGGGTGTCGAACGCGACCGAAGGTTCGGGAAAATCGAAACTGAATTTGTTGAAGCCGCGGCCGCGCGGGGGAACGAAGACTTCGCTCGTCGATGTGAGCGGAAGGATTTCGAGCGGCGGTATCGCAGCCGGAGCAGACTCTGCGCCCGCGTTCGCGCCGATCACGGAACCTGCGCCCACCGCGCCCACCACTTTCATCCAGTCGCGCCGCGAAAGGTCTTCAGTCATCGGTGTTCGGTCCTCGGTCAACGGTTCAGAGGAAAATCTCGTTTTGCAAATGTGCGTGGTGAACCCCGCACGAATACCTTATACCGCAACCATCACCGAGGCCACCTGCATGTCCGCTGACGAGTCGTATTCCAGTCGCCGCCGCTTTCTTGCCCATGTCGCGGGAAGCACCGCCGCGATGGCAGCAGCAGGGCTCGGCGCAGACGAACTCATGGCGCAGGGGACGCCACCGTCGGCTCCGCAGGGCGGTTGGGATATGAGCTGGCTCGACCGCGTCGCGAAGGCGAAGCACAAGCAGGTCTTCGACGCGCCGGGTATGGCCGAAGGGATGGCACTCACCAATGCGAATGTGTGGCTGAACGGATACAAAGAGGTGTACGGCACGACCGACGCAGACATGGCCGCCGTGCTCGTGTTCCGGCACAAGGGACTGGCGGTGGCGCTGAACGACGACATGTGGGCTCGTCTGAAATTCGGCGAGGAGGACAAGCTGAAAGATCCGGCCACAGGCGAGCCGACGATGCGCAATCCTTTCTTGAGTGCGAAGGTAGGCGAATCGCATTCGACGCTGCTGCCGAACGGCGGAATCGACACGCTGATTTCGCGCGGCATGACGGTGCTGTGCTGCAATCTGGCGCTCATGCGCCACGCGGGGGCGCTCGTGCGAAACGAAGGGATCACGCGCGAGAAGGCACAGGCGGATCTCCTCGCCTCAGTGCTGCCTGGCGTGATTCGGATGCCGTCGGGAATTTTCGCGACGTCGCGGGCGGAAGAAGCGGGCTGCCAGTTCCTTCGCTCGACCTGAGCCGCGCGCGGTGAGGACGCCCGCACCCAAGCGTTACGACCGGGCGTATTTCGACCGCTGGTACCGCGATCCGCGCGTGCGCGTCGCCACCGCCGCAGCAGTCACCAGAAAAGTTCAGCTGGTCGTTGCCGTGGCGGAGGCGTTGCTGCAGCGGCGCGTGCGATCCGTCCTCGATATCGGCTGCGGCGAGGGCACATGGCGTGCGCCGCTGAAAAAGATTCGTCCGGCGATTCGGTATGTCGGAGTTGATTCGAGCGCGTATGTGATCGCGCGATTCGGAAAGCGGCGAGGGATTCGCGCCGGGACCTTCGGCGGACTCGGCGCGATCGAGCAGGCGCTGAGGGGGCCGTTCGACATGATTGTGTGCTGCGATATGCTGCAGTACGTGCCGTTGCTTGAGCTGCGTGCCGGATTGAAAACCGTCGCGCCGTTGCTCGGCGGGGTCGGGTATCTCGAGGCCTACACGAAGGCGGATTCAATAGAGGGGGATCGGAAACGCTGGCATCATCGAACTGGCGCGGAATACCGGCGCGAGTTTCGCGCGGCCGGGCTCCGCTCGGTGGGCATGCACTGCTGGGTCGGCTCCGAGCTCCACCCGATGACCGCCGAGCTCGAGCGCGGCGAGCCTTGACTTCGATTCAGGACTAGACAACCTTTCATCCGGATAAACGGATGAAACAAAACCCAATCTTCGACCGCCTCACCGCCCTCGCCGATCCCATTCGCGCGCGGCTCCTGCTGGTATTGGAGCGCCACGAGCTCACGGTCAGCGAACTGCGCGCGGCGCTGCAGCTGCCGCAGTCCACGGTGAGCCGCCATCTGCGCGCGCTCGCGGACGCGGGCTGGGTCGCATCGCGCGAGGACGGCACGAGCAATCGCTATCGCATGGTTGCGCGCGAGCTCGATGCGGGCGCGCGCAGACTGTGGCAGTCGGTGCGTGAGGAAGTCGGCGCGATGGCCACCGCCGCGCGCGATGCCGAACGGGTGCGGAGTGTGATGGCCGCCCGCCACTCCACTTCTCAGCAGTTCTTCGCGTCGAGCGCCGCGCAGTGGGACAAGCTGCGCTCCGACCTGTTTGGATCACGCACCGAGTTTCTTTCGCTGCTCGGCCTGCTCGATTCGCACTGGACGGTCGGCGACCTTGGCTGCGGCACCGGCCATCTCTCGGAATCGATGGCGCCGTTCGTGAAGAACGTGATCGCGCTGGACGAATCGCCCGCGATGCTGCGCGCGTCGCGCGCCCGCCTTGCCTCAAAATCGAACGTTGAGGTCCGCGAGGGAACGCTCGAAGAGCTGCCAATCGAACGGGGAGAGCTCGACGTGGCGATTCTTTCCCTTGTCCTGCATTACGTCGCGGACCCCGCGCTCGCGCTGACTGGCATTCACCGATCGCTCAAGGCACACGGCAGGGTGCTCATCGTTGATATGCTGCCGCACGACCGCGCCGAATACCGTCAGACCATGGGCCACGTCTGGCTCGGGTTTGGCGAAGAGCAGCTCACACGCTGGAGCGAGGAAGCCGGTTTTGAACGCTGCTTTATTTCGAAACTCTCCTCGCCGCCGAATTCAAAAGGACCAACGCTTTTTTCCGCTTCACTTCAAAAACACTAACCACCGATAACCGTCCGATGGCCACAACAAGCAGAGCACCCGCATCCCCGCATCCGTTCGACGCGTCACGCACCGCAGGCCGCGAACCGTTCAAAGTGAGAGATCTCGGTCTTGCCGATTTTGGCAGAAAGGAAATTCGCCTGGCCGAGTATGAGATGCCGGGGCTCATGGCCCTGCGCGCCGAGTACAAAGGAAAGAATCCGCTGAAAGGCGCGAAGATCATGGGCTCGCTCCACATGACCGTCCAAACGGCGGTCCTGATCGAAACACTCACTGAGCTCGGCGCCGACGTTCGCTGGGTGAGCTGCAACATTTTCTCGACGCAGGATCATGCGGCCGCCGCGGTCGCAGTCGGCAAACAGGGAACGGTCGAGAAGCCGCTCGGTACTCCGGTATTCGCCTGGAAGGGTGAGACGCTCCCCGAGTACTGGTGGTGCACGGAGCAGGCGCTCATGTGGCCCGACGGTTCCGGCCCGAATCTTCTCCTCGATGACGGCGGCGATGCGACACTGCTCGTTCACCGCGGCGTGGAATTCGAAAAGGCAAACCTGGTGCCCGCGCACAATCCGGTGACCGAGAGCGAGGAGTACGGCGTGATTCTCGACCTCCTCCAGCAGGAACTCACCGCGCACCCCAAGCGCTGGACCAAGGTTGCAGCGGAACTCCGCGGCGTTTCAGAAGAGACGACGACGGGCGTACATCGTCTGTACGAAATGATGCAGGCCGGCACGCTGCTCTTTCCCGCGATCAACGTCAATGATTCCGTCACGAAGTCGAAGTTCGACAATCTCTATGGCTGCCGGCACTCGCTTACAGACGGAATTTTGCGAGCGAGCGACGTGATGCTCGCTGGAAAAGTCGCGGTCATCATGGGCTACGGCGATGTCGGCAAGGGCTGCGCGCAGGCGCTGAAAGGACAGGGCGCGCGTGTTGTGATTGCCGAGATCGATCCTATTTGCGCACTGCAGGCTGCGATGGAGGGATATCAGGTCACGACGCTCGAGGCGGTCGTCACCACAGCGGACATCTTCATCACGGCCACCGGCAACAAGGGGATTATCAACGTCGAGCACATGGCTCGCATGAAGGACAAGGCGATCGTCGGCAACATCGGCCACTTCGACAATGAAATCGATATGGCGGGGCTCAAGTCGTTCGCCGGCATCGAGCGGATCAACATCAAGCCGCAGTACGACGAATGGGTTTTCCCCGACGGGCACAGCGTCCTCATTCTCGCCGAGGGCCGCCTGCTCAACCTGGGCTGCGCGACGGGGCACCCGAGCTTCGTGATGAGCGCATCATTCACGAATCAGGTGATGGCGCAGATCGAGCTGCACGTGAACAACAGCAGGTACGAGAAGAAGGTGTACACACTGCCGAAGCATCTCGACGAGAAAGTCGCGCGGCTTCACCTGGACAAGCTCGGCGTGAAGCTGACGAAGCTCTCACCGGATCAGGCGGCGTACATCGGAGTCAGCGTGGATGGGCCGTACAAGCCGGATCACTACAGGTATTAACTCGCGGTTATCCCCGCAGCCACACGACGACGTAAAAAACTCCGGTAGTGAAGGAGCTCGGCACCTTCACTCGCCGGCACCCCGCGTTCCTCATGTACCTCGCCGCGGACGAGGACATCTCGGATCCCGGCGGGTACATCTCGACGAACTCGACGTCCTCCGTCCTGAACGTCGCGAGTGACGTCGAGCCGACGGTGTTCTTTCCGTTGAGCAGCACACAGGCATTCGATCCGAGCGCGTTCAGCTCGGCCGCTTCCATCGCGCCGGATTTCGTGCGGCGCAGCGACTCGTTGAGCGGGAAATCGTCGAACGGCGCGAGTTCCTCGCGCGGCACGACGATCGCGTGCGACCCGCGCATCGCGATGCGCTGCTGCGTTTCGTTCCACACGAATGTGCTCGTGTTGCCGAAGCCGCTCGCGTCCTCGAGTTTCGATCCGCCGAACGCGGCATCGAGCGGTTCCATATGAATCACGAGACCGCGCCAGTCCTCGAGGTGAAGCGTCGTGGTAATAGGCGAGAATCCGAGCTTGCGCACGCGCAACAGCACGTTGCCGCTTTTCACCGAAGTGAACGTGAACCAGCCGGAAGAATCCGTAAAGGCTCCCAGCTTTTCCATTGAGACCATCTCGATCGTCGCGCCCGGGATTGGCCGGTTCTTATGATCGACCACCACGCCCGCGAGAATGTGCACGGTGGCCAGGACCTTCACCGTGTCGAGTGACCGCGGCGTCGGCACCATCTGCACGAACGTGGTGTCTTTGTCGGTTGGCACTCGCGCTTCGGCCTTCGCAGGGAAGTAGCCGAGCAGTCTGAACAGCAGCAGCTGCGGCCCCTTGGGCGCACTCACAAACGTGAACCATCCCGTTCGATCCGTGCGCGCCACGAGCGAGCTTCCGTCGATGCGCACCTCGACCCCCTCGATCGGATTACCGACGACCGAGCTCACCTTGCCGCGCAGGTTCGGCCCTGCCGGTGCCTGCTGCGCGCTGGCGGCGGCGAAGCCTATTGCCGATGCGGCGACCAGTGCGACTCGGTTGAATGTGTTCATCATGAGCAATACTACACCGGCAAGTCGAAAATGGCTTAGAATCAAGAATGCAAATACTCCGGTCATTTCTCCTCATCGTTGTGTGCGCTGCGTCACTCCGGGCGCAGGCCGCTCCGAAGGCCATGTCGCCAGAGGCGGCTCTCGCGCACGCGAAAGCACTGCTCGCGAGCACGCCGCTCGTCGACGGCCATAACGATCTTCCCTGGGCGATTCGCGAAAGCAGAACGAATCCGCGTGACGTGGACGCGTACGACCTCCGCAAGCACACACCGCATCAAACCGATATCGCCCGCATGCGCGCCGGGAAACTCGGCGGACAGTTCTGGTCCGTGTATATCCCGGGCGAAATTCGCGACTCGGGATATGCGCGCGTGCAGCTCGAGCAGATCGATATCGCGCGCCGCATGATTGCGAAGTATCCGGAGGCGCTCGCCAGCGCGCTGACCGCGGCCGACGTGCGCGGCGCGTTCGCCGCCGGGAAGGTCGGCTCGCTCATGGGAATGGAAGGCGGACATGCGATCGAGAATTCACTCGGCGCGCTGCGCGAGTACTACGCGCTCGGCGTCCGCTACATGACGCTGACGCACAACGTGACGCTCGACTGGGCGGATGCCGCGCTCGATTCCGCGAAACACGGCGGACTCACGAATTTCGGACGGGAAGTCGTTCGCGAGATGAACCGGCTTGGCATGCTGGTCGATCTGTCTCACGTCTCACCGGGCGTGATGAGCAACGCGCTCGATGTCACGGAATCGCCGGTGATCTTCTCGCATTCGTCGGCGCGCGCGCTGGTGGATCATCCGCGCAACGTCCCCGATTCGATTTTGCGGCGGCTGCCGAAGAACGGTGGCGTGGTGATGGTGACGTTCGTGCCGGGATTCGACTCGCCCAAGGTGCGCGCGCACTCGCTGCAACGCGCGCGCACTGTGACGCTTTCAAAAGGCATGGGACACGATTCCGCAACGATCGCGCGTGACATGAAAGCCTGGGATGCCTCGCATCCGGCGCCGAAGGCAACGCTCGCCGACGTCGCCGATCAGATCGACTACGTCAAGAAAGTGGCGGGCGCCGATCACGTGGGAATCGGCAGCGATTTCGACGGGGTCGACGACGATCTTCCCATAGGACTCGAGGATCAGTCGAAGTATCCGATGCTGTTCGCGGAACTCATTCGTCGCGGGTGGAACGACTCGGACCTCAAGAAACTCGCCGGCGAAAACGTGCTTCGCGTGCTCTCCACGGCCGAGACGGTCGCGAAGCGGCTGCAGAAAAGCCGGCCGCCGTCCACCAAGACGATTCAGGAGATGGACGGCAAGCCGAAGATGTGACTCAAGTCAGCCGGCGGCGATCTTCGCGATGCGCTCGCGGTAGTAGGGCATCATCTCGCGCCCACGCTGCGTGTTCGTCACGACCCACTCGAAATTCGAGAACGCGTTCGGAGTCGTCATTTTCCGGAACTCCTCGACGAATCGCTCTATGCGCGCGAAAAACCAGAGGCCTTCTGACGCGTTCTCTGCCAGGAAGTCCGAGTGGATTACTCCGTGGCGCGCCATGTTGAACGCCATGTCCCAGTAGCCCGTGACCTGACGAAACGCCGCGTTATGCGGGTGATCGGGCTTGGTGATCGCCATGACGTCGTCGAACGTCTTCGGATACCACGCATTGAGGATTTTGCGCGATTCGCGCAGGGTGTCGTCGCGGCGGAGCTCGTACAGCTTGAGGACGAGCTCGGCATCGTGGTGATCGGGATAGTCTTTCATCGCTAGTGGTTCCTCGGAAATCGAAAAGCGTCGGTCGCAGCACGGTAACGAGTAAACTGACCGGTGCACGGGCCGAGCGTAAGCGATAACTTTAGAGGATCGCGAACAACTTATCCGGAGCTGATATGCGTACCCTCTTCCGTCGGGCATACGCCCTTCTCGCCTGCGCCGCGCCTCTCGCCGCCGGCGCGCAGACGCGCGTGTTCATTACCAGGCTCGGCAGCGACACGCTCGCGCTCGAGCGGGTCGTCCGCACTGGCGACAAAATCGAAGGTGTCATCGTTCGCCATCTTCCTGGAACATCAATGACCAAGTACACCCTGACGCTGAACAAGAACGGCAGCGTCGCAACGTACGAGCAGGGAAATTTCAAGGCGGATGGCACACCGCTTCCGGCCAACGCGCAAGGCGTCTCTCCAGTTGGGCAGAAGATGACCTTCGCTGGTGACAGTGTGATTCGCGAAGTGCAGACCAACGGCCAGCCCGCAGTGCGCCGCACGCAAGTGGCGAAGGGAACGCTGCCGGCGATGGGCGGCTCGTGGCTCGGCAACGAGATGCAAGTCGCCGCCGCGCGAAGGGACAGCAAGGCGAACGTCATCAGTTTCGCCGCCGCCGCGAACGCCGCAACGAGCCCGGACATTCGCATCATCACGAACGACTCCGCTGAAATCGTCAATCAAGGGTTCCGCGTGGGCGTGAAGACCGACAAGAACGGCCGCCTGTTACACGGAGACGGCTCGCTCACGACGCAGAAGATCGACGTGACGCCCACGAAAGAGACGGATCTGCTCGCGCTCGTCGGCGTGTGGGCGTCGAAGGAAGTTGCCGGCGCTCCCGCGGCTCCCACGAATACTCCCGACAGCGTCGTGGCGACGATCGGCAACGCGCACGTCACGATTCTGTACTCGCGGCCCGCGAAGCGCGGCCGCGAACTCTGGGGCAAGCTCGTCCCGTTCGATACCACGTGGCGGTTCGGCGCGGACTATGCGACGCAGCTGAAGACCGACGCCGATCTCAACATCGGCGGCACGAAGGTCGCCGCCGGCACGTACACGCTCTGGCTCTGGCCCTCGCAGGGACAATCGTTTCTGATCGTGAACTCGAAGCTCCAGGATCCACGCGATGCAACGCGCCGGCTGTGGGGCACGCAGTGGGATCCCGCCAGCGACATCGCGAAGATTGCGGTGGACAAGCACATGAATCTTCCGACCGACGACGAGCGCTTTCACATCTTCATTGCGAACGGAATGCTGATGGCGCATTGGGGCAACAGCGGGTACGGCGTTTCCATCAAGGCGAATTGACGATGACGAGCCCGTTGCAGTCCCTGCACGCGGTGGGGCAGTCGATTTGGCTGGACTACATCGATCGCACGATGCTCCACAACGGTGATCTCGCGAAGCGCATTGCGGGCGATGCGCTGACCGGCATGACGTCGAATCCAACCATCTTCGAAAAGGCGCTCGCGCAGGGCACGGCGTACGACGGGCAGCTGCGGGATGCCGCGGGCGATCGCACCGCGTGGGAAATGTTCGAACTCGTCGAGACGGACGACGTGCGCGCCGCGTGCGACATTTTCCGCCCCGTGTACGATGCCACGAACGGGCACGACGGATTCGTCTCGATCGAGGTTTCTCCGGGTGCGGCGAACGATTCGGCGGCAACGATTGCCGAGGCGCACAGACTCTGGAAGACCGTCGCGCGTCCGAACGTGATGATCAAGGTGCCCGGCACCGCCGAGGGCGCGATCGCGGTTCGTGCGCTCATCGCCGCGGGCATCAACGTCAACATCACGCTGCTCTTTGCGATCGACGCGCACCGGCGTGTGATCGATGCCTATTTGAACGGACTGGAGGATCGCGTGAAGGCCGGCGCGCCGATCGCGGGCGTCGCGAGCGTCGCGAGCTTCTTCGTCAGCCGCGTTGATTCCGAAGTGGACAAGCGCCTCGACGCGCTCGTGAAAGCCGCCGCGTGCGATGCGAACCACGCGGATATGCTGCGCGGCAAAGCCGCGATCGCAAATGCCAAGCTCGCCTATCGGCTCTTCCGTGAGTGTTTCAAGGGGCCGCGCTGGGAAGCGCTCGCCGCCAAAGGCGCGCAGTTGCAGCGTCCGCTCTGGGCGAGTACCAGCACGAAGAATCCGGCGTACCGTGATGTGCTCTACGTGGAGCAGTTGATCGGACCCGACACCGTCAACACGATGCCGCCCGCAACGCTCGAGGCGTATCGCGATCATGGCGTAACCGCGGTCACGGTGGATCAAGAGCTCGATTCGGCAGAGCGCGCTCTGTCCGATCTTGCTGCGGCAGGGATCCCGCTCGCTGGCGTCACCGATCAGCTTCTGACGGACGGGCTCGCGAGTTTTCAGAAATCGTTCGATTCGCTGTTAGCCGGTCTCGAGGCGAAGGCGAAGCTCCTTGGCCGTTCGCTCGCTGCCGCTCCCTAAATGTTCAAAGCCGCCCGCACGAAAATCGTCTGCACGATTGGTCCGGCGTCCTCCAGTGCCGAGGTGCTGCGGGGGCTGATCGAGGCCGGTCTCGACGTCGCGAGAATTAATTTCTCGCACGGCTTGCATGAAGATCACGCGACCGTGATCGCGACGATCCGGTCGCTGGCGAGCGAGATGAATCGTCCGGTCGCGATTATGGGCGATCTCCAGGGCCCGCGCATTCGCATCGGCGATCTCTCCGCGCCGCGCATCGTAGCCGACGGTGAAGAACTCACGTTCGTGCACGAAATTCACGCCGTGCACGGTGATGTGCCCGTGACGTACGACGATCTCGCGCATGATGTAAAGCTCGGCGGGCGCATTCTCGTGGATGACGGCCTCCTCGAGTTCGAAGTGCTCTCGGTGGCCGGTCATCGCGTGAAGGTGCGCGCGATCCACGGCGGCCCGATCAAGTCGCACAAGGGAATGAATCTCCCCGGCATCGACGTCTCCGCGCCGTCGCTGACCGAGAAAGACAAAGCCGACATCACCTTCGCCGTCGAGCACGATCTCGATTACCTCGCGCTCAGTTTCGTGCGGCGCGCCGAGGACATTCGCGCGCTGAAAGCGCTGCTGCCGAAGGGAATGCTCGTCGTCGCCAAGATCGAGAAGGATGCGGCGCTCAGGCGCCTCGAGGAAATTCTGCAGGCCAGCGATGCCGTGATGGTCGCGCGCGGCGATCTCGGCGTGGAACTGCCGTTCGAAGAGGTGCCGCTCGCGCAGAAACGCATCATCGGTCTCGCGAATCGCTATGGCCGCCCGGTGATCACGGCCACGCAAATGCTCGAGTCGATGATCGAGCATCCGCGGCCCACGCGCGCCGAAGCGAACGACGTCGCAAACGCGGTGCTCGATGGCACCGATGCCGTGATGCTGTCCGCCGAGACCGCGGCCGGCGCGTACCCGCGGCTCGCGGTGGAGGCCATGCGCCGGATCGTGATCGCCGCCGAGACGCTGCCCGTCGCGCGCGGCATCGGCATTGATCGGCTCGAACCGGGCACCGCGTCCACGGAGGAGACGATCGCGTCTGCCACGGTGACCGCCGTGCGCCTGCTCGGCGCGCCGTCGGTGATCGTATTCACCAAGAGCGGATTCAGCGCGCGCGTGGTGGCGGCGAGACGACCGGCCGTGCCGGTCGTCGTGCTGACGGATCAGCCGCGCACGTATCGCCAGCTCGCGCTCGTGTGGGGAGTCGTGCCGTTCCTCGTGGCGCACGCGGATACGTACGAGCAGATGGCGGCGATGGCGAGGAAAGTGCTGCTCGAACAGGGCATCGCGAAGCCCGGCGATCGCGTGGTGGTCACGGCGGGTGTGCCGTTCGACGTCCCCGGCACGACGAACAACCTCAAAGTCGAGACCGTGTGAAGCTGACCTTTCTCGGCACCGGGACGAGCTTCGGCGTGCCGCAGATTGGTTGCGAGTGCAGCGTCTGCCGGTCGTCGGATCCGCGCGACAAGCGCACGCGCGTTGGCGCCGTCGTCGAATCCGACGGCACGCGGCTGCTCATCGACACGCCGCCCGAACTGCGGCTGCAGTTGATCGCCAGCGGCGTGAGCACGGTTGACGCGGTGCTGTTCACGCACGATCACGCCGATCACACGCATGGCCTCGATGATATTCGCGCGATCTCCGTGTTGCGCGATTCTCCGCTCCCGATGTTCGGCCCGGCGGAAACCATCGCGAGTCTCAAACAGAAATTTTCGTACGTGTTCGACGGTCGCACGCGTCCCGTGCCGGGCACGATCAAACCGGAGGGGGCCGCGCGCGCGCTGCAGCCGGGTGTGCCCGAGCGGATTGGCAGCCTCGAAGTGATTCCGCTCGCGGTGCCGCACGGAACGATGCGCGTATTCGGCTATCGCATCGGCCCGGTTGGCTATGTGACCGATGCCAAAGCGATTCCCGACGAAGCGATTGCCCTCTTGAGGGGCGTGAGCGTGCTCGTACTCAATGCGCTGTTCCACACCTCGCACCCCACCCACTTGAGCTTCGACGAGGCGATCGCAACCGCTCACCAGGTCGGAGCCGAGCGGACGTACCTCACGCATCTCACCCACAACGACGCACACGCCGACCTCGAAGCGGCGCTCCCGGCCGGCGTCTATCCCGCGTTCGACGGGCTCCAGGTGCTGGTGGACTGAGATTCCAGTGAGAAAACGGAGCCGAAGCCGTTGATTCGGCCCCTCTGAACAGGCAAATTCGAATATGACCGCGAGCGTCAATCTTCTGAACGTCCTCGGACCCGCTGTTTCGATCAGCGGCAGTTCGGTGCGTGTCAACGATGCCTCAGCGATCGCGTCGCCGCTTATGGACGAGCTCGTCCGGCTCGCCGTGTTCGGGGCCGAAGCCGATCGCCATTGGGCGCGCTGGGCGATCTGGGAGATCGGCCAGGCGCTCGGCGTGCGGTCCGCCTCGATTCACTCGCTGTATCTCGCGCGCGGCCGCGGAGAGATTCACGGCTTCACCGTGCCGGCCATCAATGTTCGCGGCCGATCGTACGATACCGCGCGCGCGATTTTCCGGACGGCAATCACACTGCAGGCCGGCGCATTCATACTCGAAATCGCGCGTTCCGAAATCGCCTACACCGAACAGCGGCCCGCCGAATATGTCGCGGTGATGCTCGCGGCCGCGCTGCGCGAAGGATTTCGCGGCCCGGTGTTCATTCAGGGCGATCACTTTCAGGTGAACGCCAAGAAGTACGCGGCGAATGCGGCGGAGGAAGTCGGCAACGTCAAGCATCTCGCGACCGAAGCGATTCACGCGGGGTTCTTCAATATCGACATCGACACGTCCACGCTCGTGGATCTCTCCCAGAAGACGCTCGACGACCAGCAGCGCCTCAACTACGAGGTGGGCGTCGACATCACGCGCCATGTGCGATCGCTGCAGCCCGAGGACATCGATATCTCACTCGGCGGCGAGATTGGCGAGGTGGGAACCGAAAATTCGACAGTGCCCGAGCTGCGCGCATTCATGGACGGATACAATCGCACGCTTGCCGCGCAGGCGCCCGGCGTGGAAGGACTTTCGAAGATCAGCGTGCAGAGCGGAACATCGCATGGCGGCGTGGTGCTCGCGGACGGATCGATTGCCGATGTTGCGCTCGACTTCAACACGTTGCAGGCGCTTGGTGTTGAGGCGCGTGAACGCTACGGCCTTTCGGGCGCCGTGCAGCACGGCGCCTCAACGCTGCCCGAGAGCGCGTTCCACAACTTTCCGAAATGCGAAACGGCGGAGATCCATCTGGCGACCGGCTTCCAGAATATGCTGTACGACGGTATTCCGGCCGCGCTGCGCGAAGAGATCTATGCATGGCTCCGGACAAACGCCGCCGAGGAGCGCAAGCCCGCCGACTCCGACGAGCAGTTCCTGTACAAGACGCGCAAAAAGGCGCTCGGGCCTTTCAAGGAAAAACTGTGGGCGATCGGCGGCGACGCTGGCGCCGCGCTCGATGCCGCGTTCGACAAGAAGTTCGAGTTTCTGTTCACGCAGCTCGGCGCACGCGGCACGGCCGCGCACGTTGAGCGATTCGTAGTCGCGGCGCCCATGCATCGTGCGGCGCCCACAGAAGCGGCGGGCGGCATGACGCACGCGCCCGATGATCCTGACGCTGGTGAATGATTCAACCCAATACGGAGGTCCAGTAACGTGAAGAAGCTTCTCATTCTTGCCGCGATGTTCAGTCTCGCGGCATGCGACAGATCAAAGCCCGAACTCGACAAGACGCTCGTGCAGATGCAGCAGATCTCGGCGGAGAAGGATTCTTTGCTGAAGGATGTGATGCAGACCTCGCAGTTCATCGCGGACGTGAATACGCAGCTCGCGACCGTGAGGAGCAAGAACGCGGGCAAGCCCGTGAAGGGGTCGGCGGCCGGCGCGGAGTCGAGCCTCACGCCAGCGCAGCAGCGCGACGCGATCAAGACGAAGATCAAGGAACTGACCGATCGTCTGAGCGAAGCCGAGGCGCGTCTGGGCGCGAGCCGCAACCGCGTGAAGGAGCTGACGGCGAACAACGCCGCGCTCACGTCGCAGCTCGCGTCGTACGATTCGACGATCGCCGCCTTCAAGTCGATCATCGACAACCAGAAGACGGAGATCGAGTCGCTCAACACCCAGCTCGCCGCGCTCCAGTCGGAAAACGCCTCGCTCAAGCAGGACAAAGTGGCGCTGACCTCGGAAAAAACGGCGCTCGTCGAAGAGAAATCGTCGCTCGTGACCGAGCGCAACACGGTGTATTACGTGATCGGCACCAAGGACGAGCTGCTGAAGAAGAAGATCATCGATCAAGCCGGCGGTGCACTGGGAATCGGCAAGACGCAGGTGCCCGCGCGCGATCTGAACGCGTCGGACTTCACCGCGATCGACAAGCTGAAGGTGATGGAAATCGCGTTCCCGAAGGCCGACAAAGCATACAAGATCATCACGCGGCAGGATGTCACCGCGCTCGAGACGGCGCCCGACAAGAGCGGCCGCATCAAGGGCGGACTCAGAATTACGAATGCCGAGAAGTTCTGGTCGGGGTCAAAGTTCCTGATCGTCATTGAGCAGTAACTCGCTCTCTGTCGTCGGGGCCTACGCGAAGGCGATCTGGCATAAGGCCGCGAAGGACGATCTGTTTTTCCTCTCCGGAGGGGTGGCGTTCAGCATGTTGCTCGCCGGCGTGCCGTTCTTCCTGCTGCTCGCGTCCGGCCTTGGGTATGTGATGAACAAATCGGTCGACGCGTCGTCGACCGATGCCGTGGATTTCATTCAGCAGAATCTTTTTCCGGCCACGTGGAACGGCACGGGGTCACTGCTTGATCCCGTCATGCACGAGGTGGTGCGGACGCGTGGTGCGGCCGGCGTGCTCGGCGCCGTCGCGTTCCTCTGGTTTTCCACGCGGCTGTTTGGGTCGCTGCGTTCGGCGCTTCTGCACGTGTACGAAGTGCCGAAAGGGCACAGTACGCTGATGGGAAAACTCTTCGACGCGTCGATGACGCTGGCGGCGACCCTGCTGATCGTGCTCTGGGTGGTGGTGAGCGCGTACGTCGCGCTCGCGCGCTCCAACGGCGTCGAACTGCTGAGCAAGCTCGGACTGCATGCCGAATCGATGATGGAGCCGCTCACGTATGTCGCCGGACGCGTCGTGGCGTTCTTTCTGGTGGGCGCACTGTTCACCATTCTATACAAGCTGCTGCCGAACCGGCCGGTGCGCTGGAAGCAGGCGGTTTTTGGCGGCATAGCGGGCGCCATCATGTTCGAGATCGCGCGGAGTGTCTTTGGTGCAATCGTCCATCGGTACGATCCTGCTTCGTTTTATACCGGCACGCTTGCGGCGGTGATCGTCGTGATGTTCTGGGTCTACTATGGGGCGCTGATTTTCGTCCTCGGCGGCGAGCTCTCGCAGGTATACGAGCACCGCCACCTCAAACGGGTTGCGACTCCGCAATGAACTCCTTGGCGGCGATGATCGATCTGCGCAGCGACACGGTCACCAAACCGTCGGCTGGCATGCGCCGCGCGATGGCGGAGGCGGAAGTTGGCGACGACGTGCTCGACGGCGATCCAACGACCCGGCGGCTGGAGGAGCGAACCGCCGAGCTGCTGGGACAGGAGCGCGCGCTCTTTTTTCCGTCGGGCACGATGGCGAACCAGGCTGCGATTTGGGCGCTCGGCGAGCGCGGCACGGAGTTCTACGTGCACGACGACTCGCACATCATGAACCTGGAGATGGGCGGTGCGTCGGCATTGTGCGGCATGCAGGCGCGATTGATTCAGGGCGCGCCGCGGGTGACACGCGAGACGCTCGCGCGCGCGGTGCGATCGCCCGGACGCGATTTTCCGCGCGCAACGCTGCTCTGCCTCGAGAACACGCACAACGGCGCGGGCGGCATGGTGACGCCGCTGGATGAACTCGGCGCGCTCGCGGCCGTCGGACGGTCGCTCAACTGCCGTGTGTTTCTCGACGGCGCGCGACTCTGGAACGCGGCGGCCGCGACGGGAACATCGCTCGATGCGTTTGCCGCGACGGCCGACGCAACGATGGTTTCGTTTTCGAAGGGGCTCGGCGCTCCGGTTGGAGCCGCATTGGCCGGCGGCACGGCGGCGATGCAGCTCGCATGGGAAGCGCGCAAACGATTTGGCGGTGCGATGCGGCAGTCGGGGGTTATTGCGGCGGCGGCGCTGTACGGCATCGAGAACAATCTCGGCCGGCTGGGCGAAGATCATGCGAACGCGAAACGCTTCGCAGCGATCGTTTCGGAGGCCGGGGATGCGAAGGTCGTGCCACCCGAGACGAATATCGTGATGATCGATCTGCCGGCGCGCCTCGACGCGATGACACTGGCGAGCAGCGCCAAGGCACGCGGCGTCCGCGTTGGAGTGTGGAATGCATCGCGCGTTCGTACCGTGATGCACCTGGATGTTTCACTCGCGGAGCTCGAGCGCGCAGCGACCGTGCTGCGCGATTTGCTTTCTTAGCTTTCAGAACGAGAGGCAGCGCATGGTCCATCAGCATTCAGAGGCGTTTCTCGCGATCGTGAACGACGCGAAATCGCGCGTGAAGGAAAAGAGCGCCGCCGAGACGATCGATCGGTTGAAGGCGAATCCGAAGGCGGTGCTCGTGGATGTTCGTGAAGACAATGAGTGGACCGCGGGCCATGCGGCGCACGCGATTCATCTCGGAAAGGGCATCATCGAGCGGGATGTCGACGCGACGATCCCGGACCGGGCCACTGAGGTGATTTTGTACTGCGGCGGAGGATTCCGCTCGGCGCTCGCGGGCGATGCGCTTCAGCGAATGGGATATACCAATGTTTTTTCGATGGCCGGTGGATGGCGGGCGTGGAACGAGGCGGGCGCGCCTACCTCGAAGTGAACTGCCCTCGTATGTTCCAATGATCTCTCCAACTGGGAACGGAGTATGCCGCTGAATCGCCGCGATTTCTTAGCCACTGCCGCCGCAGGCACCGCTGGTGCCGCGATTTTCCCAATGATCACCGCCCGCGGCCGCGAAGGGCTTCGCGCGCAACAGGGGACTGAAAATCCGATGGCCGCCCGCCGCGCCGATCGCGCGCTCTCTTCGGCACCGGGAATGATCCGGATTGACAGCAACGAAAATCCGAACGGTCCCGGCGCTCGCGTGTTCGAAGCGATGCGCAGCACGTTCGATCTCGCGAATCGCTATCCGGTGACGCTCGAGGATGAACTCTCGGCGGAGATCGCGAAATCGCTCGGCGTAAAGCCGGAAAACATCATGCTCGGCTGCGGATCGGGCGAAATTCTGCACGTCGCGGTGCAGACGTTCACCTCGCCTCAGCGCGCCCTGGTTTCGCCCGCGCCGACATTCGAGGCCGGCGCCGATTTCGCGCGCTTCCTCGGTGTGCCGGTGAAATCGCCGCGCGTCGACGCGAAGCTTCGCCTCGATCTCGACGCGATGGCAGACGCCGCCAAAGCAAGCGGGCTCGTGTATTTCTGCAATCCGAACAATCCGACGGCCACGGTGCACGGAAAGGCCGCGGTCGCGGGCTTCATCGAAAAGGTGAACAAGTCTTCGCCGGAGACGATGGTGCTGGTGGACGAAGCGTATCATGAGTACGTCGAAGATCCATTGTACGCGACCTCGATCCCGCTCGCGCTCAACAATCCGCGCGTGTTCGTGGCGCGCACCTTCTCCAAAGTGTTCGGCCTCGCTGGCATGCGAATCGGCTACGCGGTGGGACGGCCGGAAGTGCTCGCGCGCATGAAGGGCTACATGCTCGGCTCGAACATCAGCCAGCTGGCGCTCGCCGCCGCCAAGACGACGGTCGGCGACATGACGCGCATTGCAGAAGAAAAGAAAAAGAATCACGAAGCCAAGGTCTTCACCGCGAAGTTCTTCGCGAGCGCGGGCTACGATGTCATTCCGTCCGACGCGAACTTCATGATGGTCGACATCAAGCGCGATGTAAAAGCGTTCAAGGCCGAGTGCATCAAGAAGGGCGTCGCAGTTGGCCGGCCGTTCCCTCCGCTGAACACCCATTTGCGCGTGGGGGTGGGAACCATGGCTGAAATGCAGAAGGCAGTGCAGGTCTTCCACAGCACGCTGGCTGGGTAACGAAGAGCGAGTTTACTCGCCGTTGGGCGTGGTGCATCGCCCGCCGTTTGGTTACTCTTATGGTGCTCCAGGTCCCAGAGGGCGCGAGCCCGCCAACTCCGCCAGGGCCGAAAGGCAGCAACGGTACGTGGTGTCTTGCGTCGCTTTGTCAGGCCTGGAGTATTGTCGCGGGGGCTCATCGAGAGATGACCCCCGCGATTTTATTTCCAGGTAGGCGCCACGTAGTCGATGCGCCAGACCGGTCCAGTGAAGAGCGGCCCCTCGAATCTCACAAATGCGGGAATCTGCTGTGTCACGATCCACGCCTGACTGTCCGGCGGCATTTTTCCGGTCACACGAGCCAGCAGTCCCACGACTTTTCCGAGTCGCGGCTTCAGCGAATAGCGCGTCGCCGTCTCGGAACTCTTTCCAAACGGGATATTCTCCGTTCCCGCAGGCTCCATCAGCATCTCGATCATCCGTGGCTCCGGCGTGAACGCCACGACGTGCACGCTGCGCGATTCGCCGGGCGCGAGATTCTTGAGCAGCATCGTGATCATCCCGTCGTAGACATCGGCGGGCATCTTCAGCGTGCCTGATGTCTGTTTCGTCTCGCCGCGGTCGTGCGATTTTGTTTTCAGCGTCCATTCGCCCGAGCGGGCGAGCGTCGCGTCGAGATCACCCGCGAATGATGGCCCGCGCTGCACGAGATGATAGTTCTCCATCGCGAACACTCCCTTCTGCGTGAACGCGACGGACTCCTCAAAGAGCGAACCGTCCGTGAACCGGAAAATCATCCGGCTCTCAATCGTTCCGTGGCTCAGTGTCTGCGTGAGATCGCCATGCGAAAGGAGATCGCCGCTCGCCGTGCGGAGATCGAGAAATCCGTGCACGGTTCCTTCCACATACTTCACCGCGACCGGCTGACGTGCCTCAGCTTCGGTCAAAGCGCACAGACACATCAGGACTGCGCCGCAGAGCTGTCTCATGATTGGACAGTACCGCACGACGCTCGCGCTCCCCATCAGCCATTAGGACTAACCCTGCGTGTTGCTCACGAGTAATTTGAAAGCATGTCGTTAGCCCTCGCCCGCAAATACCGCCCGAAGCGTTTCGCAGATGTGGCGGTGCAGTCACACGTGGCGACGACATTGCGAAATGCGATCGCGAACGACCGGGTCGCGCACGCCTACCTCTTCTGCGGCCCGAGGGGCACCGGCAAAACCACGCTCGCACGCGTGCTCGCCATGGCCCTCAACTGCGAGAACAAGCGCAAAGATCACGAGCCCTGCGGCACGTGCGCCTCGTGCACGCGCATCTGGGCCGGCTCTGCCTCGCTCGACGTTGTCGAAATCGACGCCGCCTCGAACCGCGGAGTCGACGACGCTCGCGATCTGCGCGAGCGCGCGATGTACGCGCCCTCCGGTGACGATCGCCACAAGGTCTATATCATCGACGAAGCGCATATGCTCACGCGCGAAGCGTGGAACGCGCTGCTGAAAGTTCTCGAGGAGCCGCCGCCGCGGGTCGTGTTCGTGTTCGCCACCACTGAGCCCCAAAAAATCGCGCAGGCCGCGGCCCCGGTGCTCTCGCGCGTGCAGCGATTCGACCTCAAACGTATCGGTCCCTCCGACGTGCGCGAGCGGCTCGGCGCCGTGCTCAAGGAAGAAAAAGTCACGATCGAGCCTGACGCACTCGGCATGCTGGCGCGCGCCGCAGACGGGTCCATGAGAGACGCGCTCTCGCTCACCGATCAAGTGCTCTCGCTCGGAAGCGGCGACATTTCGGCGCAGCGCGTGCGCGATGCGCTCGGGCTGGTGCACGAGGACGAGTACATCGCCCTGCTCGACGTCATCGCCGAGCATCGCGCGGGAGATGTGTTCGCGTCGGTGGGCCGCCTTGCCGATTTTGGAATCGATTTTGGCCTTCTCCTGAGCGGACTCGCGGATACACTCCGCGCGCAACTCGCCCTGGTGCTTGGCGGATCCGTTCCCGATCTCTCCGATCATCTCCGCGCCGCTCTCGAGCAGCGGAAATCGCAATTCGCATCGGGCGATCTGCTCCGAATGCTCACGATGCTGGTGGAGCTCGAACCGCACTTTCGCCGCAGCGGACAGCAGCAGCTGTTGTTCGAGACCCTGCTCGTGCGTTTCGCGCTGCTCGATCGCACGATAGACCTGGAAGACGTTCTGAAGGGACTCGGCGGGAGCGGTGGCGCCAGTGCGCGTCGCGATATTCCCGCGGCCGCCGCGCCTCGAATGGCGGCGCCGCCGACGATGAGCGATTCGAAGCGCATCGCGGAGCCGGCGCCATTCGTGAAGCCCGCGATGAAAGCCGCTCCCAAACCGCCTGTCGCAGACGAAGCTCCAGCGCGAAAGAAAAAGCAGGCGCTCGATCTGAACCGCCTCGCCGAGCACTGGGACGATATCGCCGAGCACGTCCGCGCCGGCGGGCGGGGCATGGTGGCGTCGGCAATGGCAGAGGCCGCTCCCACCGCGGTGACCGCAGCAGGTGTGGTCACGATTGCCGTGACGAGCGACGCGCTGGCCGACGCGCTCACGAGCGGAAACGACGCCATTCTTGCCGCGCTTCGGTCAGTATTCGAAGGCGTCGAAAAGATCGCGGTGCAGGGCGCGGCCGAGGGTCAGGCCTCGGGACGCAGCCGTCTCACCGCCGAAAATGTGATCGCCGATCGCGTCGCGACGCTCCGAAAACGCGACCCGTTGCTCAACGCGGCAATCGACGCGCTCGACCTGCGATTGATAGAGTAGCTTTCAGGCTGTTTCACTCGGCTCGCTGCGCCTTGCGGCACGCCTCGACCGAGGGCTAACTTATTCACCCTGTTGTACTTGGCTTGTTAGTAACGTGCTAGTAACGTGCTAGTAACTGTTCGTGCGGAGAACGCGTGTCGGCCATTGATGATCTCGTAACCGAGCTGTCGCGTCTTCCGACCATCGGTAAGAAGTCGGCGCTTCGGCTGACGTACCATTTGCTCAAGCAGCCGGCGGAGCAGAGCAAGCGGTTGGCGCAGGTTCTCGCGACGCTCACCGATCGGGTGCGCATGTGCGAGCGCTGCTTCAACCTTACCGAGGAGAGCGTGTGCGCGGTGTGCCGGGATCCGCGGCGTGATGCGGGCACGATCTGCGTGGTTGAGGAGGCGAGCGACATCTCGGCCATTGAGCGCACGGCGGAGTATCGCGGGGTGTATCATGTGCTGGGCGGGCGGCTGTCGCCGCTCGATGGAATCGGGCCCGACGAACTGACGGTGGCTGCGCTCGTTACGCGTGTTGGGAAAGGCGGCATCAAGGAAGTGATCGTGGCGACCAATCCGAAGCTCGAAGGAGAGGCCACCGCGCTGTATGTTCAAGAGCAGTTGGCGCCGTCCGGCGTGTTCGTCTCGCGCATTGCGCTCGGGATGCCTGTTGGGGGCGATCTGGAATACGCCGACGGTGTGACGATCGCGCAGGCGATTGCCTCACGGCGGCAGATGAAGTGATGAATCCTCAAACGACACGCGATCTATGGCCGTAGGTTCCGCCAGCTGGTCATTCACCGAAGACGACTTCGCCGCGATTACGACATCGCTGCAGAAGTTTCTCTTCGATAGCAACGCGCGCTGCGCGCTGCTCGTCGACCGCTCCGGGCAGCTCGTCGCGACCGTTGGCGAACAGCCGAATTTCGACCCGACGGCCTTCGCGACGCTCACCGCCGCCGACTTCAGCGCAAACGACCAGCTCGCGAAACTCATCGGCGAAACTGACTTCAACTCGCTGTTCCATCAGGGCGAGAAAGAATCGATGTATCTCGCGGACGTCGCGCGGCGCGTGATTCTCGTGGTGCTGTTCGACACGCGCACCACGCTCGGCCTGGTGCGCCTCAAGATGAAGGAGACCGTGGGCGAATTGACGAGACTGTTCGATCAGGTATTTGCGCGCGGCACCGATGGTTCGCCGCAGCCGGAAGGACTTCTGCACGGCGCGGAAGACGAAATCGACAAGCTTTTCGGATAAGGAGAAAAAGCCATGTCGATGATCAACTACGCGTCACGCGAGATCAACTGCAAAATCGTCTACTACGGCCCCGGCCTCGGCGGCAAGACGACGAACCTCGAGCACATCTACGGCAAGGTGAAGCCGGACACGCGCGGCAAGCTGATTTCGCTCGCGACCGAAACCGAACGCACGCTGTTCTTCGATTTCCTGCCCGTGGACCTCGGCACGATTCGCGGGTTCAAGACGCGATTCCACCTCTACACCGTGCCGGGCCAGGTGTACTACAACGCGTCGCGCAAGCTGATTCTGAAAGGCGTCGACGGAATTGTTTTCGTTGCCGATTCGCAGATCGAGCGCATGGAAGCGAATCAGGAAGCGATGCAGAACTTGTACGACAACATGGCCGAGTACGGCTACGATCTCACGAAAATGCCGTTCGTGATTCAGTACAATAAGCGCGACTTGCCGAACGCTTCGCCGCTGAGCGAACTGCAGGGCGCGCTGAATCCCGGCTGGGAAGTGTCGGACGCGGCCAAGCAGAGGCTCGCGCCAGATCCGTATCACGCGGGAGAGAACCTCATCGAACAGGTGAGCACCGGCGAGTGGATCGAGCGGGCGACGTACTTCGAAGCGGTTGCCGTCACCGGAGACGGCGTATTCGACACGCTGAAGGCGGTCAGCAAGCTGGTGCTGAAAACGCTCGCGTGACGCAAGGCTGATGGAGGCGCGCGGCGTGGGCGCGGCAGTGAGACCACAGGAGAAGATGGTGAATCTCCCGAATGCGATTTCTGCGGCGCGAATCCTCATCTCGCCGCTGATCGCGTTGTTGCCGCTGATTCCCTCGCCGCTCTGGCGCGCGGTAGGATTCGTTCTCTACATCACGAGCGCGGTCTCGGATTACTTCGACGGCTGGTTGGCGCGCACGCGCGGTATGGTGACGGATCTCGGCAAGGCACTCGATCCGCTCGCGGACAAACTGCTGCTGGTCGCGACATTCATTCCACTGCTCATCATGCAGGGAAAGTCCTCGGATTTCGCGGCGGTCTTTCTTGCGAAGATGCTGCGTATCGACGCAGGAAGCGCGTTCGCGTTTCCCTTTGTCACGTGGTTCGGATCGTTCACGCTGCCGTGGTGGGTGATTGCCGTGGTGCTCGGGCGCGAACTGTTCATGACCGTGTTTCGCCAGATGGCGCAGTCGAAGGGCGTGGTGATTGCGGCGATCGGGCCGGCGAAGCTGAAAACGGTGATGCAGTACATCTGGGTTGGCGCATCGTATTTCTGGTTCTGGGCGCAGACGCTTGCCGCGCGTGATGGGGCCAGCGCCGCGTGGACGTTTTTTGCTCCCGTGGTGGGAGCGATTGGCGTCGTGACGATGTTCATCGCCGTCGGGCTGACCGTTATTTCGTTTGCGATTTATCTCAAGCGATACGGCGCGCTCTTCACGAAATAAGCTGATCTGATGAACGTCGAAGTGGTCACGATTGGTGACGAGCTGCTGCTCGGATTCACCGTCGATACCAACGGCGCGCATATGGCGCGCGAGCTTGCCGCCGCGGGAATCAGCGTCGTGCGGCGCTCGACCGTTGGCGATGGACCCGATCAGATTGCGGCTGTGGTGCGCGAGGCGCTGGACCGCACGGGCGCCGTGATCACCACCGGCGGGCTCGGCCCCACATCGGACGATCTCACGAAGCCGTCCATCGCGGCGATCTTCGGACGCTCGATGAAGTTCGACGACGCGATATGGGAAGCACTCAAGGTTCGCTGGGCTTCATACCGGTGGCCCGGAGGAATTCCCGAGTCGAACAAGCAGCAGGCGATGATTCCGGAGGGCGCGGTTATTCTGGAGAATCGGCACGGCTCCGCGCCGGGGATTTGGCTCGAGGACGATCGCGGTCGCTGGGTGGCTATGCTGCCGGGCGTCCCACGCGAAATGCGCGGGATGCTCGCCGATGAACTGCTGCCGCGATTGCTCGCACGAACCGCCGGGCCTCGCAATGTTGTTGCCTCGAAAACACTGCGCACGATCGGAATTGGCGAATCCGCACTGGCGGATATGCTCGGACCACTCGCGAAGGGTCCCAAGGGGCTTCCGCTCGCCTATCTGCCATCGGTGGAAGGCACCGATCTGCGACTCACCACGCGCGGTGCAAGCGCCGAGGAAGCCGCACGTCTGCTCGATGCGGGCGCTGCTGAACTGCGCGCGGTGCTCGGCCCACTCGTCTATGGCGAAGGGAAAACGGATCTCGCCGCAGTCGTGCTCGATCTGCTGCGAAGCCGCGGAATGAAGATCGCCGTTGCCGAGAGCTGCACCGGTGGAATGCTTGGCGCGCGCATCACCGCGATCGCGGGTTCGAGCGATTCAATGATCGGCGGCGTGATCGCCTATGCGAACGAAGTCAAGGAACAGCAGCTCGGTGTGCTGCCCGAAACGCTGAAAGCGCACGGCGCCGTGAGCGAGGAGACCGCGCGCGAAATGGCGGTCGGCGTCTGCAAGCGCTTTGGTGCGCAGGTTGGCGTGAGCATCACCGGAATCGCCGGCCCGGGCGGCGGCACACCGGAGAAGCCCGTGGGCTCGGTTTGCATAGCCGTGGCGGCAGGCGGCGCAATTCGGACGGTCAGAGTCCAGATGATTGGCGACCGTGATGAGATCCGTCGCAGGAGCGCCCAGGCGGCCCTCAACCTGGTGCGGCGAGCCCTCATCGAAACGGCCGAAACGGCCTAGGGATTCCCCTCGTAGTTAGTTTTATGGAGATGACAGACGACACGATGGGACCCGAGTCGAGCCCGTTCGGCGACGAGATGTTTCAGGCGGACGGCGAGGGGATTCCGGCGCCCGACGCAACGCTCGCGATTGTCGAGGCGCAGCTCGCCGAGCAGAAGGACAAACTGCTCCGGCTCGCAGCGGAGTTCGACAATTTCAAGAAGCGCAGCGTCCGCGAGCGGCAGGAAGCCGAGTCGCGCGGCATGGGATTGCTCGTGCGTGGAATTCTGGAAGCGCTCGACGATCTCGGTCGTTTCGCACACGTCGATCCCGCGACGACCGACACGCTGACGCTGCAGCAGGGCGTGGAGATGGTGGAGAAGAAAGTTTTGAAGTCGCTCGCCGGCCATGGACTGGAGATCGTGAATCCTGTCGATCAGCCGTTCGACCCGAAGGTGCAGGAGGCGATCACCACGACTCCCGCCGCGAATGCCGAAGAGGATCACCTCGTGGCGCAGGTTTTTCAGGTGGGCTACGTGTTCAACGGCCAGCTGCTGCGCCCCGCGCGCGTGGTTGTGAAACAGTGGAAGGGCGATGGCCCGCTCGTGAGCTAAGGCGGGCGGCACTCATGGCGCAGAAAGATTTTTACAACGTCCTCGGCGTGTCTGAAAAGGCGACCGCCGACGAAATCAAAAAACAATACCGTCGTCTCGCGAAGCAGCATCACCCGGATTCGAACAAGGGTGAGGCGAAATCAGCGGAGCGCTTCAAGGAGATTTCGGAAGCGTATCAGGTGCTGAGCGACGCGAAGAAACGGTCGCAGTACGATGAGATGCGCCGGCTCGGCGCGTTTGATGGATTTACGCGTGGCTCCTCGCGCGGCGGCAGCGGCTCGCGCTCGAGCGCGGGGCAGCGCTCCGGCGGCGCGGGCCAGCAGAGCGGGAGCTACGATCAGTTCGACGTGGGCGGGCTCGGCGGATTCGGCGACATTTTCAGTTCGATGTTCGGCGGCGGATCGCGCGCGCAGAAGCCGAGCGGTCCGGAGCAGGGGCAGAGCGTCGAGACGACGCTGGAGATTCCGTTCAAGACCGCAGCGCTCGGCGGCAAAGTGCCAATCGAGCTTGAAGTGAACGAAGAGTGCGCGACCTGCCATGGGAGCGGCGCGGCGAAGGGCGCGAAGATTTTGTCGTGCCCGGAGTGCGGCGGCCGCGGTACGATTTCGTTTGGTCAGGGCGGATTTGCGGTGAATCGTCCGTGCCCGATGTGCCTGGGCAAGGGAACCGTGCCGTCGGAGAAATGCCCGACGTGCGGTGGCGCAGGCGAACAGCGCAGCCGGAAAAAGGTGAACATCACGGTGCCGTCGGGTGTGGACAGCGGATCGAAGATTCGGCTGAAAGGGCAGGGCGGGCGCGGCGTGCGCGGCGGTCCGGCGGGCGACATCATGATCACGTTCAACGTAAAGCTGGATGCTGCTTGGCTGCGCGAGGGATTGGATCTCGTGACGAAAGCGCCGGTGAACATCGCGCAGGCGAGTCTCGGCTCGAAGGTAAGCGTGGAGACGCTCGACGAGAAAACCGTTTCAATTAAGATTCCGGCGGGCACTCCGAGCGGAAAACGGTTTCGTATTCGCGGACAGGGCATCGCGAAAGACGAGAAGCGCGGCGATCTGATTGTCGAGCTGGTGGTGACGGTGCCGGAGAACTTAAACGAGAAGCAGCAGCAACTCATGAAAGAGTTTGCTGCTGCGACGGGCCTCCCGCTCTAGTCTTTTTTAGGGACGTATCGGAACGGAGAGAATCAGCGGCGGAACGAGCTTCGCGCCCTTTAGCACCGTGCCATCGTCTGCGTGTTTGTCCCACTGACCGTTCGCGACGTATAAGAAATCATTGCCGTGCACTGCGCCGATGGTCGGCTCGTCGGCGATGGCGATATTGCGGTCGAGCACCGTTGCTGCCGTAATGCGAGTCTGCGATTTGTCGATCTTGAAGAGCATCACTCGTGGCGGCGTGACGCCGTTTTGCACGGCGACAATTCCATCCGCGTGCCATGCGATGCCATCGCAGCCGAGCGATGTTGATCCTGGCGCGTCGGCCAAGCGCGCGACGGTTCCAGTTTGCAGATCGACGCGGAGCAAACCGTGCGAATAGTCGGCAACGATCACGGTGCGGCCGTCGGGTGAGGGCGCCATGCCCTGCAGGTTGTGAAAGAGCGGATGGCGCAGTGGCTCGAGCTGCGTGCCGTTTGGCCTGAGCTGATAAAACACCGGCTCGTTAGAATCGGTGACGAACACATCGCCGTTCGGACCAATCGCGAGATCGCCGAGTGTGTGGCCGCCGGGAGCGGGTGGCAGGTCGAACCGGCGCATGATCTTGGCGTCGGACGGGCGAATCTCGAGCAAGGCCGCGATGAGTGAGTCGGCCGGCTGGTGGCCCTCGGCGTTTGGAGAGCCTACGGCCGTTGCCCAGAGCATTCCGGTGCGCGGATTGAATCGAACGCCGAAGAGCGAGCCGATGTTCGGGCCTCTCCTCGCGAGAATTTCTCGCACGCCGCCGCCCGGTGTGAACTCGGCGATCGTGCCGAAGCGAATGCTCGCTACATAGATGCGGCCGGTTGAGGCGTCGACGTCCATGCCCTCGGGCCAGAACGAAGAATCCGGAAGTTCCGCGGCGCGGCGGCTTCGTGCGAGTGGCGCGCGGTTGGCGTCGAGTATTGCGCGAAGTTTTGCGATCTCCGGGCGCGAGGCGAGGCGAGCGATACCGGTGTCGCTTGCGATGTCCCGGCCGAGGCCGATGCTCGCGAGACGGCGCAGCGCGCTTATGACAGCGGTTGTGTCGTTCGCGCGCGAGGCGAGTACGGCGCTCGTCCACGGGTATGTCTGCTGCGTGGGCCACGCTGCTGCTGCGCGATCAACTTCTTTGCGCGCACCGGCGAGGTCGTTTTGCCTCAGCGCGTTCCCGGCGCGGCTCCAAGCGGCGCGCGCGGCGGCGGCGGAATCGGTTGCCGCGAATCCGCTGGGTTTCTGCGCGGAGAGCGTAGCGGCTCCTGCGCAGATCAAGAGCGCGACTGGCGAGATTGTATGCCGCATGCTGAGGTAATTCACTTGGTTGGGATACACGTGAGACACGCGAGAGTTGCGGCCGGTTTCCTGCAGCGTAGCTTCGACAAGAGTGTACTCGACCTGCATGTTCTGCCACACCAGACTCGGCGCGAACGAGGCGATCGAGCATTTTCAGGTGGGCCGGCGATTGGCGTTCGACGCGGCAAAGGGTCGGCTTTGGGTCGTGTGCTCGGCGTGCGAGCGATGGAATCTGAGTCCGATCGACGAGCGGTGGGAAGCGATTGAAGAGTGCGAGAGACTCTTTCGCGAGACGCGGCTGCGCGTTTCGACGGACAATATTGGACTCGCGAAGCTGAGAGAGGGAACGACGCTGATTCGCGTGGGCGATCCGCAGCGGCCGGAGATGGCGGCGTGGCGGTATGGGGATCAGTTCCATCGGCGGCGCAGAAAACATCTTGCGTGGGTTGCCGGCGGAGCCGTCGCAGTGGGTGGACTTGTCGTGGCGGGACCGATCCTGGGATTGATCAGCGGCGCCGCGATTTTCCAGGTGCCGAACCTTTGGAACGTTACGCGCCTGCATACGACTCGCGCGCGAGTTATCCTCGATGGACGCGTCCTGAAGCTCAGCGGGCTCAATCTCATCGGTGCGTCTCTGAAGCCGAACGAAGGAAGCGGATTCGTGGTCGAGTTTCGACATAAGAAACTCAGAAACGATACGCCGTATCGGTTCGCGGACCGATCGATAGTGTTGCACGGGGATCAAGCGATTCGTGTCGCACGACAGCTCTTGCCGCGAATCAACCGGGCGGGTGGTCGGCAGACAGACATTGCAGACGCCGTCGGCGTCCTCGAGATGGCGCGCAGCACGGACCATCTCTTCTCGCTCACGGCGAGTGCCGCGAAAATGCCGGCCGCGAAGAAGTTCAGGTATCATGGATTGCTCAAGGATGTGAAGAGCGACGGATCCGGCGCTTTTTCGAGTATGCCGACTGCGGTTCGGCTCGCACTGGAGATGTCGCTGCACGAGGAGGACGAGCGGCGCGCACTCGCGGGCGAACTTGCCGCGCTCGAAGATCGCTGGCGCGAGGCTGAAGAAGTCGCCGCGATCTCGGACGACATGTTCATGCCGACCGGAGTTGGCGCGATGTTGAAGCGTCTCAAGGGCTCGAGCGACTAACTGGTGCGCAGCGGGCCAGGCAACGCTAGCTTCGCTCAGCGTGTACTCCACCTGCATGTTCTGTCATTCGAGCCTTGGCGCGAACGAGGCGATTGAGAATTTTCCCGTCGGCCGCCGCCTGGCGTTCGACGCGGCGAAGGGCAGACTGTGGGTTGTCTGCAACTCATGTGATCGCTGGAATCTCACTCCGCTCGACGAACGATGGGAAGCGGTCGAGCAGTGCGAGCGAAAGTTTCGCGACACCAAACTCCGCGTGTCGACGGACAACATCGGATTGGCAAAGCTCCGAGAAGGCACGACTCTCATTCGCATCGGCAATCCGCTGAGACCAGAAATGGCCGCGTGGCGTTACGGCGATCAGTTCAAGGCGCGCAGGCGCAAGTATCTCACCATCGTTGCGGGGAGCACGGTCCTCATCGGCGGTGTGGTGCTGGCCGGGCCTGTGTTCGGCCTGCTCGGAGGCGTGGGCGGAGTGTTTATCCCGCAGCTGCCAAATATCTACAGAGGACTGGCCCGCAAGCGGACCATCGTGAAAGTGCCGATGAACGGGCGCATCCTTCGCCTGACGGCGCAGCATGTTGATCAGGTCAGCCTCCGGCGGACGCACGACGGCGGCTATTGGATGACGTTCGATCATCACGTTGGTATCGCGAGCTATTTCGCGCCCGACGATGATGAAGATCGCATCGAGCTCGACGGCGCGGACGCGCTCCGCATGGCGCGTATTCTTCTTCCGCGCATCAACCGGGCGGGCGCCAAGAGCGATGACGTGGCGCGCGCGGTGACCCGACTTGAAACGTCGGACGGGCCGGAGCAGCTGTTCGCAGCTTCGGCTATCGCACCGGCGCCGCTGATCCGAACGAACAATCGAGGCCGCTCGCGCTGGTCGAACAAGCCCGAGTACGACGACTCGGGATACATCTCGTCGCTGCCGCCTTCCATTCGACTCGCGATGGAGATGTCGCTGCACGAGGAGGACGAGCGCCGCGCGCTCGAAGGCGAACTCGCGCTGCTGGAGGATCGTTGGCGCGAGGCCGAAGAAATCGCGTCGATCTCCGATGACATGTTCTTGCCGTCGGGAGTTGGCGCAATGTTGCAGCGGCTTAAGGGGAAATCCGAATAGCTGGTGCGTCGCGTACCCCGCACGAGTAGTTTCGGGTAGCGTGTACTCCACTTGCATCTTCTGCCACACCAGCCTCGGCGCGAACGAGGCCATCGAACATTTTCCGGTCGGCCGGCGCTTGGCGTTCGATGCGGCGAAGGGACGACTCTGGGTCGTCTGCAAGGCTTGCGAGCGGTGGAATCTCAGCCCAATCGATGAACGCTGGGAAGCGATTGAAGAGTGTGAAAAACTCTTTCGCGATTCGAGACTGCGAGTCTCCACAGACAACATCGGACTGGCAAAGCTGAAAGAAGGCTCGAAATTGATTCGCATCGGCAAACCGCAACGGCCGGAGATGGCGGCTTGGCGCTACGGCGATCAGTTCCGCAGAAGGCGTCTCAAGAATTTCGGAATTCTTGCTGCGACGGTGGCCGCGTACGGCGGCGTGACCGTCGCAGGCCACGCGATCGTTGCAGTTGGGGTCGCAGGATCGATGGCAGGAGGCTTCATCCAAGGTAAGCTCATGTTTCGTACGCTCGGACGCGCTTCCGTCAGAGGCAAACTGATCATGCTCAACGGATTCAACCTTGCTCAGGTCGCGATTCGCCCAAACGATGCACAGGGATTCGTGTTGGAAGTCCCCAGCATGCACTGGATTTCTCCGCGACCTGCGGACCGCCGGTGGTACGACCCCCGCGGCCGAGTGGTCGTCGCATCGCCACCCGTTGAAACTCTGCACGGTGCCGAGGCAATCGACGCTGCGCGCCAACTGCTTCCTCTCGTAAATCGGAGAGCCGGTTCGGCGCGAGAACTGGGAGAGGCAATCATCTTGCTGGAGAGCGCGCGAAACCCGGATTTCCTTTTCAGTTGGAACGCGATGTGGGGCGAATTCAAACCGAGTCTGTTTCAGCGCTACGTGCGAGACTTTGGGAGTCGAGGTGGGTCAGGGGGCGGACAACTCGGCGCGCTGCCTCCACACGTGCGCCTCGCGCTCGAGATGTCGCTGCACGAGGAGGACGAGCGCCGTGCGTTGGAAGGCGAGCTGGGCCTGCTCGAAGATCGCTGGCGCGAAGCTGAGGAGATCGCGGCAATTTCGGACGATATGTTCCTGCCCTCTAGGGTGAGCGCGATGTTGAATCGATTGAAGGGCGATCGCGTCTAGCGGAGGCGACGTGTACTCCACCTGCATGTTTTGCCAATCCGCACTCGGCGCGAACGAGGCCATCGAGCATTTTCCCGTCGGCCGTCGACTGGCGTTCGATGCGGCAAAGGGTCGGCTCTGGGTGGTCTGCAAATCGTGCGAGCGGTGGAATCTCAGCCCGATCGATGAACGGTGGGAGGCGATTGAGGAGTGTGAGAAACTATTTCGCGACACGCGCCTCCGTGTTTCCACAGACAACATCGGACTCGCGAAAATCAAAGAGGGGACGACGCTGATTCGTATAGGTGATCCGCAGCGGCCGGAGATGGCGGCGTGGCGCTACGGCGACCAGTTCCACCGGCGGCGGCGGAAGCACCTCACGCTCGTTGGCGCCGGCGCCGTGGCTCTCGGCGGATACGTGGTCGCTGGCCCGGTCATGGGCTTGCTCGGCGGATCAATGCTGAGCCTGCTTTCGCTGCCGATGAACCTGAGCAGTCTGCTCAAGCACCGCACCGTCGCGCGCGTTCCCTTCAAGGGAGATGTACTCCGGCTGAGCGGCGAGATGCTCAGGGGGGTGGCCCTACGTCCCGATAGTACGTGGGGATTCCACCTCTCGATCGAGCACCGGCCCATTTCTCGTGCGCTCACTCTTCGAATGGAAGTGCCGCAGATCAAGGTGTTGCGCGGTGATGATGCGATGCGGGTCGCGCGGTACCTGTTGCCCCGCATCAATCGCGCTGGCGGCGCTCCGGCGGACGTAAACGCGGCCGTTGGCATGCTGGAGAACGCGCGAAACTCCGAACATCTCTTCGGCATGTCGGCGTCCGCTCATGCGGCGCTTCGAGGACGATTTCACCTTCTCGACCGGCGCCGGGAACTGGCCAGCACGCCGGGTGGTGCGATCTCGATGATGCCGCCGCCCGTCCGTTTGGCCCTCGAGATGTCGCTCCACGAGGACGATGAGCGCCGTGCGCTCGAGGGCGATCTTGCGGAACTCGAGGATCGCTGGCGCGACGCCGAGGAAGTCGCGGCGATCTCAGATGATATGTTTCTCCCGCCTGGTGTCTCCAACATGCTGAATCGCCTCAAAGGCGATCGCGGCTAGCCGAGCTCACCGTGTATTCGACGTGCATCTTCTGTCACACCAGCCTCGGCGCGAACGAGGCCATCGAGCATTTTCCCGTCGGCCGTCGACTGGCGTTCGATGCGGCGAAGGGACGACTCTGGGTCGTCTGCAAGAGTTGCGAGCGGTGGAATCTCAGTCCGCTCGATCAGCGGTGGGAGGCGATCGAAGAGTGCGAAAAACTCTTCCGCGACTCGCGACTCCGCGTTTCGACGGACAACATCGGCCTCGCGAAACTAAAAGAGGGCACAACGCTCATTCGCATTGGCGATCCCCAACGGCCAGAGATGGCCGCTTGGCGCTATGGCGATCAATTTCAACGCCGCAGAAAACGTCACGCTGCCATCGTCGCGGGCGGCGTTGTAGCCGCGGGCGCAGTTCTTATCGCCGGTCCAGCGATTGGAATCGCGGGAGCCGGCACGTTCAACGCGCTTCAGTTTGGGTATCATCTCTACGCGAATCGCACGATCGCGCGCGTGCCGGTAAATGGGTCGCTGATTCTGCTGAGCCCGACGATGCTACGATTGGTGAGCATCCATCCGGACAGCGTTGGTGGGTTTCGTGTAGAAATTCCATACCGACGGTCGGGGTCGCGTTGGCTTGGAAACTGGAAAGGATTTCTGCGATCGGAGGTTCGTGGCGATGCGGCGCTCCGCGTGTCACGTCAGCTACTGCCGCTCATCAACAGGAGCGGAGCGAAGCCCGCGCACATCTCGGACGCAGTCTAGCTCCTCGAGCGGTCGCCTAGCGTAGAGAATTTGTTTGGGAACACCGCGGTGGGATGGCGTTCGCTCGCCGAGGCGACGGCGAAAAAGCGCATGTATCGTTCGAATCCGGACGGACGAGCCGGACAGATTTCGCGGCTCCCGTGCTCGATGCGGCTCGCGATGGAAATGTCGCTACACGAAGAAGACGAGCGTCGCGCGCTTGAAGGTGAACTCAGGGTGTTGGAAGATCGCTGGCGCGAGGCCGAGGAGATCGCGGCGATCTCGGACAATATGTTCATCCCGACCGCAGTCGATGAAAAACTGAAGAACCTCAAACGAAAATAGAAACGAACTCGCCGAGCCACCGGGGGTTCCGTTTCCTACGCTTTTTTGCGGCGACTACGGCTCCAGCGTGCGGTAGAGTTCATCCTACGTGCCGAGCAGCCGGAGTTCCTGCGCGCGGTTGCGACTGACGGCGAGTCGCGTGCCGTCGAGCATTTCGGCCTCGAGGCGGCCCTTGCCTGATCGCCTGAATGCTTTGACGTGATCGAGGTTTACGATGTGCGTGCGGTGAATACGCGCGAAGCGTTTTGCGTCGAGCCGCGATTCCAGACGATTGAGCGAGAGGTGCAGCATGTGGCGTGATCGTCCCGTATGCGCGACGACGTAGTCGCCGTCGGCCTCGAACCATGCGATTTGATCGACCGCCACGGGAATCAGCGCGCCGCCGCTCCGCACGAAAAGACGCGACATCGGGCCGGTGTTGAGCGCTTCGGCTAAGCGGCTGAGCGGCGTGTGTGTGTCGGTTTCGCCGATCGCACCGCGCACGCGCTCCATGGCCGCGCCGAATCGCACAGGGCCAAACGGCTTGAGCAGGTAATCGAGCGCGCCGAGTTCGAATGCGGTCACGGCATGCTGCGCGTACGCCGTGGTGAAGACGACGAACGGGTGATGTGTTGCACGCCGCAGCACGTCGGTGCCGAGCAGGCCGGGCATCTGGATATCGAGAAAAAGAAGTTCCGGCTTGAGCGTATTGACCGCGTCGACAGCGGCCGGCCCGTTTGCGGCCTCGCCAACCACCGTGACCCAGTCAAAAGCGCCGAGCATGTCGCGCAGGCCGGAGCGCGCGACGGGTTCGTCATCGGCGATGACTGCCGTGACGTTCACCTATTCGCCGGCTTCGCCAGCTTCGGCGGGCGCGAACGGAATCGTGAGCGAGGCGCTGAATCCGCGGCCGGCCGGTGACTCAACTCCAAGCGACGCGGCCGTTCCATAGAGCGCTGCCAGCCGCTCGCGCAGCCGCGAAATGCCGGTGCCCGTTTTTTCATTCAGCCCGCTGGCGACTTGTTGGCCTCTAGAAGACTCTCCGTCGCCGTTGTCAGAAACGCGAATCAGCAACTGCGACTGGCTTACGCTCGCAGAGATCTCGATCAATGTTGGCTCCACACGCGGCGCTGCGCCGTGTTGCACCGCGTTTTCCACGAGCGTTTGCAACGCGAACGACGGAACCGCCGCCGCGAGCGCATCATCCGCGATGTTCGACCGCACGTCGAGCCGGTCGCCGAATCGAATCCGTTCGATGTCGAGATAGCGGCGCACGAATTCCCACTCCTCGGCCAAGCGAATGACGTCGCGATCTTCCTCAACGACAGTCCGCAGCAGTTGCGCGAGTTGCTCGGCCGCTTCCGCAGCTCGCGCGGGCTCGCGAGGAATCAACTGCACCACTGTGTGCAGGCCGTTGAAAATAAAATGCGGGTGGAGCTGCGACCGGAGCGCGGCGAGCTGCGCGCGCACGGCCGCCGCCTCTGCGCGCGCGGCTCGTTCGGTCGCTTCTTGTGAATACGAAACGCCGGCAACCATGATGTACAGCCACACACCGAGAATGAGAAACGGCGTGGCGCCGACCGGACCAACCGCGATCACAAGACGATGAACGGCCACGCTCTGCACAATACTGACCGCAGCGATCCATGCGACAGAATATCCAAACGCAAACAGCACGTGCATGAACACGAACCGCGAGCGGAACGGACGCGGCCACGGGAATCGTTTCGTCAGCCGGAATACGCCGAGCCCGAGCAGCGCGGCCGGCACGATCGCCATGAGCCCCGCAAACGCCGCGTAATGGATGCTCACCGGCTGATGCATTACGAACAGCAGGGTGCCGTACAGCGCCCACACCGGGATCCAGCCGATGATCAGCTGAGATGAAGGCCAAACTCGTTGCCGCATGCGAGAAGTGTACGAGATTGCTCAGCGAGCCGCCGTGGCCGCCGAGCGGGTGGCCTCGATGGCGAGGTAGCCCTCGTCCCAGGTCTTGCCGCCGTCGAACGAACGATCCTGCGAATACTTGAACGCGGTCGGCGTGATGCCATAGATCCGCACGCGCGATTGGTACGGTTTTCCGTCCGAGTTCGTGCCGGTTCCCGATGTCACCATCTCCGTGCCGTTCCATTCGGCGGTCGAAGTCGTGACGATACCGTGGAACGCTTCGATCGCCGCGAGTTTCCAATGCTTTTCGGCTGCGTCGTACACGCGCACGAACTCAGTCATCGCCATCGGATTGCCTGAAGCATCGACGATGCGAAGTTCGTCCTGAATACCCCATCCATCGAGGGCGCGCCACGCCTTCCACGTGCCTGCCAGTTTTGGCGTTCCGTGAATCTTCTGGCCGAGCCCCTGCGCCTTTGGTTTCACCACAAGCGTCCACTGGCCGATCATGAAATCGTACTGCCCCGCCTCTTTGGGCGCGTGCGTCACGAGCGCGGCTGGGCCGTCGCCGTGCTGCGCCGTGAGGACGGCCGGAACGGCAGTGAGCGCTGCAAGCGCGGCGAGCGCGAGAGCGACTTTCAGAACAGGTGCGGACATAGAAACTCCATTTGTTTAAGTTCGCGGTTTCACTCGTGTTGCACACTCAAGGTCGCAGTGGTTCGGGCGCAATTCCCGAACTATTCGCCCAACGGCATTCCGGATGGGTCGAACGGCGCCATAACCCATCGCAATGCGAGCTGCGCGTTCCTACCGTTCGGCCATGACACCAACAACGCAGAATGCGGCGCCCCTGATTTCACTGCGCGGCGTGAGCAAAGACTACGTCACACCGGGCGGATCGTTCACCGCGCTCAACGACGTGACGCTTTCATTTCCGCGCGGCGGATTCATCGTTGTACTCGGCGAATCGGGGAGCGGAAAATCGACGCTGCTCAGTGTGTTGTCTGGCGTGGACCGGCCGACCCGCGGCGAAGTTCAGGTGGGCGCGACGGCCGTTCATGCACTGGCCGAGCGCGATATCTCGGCGTGGCGCGGGCGCGCGGTTGGAATTGTTTTTCAATTCTTTCAGCTGCTTCCCACACTCACCGCAGCGGAAAACGTCATGTTGCCTATGGACTTCTGCGATCGCTGGCCCTCGCACGAGCGGCGGTCACGCGCGATGGCATTGCTCGCCAGGCTCGGCGTTGCAGATCAGGCGGACAAGCTTCCGTCGACACTCTCCGGCGGACAGCAGCAGCGCGTGGCAATCGCGCGGGCGCTCGCGAACGAGCCTGAAGTGCTGCTCGCCGACGAGCCTACGGGCAATCTTGACTCGAAAACATCCGCATCGATTCTCGAGCTGTTTGCCGAGCTCTCGCGCGAAGGGCAGACCGTGGTGATGGTGACGCACGCCGAGGGCGCCCGACGCTATGCCTCGCAAATCGTGACGCTGGCCGACGGCCGGGTCGTAGCCGCGTGATCGCCCCGCGCTGGCGGAAAGTTCTCCGCGATTTGTGGCTGCACAAGCCGCGGACGGCGCTCGTGGTACTCGCGATCGTCATAGGGATTACCGGCGCAGGCGCGGTACTCGACGCGTGGTCACTCGTGCGGCTTGTGACGCGCGATGGTTATCTGGCGACAAATCCTGCATCGGCAACGCTGCGCGTGGATTCGGTCGACGCGGCGCTGCTCGCGCAGGTTCGAGCGCTCCCCATGATTCGCAACGCAGAGGCGCGTCGCACCACGCGGAGCGCCGCGATTGTGAACGGCGCGGTCGTGTCGGCACTGCTCTTTTCTTCTGCCGATGTATCGGCGAGTACCGTCGCGACCGTGGTGCACGAGCAGGGTTCGTGGCCGCCGGCGGATGGCAGCGTGGTAATCGAACATTCCTCGATGAGTTTCGCGAGCGCCGGGATGGGAGATACCCTCACGCTTCAGCTCGAAGGCAACGCACCCGCGCGGCTGAGGGTCGCAGGCGTGGCGCGTGACCAGGGGCTCGCACCTGGCTGGATGGACCATGAGGTGTATGTGTTTGTTTCGCCGCGCACGCTGGCGGCGATGGGCGGGAAGGCGTCGTTCAACCAACTGCAGATTGTGGTGCGCGACGGCAACGGCGCGTCGTTCGACCGCGAGGTCAATCGGCGCGCGGCAGTTGAGGTGAAGGCGCTGGTTGAGCGCGCGGGGCATACGGTGCTCGATGTGGACGTGCCGATTCCAGGCCGTCACATGCATGCGGCGCAGATGGACTCGCTGCTGATGATCAAAGGCGCGTTTGGCGTGCTGATGCTGATTCTGAGCGGATTCTTGGTCGTCAACCTGATGGCCGCGATGCTCACCGGCCAGGTGCGCGAGATCGGCGTGATGAAATCGATTGGCGCGCGCACTTCGCAGATTGCGGTGATGTATCTCGCGGTCGCATTCGCACTGGGCGTGATTGCATGCGTCATCGCGATCCCGCTCGCCGCGTTTGTTGGGCGCTGGTACGCGGAGTTTGCCGCGAGCTTGTTGAACTTCAGCGTCGATGGCGTGCCGATTCCGACGCGGGCGATCGTGCTGCAGCTTGTGGTTGGCGCGCTGCTTCCGGTTGTGGCGGCTGCATTTCCAGTGATGCGCGGCTGCGGAATCTCAGTGGGAGAGTCACTGCGGGATCTCGGTATGTCGCCGCGTGACGCGGGCGCGGGCGGCGGTGTGCTGCGCGGCGCGAGCGGCGTCGCGCGGCCGTTGTTGCTCTCATTGCGCAATGCATTCCGCAAACGGCAGCGCATGGCGTTCACACTGCTCACGCTCGCGATGGGCGGCGCGGTGTTTCTTGCGGCACTCGATCTCCGCGCAGGAATTCGCGGGTCGGTTGGTCTGATCTACGACGAATACAACAAGTTCGATCTCACGATTCGCTTCACCAAGTCACACGCAGCTGATAGCATCGAACACGCGGCCGCGCGGGTGGCCGGCGTGGAGACGGTCGAAGCGTGGACCGGCGCGCGCGCGGCGGTGGATCACTCGGATGGAATGCTGGAGGGATCGTTCGCTCTCACCGCCTTTAACCCGGCGACGAAACTGGTGGCGTATCCGCTCGAGGGCGGGCGCTGGCTCAGCGACAGCGGCGCGAACGAACTCGTCGTGAGTAAAGCGCTCTTGCTGACCGAGCCGTCGCTTGCGGTGGGGTCAGATGTTTCGCTCGTGATCAACGGACAATCGACGAAATGGCACGTGGTGGGAGCGGCGGTGTCTGGCCCCTCTGTGACGGCGTACGCATCGCGCGCCACGCTGAGCCGCGTACTCGGCGACAGCCTCGCGCGAACGATTGTCGTGCGCACGAAAGCCAAGGATGGAGCTGCCCAGTCTGAATTGATTCAGCGGCTCCGCGACAGTCTCGAGCACGATGGGTTTGACGTGGAATCGAGCCAGTTGATGCAGGTGAATCGTGTGGTCGTCGAAGATCACCTGCTGATGGTTGCAGGCTTTCTGCTCGTGATGGCACAGCTTACGGTGGTGGTCGGGGGACTCGGGCTCGCGTCGACGATGAGTCTTTCCATACTCGAGCGCACGCGGGAGATCGGCGTGCTGCGCGCGATTGGCGCGCGGCACTCGAGCATTCTCGCGATGGTTCAGATTGAAGGGCTGGTGATCAGCGTGTGCAGCTGGCTGCTCGCGATTCCGCTTTCGCTGCCAATCAGTGTTGCGCTCGGCAATGCGTTCGGCAAAGTGATGTTTCCGGTTGCGACGAGCTGGGTGCCGGTGTGGAGCGGGGTGGCGATTTGGTTTGGTGTGGTGATTCTTGTTTCGGTTGTGGCGTGTGCGTGGCCAGCGTGGAGGGCAACGAGGATTACAACGGCGGCGGCACTCGCATACGAATAGGACTCTTCTCCCTTCCTTCATCATTCTCATGAGATCCTCCTTTCGACACTGCACACGCGCCGCGATGGTGCTGTTCTTGCTTTGCGGCTGTGGCAAAGCAGCACCCAGCCAAGTCGTCATCCCGTTCGAACTGCGGCGCGGCCTCGTCGTCGTCGATGCGGATGTGAGTGGTCACCCGGCAAAATTGATTCTCGACACCGGCTCCGGCGCTGTCCTGCTCGATAGCACGTTCGCTGAAACGGTCGCCGTGCTCTGGTCGCCCATCCGCGCGAATGCTACCGGTGCAGCGGCGGCGTCTGTCAAAATGGGCTGGATCTCCTCGCTTAGTATCGGCGGTGCAAAAGTTGTGCGGCCATTGATCGTCACCTCGCAATCGCTCGGCACCCTGAGAGAGCGGGTCGGTGCCGACATTCAAGGTACGATTGGATACGATGCATTCGATCAGTACGTCGTGACGATCGATTATCCCAAGCGGACCGTGACGCTGACGGTGCCGTCAGCGTTTCACTACCTGGGCTCCGGCGTGTCGATCCCTATTGCGATCGAGAGTCGCATTCCCGCGATCGACGCCACGGTCACGACAAGAAGCGCGGGCAAACTTCCGCTGCACCTCTCGGTCGATATCGGCGCGATACCGTGCGTTCTTCACTTGTCGAAGCGCTTCGTCGATGTGCACGACTTGAGTCACGATACAGTGACCACAACAGGAGCCGCGTCGGCCGGACTCGGCATCGCAACGGTGCCCGACCTTTTCCTTCGCATGCCGGAGCTCGTGATCGGCGGTCTAAGTGTGAGCCGCGTGACCACCGCGATGGTGCAGGAGCCGAGTGGAACGCTGGGGAGCAGCTCGCGCACAGACGGAAGTGTCGGCGCCGAGCTCTTTCTGGGATCGCGTCTGATTCTCGACTACCGCGGCAAGCAGATGTGGGTCGAGGGCCGGGACTCCAGCGCGACCTCGCTCTGCGAGGGGAACCGATAGCGCTGTCGCGGATCGCGGTCGCGCGCCGCAGAAACGCTACGGGTCGATTGTAATTGTAAAAGCGCCGACGTGGGATCCGATCTCTCGCGCCGTGACGTTAATGATCCCGAGGCCATCCCTGACTTTGCAACTGACGGACACAGCGGTGCCGGCATCGCCCGATGCGGAACACGGCGCGAGCTCGTCCGCACCAAGGTCAAAGATTTCAACCAGTGGACTAAACTCCAGTGAGGTCACATGTACGTTTAGCATCGAGCCTGCCAGTCCCTGCACATAAAAAGTTTGAGCGTAGCGAGTCCCTTTCGGTTCAGCGGTCGCGATGTAGTCGCCGCAGCTGAGGTACGTCGACATGCTCATCGACACATTCGGCACGGTCACGATGACGGGGCAGAGATCGCTCGGGAGCCGTTCCGCGATACCGAACACATACGAGCCGAGTTTGGTCGGGCTGTTTGAAAAAACTGCGCTGTTGAATGTTCCCGCTGGCAGAACTGCGAATAAGCCGTGTGTAGTGGGCCTGACAAACCACCGCACCTGATCCTTCGAATTCACTGGGAAAAGCGCGGGTGGAAAATCTGCGCTGCTATAAGTGAATTGCAGTGTCTTCTGCTCCGAAAGAATAAAGCGATAGTTGTCAGCGACGCCGCCGAACGGGGAGAGACCAGCACAGCTCGATGCCGTGAGCGTCCCGGTTACGCTGGCCCCGATCGCGATTTCACGTGCGGCGCAGGAAACGTCCTCGATCACGCGAACCGTGACGAATCCTGATTTGGATTGGTCGAACGCAGACGTCGCGGTTACGCGCACCGGGCCCCCAGCCTTCAATCCGCGAATCGTCACGGAAGTACCGCTCGCCGAGACAGAAACGATCGTGGAATCTCCACTGATCCAGTTCACGGCCTGCGACGCACCACCGACCACGTCGACGATCGCCGTTGTAATCGACTCGGCGCCGACTGGAATCTCGAGATCGGACCTGCTCACCGTCACGCTTCGCACCATCGCGCAGTGGTCCGCGCATCCCACGACTTTCTCTCCGCCAGACGAACACCCGTTCGCGAGGAGACTGGCACTGAGTGCAGTGAGCCTGATGAGTATCAGCGCGGCACGCACGAACTAAATCAGACGGAGAGCACAGTTAATGGACTTCGAGCACCCTTGGCCGATTCAATGAACCCGCCGCCGAGCACCCGGTCGCCATCGTACAGCACCAGCGACTGCCCCGGCGCGATCGCCTTGACCGGCGAATCCAGCGCGAGCTCGATTTCATCGCCGTCGATGCGAATCACCTCGGCCGGCACAATCGGCGCGCGATGCCGCACGCGGACTCCGACGCGATCGCCGACCGCCGGCGCCGGATTCACAAGCCAGTTCAGTCCGCGCGCTACGACGCCGTGCCCGAGCAGCTCTTCGCGCGGCCCGATGACCACCGCGCGATCTTCCGCGCGAATCGCGATCACGAACATCGGTTCGTGGTAGCCGCCCGGCACGCCGCGCCGCTGGCCAATGGTATAGCGCGCGAATCCATCGTGCTCACCAACGACCGTTCCATCGCTCAGCACGATCGGCCCCGGCGAAAGCGACGGAGCATCCGCGCCAAGATTCTTCTCGAGAGTCTTCACGTAGTCGCCGTCGGGCACAAAACAAATTTCCATGCTCTCTGGTTTCTCAGCGACGAGATTCAATCCGAGTTCGCGCGCCATCGCGCGCGTTTCCGGCTTTGTCATCTCGCCGACCGGCAGCAGCATGCGTCCGAGCGCGGAGCGATTGATGCCCCAGAGAAAATACGTCTGATCTTTTGCGTCGTCCGTGCCGCGGTTCAGCTCGCCATCAATAATGCGCGCGTAGTGCCCCGTCGCGACGAACGCAGCGTCAATCTGATCGGCCTTCTTCACGAGATCATGAAATTTCGTGAACGTATTGCAGCGCACGCACGGAATCGGCGTGCGGCCGCGCGCGTACTCGGAAACAAAATCGTTCAACACGTCGTGCGTGAACGCCGTCTCCATGTTCAACACATAGTGCGGAATGCCAATGCGCTCGGCGATGCGCCGCGCGTCGTTCACGCTGTCGAGCGAGCAGCACGGCTTGTCGGGCACCTCGGCGCCGTCGCTGTGCAGCTTCATCGTCGCGCCGATTACATCGTAGCCTTCACGCACGAGCATCGCCGCGGCGACTGATGAATCGACGCCGCCGGACATCGCGACCAAAACGCGACCCTTATCGTGCGGCGTCGTCATTGGTTAGCCGACGCTCGCGAGCCCGCGCGCCTTGAGGGCGAGCGCAGGGAAAACTTCGGCGACGCGCTCGATGCAGGCCTCGGTCGTGAGCGAGCCGAGGCTCATGCGAACTGCCGCGTTGGCGACGTCAGCGCTGAGTCCGATTGCGGCGAGAACGTGCGATGCGCCGACGCTTCCGCTCTGGCACGCGGAACCGCCGGAGCAGGCGATGCCCTGCAGGTCGAGCGCCATCAGCATCGATTCGCTGTCCGTGCCGGGCACGGAAATATTGATCACATGCGGCGCGCGATTTCCGTCGCGGCCGATGATCATCGCGTCCGGAAGTTTCGCGAGGATCGCGGCCTCGAGACGATCGCGCAGCGCGGCGAGCCGCGCGGATTCAACCGCGTGCTCCGCGAGCGTGAGTTCAGCCGCCGTCGCGAGCGCGACCGCGTACGCGACATTCTCGGTGCCCGGGCGACGGCCGCGATCCTGCGACCCGCCAAAGAACAGCGGCTCGAGTGGAGTGCCACGGCGAATGAACATCGCGCCGATTCCCTTGGGCGCGCCAATCTTATGACCGCTAATCGCGAGAAAATCGAACGGTGTTTTCCGCGCGTCGATCTCGCATTTGCCAAACGCCTGCACGGCATCGGTATGAAAAATCGCGCCGACGGATTTCGCGAGCGTCGCGAGTTCCTGAATCGGTTGAATGGTTCCGATTTCGTTGTTGACCCACATGACTGAACAGATCGCGGTGTCGGCCCGCACGAGTTCGCGCGCCGAGTCCATCGTGACGGTGCCATTCGAATCGACCGCGAGCATCCGCTCTTCGGCGCCTTCCTTGGACGCCTGATGGACGGACTGCAGGACCGCCTTGTGTTCGATGGGCGAGGTGACGATCGCGTTGCGGCCTTTGGGCTTGAGCACGCGCCAGCCGCCGAGGATCGCGAGGTTGTCGCCCTCGGTGCCGCCGGAGGTGAAGCAAAGTTCGTCGGCATTGGCGCCGATGCACTTGGCGACGCGTTCGCGCGCGGCATCGAGCGCGGTGCGGGCCTCGCGGCCCCATCTATGGGTGCTCGAAGGGTTTCCGAAGCGCGGGCCGAAGAACGGCTGCATTGCCTCGAGCACCTCTGGGCGAACTGGGGTGGTGGCGGCGTGGTCGAGGTAGATCGGGGTGGGCATAGGGGTAAATATAGCGGGTTTTGGTCAGGTTTCCGACTGATGCGAATGGCGAATGGGGAACTAACCAGCAAATGGCGAATCGCGAGTTGCACGGGCAATGGATTCGTCGAGCTCCTCGAGGGATTTCGGCCAGTCTTTTTTGAGCAGGCGGGACATCCCGCGGTCGGCCAGGAGTTTGCCGCCAGTCTGGCATGTCGCGCAGTAGTCGGTCTCGTTGTCGGCGTAGCGGATGCGCTGCACGGGGCTGCCGCACACCGGACACGGCTCGCGGAATTTTCCGTGGACGGCCATCTCGGGGCGAAAGGCCGTGACCTTCTCAGGGAATTTGCTGCCGGCCTCCGCACGCAGCCGCTCGATCCACTCGGTCATCGTTGCGAGCGTCGCAGAGTGCAGTGTGGTGATTTGCGCATCGGTCATTTTTTTTGTGAGCAGCAGCGGCGAGAGTTTGGCGCGGTGCAAAATCTCGTCGGAGTACGCGTTCCCGATTCCGCTGAACAGCCGCGGATCCGCCAGCGACCGCTTGAGCGTATGGTTCTCGCATCGCAGCCGCTCGGCGAACTGCGCGAGCGTCGAATCGAACAGCTCGATCCCGCCGCGATCGAAATCCCTGAGCGCCGCTTCGCCGCGCACGAGATAAATCGACGCGCGCCGTTTGGTGCCCGCTTCGGTGAGCACCAGCGTTCCCGAATCGAACTCGAACGCCGCCATCGCCAAGCGCCGGCTCAGCTTCGGAGTTTTGTCGTGCCATTTGAATCGGCCTGCAATCATCAGATGAATCACGATGAACAGATCATCGTCGAGCACGAGGACGATGCGCTTGCCGATTCTTCGCAGGCCTCGAACGGTTTTGCCCTGCGCTTCTGTGATCGGCGGATCGACGCTGCGCAGAACAAACGGATTCACGAGGTTCACCCGCCAGAGCATTCGGCCGACCACACGACGTGTGATTGCGTCTACATAAACCGTGACGTCGGGCAGTTCCGGCACTCGCTATCTTCCGCGCCTACGATTCGCCGTACACTTTCGCGCGAATCGCCCACAGATTTGGAAAGAAGCGCTGGCTAATTGTTTTCTGCAGGTATTTCGCGCCAAGCGTGCCACCGGTCCCGCCGGTGCCCGGTCCAATGATGCGCTCGACCAGCTGCACATGCAGAAAACGCCAGCGCGCGAAGCCCTGTTCGTATTCGAGCAGTTCCTCGGCGAGCAAGAGCAACGTGGTATGTTCTTCGCTCGAATAGATCTGATCGACCGTCACGCCATGCGTTGCGATCAGCGACTCGAACAGGTCCTGCAACGTCGGTCTATCGAGCGCGCGCTGCACGAGTGCAGGAATTGGCCCATGATCGGCGAGCGCCTGCAAAAAATGCGGATCGCGGAGGCCGGAAACGGCCTCGATCGCGCGAAACTGAATGCTCTGCGAACCGCTCGACGATCCCAGGTAGCCGCGGAACTGCGCGAACCGCTGCGGCGGCAGCGTGTCGAGCGCCGAAAGCTGGTTCGAGACGATGCCCACGAGACCGTTGATCCGTTTGATCGCCTGCAAACATCCGGGCGCGTCCGCGCTTTCGAGCCGCGCGATCAGCGCATCGAACTCGTGCAGGATCACCTTGAACCAGAGTTCGCTGGCCTGGTGCACGATGATGAACAGCAGTTCGTCCGGATGTTCCGGCGTGGAGCGCGGCCGCTGCAGCTCGAGAAGTTTCTCGAGCGCGAGATACGATCCGTAGTCGATTTCGCGATGCTGGTCCGGGTCGGGGGCGTTCAAAATGTCGAGACCTCGAGTGTCGTGATATCGTCGACCCGCATGGTTTCACTGGTGAAGAATGGCTCGCCGTACTTGCATCGAATCAGCGAACCGTAGTGCGCCGCCTGATGGCGAATGATGTCGTAGAGCGGTTCGCCGTTCGGAAATACCTCGCCGCCCTGCGTGGCGCCGTCGAATTGCGACGCGTAGCAGCGGATGGCGTTGAGCTTCACTTCGAAATCGTCGGCGATGTCCACCACGAACGTGGGCTTCTCGTGATCCTCACGAAATGAGAGCGCGTGAAGAAGTTTGCGGGGGCGGTGCGGGGGATGCTCGGGTTCGATCTTGGCGAGACCAGCGACGAAGCACGCATCGCGCACGAGCTGTGCGGTGACGTGATGATCGGGATGCCGGCCTTTTTGCGCAGGGCAGATCACGACCTGAGGCTTCAGGCGCCGGATCACGGCCGCGAGCATCCGGCGCGTCTCCGGTGTGTTGGTGATGCCCGCGTCGGGAAGTTCGAGATTTTCGCGAACGGAAACGCCAAGCACTTTCGCGGCGCGCGCCGCTTCCTCGGCGCGAGTGGCCGCAGAACCGCGCGTGCCCATCTCGCCCTGCGTGAGATCGAGGATGCCCGTGCGTTGACCCTGGCGGGCGAGTTTGGCGAGGGTTCCGCCGGCATTCAGCTCGGCGTCGTCGCGGTGGGCGAATATCGCAAGAACGGCTACAGTGGACATGCTCTAAGATAGAGTGCGCAAACGTCGCCGGGGAGACAGTTTTGAATAGCGCTCCCGCACCCGCACCCACTCACAACAATGAAATCAATCACGACATCCAATGCGCCCGCCGCCGGCGGCCATTATTCCCAGGCAATCGTTCACAACGGCTTCGTGTTCGTGGCCGGCCAGTTGCCGTTCATTCCGGGAAGTTCCGATAAGAAAGTCGGAACTATTGAGGAGCAAACCGCGCAGACGCTGAAAAATGTTGCCGCGGTACTCGAGGCGGCGGGGAGTTCGCTCGGCGAGGTGGTGCAGATGACCATCTATGTGAGCGATATGGATCTATGGGGCCGGGTGAACGCCGAGTATGCGAAGGTGATGGGAGAGCACAAACCGGCGAGAGCAGTGGTGCCGGTGAAGGATTTGCACTATGGCTATCAGATCGAGATTCAAGCGATTGGTGCGGTGCAGGGTTAGTAGCTCACAGTTCACGGGCCAAGCTCACAGTTCAATGTTCGGATGTGTCAGAACTCGTCTTTCACGGCTCAAGCTGCGAGCGAGCTCTGAGCGAGCTCGGCGTGTTGAAAAGCGAGTTTTGACACTGCCAACCTGTGAACTATGTGCTTGAACTGTGAACTCGCAGCCTAACGACAAAACGGTGGCCGGCATTTCTGCCGGCCACCGTTTCTACCTTTTTACTTCCGCTCGTTAGCGAGCAACGGGCGGGCGACCACCACGGCCAGCGGGCATCGCTGCGATGTTGTCAGCGAGCTTCTTCTTGTCCGCATCGTTCGACAGCAGCATCGCGAGATCGGCATTTCGCTTGGTCATGATCTTCGTGCGCTGATCGGCCGCATCCGGAGCTGCACGATCGATGGCACGATTGTCCGCGCCAGCCTTCGTGAGAACATCGACCGCCTTCGCCTTGATGGCATCCGTGATCGTGATGTCCTTGAACATCGCGTCAACCTGCATCGCCATACGGGCCGCAATCTGCTCAGGCGTCTGCTGCATTCCGCCGCCGCCACCGCCACCACCACCCTGGGCGCTAGCCGAACCGGCCATCACCGCGAGCATAGCCGCTGCAACAAGAATCTTCTTCATTTGCACTTCCTCCAGGACCACCGGTTTGTTTGGCGACGGCACAATTGCCGACGCCGAGTCGCATGACACCTTAACAACGGATAGCTCAGCCGGAGCGTTAGAGATTGCCCCAAAACTCCGGTTTTGATGCCCGTCAGAAGCCTCTAAACTGCGGGCTTACACGGGGTAACGCAAACGTCGGGCCTCGATACAGCGCCGCAAACGTCCTACTCGTATCGCAGGGCCTCAATCGGGTTCATTCGCGACGCCCGGCGGGCCGGAATGACCCCGAAAATGAGCCCAATCGACACGCTGACAGCCACCGCGAGCATGGTGAGCCCGAGTGGTGCATCGGCGTGAATATTCATCAGCGAGGTCGCGGCTTTTCCGGCCGCGAGGCCTACGACAATCCCTAGTACACCGCCGATCCCGGTTAGGGTCGCCGCCTCGACAAGGAACTGCAGCAGGATATCGCGCCGGGTCGCGCCGAGCGCCTTTCGAACGCCGATTTCGCGTGTGCGGGCCGTGACAGACACCATCATGATCGCCATCACGCCGATGCCGCCGACCATCAGCGCGACCGATGCCAGCACGAGCATCACGAGAAAGAAGATGTCCGTGACCGAGGTGAAAACGTCGAGGATCTGATCCTGACTCATCAGGTCGAAGTTGTCGTGATCGGCTGGACGCAGTTTGCGAATCGAACGCATCTCGATCGTCACGGCTTCCTCGGCCTCGGTCACCGACACTCCCGGTTTTGGTTTCACACAAATAAAGAGCGCGTTGGTTTTATCGACCTTGTAGTTGTGGATCGTGAAGGCGTACGGCATCACCGCGCCAACTTCCTGCCCGGGCGGCGCGAAGATGTTTGCGGGTGGCTGCAGCAGGCCCACGACCTGCACCGGGCGTCCACCGGCGACGATCGTTTTGCCGATGGGGTCGACGCGGCCGAAGATGTGCCGTGCCTGCGCCTCCTGTATCACCACGACTGCGGCGCCGCTGCGCAGCTCGGATTTCGTAAACCAGCGGCCGGCAATCAGTTCACCACCCTGAATTTCCTGATAGCGATCGTCCGCGCCGAACACGGCGAGACTCTGGCTCCTCGCGCCGAGATATTCGAGGCGCATCTGCAGCTGCGTCCAAATTCCCGCGTACTCGATCTGCGGGAGATCTGCGATGCGCTGCGCCTCCTCGGCGCGCAGCTCGGGACGAACGCGAATCCATTTCGGAAGCGCATCGGGATTCACCGGCGTGGTGTTGAACACGCGCATCACGTAGAACGTCGTCGGCCCCGCGACCTGGATGGTCGTCAGGATCTGATCGCGAACACCCTGCACGATCGTCGCCATCGTCATGACGGTCGCCACGCCGATCACGACGCCAAGAATCGTCAGCCCGGAGCGGAGCTTGCTCACGCGCAGCGCATCGAACGCGATCTCGATGTTCTCGCTCAGCTGGTCGACCGAAATTCCGCGCACTATGGCTGCCTCACGGTTGCTTCACTCGGCCCGAAGCGCGGTGATCGGATCGAGCTTCGCTGCTCGCCGCGCAGGATAGACGCCGAACAGCACGCCGACGCCGGCGCCGAGCGAGACCGCGAGCAGCACGGACCACCCGGTGATGCGTGCGGGGAGCGGTGAAACCGCCGAGACCAGCGCAGCAAACGCCCAGCCGGCCAGCACGCCGAGGACGCCGCCGGTCATCGCGAGTGCGATTGCCTCGGTAAGAAACTGCCGCTCGATGTCACGTGAGCGCGCGCCGACGGCTTTGCGAATGCCGATTTCCCTGGTGCGCTCGGAGACGGACATCAGCATGATATTCATGATCACGATCCCGCCCACCACGATACCAATCGCGACGACGGCCGGGATCACGCTGAAGAGCACGGCCGTGAGCTGCTTCCAGAAGTCCACGAGCGCTCCGGCGGTTTCGAGCGAGAAATTATTTTCCTGTCCCGGGCGCAGATGGTGCGCGAGACGCATGGCCTCTTCGGCGCGGAGCATCGCTTCGCCCACCTCTTTCGCCTCGTGCATCTTCACGGAGATCGTGTTCGTGAGGCGCCGGCCGTAGAGCATTTCGTAACGTGTGAACGGGATCAGCGCGAACGAATCGAACGACTGGCCGAGCACCTTTCCTTTCGGCGCGACGACTCCGACGACTTCGAAGTGCTGGCTCCCCAGTCTCACATCCTGGCCGATGGCGTTGTTGCTCTCGAACAAGTGCTCTGCGACGTCGTGGCCGATCACGACAACCGGCTTGCGCTGCTCGAGATCGGAATCGGTAATGGGGCCGCCCTGTGCAAAGCGATAGTCCTTCACTACCTGGAACTCTGGCGTGATGCCAAATACGAACACGTCGCCGACTTCGCGATCACGCCAGACGACATCGGAGCGCGGAGACGGAAAACCCGTGTTGATCGCGATGGCTTGCGCATCGGGAATCGCGCGACGAACGATCGCGGCGTCGTCCACCGTGATGCGCGGGCGGCGCTCGACGCGCTTCATCGCTTCGTCGTCGTAGAAGCCCACCTGAATCGGCGCGCGCCGCACTTCGAACGCATTGGTGCCGACCAGTGCGCCGGCGATGTTGTCCTTCACGTACGCGTTCATGCCCTGAATGATCGCGACCACCGCCACGAGGAAGGCCACCGAGACGATGATGCCAAGCAGCGTGAAGAATGAACGCAGCTTGTTGGCGAAGATTTCCCCGAACGCTACCGTGAGGAGGTCTGTGAGACGCATGGCACCTCTAAACTACTCGTGTCGCAAGGCCTCCACGGGGTCCATTCGCGCCGCGCGCGCGGCGGGCATCATGCCGAACAGAATTCCGGTGCCGGCGGCCGCCACCAGCGAGACAATGATCGCCTCAGCCGGAATTGATGCCGGAATCGGCGTGTTCATCTTCACCAGCCACGCGAGAATCGCGCCGATAACAAGGCCGATCGCCGCGCCGAGCGTCGTGAGCGTGGCCGCTTCGACGAGGAACTGCCACAGGATCACTCCCTTCGTGGCGCCCAGAGCCTTTCGCACGCCGATCTCGCGCGTGCGTTCGGTGACCGAGATCATCATGATCGCAACCACGCCAACACCGCCAACCAGCAAGCCGACGCCGGAGAGCGTGAGGCCCACGAGAAAGATTGCGCCGAAAAACTGATTGAAGAGATCGAGAATACGGTCCTCGCCGACGAGATAAAACGAGTTTCGCGCGCCCGGCTTGATGCCGCGCCGGCCGCGCAGCAGCGATGTGACGGCATCCATCGCATCATCCCGCGTCACGCTCGGCTGCGGCATTACGGCGACGTTGATGCCTCGTTTCCAGACGCTGAGATGCCGCCACGCGGTCATCATCGGCACGATGGCGCGCGGCTGGTCGGGGCCGGTTCCGTTGAGCGTTTTCAGAAAGCCGGCCTTCGTGTGGAAGACGCCGATGACCGTAAACGGCTTTCCTTCGAGCTGAATTTCCTTTCCGAGCGGATCGGAGTCGCCAAAGAGCTGCGACTTGAGCGTGTCGTTGACGATGATGACTGGCGCCGCGCTCTGGTCTTCGCCCTCCGTAAAGCTGCGGCCGGGAGAAATATCTGCCCGATCGGTGCGGATCCAGTCGGTGGTGTACGCGTCATAGCCAACCGACTTCACCTGATGATCGCGATAGATCATCGTGGTCTGGTTACCGATGCGCGCGACGGCGAATGCCACCTCGGGCAGCGCCTGAATGGCGTGCAGCTCGTCGAGTGAAACGGGCGGATTCTTGCGGTCGGGGCAGGGATCATCCGGGCTGTTGCACTGGCTGCCGGGATCGCGACGGTTGATCTGGAACGTGGTCGCGCCGAACTCGTCGAGATCTTTCTGGAAGCTTTCGCGAATGCCGTGCACGGCAGCGGCCATCGCGACCACGACGAACACGCCGACCGCGACACCCGAGATCGTCAGCGCCGCGCGCACCTTGTTGCCGCGAATCGCCTCAAACGCGATCGTCACACCCTCGAGCGCCATGGCGACACGCGCGAAGAACTTCATTATTCCTGCCTCAGCGCGGCAATGGGATCCAGCCGCGCCGCGCGCGATGCCGGATACACGCCTGCAACAATTCCCACGCCGGCGCCAAGAAAGAGCGCCATCACGATCGACCACGGCGCCACAGCCGCAGGCAGCGGCGTGTTCATGGAGACGAGTTTCGCGGCGATCAATCCAAGCGCGATGCCGATGGCCGCGCCGAGCACGCTCAGCGTGGTCGCCTCGATAAGAAACTGCGAGAGGATATCGCGTCGCCGCGCGCCGAGCGCTTTGCGAATGCCGATCTCACGCGTACGCTCCGCGACCGCGACGAGCATGATGTTCATGATCACCATCGCGCCGACCACCAGCCCGATCGCCGGCAGCGCCGTGCCAAACACGATCATTTGTTTTTTGATGCCGTCGAAGAATGAGAGCGCCGAGTCTTCGGTTTCGAGCGCAAAGTTGTCGACTCTGCCGGGCGGAAGGTGGCGGGCGCCGCGCATGATTTCGCGTGAGGCCTCGATGCCATCGTCCATCTGTTCGCGCGTCTGCCCCTGCACGATCATCGACTGCAGATCGCCGCGCGGCTGGATGATGCGGCTCACCGGAGTCGTATAGGGCACGATGGCCTGCCGGTCGAGCGAGAATCCGAAGACGCTCCCTTGCTTCTCGAGCACGCCGATCACGAGGTACGGCAGCCCGCCGATGCGCACGGAGCGGCCGAGCGGATCGAGTCCGGTGAACAAGCGGTCCACGATATCGGTGCCGATCACGATCACCTTGGCGCCCGAGCTCACTTCCTGCGCGCTGAATGCGCGGCCGCTCTCGACATTCAGCTTCTTCATGTCGAAGTACGACGCCTCAGTGGCGATCGCCTGCACGAGCCGGCGGCGCGACGTGGGCGACGACGCGTAGATCATGTTCTGGTTGACGATCGCGGACTTGCTGCCCGGCGGGAGCACCGAGCGCACGAGATCGACGTCGCCCTGATAGATCCGCGGGCGGCGCTGGAACTCGCGCCACTGATCGTCAGTCGTGTTGACGTTGAAGTTCGGGCGGCGCCGAAAGGTGAACGTGTTCACGCCGAACAGCTTGCCGGCGAAATCGTTCTCGACGTAGTCGCTCATCCCCTGCACGATCGAGACGACCGCGATGAGGAACATCACGCCGATCATGACGCCGAGCAGCGTGAAGAAGCTTTTCAGCTTCTGCACGCGGATGGTGTTCAGCGCGAGCGCGACCGACTCGAAGAAGGGCATGTCGCCCTCTCAGGCTCGGCTACAGCCCGAGTTTCGCTGTGAAGCTATCTTTGCGCTCGTCGCTGGCGATGAGCCCGTCGCGAAGCACGACGACGCGACGCGCATGCGCGGCGATGTCCGGCTCGTGCGTCACCATGATGACCGTCTGGCCGGTGCTCGCGAGCTTCTCGAACACTTTCATGATTTCTTCCGACGTCGTCGAGTCGAGGTTTCCGGTGGGCTCGTCGGCGAGCAGAATGGACGGACGATTCACGAGCGCGCGGGCAATGGCCACGCGCTGGCGCTGACCACCGGAGAGCTCGTTCGGACGGTGCGTCGCGCGATCGGCGAGCTGCACCTTGGTGAGCGCTTCCATCGCGCGCTCTTTTCGCTCCGCGGATCCGATTCCCGCGTACACCAGCGGCAGTTCAACGTTGTGCAGCGCGCTGGCGCGCGGCAGCAGGTTGAACGTCTGGAACACGAAACCGATTTCCTTGTTGCGCACACGGGCGAGTTCGTCGTCCTTCATGGTCGAGACGAGCTGGCCGCTCAGCCAGTACTCACCGGCGTTCGGCGTGTCGAGGCAGCCGACCAGATTCATGAACGTCGACTTGCCGGACCCGGACGGACCCATGATGGCCACATACTCGTTGCGGCGAATGGCGAGGTCCACGCCGCGAAGCGCGCGGACGATTTCGCCGCCCATGTCGTATTCACGCTTCAGGCCGCGTGTAACGATGACCCAGTCTTTATCGGGCTGGGCGCCGGCGGCCTGAACGACCGCCGCGCGTTCCGCGGTTGTGCTAAGGCCGACTTCTTCGGTTTGTGGACTCACGGCTTCGTGCTCCCGGTCTTCGTGTCCGTCGCCTTCGTTTCACGCACAAGCGTGCCGTCTTTGAGATCGCGGATTGCCTGGTAGGTGCCGCCGACGATCTTGTCGCCTTCTTTAAGACCGGACAGTACCTCAAAGTGTTTCTCACCTGCAATCCCTACCTTTACGGGCTTGAAGGTCACTTTGTTGTCGGCGCCGACGACGAACACGCCCTCGACGTCCTTCTTGCCGACTTCCTTCCCATTAGATGTCTTCGACCCCGGGCGCGTTGCCGTGTCGCTCGGCGTCAGCGTCTGATTCTCGCGCACCGTCAGCGCGATGATGGGAATCGACAGCACCTGCTTGCGCGAATCGGTAATGATCTTTGCCGTCGCCGAGAAATCCGGCTTCGTGTCTTTGGGCGGGTTCAAGAGACGGATCGTCACTTCATAGTCGATCGCCTGATCGCCCGTGCTGGTCGTGGTGCCCTTGACCGAGCTGTTCGAGATCTCGACGACCTTGCCGAGAAACGTGGTATCGGGGAATGCGTCGAGCTGCACAATGGTGGAATCGCCGATCCGAATGCGCGAGACATCCGTTTCGTCGACCTTCACCTTTGTTTCGAGCACGCTCATGTCCGAGATCGTGAGCAGTGTAGCCATGTCTTTATTGAGCGTTCCCTGAATCGCCGTTTCACCGTTCTGCACGAGCAAGCGCGTTACGCGGCCGCTCATCGGCGCGCGAATCGTCGTCTTCTCGAGCGAGACCTTCGCGTCCTTCACGCCGGCCTCGGCGATCTCGACGTTGTGCTTCGACGCATCGAGCTGCGCCATATCGACTTCAACTGCGGTCTTGAGCTGCTCCATCTGATCTTCCGAGACGAGATTCGGATTGCTCTTCCGGATGTCGGTGGACCGGCGGAGGTTCGACTGTGCCTGCGTGAGACTCGCCTGCGCCTGGGTCAGCGACGCCTTCGCGTTGGCGACCTGCGCCTCGCTGCGCTGCACCGCCGCTTCGTACGACTGCGGATCGATTTGAAGCAGGAAGTCTCCCTGCTTCACGAAATCGCCTTCCTTCACCGTCAGCTTGATGATCTTGCCGGTGATGTCCGACGAGAGATCGGCTTTCGTGTGCGGCGCGACCTGCCCGCTGGCCGTAACCGAGGCGACGAGATCGCGCTTCTGCACGGCCTCGACGCGGACTTCGGTGGGCTGTTTGTTTTTCTTGGCGGCCGCCACTGCCACCACGCCGCCCACAGCGAGGACAGCGACGATCAAGATCCCGAACTTCATCCCTTTGCTCATGACTGACTATCCCCGGTTAGCGAAGGGAGCGGCCGACGGAGCTTTCCAGCACCGCGAACGCCCGATGGAATTCAAATACCGCGCTGATCCTGCCGGCTTCCGCGCTCTGGAAGTCGCTGCGAGCCTGCTGCAGGTCGACGAGACTGTTCAGTCCCACGCGGTACCGTTCCTCGGCGAGCTGCAGCGCTTCGCGCGCGGCCACCGAGTTTGCTTCCTGCAACCTGAGCGCCTGATAGTCCGCAATCAGCGTGACGTGCGCGGACGAAACATCCGCGGTCAATTTTAGCTGCTGCGCTTTCAGGTTGTACTGCGCGTCGCTCTGATCGGCCGAGCTGAATTCAACCTGCTGTTCGCGCTGAAAGCCGTTGAACAGCGGCAGCGAAAGGCCGAGCGAAAGATTGTACGGGTTCGAGACGAACTTGAATGGGAACGTATTGTTCGAGGAACGAATCTTGTCGGCCTGCGCCGGGGACAGCACGAGCGCGCTGCACGTCGCGATTCCCGAGAGGCCCGCGCCGCGGCGCAGAGAATCCTGCGCGAAGCACGAGGTCCGCTGACCGGCGAGCGACGACTGCGCCTGGGTCACAAGGTAGTTGCCATCGGTGTACTGCTGCGACGAGCCGCCGATCGAGGCGGTGAAGCCGAGCGAGGGATAATACTGCGAGCGCGCGCTGTAGACGTTCTGCTTTGACGATTCGATGCGCGCATTCAGTGCCTGCAAGGCCGGGTTTTGTTGCATCGCCATCGCCATCAACTGCGAGAGTTCGAACTTCGGTTCCGTGACGGCGGGCAGCGTGGTGAGCCGCACGTCCGGCTGCGCGGCGATTCCGATGTCCTGAAAGAGGCGAAGCAGATCAACGGCGGCGGCATTGCGGGCGCGCAACGCGATGACCTGCTGCGTACCGAGCGAGACTTCCGCGCGTTTCACGTCGAGCGAAGTGGCCGAACCGACGCCGGCCTTGGCGCGGGCGAGATCGACCTGCAGCTGGTTCAGCGTGACGAGCGTGTCCTGCAGTCTGGTCTGCGCCTGGTCCTGAAGCACAAGGAAATACTGGCCGGTGACCGTCAGCTGCAGATTCTGCAGCGCGGCCGTGCCATCCGCCTCCGCCGCGGTGAGATTCGCGCGCGCCGCCCTGAGCGCGCTGAACGAGCTCGCGGTCAGATTCGCAGAGACGTTGAGGCCCCAGCTCGAGGAGAGCAGGTCGGAGTTCGAGCCGAACTCGACGCCCTGGAAGAACTGTGGCTTACCCTGGCGGTAGCTCGTGCCAAAGTTCGTCGAGGCGCCGGGGTAGAACGCGCCGCGCGACGTGCGCAGGCTCGCTTCGGAGCGGCGGCGCTCGTTAGCGGATTGGAGGTACGTAGGGTTGTTCGCCTTGGCGAGCCGCAGCGCGTCTTCCAAAGAAAGAGTCGCTCCGATCGCGCTCTGCCCGGTGGCGGGCATAGCAGTAGCCAAGAAAAGCAGGGCACACCACAGCTTTCGCATCTTTGTAAGAGTCCTGGGTGGGTTACGGGTGGCCGTACGCCGGAAGCGGCCACGGGGTTTCACAGACGATTGTCAGCGAGGTTTTTCGTCACGAACGGCGACGATCTTGCTCGCCGGGATGACGACTTTCAGCAGGTGGCCTGCGGCATCCACCCACACGTCTCGCGTCGCGCCCGATCCCTCGGTGCTCAAGCGCAGATGGCGCGTCTCGATATCGTGTGAATCGATCGAGATGCGTTCGTCGCCCACCAGTTCGACTCGAACCGTTTCGACAACGCCCCGCAGCGGCGCGAGAACCGAGACGGTCGCACCCACCCCGCGGCGCGCGATAAACCAGAGCTGATGCACCACCTCGTCTTCGGCCGCGACGGTGCGCGGTGGAAGCCGGAACTCACGCGCGGACTCGCCGTCCTGACGGCTCGAACGCGCGGTGTAGTGGTCCCGCGCGGAAACGCCGCTGTATGTCACGGAACTGCGGCCGCCGTCGCGCACCTCGGTCTGATACTTCTGCACGGTTCCGCCGGTGTCGGCGCTGAGGCTCGGCTCGATCCGATGCGTTCCGAGTGCGACGATCGCATGCGCGACGAAGACGAATCCGCCCGGCCCTGGGGACTTGCGAATCGAGAAATCCTCGCGGCCGACGCGCTCACCGTTGCGCGTGATGGTAAAGCTCCCTTCATCGAGGGAGGTCACCTGGGCGAATGCAGGCGCCGACAGGCACGCTGCGAGGGCGAGGATTCGAAGTGGTCGCATCCTCAAAGATACACCGCCAAAAGGCTTTAGGAGCCTTTTGACATGTGGAACCGGTGAAACCGGTGGGAACTAGTGCACGATCACCGTGCCGGTCATTCCACCGTGGATCGTGCACTGATAGTTGAAGGTGCCAGCGGTGTTGAAAACCACGGTGACCGTCGCGTTCTGGTTGTTCGGCAGGTCTGCCGGCACGCCGACCGTTGGACTGAACGTGACATTGTGCGTGACGCTCTGGAAGATGAAATCCACCGAGCCGTGAAGCGTGATGTCCACTGGGGTGGGAGTGAACGTGTTGCTCGTAGTGGCGGTGACGGCAACGTTGTTCGGGAACGCGGCGGTCACCGTGATGAGGCTGTTCGCGGTCTTGGTGACACCGCCCGCCGTCGCGCTCGCTGTGATCGTCGCGGTGCCCGCTGCGACTCCAGTAACAAGGCCGGTGCCCGGGCTAACCGACGCGGTTCCGGCGGCGTTCGAGCTCCAGGTCACTGCGGCCGCGATGGCGGTGCCGTTCTGATCCTTTGGGTTGGCGGTGAGTTGGAGCGTCGATCCGGTGCCGACCGTCGTGCCGCCCGTGATCGTTACAGAGGTTAGCACGAGTGGTGGCGGCGCGACGACGGTGATTTGCGACGTACCGGTCACCGCCACGCCGTTCACGAGGCCGCTGCCATTCACGCTCGCGACCGAGGGCGCCGAGGAACTCCACGTGACGGTCGCGGCAATCGCAGCGCCGTTCTGATCCTTCGGACTCGCGACTAACTGCGTTCCATCGCCGACGTTGACCGTCGCGGTGGGTGGCGCGACGCTGACGCTCGTGAGCAGGGGCGGCGCAATCACGGTCACTTGCGCTGTGGCCGTCTTGGTGACGCCGCCTGCCGCGGCCGATGCCGTGATCGTCGCGGCGCCGGCCGCGACTCCCGTGACGACGCCCGTCGCGGAGTTCACCGACGCGATTCCGGTCGCGCTGGAACTCCACGTTACCGACGCGGCGAAGGCGGCGCCGTTCTGATCGCGCGGGCTGGCAGTAAGCGTGATCGCAGCACCGACGTTCACGGAGGACGCGCCAGAGATCGTCACTGAATTCAGCGCCAATGCGTTGATCGTCAGCAGCACATTGCCGGTGACGGTCGCGCCGCTCGCTGTTGCGGTCGCCGTGATCGTCGCCGACCCCGGAAGCAGCGTCGTGACGAGCCCGCTCGCACTCACGCTCGCGATCGTCGGCGCGGAGGAACTCCATGTGACGACCGCCGCGATCGCGCTTCCGTTCTGGTCCTTCGGGAGCGCGGTTGCCTGCACCGTGCCGCCGACGGTGATGGTGCTGGTTGGCGTGCTGACCGCAACAGACGTGAGCACGGGCAGCGCTGTCACGGTGATTTGGACAATTCCCTGAACTGAAGCGCCACCGGCAGTCGCGGTCGCAGTGATGGTGGTGGTTCCGGCGGCGACCGCCGTCACGACTCCGGCACTGCTCACGGTCGCCACGCCCGGCGTGGACGACGACCACGAGAGCGAGGCGGAAATCGTGGCTCCGTTTTGATCTTTCGGGGTGGCGCTCAGCGAGAGCGCCGAGCCGGCGACTACTGTGGAGCCGCCCGAGATCGCGACCGACGTGAGCACGGGCGTTGGGGCCGCGGGCCCGCCACCGCCACCACCCGAGCATGAAGTAACGGCGAGGACAACTGAAAAAATCGCGATAAGTGTGCGCATGACCAGCAATACTCCGAGTGCACGCACGACGTCACTTTTCGCCTACGGCCCGCGAGCGGGGTATTATCCGTCCGTGAATCCTCGCTCTGGCCTCTGGTGGGCGGCCGCCGCTACGACAACCGTATTGAGTGCCGCCCTGTGGCTGCGCGCTCCGGGCGCCGCGACGCTGGCCGTCAGTCTCCTCACTGCATTGGTTGCGATCGTGCTCACGGTGCGCGGACGGCGCACGTGGCATCGCGTGGGATTCGCGGTCGCATCGGCGACGTTCGTGGTAATCGCGGCGAGCGCGGAAGCGGCACGTTCCTCGATAGCCGCAAATCCGGCCGCGGAGCAGCGCGCGGTGGCGGCGCGCGGAACGGCCGCGATGGCCGCCGCGCTCAGCGCCGAAGCTGCGGAACTGCAGCGCCTGGCCGTGCGGGCGCTCGACGCGCCGGCCGATCCGACAGCCGCCTTCAGGCATCTCGACAAGCTGCGCCGATCCATCGAGACGCGCTCCGTGGTGCTGATTCGGAGCGGAGTGCCGTTCGCATGGTCGGGCCGCTTGATGACGCCGCTCGATTCTCTCACCGGTCCTGTGGGAGCCTGGCCCACGCAGTTCTATCTCGCGCTCTACGCCATCGCAGGGCGCGGCAACGATCGCGCGGTGGCGGAGCTGCTCGTGCATGCGGACAGGCCGGGCAACGAGCTTGCGCCGGCGTTCGATGTGTCGCTGGAACAGAAACTCGGCGTCCCTGGTTTCGTGTACGGAGATCCATCAACGGCCGCGCGCGATTCGCAGGCGGTTGTGGTCGCCGCGGGCGTCCCCGTGATGGGCGTGCGCGCGAGCGCGCCGCACGGCGAGGCGCTCGCGGATTTCGCAAGGCAGAAAGCACGCACGCGCGGCGGCATCGTGCTCGCGATTGCCACGCTGTTCTTTCTTGCCGCGACGTGGCGTGAGCGGGGCGGTGTGCGTCGCCGGCTTGTCGCGCTCACGGTCGCGTTGGCGGCCGTCGCGCTGACGCCGCTCGCGCTCTTCTCGAACGCGTCGGAGCTGTTCGATCCGAGTTATTTCTTCGTGGCGGGAGGGGGGCCGTTTACCGGCAGCGTCGGCGCGCTGGCGCTCACCTGTTCGCTGGTCCTGCTCGGATTGCTCGCGGCGTTGCGGGCGCGCGTCCGCACTCGGACGCGCGCGCAGGCGATCGCTGCGGTGGTGATCGTCGCGGGGGTCGGTCCATTCCTCCTGCGGGATCTCGCGCGCGGCATCCAGTTTCCGACCGGCGGCGTGACGTCTTCGATGTGGCTCGCGTGGGAGATGACGATGTTTCTCGCGTCGGTGTCGGTGCTGATGGCCGGCGCGACAGCGGGACAAGCGGCGCTCGGCGCACGGCGCGGGATTCCGCTCTGGATTGCGCCCGGGATCGCGTCGCTCGCGTCGCTGCTCGCGCCAGTGCTGCTGCGAGAACCGGGGGCGTATCCGCCGTGGTATCCCGCGCTCTGGGTGCTCGCGATCGGCGCGCTCGCGTTGGCGCGGCGCGCGAGAGGCTCGGTGCTGCCGGTTGCGATCGTCGCGGCATGCGGCGCGGTGACGCTCGTGTGGGGACAGTCGGTGCACTCGCGCGTCCTGCTCGCGGAGCAGGACGTCGCGAGCTTGAACTCGTCGGATCCCGCGGCCGAGGCGCTGCTTCGCCGGTTCACCGCGCAGCTCGATGTGGCGCGCGCGCCGCGGACCCGCGCCGAGCTGCTGGCCCGTTACGCGGAATCGGACCTGGCGAACGGCGATTACCCCGTAGAGCTGACGAGCTGGAGTTCGCTCGGCGTTCCAATCGCGACGCTGCTGGTGGGAAAAACCGAGCACACGAACGGAATCGAATACTTCGCGCGTCAGGCGTCGGACTCCTCGCAAGCCGTGTTCACGGAGGTGCCCGGCACGCCGGGCCTGCACCTGGTGCTCTCGGTTCCGCACGAAGACCGTTCGGTGACGACGATCGTCGTCGCGCCGCGCTCGCGGCTCGTTCACCGCGACAAATTCGGTGCGCTGTACGGATTCGGCGCGAACCCGGCCGTCGATGCGCCGTATACGCTGCGGCTCGACCGCGCGCGCCGTTCTGCGCTCATCACGAGCGAGGGAGAATGGATTCGCCAGGGTGAAGAACTGCACGGCGACTGGTTTCTGATGGACAGTAAGGGCATCGTGAACGTGCACGGCGCAATCGCCCTGCGCAGCAACAGCCAGCTGGTGATGCGAGGTGCTCTCGTAGTCCTGCTCGATCTTTTTGCGCTCTTCGGCCTGTGGATGCTGCTCGTCGTCGCCGACGGTGCGTTCGGCCGGTGGCTCCGATCGCAACGGCGCCTCTGGCTGCGCAGCTATCGCGCGCGGCTCACACTCGCGCTGTTCGCATTCTTCGTGCTGCCGGCGGGCGCGTTCGCGACCTGGAGCTATCAGCGACTGCTGACGGACAGCGTGCAGGCGCAGAATCTCGTCGTACGCGAGACACTGCGCAGCGTCGCCGTGCTGACGGACACGTTCAAAATCGCCGACCTCGCGGCGAAGTTTCAAACGCCGCTCTTTCTCTACGCGGACGGAATTCTCCGCGCGTCGAGCGATTCGCTCCTCGACGCGCTCGCGCCGCTGGGCCGCATGCTTCCACCGGCAGCCGCATTGGCGCTGAGCGAAGGCGATCCTCCGACCGCGAGCAGCGAAGAGCGCGTGGGATCGGAGCCCATGCTGTTCGGCTTCCGCACCGCGAGCGACACGGCGTCGCCGGTGAACTTCGTCCTCGCGGCTCCCGCCCGAACCGAGGACGACGTCTCGGTCGATCAGCGGCGACGAGACCTCGGCATTCTCGTGCTCTTTGCCGCCGCCCTCGGCGCGCTTTCGGCGCTCTGGCTCTCGGGGCTCGCCGCACGGCAGTTCTCACGTCCGATTCGCGCGCTGCAAGAAGGCGCGCTCGCGCTGGCCGCGGGCGAGCGCGAACCGCGGCTCGAGCGTGATCCGCCGGTTGAGTTCCAGCCGGTGTTTACCGCGTTCCGCGAGATGGCGCACGATCTCGAAGCGGGCCGCGCGCAGGAGGCGCGATCGCAGCGCGTGCTCGCATGGGGCGAGATGGCCAGGCAGGTGGCGCACGAGATCAAGAATCCGCTCACGCCTATGCGGCTCGGCATGCAGCATCTGCGCCGCGCGCGGCACGATCCCGCGGTCGACTTCGACAAGGTGCTCGACGAGAACATCTCGCGCGTGCTCTCCGAGATTGATCGGCTGGACGAAATCGCGCGCGCCTTCAGCCGTTACGGCACCGCACCCGACGACCGGCCGCTCGCCGTTCCGGTGGACATCGCGCAGGCGGTGAACGACGTCGTAAACCTCGAGCTCATGGGAGGCGATGCGGTTCGCTGGACGGCGGAGGGAACGGAGGCGCCCGTGATGGTGCTCGCCGGTGCCACCGAGCTCCGTGAGGTATTGCTGAACCTTCTGGAAAACGCGCGCCTCGCGAATGCCCACCACGTGAGCGTGACGGTATCGCATTCGTACGAAGATGCGGTTCAACTCGAGGTGCGCGACGACGGGCAGGGCATTTCCGACCGTGTGATGCCACGCATCTTCGAACCGCATTTCTCCACCCGCACGAGCGGAAGCGGGCTCGGGCTCGCCATCAGCCGGCGCATGATCGAGGGGTGGGGTGGCACGATCACGATCGAAAGCGTCCTCGGCGAAGGCGTCACCGTTCGCATCGCACTGGTTCCGGCGCCCGCCATCTGACACTTTTGGTGTGTCATGATGAGCACCGATTCCATTCCCGTCCGACGCACCACCGGCATTCCGGCACATCTCGAGGGATGGCAGCTGCCGCCGGGATGGACGTGGGGTGATCAGGGCTACTTCGCGAATCACCGGCACGCGCAGGAAATTATTGATGCGCTCGGCCGGTCGCTGGCGCTCGTTACGGTGCCGGATCCGGCGCATGCCCAGTGGCTGTTTGACGAAGCCCGCTCGCTCGCGCATCGCAATCATCCGGCGATTCCAACCACGTATCACTTCTGGACGCAGAGCCCGGGCTCGCGGCGCGGGCCGGGATATTTGCGCCGCTGGGTGGTGGGCGAAACCGTTGGCGCGCGAATCCGCAGGCTCGGCGTGGAGACAGTGCCGTACATGCTGCGCGTCCTGCGCGCGGCGGGATCGGCGGTTGCGTATCTGCACGACGCGGGACAGACGCACGGCGCGCTTTCGCCCGATACGATTTATGTGACGCCCACGGGCCGCGTGTGGATACTCGGCTGGCAGTGGGCGCTGCCTTCAGCGGAGATTCCGTTGGGCGTGCGCCCCGATCCGCTGTTTACTCCGCCGCCACACGAGTG
>JBBRBH010000008.1:0-86947 GCA_038205995.1 Gemmatimonadales bacterium
CGCGCGCCCACGTGATGACGAACTCGATCTGTTCGGCATCACGCATGTGGGGAAAGTGCGCAAGGAGAATCAGGACCACTTTCTCATCGCGACCATTCATCCTCAACTCGTGATCCACGAGACGAGCCTGCCGTCACCGGAGACGCTTCCGGTTCGGGGCACACGCCTCGCGTCGCTGATGCTGGTGGCCGATGGCGTCGGCGGCAGCACAGGCGGACGCGAGGCGAGCCAGCTCGCGATCGAATCGATCATGCAATACGTCTCGGGAACGCTTCGCTGCTACAGTGCGGCGGGCACGTCGAACGAAGAAGAGTTCACGCACGCCCTTCGCTCGGCGACGCTCGAAGCGCACACGGCTGTCCGCACACAGGCGTCTCATCAGCAGGAGGCGCGCAAGATGGCGACCACGCTCACGCTGTTCATTGCAGTGTGGCCGTGGGCCTATGTCGTCCAGGTCGGTGACAGCCGGTGCTACTATTTCCATTCGGGAAAGCTTCTGCAACTGACGCGCGACCAGACCATCGGTCAGGACCTGGTCGATCAGGGCGTGCTTGCTCCGGAACGACTGGCGAAGTCGCCATTCAGCAATGTGCTGGCAAGCGCGATCGGTGCGGAAGCAGCGGAGCCGGAGGTGTGCAAGGTGAAGATGGACGGCAAGGGCTTCTTTCTCATGTGCAGCGACGGATTGACGAAGCACGTGACCAACGATGAAATCGCCGCGGAACTCAGCGCGCTCGAATCGTCAGAGAAGACGTGTCACCGCCTGCTCGATCTCGCGCTCGATCGCGGCGGAACGGACAACATCACGGTGCTCCTCGCGAGAGCGAAGCGAAAGAACTGAGCCTGGGGAAATTCATGCCGCCGAAAAAAACAACGAAACAGAAAAAGAAGAGCGGGGCGGGCGACGTCATCGTGCTCGTCGGGACGAACAAGGGCGCGTTCGTGATTCGCTCGGACAGAAAACGGAAAACGTGGAATATCGGGAAGCCGCATTTTCCGGGGGAATCCGTGTACGCGATGGCGTACGACGGTCGCGCCGGGAACCAGCGCCTGCTCGCGGCGACCCGCAGTTTCCACTGGGGGAGCGTGATCCGCACGAGCGACGATTTTGGCAAGACGTGGTCGGCGCCTGACAGACAGAACGTGAAGTTTCCGGAGGGATCCGGACTTTCTCTCGTGCAGGTCTGGCAGATCACGCCCGGGCCCGAGAGCGATCCGAATCTTCTGTGGTGCGGTGTGGAGCCGCATGCGCTGTTCGAATCGCGCGATCGCGGCGATACGTGGACGGCGGTGCAGGGGATTCTTAATCATCCGCATCGTCCCAAGTGGACGCCGGGCGGCGGCGGCATGTGCCTCCACACAATTGTTCCGGACCCTTCCAACAAAAAGCGAATGGCCGTCGCCATGAGCACCGGCGGCTTCTATAGAACGGAAGACGGCGGAAAGAATTGGAAGGCCCGCAACGTGGGAGTGCGCGCGCAGTTCCTGCCGAACAAGTATCCGGAGTTCGGGCAGTGCGTACACAAGGTGGTGCACCATCCGAGCCGGCCGGGAACGCTTTTTCTTCAAAATCACTGGGGCCTGTATCGCAGCGACGATTGGGGCGACAACTGGCGTGACATCGCGAATGGCGTGCCGAGTGATTTCGGGTTTGCGATGCAGATGCATCCACACGATGCCGACACCGTGTACATCGTCCCGCTCGAGAGCGACGGCTTTCGGTGTGTGCCGGAGGCGAAGATGCGCGTCTACCGCACCAAGGATGGCGGCAAATCGTGGAAGCCGTTGGCGAAGGGACTCCCGCAGAAGGGCGCCTACGAGACCGTTTTGCGCGACGCGCTGACGGCGGACTCGCACGACCCCGCAGGGATTTATTTCGGAACCCGGAGCGGCAAGCTGTTCGCGAGCAACGATGAGGGTGCGAGCTGGACGACTATCAGTGACGCGCTGCCGAACATCAGCTGCGTGAAGGCCGCGGTGATCGCGGGATGATCACGTTCGTCCTCCCAAACGCGCTTACCCCGCTCGCGCGCGGGCTCGGTGCCGTGCGCGTCGAACATGCGCGCGGCACGCTTCGCGAGGCACTCGCCACGCTCGGCGCCGGCAATCCGGGTATCATCGACCGGGTGTTGACGGAGCAGGGCGAAGTGCGGGAACATGTGAACCTCTTTCTTGGTGACGAGAACGTTCGGTTCCTCGACGGACTCGCAACCCCGGTGAAAGACGGCGATACTATCGTCGTCGTGCCTTCCGTCAGCGGTGGTTAGTCGCGCCGCGTTGAACATGAATGGCACTTTACTTTTGGAGAACTGAAATGCATCGCAAGTCATATATCGTCGCGTCGTGCGCGTTTCTTGCGGTTCTTGCGTTTTTTGCTACTGACCGTATCGACGCGCAGACAGCTCAAACCGCAGCCGACACGGCTGTTCGCGTTGACACCCTGCGCAATCCTGAAATCACGTCGATGGTAGCGCGGCTCGACCTCGAAGCGTACAAGGCGACGATCAAGGGGCTGACGCAATTCGGCGATCGCCGGCAGGGGACGGCGCGCAATCGTGCGGCGGTGGACTGGATCGAGGCGCAGCTGAAGAGTTATGGATGTACCAACACGGAGCGCATTATCTATACATACACGACGCCGCCACGGCGCGACACCACGGGCCGCGGTGGCCGTGGCGGCCGTGGCGGCGGCGGCGCGGGGCGCGGTGACTGGGTTTCCGGCGCGCGCGTTCGCGGCGTGCGCACGAGCACAGGAGTGAACATCGATTCACTGAAGCAGGCCGACGCGAAACTGCGTGCGTTGAACGCGGAGCCGGCAGTCGACGGCGAGCGTCAGGAGGTGTACTGCACGAAAGTCGGCACGACTCACCCGGAGGAGATGTACATCATCGGTGGCCACATGGACGGTCACGGCTGGGGAGAGGCGGCGAACGACGACGGTTCGGGAACCGCGCTCGTGATGGAACTCGCGCGCATCTTCAGCAGCCCCGACATCCAAACCGACCGCTCAATCCGGTTTGCGCTCTGGAACAACGAAGAGACGGGCACGAACGGCGCGCGCCAATACATCGTGCAGCGACAGGCGTTGCAGGGAATAGAAAACCCAAAGGGATCAGGCAGATATCCCGAACCGAAATGGCTCGGCATGATCCAGCACGACATGATGATGTTCGATCACGGCATGCCGCACGCGGATGGTACGATGAGTCCCGAGCAGCGCCCGGAAGCGGATGTGAACATCGAGTTCGCGATGACGTCGAAGTTTTCCGAGGGTGCGCAGAAGCTTGCGTGGGCGCTCGCGACGGCGAACGACAAGTACGCGACGGATTATCCGGCGCAGGTCGGCCAGCACATGACGAACACGGACAGCGGACCGTTCCAGGACATCGTCGCCGCGATCAGTCTCCGAGAAAACGAGCGCGCGCGCGACATCGGCGCCGGCTGGGATCCGCAGTGGCATCAGGTGACGGACCTGTATTCGACGTACAGCGATAAGGACTTCCGGCTCGGCCTGAACGCGGCGCAGACGACGCTCGCTGGAGTGGCGACTCTTACCGGCGCGAAGCTCAAGCAGACGCCGTAATCGTGAGAACGATGTCACGAGTTCGCGCGCTTCTTGCCGCGCTAGCCACAGTCTCATCCGCCGCGTCCAGCGCCAGTGCGCAGGGCGCGGCGGTTCCGGTGCAGGGCGACTGGACTGCCTACGGTCGCGATGCGCTCGGCAGCCGGTATTCGCCTCTCACACAAATCACGCGAGAGAACGTCGGCAGGCTCGAAGTCGCGTGGACCTTCCGCACCGGCGACACGACGCACACGCGACAGCCGACGAAGTTCGAAGCGACGCCGCTGATGGTGGACGGCACCCTGTATCTCTCAACGCCGTTCGCGCGGGTGATTGCGCTCGATCCGGTCAGCGGCCAGCAGCGATGGACGTTCGATCCGCACACCGATCGCGGAATGAATTGGGGCGATTGGGCGAACCGTGGAGTATCGACGTGGCTCGACGCGAAAGCTCCGGCCGGATCTGTCTGCAAGCGGCGAATCTACATCGGCACCATCGACGCGCGGATTATCGCTCTCGACTCGAGAACCGGCGCGAAATGCAGGAACTTCGGCGAGAATGGAGAGATATCATTGAAGCGCGGGCTTCGAAACGCGCCAGCGTACAAAGAGGAGTACGAGCTCACGTCGCCGCCCGCGGTGATCAACGGGATGATCGTCACCGGCTCAGCCGTCGCGGACAACAACCGCACCAATGCGGCGAGCGGCGAAGTGCGCGCGTTCGACGCGCGCACGGGTGCGCTTCGCTGGAGCTGGGATCCCGTGCCGCGAGATTCCACGGACGCCGCGTGGAACAGCTGGACCGGACTGATGGCGCATACCACCGGCGCTGCCAACGCGTGGAGCGTGCTCGCCGCTGATTCGGCGCGCGATCTCGTGTTCGTGCCAACCGGCAGCGCGAGCCCCGACTACTATGGTGGCGAGCGCGTTGGCGACAATCGATATGCCAACTCGATCGTCGCGTTGCGAGCCGCAACGGGAAAAGTCGTTTGGAATTTTCAGGCGGTACATCACGATCTGTGGGACTACGATGTTGCATCACCGCCGGCGCTTGTCGAAATCGTGCACGAGGGGCGCAGGCGCGCCGTCGTGCTTCAGGCGACGAAGAGCGGGCAGCTGTTCGTCCTTGATCGCGATACCGGCGTGCCGGTTTTTCCTGTCGAAGAGCGCCCAGTTCCCGCGAGCGATGTTCCGGGCGAGCACGCGTGGATGACACAGCCGTTCAACACGGTGATTCCGCCACTGAGCCCGCAGGGACTCGCGCTCGAAAATGTCTGGGGACCGACGCCGGCCGACCGGCAGGCGTGCCTCGACCAGATCACACCGCTGCGGAACGAGGGAGCCTTCACGCCGCCGAGTTTCCGCGGCACGCTCGCGGTCCCATCAAATATCGGCGGCGCGCACTGGGGCGGACTGACATTCGATCCGTCGCGCCAGATTGCAGTTATTCCGGTGAACCGCATTCCCGCGTTCGTGCAGTTAATCCCGCTCGAAAAAATCGACACGGCTGAGATCACCAGAAACGAATCACGGCTTGGCGATCAATACACGCGCATGCACGGCACGCCGTACATCATGCGGCGCCGCATGATCACGAGTCCGAGCCACGCGCCGTGCACACCGCCGCCCTGGGGCGCGCTCGTTGCGATCAACCTCGCAACCGGCGCGAAGGCGTGGGAAGTGCCGCTCGGCGATCCATCGAACATCGCGCCGAATCTTGCCGGAGTATCGAAAACTTCGCTCGGCACGCCGAACCTCGGCGGCCCGATCGCGACAGCGAGCGGTGTGGTGTTCATCGGCGCAACGATGGATCCCGCGCTCCGCGCCTTCGATATTGAAACGGGTCGCGAACTCTGGAAGGGAAAACTTCCCGGTGGCGCGCGCGCGACGCCGATGACGTATCAGCGCAACGGCAGGCAGTTCGTCGTCGTCTCGGTTGGTGGAAGCGACGAGTGGGGGCGCGGCGATTACGTGGTCGCATTCGCGCTGCCAAGTGCGCCACGGTAGCCGGCGTTCCGGTTTGCCCCTATGGGGGTCCTTTCATATATAGAAGGACGATCCACGCGTCTGTTGCCGCCTTTTGTGGAGAGTCCCATGGCAAACCGATCCGTAACGTTCACGGGAATCAAGTTCGACAACCCATATCTCCTCTCCTCGGCACCGCCGACGGAAAGCGAGAACAATATCTTGCGCGCGTTCGACGCCGGCTGGGGCGGCGTGGTGGTGAAGACCATCGGCCTCCACCCCGTGACGAACGTCGTCGGCGCGCGGACAAAATTCTTCCGGACGAGCGTGGCGGACAACCTCGTGTCGATGCAAAAGCGTGACGGCGCGGCGCTCCATGGCTCGTGGAATTGGGAGCTGATCTCGGACAAGGGCCTCGACTGGTGGGTGCCGCGCATCGAGCGCATAAAGAAGGCCTTCCCCACGCGCGTTGTGATCGCCTCGGTAATGGCCGGCTCGGGCAGCGACAAAGAACTCAAGGCATGGCAGACACTCACCAAGGCGTGTCAGGACGCCGGCGCCGACGGTATCGAGACGAACTTCAGCTGTCCGCACATGGACAGAAAAGACATGGGCTCCAACATCGGGAAAGATGAAGGACTCTGCTCGGTCGTCACCGAGGCAGTAAAAGAAGTCGCGACGATTCCGGTGTGGACCAAGCTCACGCCCGCCACCGGCGACATCGTCGTCGAGGCGGCGGCGTGTTTCCGAGGCGGCGCCGACGCGATTGTTTCTTCGAACACATTCCCATCGCTTCCGGTGATCGATCCCGAAACGCTCGAATTCGAAATCAATGTGGACGGTTTCGTATCAAGCGGCGGACTCGGCGGGCCGGCGATCCTTCCGCTGTCGCTCGCCAATATGGCGAAGATGACCCAGGCCTTTCCCGACCGTGCATTTTCCGGAATCGGCGGCGTCTCCGATTTCAATCAGGCGCTCTCGTATTTTCTGCTTGGCTGCGGCACCGTGCAGGTGTGCACCGCGGCGATGCTCGATCACGCGGTCGGCCCGAACGTGATCAAGAAGCTGAACGAAGGGCTCGACGCTTTCCTCGACAAGCATGCGGACAAGGGTTGGAAGAGTATCGAAGATTTCCGCGGCATTCGAAAAGATCGGGTGAAGCAGCAGAGTCAGATCCGTCGGCCCGATGGCGACGCGTACACTGGCGGAGTCGAGCCAGTCGAAGGCTACGCAGGCAACGCGTAAGGCTCGCAGACCCAGGGAGATTCCATAAATGCGCTTCGATCGCGTTGTGAAAGGCGGGAATGTCGTGACGCCGGCCGGAGCCTCGGTGCAAGACATCGGGATCGCGGGCGGAAAGATCGCCGCGATTGGTGTCGGGCTTGATGCCACGGGCGCACAGGTAACGGACGCGAGCGGGCACCATGTGATTCCCGGCGTGCTCGACGTGCACGTCCATCTTGCGCTTCCGTTCATGGGCGCCGTGAGCGCCGACGATTATCGCACCGGCACGCGCGCGGGTGCCCGCGGCGGTGTGACGACTCTCATCGACTTCGCCATACCATACAAAGACGACTCGCTTTCCGCTGCCGCCGATAACTGGCACAAAAAAGCCGCGGGAAAGGCGCTGATCGACTACACGTTTCACATTTGCATTACGCGCTGGGACGAACACAAGGATCAGATCAAGGGAATGGTGGATCGCGGCTTCAGCACGTTCAAGGAGTTCATGATCTACGAGTCTGAGGGATGGCAGTCGGACGACCGCGCACTGTTCGGAACGCTGGAAAAAATGAAGGAGTACGGCACAATGTTGCTGGTGCACGCCGAATCGTCGCGCGTGCTCGACGAACTCATCGCGCGGCACCACACGCCCGAACTCATGAAGCAGTACGGCGCGAAGCTGCATCGGATGACGCGGCCGAATTTCATTGAGGCTGAGGCTATACAGCGCGCCGTGATGTGGAGCGAGGTGACAGGCGGCCAGCTGTACATCGTGCACATGAGCACCGGCGAGGGCGCGGACATCATTCGCGCCGCGCAAACCCGCGGTGTGCCGGTGATTGCGGAGACGTGCGTGCAGTACCTCGTGCTCGATGACTCGATGTTTGACCGGGACGACGGACATCTGTTCGCGTGCTGTCCGCAACTCAAGAAGCCGAAGGATGTCGAACGGCTTTGGAAAGGACTCAAGAACGGCGAGGTCTCGATCGTCTCGACGGATACGTGCACGTTCACGCGCGAACAGAAAGCGATGTGGCACGGCGACTGGACCAAGATCCCGATGGGAATGCCCGGCCTCGAGACACTGCTCCCGCTCACGTACACGAAGGGCGTGCTCGCGGGCCGCATCACGCTCGAAGAAATGTGCGCGAAGCTGAGCTCGACGCCTGCGCGAGTGATGGGCCTTGCTCCCAGGAAGGGTGCAATCGAAATCGGCGCGGACGCCGATCTCGCGATCATTCACCCGACGAAGACGTTGACGGTCTCGCCCTCGACAATGGAGACCAATGCGGACTGGTCTCCGTACGAAGGCTGGGAACTCGCCGGTTTCTCGCGCACCACGATTTCACGCGGCGACGTGATCGTCGACGATTACAAAGTCGTGGGGAAGGAAGGGCGCGGCGAGTGGCTTCCGCGCAAATCGGCCGGCCTCGCATGACCGCAGCAGACGTCAGTCACACGGACGCCGCAAAACTCGCGTTCAGCGACAGCCCGCTCTGGAACGCCGATCTCGCCCCGACCACGCTCGACCGCCGCACATGGAGCACGTACAATATCGCGGCGCTCTGGATCGGAATGAGCGTGGTCATCACGACGTATACGCTCGCGTCGGGATTGATGATTCAGGGGATGAACTGGTGGCAAGCCCTGCTGACCATTCTGCTCGGAAACGTGATCGTCCTCATTCCGATGATCCTCAACGCGCACGCGGGAACGAAATACGGCATTTCGTTTCCGGTGATGTGCCGCGCGAGCTTCGGGGTGTGGGGTGCGAACATTCCGGCCCTGCTGCGCGCGATAGTGGCGTGCGGCTGGTTCGGCATCCAAACGTGGATCGGCGCGCTCGCGCTCAACACACTGTTCACTGCCGCGTGGAGCGGGTGGGCGCAGGTGCCGAGTGGCAAGGCCATCACGTTCGGCCTGTTCTGGATTCTGCAGGTGCTGATCATCCGCGGCGGCATCGAGCGCATCAAAAAACTCGGCAGCTACGCCGCACCATTTTTGCTTTCGGGCGGAGTGATTCTCCTCATTTGGGGAATCCGCAATGGCGGCGGCCTCGTAAATATTCTCGCGCAGTCGCGGCGTCTGCAGGGCGTGAATGGCGTGTCGTTCTGGGTGCTCTTCCCTCCGGCGCTCACGGCGAACGTCGGCTACTGGGCCACGCTCAGCCTGAACATCCCGGACTTCACACGCTACGCCAAGAGCCAGCGCTCCCAGGCATTGGGACAGGCGCTCGGACTTCCGACGACGATGACGGCGTTCGCGTTCATCGGCGTCGCCGTAACCAGCGCCACGATCGTGATTTTCGGCAAGGCGATTTGGGATCCCGTCGATCTCGTGACACGCATCGGCGGGCCGGTGGTAATCATCTTTGCGGCGTTGATCGTGCTCGCCGCGCAGCTGCATACGAACATGGCGGCGAACGTCGTATCACCGTCGAACGATTTTTCGCACCTCAATCCGCGCAAGATCAGCTTTGTGACGGGCGGACTGATCACGGCCGTGATTGGAATCTTGATGATGCCGTGGCGGCTCTACTCCGGCGCTTCGGCGTACATCTTTAACTGGCTGATTGGCTACTCGAGCCTCATGGGGGCGCTCGGCGGAATCCTCATCACGGACTATTGGATTTTGCGAAAGCAAAAGCTTTCGCTCGCCGGACTCTACGACGAGCATGGCCCGTACGAATACGTGCGCGGCGTGAATCCGCGCGCCGTCGCGGCACTGGTCATCGGTGTGCTCCCCGTGGCACCAGGATTCGTGCGCGCGGCGATGACACCCGGCGGCAACCCCGCCGATCCGGGATTCTTCGATCATCTCTACTCCTACGCGTGGTTCGTGACCTTCGCGCTGAGCGCGATCGTCTACTACATCCTGATGCGCGGCCGCGCAGTGCCGGCCGCCGGAGAGAACTAGATGCCCCGGCTAGTGAAGTGCGGCCTCATTCAGGCGACCCACGCCTGCAGCACCGCCGAAAAACTCGACGTCATCCGTCAGGCGAACGTCGACAAGCATCTCGAGATCATCGAGAAGGCCGGGAAGGACGGCGTTCAGATTCTCTGCATGCAGGAGATTTTCACGGGTCCGTACTTTTGCGCCGAGCAGACGACGCGCTGGTACGACTCAACGGAAGCGATTCCGGACGGGCCGACGACGAAGGTGATGCAGGAGATGGCGAAGAAACACAAAATGGTCATTATCGTGCCGCTCTACGAAGTGGACGGTACCGGCGTGTACTACAATACCGCCGCCGTGATCGACGCCGACGGCAGCTACCTCGGCAAGTACCGCAAAAACCATATTCCGCACACCGCGCCCGGCTTCTGGGAGAAGTACTACTTCAAACCGGGCAACCTGGGTTATCCCGTGTTCAAGACGAAGTACGCGACGATCGGTGTGTACATCTGCTACGACCGCCATTTCCCCGAGGGCGCGCGGGCACTCGGACTCGCCGGCGCGGAGATCGTGTTCAATCCTTCCGCGACGGTCGCGGGCCTCTCGGAATATCTATGGAAGCTCGAGCAGCCGGCGCACGCGGTGGCCAATGCGTATTTCGTGGGCGCCATCAACCGCGTTGGAACCGAGGCGCCGTGGAACATCGGCGAGTTTTACGGGCAGAGCTATTTCTGCGATCCACGCGGACAGTTCATCGCGACGGCGTCACGCGATAAGACCGAACTGATCACGGCCGAACTGGATCTCGACCAGATTCGCGAAGTGCGCAACGTGTGGCAGTTCTTCCGCGACCGGCGTCCGGAAACCTACGAGGCGCTTACACGCCTCTAGGGCCTCGCAACGTTCTTCGATTCCACGTAGAAGTTCTCGTCGACCACCACCGCAGAGCTTTGCGAGGGCATGCGGTAGGTCTGCCACGAATCGGTCGGCTTGAGCAGGAGGTACTTCGCGTCGCCGAGCGTCACGCGAACCGGCATGTCGAAGCCGGGCACCACATTCGCCCATCGATACGAAAGCGTGCCGGCATCAACGCTGTACTCGAGCATGGGAATCTTGGTCGTGCGAAGGTACTGGTCGAAAACTTTTCCGAGATTCACGCCGGCCTGCCTGCTCATGTATTCTTCGAGCTGACTCCCGGTGATCGTTTGGTGCCGGAATGTCTGCTGCGCGCCGCGGAGAATGCCCCGCCATTTCTCATCGTTGTCGACGATCTGGCGGATCGTGTGCAGCATGTTGCCGCCCTTGTAGTACTTGTCGCCTGAGCCTTCGTCGTTGACGCCGTAGACGCCAACGATCGGGATGTCATTCTTCACGAGGCGTCGCGTGCCGAGCTGATATTCTGCGCCGGCTTTGGTGCCCTCCTGACATTCGGTGTAGAGACTCTCCGAATAGTTCGCGAAGCTTTCGTGCACCCACATGTCGGCGGCGTCTTTGTCCGTGACGCTGTTGCCCCACCATTCGTGCGCGCTCTCGTGCACGATGATGAAATCCCATTTGAGCCCGTGACCAGTGGCAGACAAGTCGCGGCCGAGATATCCGTTGCGATAATGATTGCCGTATGCGACCGCGCTCTGGTGTTCCATGCCGAGGTGCGGCGCCTCGACGAGCTTGTAGCCGTCCTCGTACCACGGAAACGGGCCGAACCAATGCTCGAAGCAGGCCATCATCAACGTCGCCTGCTTGAACTGCTCTTTGGCGGCGTCGAGGTGATAGGCGAGCGGCCAGTAATCCATCGTAAGCGTCCCGCTCTCGCCTTTGTAATTCTCCGAGAAGTGCGCGTATGTGCCGGCGTTCACTGAAATGGTGTAGTTGTTGATCGGGCTCACGACGAACCATTCGAAGGTCGACGTTCCGTCCGGGTTGTGCGTTGTGCTGCGCAGGCGGCCGTTCGAAACGTCGACCATCGGATCGGGAACGGTGATCGCAATACGCTGGCTGTCGGGCTCTTCGGAAAGGTGATCCTTGTTCGGCCACCACACGCTGGCACCGAGTCCCTCGTTGGCGGTGGAGGTCCAGCGATTGCCGAGACTGTCGTGCTGCCAGATGAATCCGCCGTCCCAGGGCGGCCGCTTAGCGGCGACCGGCTTTCCGTGATAGTAGACCGTGATGGTGTTCTGGTCGCCTGGGCGTTGCGGCTTCATGAGCGAAACGAAGAGCGCGCTGCCGTCACGGGCGTATGAGACGCTCCGCCCGTCCTGCACCATGCTGTCGACGATCATCGGCGGCTGCAGGTCGATCTGCATGCGCTGTTGCGCGTTCAACACGCGATACACGATGCCGTTGTATCCTGCGATGCTGCTGTCAGACGGATTCACACGAACATGGAGGTCGTAGAACGTCGTCTTCCACCACGCCCGCGCCGGGCCGACGGATCCGCGCAGCGAGTCGGCGTGTGAGAATCGCGGACGCTGCTGGGCAGCCACCGAAACGGCAGTGGAAGCGACTAATAGTACCGAATTGCGAATATATCGGTGCATGGAAGCTATGGCCGCCGGGCTTTGAGTTGTTTGAGCGCCGCGCCGAGGAGATCGAGTTCGCGGCCGTACGTGGTCCAGTCGCCAGCGCGCTGTGCGGCGATCGCGCGGTCGAAGTGCTGCTGCGCCTGACTGACCAATCCCGGATCCGCGCCGGGAGCATTCGACGCGTCGGCGATCGCCGCAACCGTGCCGCGCGGCGGAGCGCTGCCGCCGAACAGCATGTTGAGCCCCTCGTCCAGCGTCTCGCCCATTGCCACGCGATTCTCGTGCGCGACGACCACTCGCTTGAGTTCGGGAATGGTGCCGCCCTCCGCGCGCAGGTAAATCGGCTGCACGTAGATGAGCGATTCTTCAATCGGGATGACGAGCAGCTCGCCGCGGATGACCTGAGAACCTTTCTGATCCCAGAGCGTGAGCTGCCGCGAGATGTCGGTGTCCTGATTGATGCGATTGACGATCTGCTTCGGCCCGTAGATCAGGCTCTGCTTCGGAAACTTGTAGACGACGAGCTGTCCGTAGTGGTCGCCGTCCATACGCGCGACCATCCACGCCGCGAGGTTGTCTTTGCCGCGCGGCGTGAAGGGTGTCATGAAGATGTACTCGGGAGACTTTTCTCCGGGGAGCCGCAGGATGATGTGCCGCATAAAAGGATTCGAATTCGTCGAACCCGCGGCACCGGTCGGGTACTGCCACTGATCTTCGCGGTGGTAAAACGCGTCGGGCTCCACCATGTGATACGTCGCGTGCAATTCGCTCTGCAGACGGAACAGATCGGTTGGATACCGAAGATGGCGGCGCAGATCGGCTGGCATCGAGGCGAGCGGCTTGAAGATCTCGCCGAATATCGCCGCGTAGGTTTTCGCGACCGGATCGGCGGCATCGGCGAGGTACGCGTCAACCGTTCCGTCGTACGCGTCGATCACGACCTTCACGCTGTTGCGCATGTAGTTCGTGCCGTCCCGCACGCGCTGCGAATACGGATAGTTGTCACTCGACGTATACGCGTCGAGAATCCATTTCAGCTCGCCGGCGTCAGTAACAACGAGATACGGTTCGCTGTCGAAGTCGAGAAACGGCAAAGCCGTGCGGGCACGCTCGGAGATGTTGCGGTGGTATAGAATCCGGGCGTTCGGTGTGATGTAGGCGGAGAGGACGATATCCGGCGCGTCGAACTGCCACGCGTACAGGGCGCGGCGCAGCGCCGAGCCGACCGGAACACCGCCTTTGCCCGTGTAGTTCGTGTACGTGTTCGTCTCGCCCGCGGGATAGTCGAACTCCTTCTGCCCCGTGCCGACGAAGACGTAACTGTTCGTCATCTCGCCGTAGTAGAGCTGCGGGCGTGTGATCTTCAGTGAAACCGTCGAGACCGGCGGGACATCCTTGATGAACAGAACCGGCAGGCCTTCGCTCGTGACCTGATTCACCGGCGCCATCGTGACGCCCATGCCGTGTGTAAAAGTCAGCCGGTCATTAATAAAATTTCTCGTCGGCAGCGACGCGGTGTTGAGCTCACGCGCCGAAAGATGAATCTGGCGGTATTTCCCGTCGATCATGTAGCGGTCGTCGTTGACCGAAAAGAAATCGTAGTACGTGCGGATTTCCTGAAGCTGGCCGAACGTCTGCTTCAACAAATCGCGTTCCCACAGTCGTACGTTGTCGATCGTCGGCGCATTCGCTTTGATGTCCGCCATCGTGAGCTGCACATCGCCCTCGAGCGCGCGCGTCGTCACGCTGTCAATGCGCCACGCCTGCCGTGTGGCCGCGATGTGCTGCGCGATGTATGGGCGCTCCTTGACCAGCTCGTTCGGCTTGACCGTGAATTTCTGCACCACAGCCGGCAACAGTCCGCGAGAAACAATTCCGACGCCGGCGTAGAGCAAAACGGACACGAACGCGTACCACACCAGCTTGCCGCGCGAGACGCCGTACAGCACCATGCCCGCCGAAAGCAGCGCGACAATTGCCGATAGCCGGATCGCCGGCAGGCGCACGTGCACATCGGTGTAACTCGCGCCCAGCAGCGGGCCGGTGTTCGAGTACAAGAGTTCCGACGCGCCGACAATCCACAGCCGGACAGCGAGGAGAACGAAGAGCAACGCGAGCAGCCCGCCGAGGTGCCGTGAGGCGCCCGGTGCGGCCGTCGTACGGCGCGGCGGCAGGACGAGCTCGCCCTGCAGCGCGTACAGCAACACGGTTCCGGCGAACGAAAGCCCGGTGAGCACAACGGCCGTGTTCAGCAGAGCCGAAATCGCGGGGAGCGAAAAGAGGTAGAAGCCGATGTCGCGATTGAACAGCGAGTCGGCGATGCCGACCGTCGCGCCGTGCATTGCCATCAACGCGGTCATCCAGAACGACGACGCGGCCACGCCGGTGATGAACGCAACAAAGAGCGCGCCCGCGAGAAAAAGACGCGGCAGGAAGCGCGAGATATCGACGCGAATTCCGCCGCCGCGATCCACGAACAGCGCCGGAAAACCCGAGAGTTGCCGCGTTGCAATGCGCACGTTTCCGTACACAAAGCCGAACGCGACCACCGCGCCACCGAAAAAGAGCGCGATACGCCACACCTGCGACGTCACGAACACCGACTCGAAGTGCACCTCGCGGAACCAGAGCCAGTCCGTGGCGAGGCCCGCGATGGCGGGGAGCACGACGAACGCGACGAATATCGCGGCCAGCGCCACCAGCACGCTTCGGCGCACTGATGGTCGAGCGGGGCGTCCGGAACCCCTGGGCGGAACTACTGGAGTGGTCATGAGACACTGAACATGCCACTTCGCGCTCGCCCGCACCAACCGAAGGTCGGCGGGCACCATCACGAACCACGCGGCCACTCAGCGACGCCGGGCAGGAACCGCCGCAGGCGTTATCTTCAACCTGCCCCCCACGGAGAGTCGCGTTGGCCAAGAAGCCGAATTACAACCTCGAGAAGAATCGCCGGGAACAGGACCGCAAAAAGAAGAAGGAAGAGAAGCGGCTCAAGCGGCTCGAGAACCGCAGCCAGCCAGCCGAGGAAGGCGAATCCGATCCAGACGGAGCAGAGCCGCCCCCATCGGAGTGACTTTCGAAGGGCGACGCTTGGGTGGCGCGCAACTTCTGCAGCGGCGGGATCATGCCGGCCTTCGATCTGATGCCGCATCTCGACGGACCGATGCGCATTGGGGAGCGCGCGAACCCCAGCCCGGAGTGGATCGCAATGACGACGTCGCTGAAACCTTTCGTAGCGCGCGGAAGAACTACTGCCAGCGCTTCCTGATCCGGACCGTTCGCTCGAGTTCGTCCGAACTCTGTAATACCTTCTCGCGCAGATCTTTCGGCAGTGCCGGGTGATCGGTCAGAAACTTGTTCACCGCAGTGAGCGCGCCTTCGCTCGTGTGCCCGCCGATGAATGAGCCGAGCCAGCTGCCGAGGAAGAAAATACGCCGGTTCGTCTGGATGTACGGCAGCGAATCGAGCGCGGGACGCAGGTACGGCAGAGTGAGATCTTGATGTTCGAGCGCGTTGAATTCGCCAAGGCTGCCGCTCGCCCAGTCTTCGTTGAGCGATTTATCAGCGAAGTAGCGTTTGAAATACTCGGCCTTCACCGCCGCCTGCTTGCGGGCCGCGCCCGCGACGAACGTCCGCCGTCTGCCGTCGGCCGTCGTGTCGCGCGCCGATTGCGTGGCGAGCAACCCCTCCGCGCTCGGCGCGGCGAGAACCAGCAGCCGGTCCACGATTGCCCACCGCGTCGGATCGCGAACCGGCTCTCCTGCGGCGGAATCGGCCTGATAGAGCGTTGCGAGTCTGGCGATGCCGTCGGACGTCGCCGCCATGCCAATGAACGCGTCAAGAAATGCTTTTCTGATGCCATAGGGCTTGGAACTGTCGCGGGCTCCTTCCCACAGCATCCGTTCGGCGTCGGCGGCGATGCGCCCCGCTTTGGCCGGAGCGATGTATGCGCGCAACGAGCGCTCGAGTCGGCCGATCAGCACCGGCACGACCTGCTCGTCCTTCTCACGCGGAAGCTCGGCGAGCGCGAGCTCCGCAAACTTCTCCGGCGCCATCTGCGCATCGCGCACCTGATCCCACAGCGCACCCCAGAGCATCGTACGGAGCAGGCCGTCGTGCACTTTGCCGAGTTCGCCGGCGCTGAGTGAGTGTACGCTCGCGCTGTCGAGCAGCGTCAGGAAATATCCGTAGTCCTGATAGTTCGCGAATACAAACGCGGGAGCCGCCTTCCCACGCGCGGCGACGACTTCTGTTGTAACCGTTGAGAGGTCCACCGGAATCGTTTCCCACTTTTTGTCGCTCGCCTCGCCGTACGCGAGCAGAACCTGCGTGCGCATCGGCCACGCCGCAGCTCCGGAGAGCGGCTGCGCCGGTTTCTGCACCAGCTCGAGCTTCACGATCTTTCCGTCGCGCACCGTGAGACGCTGCTGCACCTCGGGCATTCCGCGCCGCAGCATGAAGTTCTTGCCGAACGCGTCGAGCGACTTGCTCCCTGCTTTGCCGATCGCGCCGAGCAGATCCTGCCAAGTGGCATTTGCGTACGCGTGATCGTTGAGGAACTGGCGCACGCCTTTCTGAAATGCTTCTTCGCCGACGAGATAGTTCAGCTGCTTGAGCACGCTCGGCGCCTTGTTGTACACGATCGCGCCGTACGCGCTCTTGGCCTGGTCGAGATTTGCGAGCTCCTGCCAGAGCGGCGTGGTGCCGGTGGTTTGATCGACGCCGTACGCGGTCGGCTTGTTGCCTTGATAGAACGTTTTCCAGGCATCGCTCGTCGGCTCGAGATCGGCGAGAGCCTTCGCGGCCATGTAGGTCGCGAATCCTTCCTTCAGCCAGAGGTCGTCGAACCATCGCATGGTGACCAGGTCACCAAACCACTGGTGTGCGGTTTCGTGCAGAATCGTGGAGAAGCGGCCGAGCCTGCGCGGAAGCGTGGGGCGCTCGCGGAAGATGAAACGGTCCTCGTTGTACATCACAAGCCCGGGATGCTCCATCCCGCCGAACGGAAAAGCGGGCGCGAGCAGGAGGTCGAATTTTTCGAACGGGTATGCGCGCGAGAAGTATTGCTCCATCCATCCGATCGCCCGATGCGAAAGCGCGAGAATCGTGTCCGCGTCGGCCTCTTTGGCGCGTGATTTCCGAATAAACAGGCTGATGGCGCGTCCCTTCACCACCGAAGTCGTCTTCTGCCACGGGCCCGCGGCAAATGCGATGAGATAGGTGGAGAGCGGACGAGTCTCCGCGAAGTGACTCGTGATGCGATCGGCCGTCGTGTCTGCGCGCACGACCGATCCGTTCGCGATCGGTGTCCAGGCTCGCGGCGCGATCAGCGTGAACGTCACGCGCGATTTGAGGTCAGGCTGGTCGAAGCACGGAAAGAGCTGGTCCGCGTCCGCTGGGACGAGAAGCGTATAGAGATAGGTGCTGCCGTCGCTCTGATCTTGCGTACGGATGATGCTCGTGCCGCTCGGCGCGATATCCGTGACGAACCAGAGCTCGACGGAGTTCTCGCCGGACTCGAGCATCTTTGCCGGAACGCGAACGTGCGCGCCGTTGGCGGCGGAGATCTCGAGGGAGCGCCCGTTCGACATGATGCGAGTGAGACGGCGGCCGCGCCAATCGAGGATTGCATCCGCGTTTCCGGTTCGGCTGAAGCGCACGACAACGTGGCCGATCGCGGAATCAGGTGCGGTAACGTCGAGGCTCAGGTCGTAGCGAACATCTTTGATCGTGTTGGCGCGCCACGTCGCCAGCGGATGCGAGACGCCATGGCCCATAAAGTCGGCGAGCGGATCGGCGGTTTTTGGATTCTGCGCGCCGAGGCCGGACACCAGCAGCAGCGAGGTAAGCAGGGACTGCGAAGGAATACGCACGGGGTTCGCTCGAGTGTCGATTGAGTAAGGTCTTGCTTACGCGCGTGGAACGTACCGCTCTTACATCGCCGCGTGAAGAACGCGAGATTCCGTGCGATCGAAAATTCCACCCGAGTACGGCGAGGTTTCTGCATGGCATCGGACGAAGCACTACCCGGAAAGGCGGAGTTCGCGGCGGCACGCCGGCGCGTGTCGGAACACGCGTACCACACGCCGCTGCTGACGTCACGCACGCTGAGCGAAGCCACGGGATTCGATGTGCGCATCAAAGCGGAAAACCTGCAGAGGACCGGGTCGTACAAGCTCCGCGGGCCGCTGAACAAGTTTCCGCAGCTGACCGAGCAACAGCGCCGGAACGGCGTGATTTGTTCGTCGGCGGGAAATCACGCGCAGGGTGTGGCGCTCGCGGCGCGAATCCATGGAATGAAGGCCGTGGTCGTGATGGCGAAGAACGCGACGCCATCGAAGATCGAGGCGACCAAGGCATACGGCGCTGAGGTCGTGCTGCACGGAATGATCTGGGACGAGGCAAACGAAAAGGCGAAGCAGCTCGTGGAGGAGCGAGGGCTGACCTATATCCATCCTTTCGACGACCTTCAATTGATTGCCGGCCAGGGGACGGTCGGCCTGGAGATCATGGAGGACTGGCCGGAAGTGGATGTGGTGGTGGTGCCGATCGGCGGTGGTGGGCTGATTTCTGGGGTCTCGCTGGCGATCAAGAGCCTGAATCCGAAGGTGCGAATCATCGGAGTGGAGTCGTCTGGGGCGCCGGGGATGCAGAAGAGTGTCGAGGCCGGACATGTGGTGACACTCGATAAGGTGGACTGCATCATCGATGGACTGCGGGTGAAGCGGGTTGGGACGCACAATGTCGAGATCGTTCGCCAAGCCGTGGACGAGATCGTGACCCTGCCGGACTCGGAGATTTTTGACGCAATGCTTTGGGTGATGCACCACAGCAAGCTTGTGGTCGAGGGCGCGGCGGCTGCGCCGATAGGAGCGCTGCTCAAAGGTCTGATAAAGGCGCCGCCGGGTTCGAAAGTTGTGAGCGTTGTGAGCGGTGGAAACGTAAATCTCGACCAATTGAAAGGATTGAAGTGGAATTGATCGGAGGTGTTTGATTTCAAATGAGTTATCGGTTATATTCATGATTCATGGATCATATACATTTGGAACGCTGATGTTCAAACAGCCAACGCTAAGGCCGAGTGATCTCGTTGTCGCGTGCCAACTTGCGATCACTCCCGGGGCGCAGTTCCTTGAACTATCGAGCGTCACCTGTCTGAGTGCTGGCGAGTGCCATAACGCCGTCAGGAGGTTGAGGCTCTCTAAGCTTCTGCTGCCGGCCGAGCGGAGTACGTCAGTTGAGCTCCTCCTTCAGTTTCTCGTCCACGGAGCGCCTTTCGCATTTCCCGCAGTCATCGGCCAGGAAGTAGCCGGCGTTCCGACTGGTCATTCGGCGCCGGTCTTTGACGGCCTGCTCGAGAGCGCCGAGCAGCTCGTGTGGCCGCAGGCAGACGGAACCGTACGCGGCCGCTCAGTTGTTCCGCTCGCGCCGCGCGCCGCGGAGCTGCCGGAAAAGAACCCAAAACTCTATGAGCTGCTCACACTTAGCGACGCGCTCCGCACCGGAACGGCGCGCGTTCGAAAGCTCGCCGCCGAGCTGCTCGGCGAGCGCCTCACGAAACCATCGGCGTGACCGCGACGCTCGCGCGGCCGGCTCTCGTTTCCACCCGCGATCACGTCGCGGCTATCGCGCGCTCGATCGAACCAATTCTACGGCAGGTCGTTCTCGCCGGCCCACCGGTGATAGGGTTGCTCACGAACGACCCTGCCGTTCAGCCGACCATGGTTTCGTTCACGGAAGACGCGACGCTGCAGCTGCTCTCGTCATCCATGATCGACCGACTCGGGCTCGACCTCCAAAAACTTGGTCATACCCGTGCAGGACGCCGCCCGAACGGGGATCGATGGCAGCTCTCCGGAGGTCAAGCCGTCGACGTCATTCAGATCCACTCGGGCGACGACGACCCTGCGCAAGTCTGGCTCGAGTACGCGACACTGCTGACACTCCCGCTCTCTGTCGACGCAGGTACTACTGTTCGTATAGCGGGCGGGCCCGCCATGCTTGCGCTCGAGTGTTCGGCGTACTCCGCTGCGGGAGGATCCATTGCAGACAGCGAGCAGGTCGAGAGAATCGTGATGCTCGTAGCGGGACGGCTCGAGATCGAGCGCGAGTGCGCTGCTGCGCCGCCTGAGTTGCGCGCGTTCCTTACGATCCAGCTGGGTCGCATCGCGCGAAGTGACGCCCTTCCGTTCGTCATCGAGCGCGTCCTGCCGGACACGGCCATTCTTCCCGAACTTGCCGCGCGCGTGAGAGACAAACTTCGCCGCATCGCATGCTGACGCTCGTGCTGTTCGCACAGCTCGCCGCCGCGGTGCCGCACGACACGGCGACGTACTCGTCGCCGGCGCTCCGAAATCTCATCGGCCAGGCCGTGCTCGTGAACAATCGCGTGCCCGCGTCGCTCGGCAGCTACCGCGCGACACTTGAGAGCGAAATCTCGATCGGCACGCGCGACGGCGGCGGACACGAAGTCGAGGCGTCCATCGAGCAGGTTGCGAGCGAACTCGCCTGGAGTCGCACGGGGGACTTCGAGCAGCACGTCACGGGGTACCGCTCGCGGCAGCTTGGATTCCAGTTCGCGACGATTGGATTTTTTCGGAACGCGTGGGTCGTGCCGTCGCTCTACGGAAATCGTCTCTCGCTGCTGTTCGGCGTCGACACCACGCGCCGGCGCGGAATGCCTGCCTCCGCGACGGTCAGGGGAAACGGAACGAACTCCAACTCGACGCTGATCGCCGTCCATCCGCTCTCGGTCGATCGCGAACGGCTGTACCGGTTCGCGGGCGGCGACACGGTCGAGCATCTCAAGATCGGCGATCGCGACATCAGGATCGTTCGCATCGAAGTGACGCCGAAAGAAAAACTCCCGTTTCGAACGGTTGTGTTCAGCGGTGAACTCGATCTCGATGTCGACCGAAAACATGTGGTGCGCATGCGAGGATCGTTCGCGTCAACTGCAGAGGGGCCTTCGGGCACACTCGCCGGAATACTCAGCAGCACCAAGCTCAGCGGCATCGCGTTCGTCGAACTCGTGAACAGCGAGGTGAATCAGGAGTACTGGCTCCCGTCGTATCAGCGTTTTGAAGCGCAGGCGATGCTTCCGGTGATGGGCGACGCGAAGGCCGTGTTCCGAATCGTCTCGCGCTTCCATGATTACGTGATCACGCCTCCCGACCCATCGCAGACGATCGCTGGCGCCATGGGCGACTCACTTCAGGCGCGCCCGCACAAACTCTCCGTGGCGGCGCGTGATTCACTCTCCGCCTTTCGCGCCTGGCGCGAGGAACTCGGCGCCGCGACGCAGTCCACGAACTCAGAAGACTTCATGGACGTTGCGCCGGCGCACTGGCGAGCGGACGGCCCACCGCAGGTGATGCTGCAGACCGAGCGGCTTGGAGATCTCGTTCGATTCAATCGAATCGAGGGACTTTTCACCGGACTCGGCGTGGGCGTTCGCATGCGCGACGCGGCGCCCGGCCTGACGCTGCGCGTCGTCGGCGGATACGCGTGGAACGAGCGAACGGTTCGTGCGCGCGCGAGCGCCGTGCTCGCGCGCGGCAGTTGGTCGTACGCCGTTCGCGCGGGACGCTCGCTCGACATCACGAACGATTTCCGCGACCCGCTTGACTCGGGCTCGACGCTTGGCGCGTTGTTCGGCACCGACGATTACGACTACGTCGATCGCTACGGCGCAGGCGCATCGGCCACGCACTCGTTCGCCGGAGGAGTGCAGGCGCGCCTCGAGGCCGGCTGGACCGACGATCGCGCGGCAACCAACGCGCTCTCGCGAAATCTGTTCAAGACGAGCTATCTCGCGAACCGGAGTGTTGACGAGGGCAGCTATCTGCGCTCGGCATTCATGCTCTCCTGGAACGCGAACGTGAGCGCCGAGTACATGGGCTCCGGATTCGGCGCGGTGGTGAGTTACGTGCGCGGCGACGGCCAGTTGAATTTTCAGCGCGTGGATTTGCGGGTGAACTCGCGTCACAGCGCTGGCCGCTGGACTTTCGCCACGCGATTCGACGCCGGGGTTCTGCTCGGCTCACCGCCACCGCAGCAACTCTTTGAACTGGGAAACACCGAAGGACTTCCGGGTTACCGGTACAAGGAGTTCGCCGGCGATCAGGCCGTCGCCCTGCGCACGCTCGCGCTCTACCGGCTGAACATGCTCAACGCTCCGATTCGACTCACGCCGCGCGTGTGGCTTCCGGCAATCGCGCCGGAGCTCGCGGCGTCGCTGCAGTCGGGATGGACCGGCGCATCCGATCCTGCGGCGCGCGCATCAATTCTCCGACTTGGAACGACCGGCGGCGTGCCGGTCTCGACGATCACCGGCAACGCGCGCGCGACCGTCTCGGGCGGAATCCGATTCTTCGGCGGCTCACTCGGCATTTCAATGGCGCGCGCCGTGGATCGCGCGGACAAATGGAAAGCCCGGCTCAACTTCGGGCAAGTGTTCTAGCGGAGCTAGAAATCTCCGACGAATCCGATCTCCGGTTCGAGCGTCTGTCCAAACTTCTCGAACACAGCCTGCTGCACGTGCGCTATCAGCGCGCGCACATCCCCGGCCGTCGCGCCGCCGAGGTTCACCATGATGTTCGCGTGCATGTGCGAGATCTGCGCGGCGCCGATCGCGTAACCCTTGAGCCCGCATTGATCGATCAGCCGCCCCGCGCCCACGCCCTCGATCTTCTTGAAAATCGAACCGACGCTCGGGTGATGCTCGAGCCACGGATGCCGCGCGCCGCGCCAGCTCAGATTCTCCTGCATGATCTGATGCATCGTCGCCGAATCACCCGGCGTGAGCGCGAATGTGACGGCGAGCGCGACCTCTCCAGATCCGTGCAGCCGGCTGGTATCATAGCCGAACGTCATGTCGGTTCCGGACGCCGTGAGGCGCGTGCCGTCGGGCATGAGCAGTTCGACACTCCGGGTCACCTCGGCAATGAACATCGTCCGTTCACGCCCCGGGGCGGGCGAAAGGAAGTGCAGATTCTGCCAAACCGCGCCGCCAACGGTGCTTGGAATGCCGACGTAGTGCTCGAGACCGGACAGTCCGCGATTCACGGCAATTCGGATCAAATCCGCCATGATGGCACCGCTTTCTGCGCGAACGGTGTCTGAGGATGGGAACTGCAGGTTAGACGCGGTGTTTCGAATCACCAGTCCCCTGAATCCGTGGTCGCCGACGAGGATGTTCGCGCCGAGTCCGAGCACGAAATAGGGGACGCCGGCGGCACGCGCAGAACTCACGGCGTTTGCGAGGTCGTCTGCCGTGGTGGCATCGTACAGCATGTCGGCAGGGCCGCCGATTTTAAACGTCGTGTACGGCGCGAGCGGAAGGTTGGTCCGCAAGCGCGCCGCGACCATCGAACCTTTCCCGAGAAGGACGGATACGGCATTGGACATGATGCGGTTAATCAAAGGGCGCGCCGCGATGGCCGCCAGCTTCGCGGCTCGGGCGGCGCTTCTCGTGCTGCTCGTGGCTCCGCTGGCATTCGCTCAGCGCGCCGAACTCGAGAAGACGATCAAGCGCCGCGTAATGCAAAATGGACTCGAGGTCATCGTCGTGGAAAATCACGGCGTGCCGCTGGTGACTGTCGAGGTCACCGTCCGCAATGGCTCGTTCACGCAGACGCCCGAGTACGCGGGACTCGCGCACATGTTCGAGCACATGTTCTTCAAGGCCAACGATACGTATCCGAATCCGGACCAGTTCATGGACCACGGATCGGAGCTCGGCTCGGTGTTCAACGCGTCGACGAAAGAAGAGCAGGTGAATTATTTCCTCACACTCTCCGCCGACTCGCTCGAAGGCGGGCTCAAGTTTCTCGTCTCCGCGCTTCTCGCGCCGAAGTTCCGTTCGGACGAACTCGCGCGCGAAAAGCAGGTGGTGCTCGGCGAATACGACCGCAACGAATCGTCGCTCGGATTCAAGCTCGAGCAATCGATGGGAAAGATTCTTTGGGGCGACCAATGGAGCCGCAAAAACGTCATCGGTGACCGCCAGGTGCTTTCGAACGTGACGCCGGCACAGATGCGTACCATCAAAGATCTGTACTACGTGCCGAACAATTCGGTTTTGATCATCTCCGGCGACGTGAATCCCGAGAAAGCCTTCGCCTCGGCCGAAAAAATATTCTCGCCGTGGAAGCGCGGCGACGATCCGTTCGTGAAAGCGCCGGTGCCGCCGATGCCTCCGCTCACGAAAAATGTCGCCGTCATTGACGAAGAGCCGGTGAACGCGGTGACGGTGCTCGTGCAGTGGCAGGGGCCGAGCGTTCGCAAAGATGAGAACGCCACCTTCGCCGCGGACGTGTATTCGGATGTCCTGAACAACCCGCAGTCGCGCTTTCAGAAGCGACTGGTGGACACGGGACTCTTTCAGGGCGTGATCGTGAATTACTACACGCTCAACAATGTCGGCCCGATCACGGTGAGCGGGCAAACGACACCAGAAAAACTTCGGCAGGCGCTCGGCGCGATGTTCACGGAACTCGACGCCTCGGTGAAGCCCGGATATTTCTCCCAGGAAGAACTCGATGCCACCAAGGCAAACCGCGCCGTGACGTCGGCGTTCGGCGAGGAAAAGAGCTCCGACTTTTCGCACACGATCGGTTTTTGGTGGGCCGCCTCTGGACTCGAGTACTATATGAAGTACGTGGACGAGATGGCAAAGCGCACGCCGCAGGACCTCCGCGACTATTCCAACAAATACATCATCGGCAAGCCGCATGTTGTGGGAATCGTGATGACGGCTGGTGACCGCGCGCGCATCAAGCTCACCGAGGACGAGCTCACCAAGATCGGCGGTGCGTTCGGAGTGAAACCATGAAGCGGATTCTGATGGGGCTCGTTCTCGCGGTGACGTCGCTGCAGGCGCAGTCGGACTCGACGACCGTGAGTTACGTCGCGAATGGCGTGCGCGTGATTCAGCGGCGCACGACGGCGTCAATCGTCGTCGCCAATATCTACCTGCTGGGCGGCGTTCGCCAGGAGACCGCGAAAACAGCGGGGATCGAAAACTTCCTGCTCGCCGTGAGCGAACGCGGCACACAAAAATATCCGCGCGATGTGCTGCGCCGCGCGATGGCGCGCACGGGAAGCGAAATTCTGGTTGCGCCGTCGCACGACTGGACGCTCATGACCATTCGCACGACGACGAGCGAGCTCGACTCGACGTGGGCGATCTTTGCCGAGCGCCTGATGCACCCCACGCTCGACACGAACGACGTCGAGTTCATTCGCGATCAGATGGTGAGCGGCGTGCGGCAGCGCATCGACAGTCCGGAGGCGACGCTCGAGTATCTCTCCGACAGCATTGCGTACGCGGGATATCCGTACGCGCTCTCGCCGGTGGGAACCGAGGGATCGCTCTCGAAGATCACGCGCGGGGAAATGCGCGCGTACCAGCGCGAGCATTTCGTGACGTCGCGCATGCTGCTGGTGGTGGTGGGCAATCTCACGCGCGCCAAAGTCGAGGGGCTTATTGCGCAGACGATCGGAAAACTCCCGCCGGGGAACTACACGTGGACGATGCCGGAAAGCGTCGCCGAGCGGCCGGCCGACGCGATCTTCGACCAGCGTCCGCTGCCGACGAACTACATCCAGGGATTCATCAACGGTCCGCCGGCAAACAGTCCTGACGCGCCTGCGCTGCGCATCGCCGCGGCGGTGCTCTCGGGCCGGATGTTTGCCGAGATCCGCTCGCGCCGGAATCTCACGTACGCCGTGAGCGCGAACTATCGCGACCGCGGCCTTACCTCGATTGACCTCTATGTCACGACGACATCGCCGGACACGACGGTGATGCTGATGGCCGAGCAGGTGCACGAGCTGCAGGACAGCGAAATCGAAACGGACCGGCTCAAGCCGCTCGTGCAGCAGTTCATCACGGAATATTTTCTCGACAACGAGACGATCACGGCGCAGGCCGACTTTCTCGCGCGGGCGCAGCTTTACCGCGGCGACTTCCGCGCCGGCGCGCGTTTCGTTTCGGATCTCAAGGCAGTGACCGGCGCCGACGTGCGGCGCGTGGCGCGGCAGTATTTCAAGAACGTGCGCTGGGCCTACGTGGGCGATCCGACGCGCATCAAACTCGACCGGCTGCTGCGCTTCTAGGCGGCGAATTCTTCCACCAGCACTCGCGGATCGAGCGAGCCGGAGTAGAGGGCGTTTCCGACGACCGCGCCTGCGAGCCCTCGTTCCTCAAGGGCGCGGAGATCGGCCATCGTTTCGACGATGCCCGAGGCGAGCACCGGCCATTTGCTTGCTTCTGCGATGTCCTCCAGGAGCTGCAGATCCGGCCGCGCCGCGACGCCTTCGGCTTGCGAGGCCGAAACGAGAATCGCTCCGAGCGGCAGGTCGGCGAGGTCGCCGACGAGGTCGAGAATGTCGCGCGGGAATTCTCGCGCCCAGCTCTGCGACATGACGCGGCGGTCGCGCACCACTGCCGAAAGGATAATGCAGCCGGCGTGCGACTCGGCTATTTCGCGCAGCCAATCGTTCTCGACGAGCGCGCGGGCGCCGACGATGACGAAACTGGCGCCGTCTGAAAGAAGTCGCTCGACTTCTTCATTTGTGTGCACGCCGCCGCCCACCTGAATCGACGCGGCAGCATCGGCGAGAATATCCCGAACGGTGCTGCGATTCGCTTCTCGCTGGAGCTCGGCGTCGAGATCCATCACGTGCAGGCGGGTAAAGCCGTAGCCGGCCCAGCGGTGGGCCACGTCGCGCGGGTCGCCGAAGCGGACTTCGGTCCGGAGTGAGTCACCGCCCTCGGGCTCGACCACGCCGCCATCTCTGAGTTCGATCGCCGGGATTACGAGCATGCACCTCTGGTCTGCCGGGGGGAGATTGCACCCAAGTCTATGGATTGTAGGGGCAGAGATTGCATTTTGGGGCAATTGTGAATAATTTCACATGACGCGGCCAGAAGCCGCCATAAGCATGTCAACCTTTCATTGTTTCGGTTCTGGAGGCCTTCGAGTAATGCGGTTCCTCGGTGTAGCGCTCGTTTCGAGCGCCGTTGTTCTCGGCGCGTGCGGTGGTGGTGCAAAAACTGATGCAGCTCCCGCAGCGGCATCAACGCCGGCAGCAGCAGCGCCAGCAGCAGGCGCAGCAGGCGCAGCAGCGACCGGCACGGCGATGCCGATCACCGGCAAGACGTGGGAAGTGAAAATGATCGGCGACGGCAACGCATATAAGTTCGAGCCGGCCGACCTCACGATCAAAGCTGGCGACGGCATCAAGTTCACCGTCGTCTCGATCCCGCCGCACAATGTCGCGTTCGATCCGGCTCTCGTGCCCGCCGACGCGAAGGCCCAGCTCGACGCCAACATGGGCGCCAACAAGCTCGGCGAGCTCTCGAGCTCACTCCTGCTCAACATCGGCGACGCGGTCACGATCTCGTTCGCCGGCGTGAAGCCCGGCAAGTACGAGTTCCATTGCACGCCGCACCTCGCGATGAACATGAAGGGAACGGTCACGGTTCAGTAGCTCGCACCGTTTTCACAGTTTCGCGGTTACGAAGTAAAAAAACAGGCGCCCGGAGATCCGGGCGCCCGTTTTTTTCTTCGCGCGTTAACTTCGGGACAGATATGACCGCTCACAACGCGCCCCCGCTCGCGTCCCGTTCGGAATGGCTCGGCGCGCGCGCCGCGCTCGCCGGGCGTCGCAGCGGCCGATTTGCGCTCGGCGCAGTGGCGACGTTCGCGATCGTGTTGCTCGTGCTGCTTTTCGTTCCGTCGTTCAATGCGCCGCCGGCTCCGGCAGAGGCTCCCGGTACGCGCGCGGATACGGCGGCGTTGTTGCTGCGCGCCGACAGCGCGGTTCGGGTTGCGGCTCACGCCGATTCGCAGCATACCGCAACGCTGCTCGCGTCCGAGTATCTCGGCAGCCAGCCTTCCGATCTGAGCGCGCCGCAGCGCTTCTCCCGCGATTCTCTGCAGCGGCTCGCATCCGAAATAGACGGTCTCCTCGCGCGCGCGGCAAACTCGCCGCTGCCGGAATCGTATCGCGCCGTCGCTGCGGCGACCGCCCTGCATGGAGACCCGCGCACTGCACGGCTCACCGATTCGCTCAACGCGCTCGAAAAGCGCCGCGCGGCACTTTCGCCTGCGAACGGCGCCGATCGTTCGTTTGCCGATCTCACGGCGCTCGTGAACGATGTTGGCAGCGCGATCCGCGACGCGGCGGTGCGCAGGCGTGGCGCGCTCGCACGCACCCTCGCGGATCTGGTGGTCGCCGCGAACGGAAGCGCCGCGCCGATCGACACCGCAGGACCGCGCCGCGCGCGCGACGTTGCGCGAGCGGCGGTCGTGACGGCGGATTCGACGCTGACTGCGGCGCGCGCCCAAAACGCCGCGGTCGAGCAGCGCGCCGCAGCGACGCGAGCGCGGAGTACCAAGCGCACGCCGCCGATCGCGATGCTCATCGCGGCGATGGTGCTCGCGGTGATCGTCGGGTTCTCGGTGAATCTGTCGGCGGAGATCGGAAATCCAACACTCGCAACGCCACGCGAAGCTGAGCGAGAGGCGCGCGCGCCGATTCTCGCCGTGGCGCGCGACATCGATCGCGTGCCGCGCATCGGCGGCATTGACCCGTTCCGCATGCTGTATCTCGGGCTCACTGCGACCGGGACGCGCATGCGAACAGTCATCGTGAGCGGCGACGAGCGCGCGGTGACCGCGACGGTCGGCGGCAGACTCGCGCTCGCCGCTGCGGCAGATGCGCGCGTGACGCTCGTAGTGGACGCGGACGCGGAAGGAAGTTCGGTCGCGGGATTCTACGGAGAGCGGCCGGAGCCGGGATTCACCGACGCGCTCGCGGGCGTACGCCTCTGGCGTGAAGTCATGCGGCCAGTGGGCGCGAGCGATGGACTGACGATCGATGTCGTGCCTGGCGGCGCGATCCGCCGCGAAGATCTCGATCCAGCCACGAAAGCATCCGCGCGGGAGGAGTTTGCACGGTTTCGCGCGGAATACGATTTCTGCGTGATTGTAGCGCCGTCCGAATCAGCGATCGCGCTGCTCGCGTATCTCATCGAGAAACCGGTGACGGTCCTCTGCGCGGAGGTCGGGCACACGAGTCTTGCGCGCGTCCGCTCGAATGCGGCGCGGCTTCGTGACTCCGGCGCGGTGCTGCATGGGATCGCGATCTGGGACGCCGAGTTGCCGGTGCTACCATCGCGCGGCGAGCTCATGACGAAAATGCAGGCGGGGCGAGTGTCGCGGTCAGTCGAAGCTTAGGGGAGGTTCACCGCTCCGACTCGGCCACAGGAAGTTCCCGTCGAGACCGGCTGAGCGCTCGGCGCCGGTCCGGTGAGCATGACGTTCACGCCTCCCGGGCAGAAGACGTTGTTGACGGTCACTGACGTGGCGATCATCCGGAGATTGATCGCGCTCCAGGCGTCGTTCACGATATTGATGGTTCCGGTCACGGTCATTCCCGACGCGGTAACCGTCGTGACGCTCGTGGTGTTGTCGAACTGGCACGCGCTCAGCGTTGCCGTGAGATTCAGCGTGGCGCTTCCGGTGCCGTTCGATTTGGTGCCGGCGAGTGTGCCCTGATACGAGCGTGTGCCACTCGGCGAACAGGGATTCGTAAAACTTAGCGCAAGATTGAACGTGTCGGTGGAGGGCTCACGCTTGCTCCCAATCGCCGCCGGAACACCGGCCCAGATGCCGTCGAGCATCGCGTAGGTGTTGTCGTTGCTGATTGGCGACGTGGCCGTGCTGTCGATCTTTGCCGTGCACGCCGCCAATAGCATGGCGAGCACGATCGAACGCAAACCTCCACGCTGCCGAAAAAGCCGGCGCTTTCGCGCCGGCTTTCTCGACAGCCGAACCTTGGCTGATTCGTTCACCTCTTATCCATTACGGAGGAGTCGGTGAGTTGCGGGGATTTGCTGCGCCGCCGAACGTGTACAGCGCCTCGCCGCGAACACCGAGTTCCTTGGCGGGCACCGGCATTTCCGCCGGCGTCCCGACGCGAAGTCCACCCGCGAGCCGGCGACGGTTGTAGAACGGCGCCGAGCCGATACCGAGCAGCTCGATCTCCTGCTCCTTCTGCATATCGGCCATCAAGCCGGCCAAGCCTTCGGCGGCTGTGGACGGCGCGAGTCCGCCGCGCGTGACGCGGGTGTTGTTGATGAGCGTCGCGGCTGTCGCGAGGCTTCCGCCGCTGCGCAGAAGACCCTCTGCCCAGAGCAGATCGTTCAGGTTGCGCGTAACGAGCGGAGCCGGACCGTAAGCGCCGTACATGCCGGTCGGGTCCATGTTGCCGGTCAAATCGTAGCGGATCTGTCCGATGTTGGACTGGTGATACTGTCCGCGCGACGCGCTAAAGATTTCAAACGTCGAGTAACTGAAGTCCGTGCCGGCATTGGCGGTCTTCGGGATGGTGCCGAAGCCCGAGACAATTGCCGCCGTGCCGAACGTGCCGTCGCCCAAGCGCTTGTCGGCAGAGTGCGGCTGCGGATTTCCGCCGGCCGGATACGGATCTGCCTGCGAGGCGTCGATGATGTGCGCGACGCGCGTATGAATGACGCCGGTGTCGATCGAGTCAAACCAGAAGAACCATTCCGGACACCACGCCGTACAGCCGTCGCCGACGAACATGAAGTCGAACTGTGCTCCGCTGGAGACACCCTTCGACGCGTACGTTGCAACGCGCGCCCAATCGACCGCCGCGTTTTCGGTGTCGTTCCGTGGATAGTACGCCAGCGTCATCGCCGCCATCGTGTTGGCGATCTGGGCGATTTGCACGTTTGTGTAGCTGCGGCCGTTGGTCCATGCGGCCGGCGTCGTGAAGACGTTCGCGTTCGCAAGAGTGATTGCGGCATCGAGCTGCAAGAGCGCTGCGTCGCGCACCTTCTTGCGATCGCTGTAGGTCAGGGTGGAGACGTCGACCGTTTCGTCGACGATATACCCCTTGTCGTAGTTGATCGCGATACCGGATGTCGCGAGACCGAGCACGAACTGCGCCATGGTCTCCGACCGTTTCGTGTCCGCGACAGTGCGGATCACGAGCTTGTCGGTGCGGATCGCCTTGAGGACGTCCGACGCCGACGAGATTGCACTGTAGTAGTTCGTCCAGAGCCACTCCAGCTGCGCGCGCTCCTGCGCGCCCGGATCGTTCTTCCACGGACGCGTGTTGCGCGTGCCGTCCGCGTCCTGGCTATTGATGTACAACATGAAAAAGTTGTTCCACGACGACGAATATGTATCGGCGATAGTTGTAAGCGGTCCCATCGCCATCACGCCTTCGTACCCCGTGATCCAAGTGCGCAGTGTGCCGCCGGCCACCGCTTCGAGCGCGGCGGGATCTGACAACGCGCGTCGCGCGTCCGGTGAATTCGGGTTGGCTACGTCGAGGCTGTTGCATCCGGCCGTAACGACGGCAGCTGCGATGCCAAGCCATGCGGTGAGTCTAGAAAGTTTCATATTGAACTCAGTCTCCTGGTTATTGGCTCGCGGCTTAGAAGCCGAGTTCGAGCATCAGGGTGATGGTCCGAGCCGTCGGATAACTGAAGTTGTCCACGCGGAAGGCGAAGGGCTTGCCCGCGCCTGTCACGTCCGGGTCGTATCCAGTGTATTTGGTGGAGGTCCAGAGATTGCGACCCACCAAGCCGATGCGCGCGGTCTGCAGGTCACCCACGTGCATGTTGCGAACCCACAGCGCCGGCAGCTGCACGTTGACCGACAGTTCGCTCAGACGAATGTACGAGCCGTCTTCGACGAAGTAGTCGTTGGCGTTGATGCCGTTGTAGAACGTCTGGTAGTACGGCACCGGCTTCTTGGAAGCCTGTGCCTTTCCGCGCTGATCGAAGACCGGATCGCGCTCTTCGTTGAAGGGCCACTGCCGTGTGAGATTGTAGATGTTGCCGCCCTTCACCATGTTGAACAGCGCGTTGACCGTGATGTTCTTGTACTGGATGCTGTGGTTCATCGACAGGTTGAAGTCGGGATTCACGTCGCCGATCGGCTGCAGTGTCCCGCCGCCCGTCACGAACTCCTTGATCGGACGCTCGCCGAGCGTTCCCTTGTTCGCGGTGAGCACGTAGAACCCTTCTTCGTTCTTCGTGTACGCGCTCGCTCCGCCGGGCAGTTTGCCAAGCGCGTCCGTCGAGGCGAGCTGCGCCGCCGTCTTGATCCAGCGCTCGCCGAAGATTACGCCGAAGACCTGGCCCGCGGCCACGCGGAAGAACTGCGTGTTGCCATCCGGTCCGTTGAGGAACGGCTGCACCTTCAGTGCCGTGACCTTCGAGCGCGTGCGATCGCCAGCGATGTTGACCTTCCAGGAATAATCCTTCTTTGCGAGGATGAGCGCACCGATCGCGAGCTCGTGCGAGTTGCCCGCGAGCGTGCCCGCGTTCTGCCACTGCGACTGATATCCTGCGGCCGCGGAAAGCGGCACGTTGAGGATCTGATCGCTCGTGACCTTGCTCGAGTAGCTGTATTCGACGGTGTAGTTGGTGAGGAAGTTGAGGTTGAAACCGTACTCGGTTTCGCGCGAGTACGCCGGCTTCAACTGGGGATTGCCGAGCGTGACTTTCTGCGGCGAGCCCGCGACGATGTTCAGCGTTTCGTACTGCGCGTCGTACGTGGGGCGAAGACCGGCCGTACCAACCGATGCACGAACCTTCAGTTCGTTCACGCCCGGGATGTGCCAGTCCTCCGAGACGCGATACGCTGCCGACAAACGCGAGTACGTCTGACCGCGCTGAGCGGCGCCGAACAGCGACGACTCGTCGCGGCGAATCACGCCGTCGAGGATGTAGCGTCCCTTGATCTCGAACGTCGAGACGAGGAAGTAGTTCCTGGCGCGGATCGCCACCGTGCGCGATAGCGGCTGGATCGGCGTGTTCGGATCCGGCGAGGCGGCCGAGAACTCCGTCACCTTCGGAACCGTGAGCGCCGACGCATTCACCGACACGACGTTGTTGAGCTGATCTTCGTACACAAACGCGGCCTGCGTCGTGTTCGACAGCCACTTCCAGCTGCGAACCGACGTCAGCGTGAGGCCTTCATTGTACGTGCGATCGTTGGCCGCCGACTGGAACAGGTTACCCGAGTTCGCGGCGCCGGCCGAGTTCAGAAAGCCGAGCGGTGTGAAGCTCTTGTACGACTGGTTGTCGACGTCGTAGTTGAAGTTGCCTTCAGCCGTGAGCCAGTTCGTCGCGCGATAGCGCAGTTTGATTGCGCCCGTGAAGCGGTCGCGATCCTGCGCGATTTGACGCTGCGCCATGCCGTACAGCGGGTTCACGAGATTGCCCGACTGTGGCGGCTGCTTGATGACCGCGTTGTACGGCGAGCCATCCGTGTTCGTCGCGAGCAGGTTGATGTTCGGCTCTAAGAAACGAAGACCGAAGAAGATGCCTGTATCTTGGCCCTGGTCGGATGTGGAGCGCCCGTAGAACGCGCTCGTCGAAACATCGAACTTGTCGTTCAGCTCGTGGTCGACGTTCAGCCTGAAGTTCTGCCGGCTGAATCCCGAGAGCAGGGCGAGAACACCCGTCTCCTTCGTGTTCTGAACCGAAGCATTGAAGTTGGTCGCGCCTTTGCGCTGGCCAATCGAAATGTAGTTCGTGTAGAACGAGCCAGGCTTGAAGACTTGGTCGAGCTGGTCATACGTGACCGGGTACGGATTGTCCGAGATCTGGTCGGCCTTCAGTACGCGGTTGCCGTTCGCATCGCGCGCAAAATCGCCGTTCGGAAGCACGGAGTACGCATGCGAGAGATTCCCGGGCACCTTACGCGGCAAATAGGTTTGGCCGTACTCGTTGCGGAACGTAAAGTTTGCCTGGCCTTCGCCGAGGCTCTGTCCGCGTTTGGTGAAGATCTGCACCACACCATTCGCCGCGTCGGAGCCATACAGCGAACTCGCCGCTGCCCCCTTGATCACTTCGACGCGCTCGATGTCTTCCGACGCGATGTCGGCGAGCGACAGACGCGTGATGGTGCCGTCCACGATGATGAGCGGATCGGTCGCGCCTGTGATGCTCGTCGGTGAGCGCAGTCGGATCGCAGGCGGCGATCCGGGCTGACCCGACGTCGCCACGACGCTTGCGCCGGCAACTTTACCGGAAAGACTCGCGAGCGGCGTCGTGCCGGGCGCCTCCCGAATCGAGCTCGCGTCAACGGCGGCAACCGAGAACGCCGCATTCTTCTGCGACGTCGCGCCGCTCATGCCGGTGACGACGATCTGATCGAGATTCAGAACGTCTTTCTGAAGATCGAAGTTCTTGTCGATGCGGTTCGCATCCATCACGACCGCCATCGATTTCGGCTTGAAGCCGATCGATCGCGCGAGCATGTTGACTGTACGCCCGCGGAGTTTTGCGATGTCGACGGTGAAGCGATATGTGCCGTCAACTGCAGTGACTGCGCCAAAGCCGAGCTCTGGAATTCCTACGCTCGCACCGGACAGCGGAATACTGTCGGACGTAACCTTTCCGCTGAACTCTTTCTTTTGCGCCTGTGCCGATGATGCAATCGACACGAACGCGAGCGTCGCTCCGACAATGGCAAACAGCCGTCGGCTCTTCGCAGACCGCATGGTAAATGCCTCCGTGTAAAACGAGGGTGGGGGAACCCATATTCTTGGCGGACGCGCCGAATCCTCACTCGGAGTGCCGTCAACGATTCGTTACAATGGTGTATATACTCGTGAGGGTCAAGGGCGGGTCTTGTCACAGTTACCTTTTCAAGCCAAGCTTCTCAGTCTGATGGATTTACAGCGAGCGGTGAACCTTCCACGTTGTCAGCGGGCCGTCATCCGCGTGCGCGGCCTTTTGCCGGTGCTCGGACTGCTCCTGCTGGCTTCGTTCGCACATGCCCAAAACGCCAAGGCACCGGCCCGGATGTACGGCAGCGTGGTCGATGCGCGTACGGAGGTCCCCGTTGCCGACGTTGAAATCATCAGTCTCGCCGACGGAAGAAGCGTTCGAACCGACTCGCTCGGCATCTACAGCTTCGACAATCTGCCGCCGGGGATAATGAAGTTCATGGTCCGGGCTTCGAAATATCCCATGGCTAGTTTTTCCATCGCGTTCGCTCTCGGAGAGCAATTCAAGCACAACATCGTGCTCCTCGATTCAGCCGCCAAGCGATCGGAAACGACCCAGGCTCTACCCTCGGTAACGGTTACCGAAGAAAAACCCCTGCCGCGTTTCGCCGATTTCGAACGCCACCGCCGAACCGGCGGCGGGCAGTATCTCACGCGCGAGGAGCTCGACAAGGGGAACTTCGGGAATCTCCAGGACGCCATGCGCGGACTCCGCGGCGTCCTGCTCCAGTGCGGCGGCGGAAACGGCTGCTCGATTCTGATGGCGAGAGCGCCGGCGCGCTGCCTTCCCAACTATGTCGTGGACGGACGCGTCGATAATTACTTCGGCCCGCACACCGCGATTCGCGACATCGAAGATCTCGAAATCTACACCGGCCCGAGCGAACTTCCCGGCGAACTCTCGGGGGACAATTCAGCGTGTGGGCTCGTCGTGATCTGGACCAAGTCGGGACCGCCTCGAAAGAAAAAGCCATAGTCGCTCAAGCCATAGTCAGCCTATGGCTTCTTGAGTCGCACGTCGCGAACGCCCCTCGCAAGCGCAACCGTTTGCGTCGCTCCGCCCGGCCAGCGCACCCAGAGCGAGTCCGCGCCCGGGGGCAACGGCATCACCGTAACAGCGCCGTCCATCGACCAGTAGCCCGAGCCCGCGCGAATTTCGCGCACGGCGAGCGGCTTCCCTTTCACGACCACGCGCAGCTGCGTGCCGACGCCGAGCGGATTTCCCGCGCCTCCGTCGACATGCACACGCACGCCCGGCGCGCCCGCGGTGTTATGAAAAAGCCGTGTCGCGGCGCCGTTCTGGCTCACGGCGAGATCGGCCCGGCCGTCGCCATCGTAGTCCGCCGCCGCCGCGCCGCGCTGATCGCCGAGCACGGAAATGCCGCTCTCCGCGACGCTCAGCGAAGTGAATCCGCCCGCGCCGTCGCCGCGGAGAATCAGCCCGGCTCCCGCGTCGAATCGCAGCGTGCTGATGTTCGTCGGGAAAAAATTCTGGCCGAGAAACAGGTCCTCGTGACCGTCGCCATCGAAATCTGCAACGACCGCACTCATCGCCGGTGCGAGCTGCGCGGCGGCGGGCAGCGCGTGCGCTTCGAAATGATCACCGCGATTCAGAAAAAGCGTGTGCTCCATCGTCGTCGCGCCGACACGCACCGCTTTCGACTCGAGCGCGCCGAGCACGCCCGCGATGTCGGTTTTCGAGTAATCGGTATATGTCGCAATGCGCGACCGGAGACCGGGAACCGTGACGGCGAGCCGCGAGAACGACTCGAGCGGCATCTCGCGATGCGTGATGGAATCGTCGCGCGCGAACACCAAGCCGAGTCCGCTCCCGAAATCGCCGACGAGCAGCGTCAGCGGCCGGTCGGCGCTCGCGTGCCACGGCGTGTTGCGTCCCCAGCTCGTGGCGACAATATCGAGGCGGCCGTCGCCGTCGAAGTCGCCGACCGTCACGCCGTTCCAGCGGCTTGAGATCGTGTTCATCTTGAGTCGCGCGGTTGCGTCCACGAGCTTGCCGCCCTCGTTGAGAAAAATTCTCACCGGCCCGAATTCGCTCGTCACGATGAGATCCGCGCGGCCGTCGCCGTTGAGATCGGCGAACGTCGCGCTGCTCACGATGCCGAGTCCCTTCAGCGCCTCATCGTTCGCTGCGTCGAGCGCAAAACCTCCCGAGGACAAGCCGCGATACAAGTGCGATCGTGCCGGCAGCGGCCACCCACCCGGCCTCACGCGCGCGCCCACAAAGAGATCGAGAATGCCATCGCCGTCCACGTCGCCGAGCGCCATCGTGCCCATTGTCGCCGAATCGGGCGCGACGACCGGTGTGGATGTACCGATGCGACCAGCGTTCGCGGCGAATGCGATGACACCGGGTATCGAGAGCGCCTCACTCGGCGACAGGGTCGCGTAATTCGACTGACTCGCGATCAGCGTCGTGTGTCCCCCCTGCATTACCGGAAGCACTGTGCCGAGATCGCCCGCGAGCGCGCCAGCAGAATGCGACGCGGCAAACCCGCCTGCACCATTTTTCAGAATCGTGAGCGCGCCGCCCTTTCCATCTGCGACGACGAGATCTTCGCGGCCATCGCCGTCCACGTCGATCCAGCTCAGCCCGGGGCCGAGCTGCGAAAACTTGTTGGGAAGCAGCGGCTGACGCGAATAGTCGTCGAAGAACGGCTGATGATGCGTGTGACCGCCCAGCAACGCCGTGGCATCGGTGAAGAGCGGTTCGGCCGCCGGCGCCGCCGCATTCGTGAAGGGCACCGCGCCGCGCTGATCGATTTCATACAACCGATTCGGACGCGCCTGCTCGATCACGCTGCGGGTGCCGTCGCGCCAGCGCACCTCGATGCGGAAAACGGAATCGCGGCCGGTCGCGAAGCTGAGCAGCGGCTCCGACGACGAAAGATAGTTTCCGCCCGCCATCATCTCGCGCATCTGCACCGGGAGTGAGGCCGCAAAAACCTTGACGACCGCACCGATGCCGTCGCGATTCGATCCGGTTCCGCGCAGCCGCACGGCGACGCGCGGCGCAACAGTCTCGTTGCGATACACCATCGGCGTTCCATCGAGACGGCCGACGACGACGTCGAGATCGCCGTCGCCGTCGAGGTCGGCGAGTGCCAGCACATTCGAAATCGCGCTGTCGCTGCCAAAGCCCCAGCTCTTCGAAACGTTTGTGAACGTGAGGTCGCCATTGTTGCGCATCGCGACGTTCGGCGCATTGAGACGCGGGAACTCGCCCTGTTCGCGGTTCCACGCAACGTGCGGAAATGAATTGCGAATGCGATCGAAGGTATCGGCGTCACGAACGTCCCAGCGATGTCCGGCCACGACGAGCAGATCTTCATACCCATCGAGATCGATGTCGGCGAACGCGGAACCCCAGCTCCAGTCGGTCGCGGTGACTCCGGCGAAGTCCGAGACCTGTGCGAACGTGCCGTCCCCACGCGACAGCTGAAGCATGTTCTGCATCCACTGCGCACGGTCGGGCGACACGCCGATCGTCTTCGGAAGCGGCGTGTGCGTTGGGATCTGATGCTGTCGCGCCGATTGCGACGGGCTCTGCATGTCGGATGTGAAAAGATCGACGTTTCCATCGCGGTTGATATCGCCGAACGCGACGGACATGCACGTGTTGCTCGTTGCGCGAAACGCGAGCGGGGGCGCCAGGCGGAAATTTCCATTCCCATCATTCAGCCAGATCTGGTCGGGATCTTCGAAGTCATTGCACACATACAGATCGGGCGCGCCGTCGCCGTTGATATCGTAAAATGCGGCGGCGAGACCAAAGAAATCCGGCGATTCTGACAGGGGCTTTCCATTTTCATCGAGCCAGCGCGGGCCGAGCGTCGGCTGTTCCGTGAAGTGGCCGTGACCGTCGCTGACGAAAAACAAATCGCGCTCCGCGCGCTGCGAACGAACAATTCCGCCGAGGTCGGGGCGATTCTCGACGCGATACTCGCTCTTCCATTTATCGACGACCTCGTACTTGTCGCCAACCTTGTGTACGGTTTGATCGAACGCGCGTTCGAATGGCGGGTACGCGTCGAGTGCGTTGCGCTTCTTATATGTAGCCACGTACAGCGCGAGCGTGCCCTTGCCGTCGATGTCGGCGAGCGTCATTGTCGTCGCCGCATATCCGCCGGTGAGCCCGCTGCCCGCCGTGCTGTCGCCGAAGTGTCCCTTGCCGTCGTTGATGTACAGTTTGATCGGGCCGCCGAGTGTGCCGACGAGAAGATCGGGGAATCCATCGCCGTTCACATCGGCAAATACGGCGCCTGTGGTCGCGAGACCTTTTGTATCGATCCCGCTGGCAGCCGTGACGTCCACGAACTTCAGTCCACCCGCATTGTGGTACAGCGCAGCGGGCGCTTCCACGGACGCGAGGAAAATGTCTGGCAGCCCGTCGCCGTCCACATCCGCGATCGCGACGCCGGAGCCGATGAGCAGGTTCCGGTTCGCCATCGCGTGCTCGTCGTCCACGGTGTTCGTGTGCGTCAATCCCGTGAACGCGGCTGTCAGCGGAGTAAACCCTGCATGGCCGCTGCTCGGAACGGCGAGCGCGCGCCAGCGAAAGTTGCTCTCCTGGTGCCACGAGACGTCAATCGGTTTTTCGCACGCCGCCGCGAGCAGTGCCGCGGAGGCAAGCGCCGTCCAAAAGCGCGCGCGCGCGCTTGACCCGCTGCGTGCACGGGCGTCAGTCTTGTATATGGAGATGTCGGAGTTGCGTGCGCCGGGCATGAGTTTCGAAAGAGTCACCAGTTTTCTCGTTTCAGCTCGCGGAGTGGAATGCGTGCTTCGCGTGGGAGCGTGTCTCTGTTTTGTGGGACACGGCGTGTTTGGATTCTATCGAAAGGACGCGTGGGTCGCTTTTTTCGGCGTAGTTGGAATCGGCCGCGATACCGCCATGAGCATGATGCCGTGGATCGGCGCGCTCGATATCAGCGTCGGGCTCGCGGTACTCGTGTCGCCGCGTATTGCCCTCCTGCTCTGGATGGTATTGTGGGCCGCCTGGACCGCCGCGCTTCGCCCGCTTGCGGGACAGTCGGGATGGGAGGCGCTTGAGCGCGCCGGTAACTTCGGTGTTCCGCTCGTTCTAATATTGCTGAGTATGCCGCGCTCGTGGCGCGACCTCCGGCGCTCCGCGAGTCCGATCGTCGATTCGGCGCCATGGCCGGCCGCGCGCACGGCGCTGGCGATCGTGACCGCGATGCTGTTCGTCGGGCACGGCGCGCTCGCTCTCGAACTCAAGCCCGCCATCGTCGCGAACGTAGCGTGCGTATTTCCTGCTGCATCCGCCCAAGCGATCACGTGGTGGAGCGGAGTGCTCGAAATGCTGCTCGCCGTCGGCCTGCTGCTTCGTCCGACCGCGCGACTCGCCTTCGCGATGGCCGCCTGGAAATTGATCACCGAGGGATTGTTCATTCCGGCCGGACTTCCGATATGGGAAGTTGTCGAACGCGGCGGCAGTTACGCCGCGCCGTTCGCGATGGGCCTCGTCCTCTTGCTGACGAATCGAAGCATTCGGAGCGTGCATTTCTCGCAGTAGCGTCACCTGCCGGCGCGCGTTTGCACGCGCTGCAACACCCGTAGTCCGATGCACGTCCCCTGCTTCATGCCATCGACGACCGCTTTCATATAATGAATTCCGCCATACACCCGGGAGATGGCAACCTCGTTCAGCGCGGCGGTGAAACTGCTGAACGAACGCGCGGGATGGCCGATGTCAGCCTGCGTGGAATCGACGAACGCAATCGAATCGCCGATCACCTTCGAGAGGACCGCCACCGCGGCGCCAGAGATGACCGAGTGCCCCGATGAATACTCCGGGAACGGCGGCGTCGGAAATACCGTCTGATAATTCTTGTCCCATACGCGCTGAACGAACGTGACCGGACGCACGACCTCTGACCGATACTTCTCCTTCCAGCAGCCGATGAATGCATCCTGCATCGCCATGGTCGTTAACGCGAACGCCTCGACCGCTTGATCGGCGCTGAGATGACGGCGTGTCACCATCTGCTGCAGCACACTGACCCAATGAAACGCCGGCGTGCCCGTCGCGACGGGATTGTCCGACCAGAACAGCGCGATTTCCTTCTTCTCGGGAGTAAGGGTCTTTGCGGTGTCGTAGAACTCGCGCGCCATTTCGTAAAATTCTGATCCCTTTTTTTCAGAGTACTCCGGCGGCGGCGCAGGACGGCATTCGTCGCCATCCCGGATCGCGAAGGGCCGTAGTTCACCCCAGAATGGTTCCGTTGGCTTGACGGGATTGAAAGTCGGCAGTGACGTCGCCCCCGCCGCGCGCGGACGATTCGTGAAAACAAATTTTTCCCCAGCGCGCTCGAGATCCAGCTGCACGTTTGGATTGCCGGGTTTCACCAGATCGCTCTGGCCCGACAGCATCTGCGGCACGAACTGATCCGGAGTGATCGTGTTCACCCACTTGCCACGGGCGTACGGTGCAATCCACACCATGTTGCGCGTCTCGAAAAATCGGTCCGTCGCGGCCCATCCCAGCAGCGTGGCGCCAAGCGTTCGACCGTGCGCAACCGAGCGATCGCGAACGCTCGCGGAGATTCCAGCCGCGACGCGCGCCGCCGCTTGCGCTGCGGCGAGCGAATCCACGGTTCGGCGCGTGCTCGAGAATCCGTCGCGAAAAAGCGAATCGAGCACCACACGCTCCGCTTCGGCTGCGACGATCGCGCCATCGACTGCGCCGCCATCCGGCTTCGGAAGCGAACCGAGCGCGTTGAGCTGGCCGCTCAGGGATCGCAGTTTCGAGGCCGGATCTGATGCGTATCCTTCGTAGAGCGCGATGGCCGCGTACGCCGAGATTCGCGCTGCCACCGGCGGACCAAGCCGTTCGGACCGGGTGAAGGCGAGCGAAGCACGCATCCACTGTGAGACGAGCTGAGGATCGGGCGCTGGAGCCTTGCCGCACGCGGCGCACGCGAGCAAAATGAGAAACGTGCGAAGAGATTTCATCGCGGCCTGGTGGGGGAAGTGCTGGACGCCGTGGAATCATATCGTCTCGCACGCGATGCGGCGAGAGAGCAAGCGCTTCACGCCCACCCGGGTTTTCGCCTCGACTTTTCCTCGAATATGAGCCTTTCCAGCCACGCACTCCGCTGTTCAACGATGGTCCTGCTGTTCGCCACAGCCGCCTGTGGCGACAGTCGTCCCAAGGAAACGGTCGCCAGCATGCCCGTGAGCAAGTCGCCGCTTCACGATTCGGCGCGTGCCCGGTCGGATCGCGCGTTCGCGCGCCGCCCCGACACTTTCTTGCTGCACGTTGATTCGCAGCGAACCGTCGGCGTTCGCGACGCGCCGCTCACCGTGATCTTCGTGGGCCAACTCGAGTGCGCCGGGTGCACGGACGCGGTGCGCGACCTCTTGCCGACTCTGCGCCGCGAATACGTCGTCCCCGGGCGAATTAAGCTCGAATATCGCAGCGCCCGCGCGCCGGACACGAACTACAACGCCCGCTTTGCCGTGCACGCGGCCTACTGCGCCGCGCTCGCCGACGCGTTCTGGCCTATGATCGACGCGCTCGCGGCCTCGCGGGAGGAATGGGCGCATCTCGCGGATCCGCAGCCGCGATTCGATTCGCTCGCCGTGCGTCTCGGCGCGAAGCCCGCGCAGCAGCACAAGTGCACGGAACAGGCGCTGATGTCGCACACCATTCAGCTCGACGAAGAGCGCGTCGCGTCGGCGGGGATCAGAATCCTGCCGACGCTCATTGTAGGGTCAGAAGCGATCAGCGGCGATCTTTCCCTGCGGCGCGTGCGCATGGTGATCGACGCGGCGCTCGCGAAAAAACGCTGAGCGCCAGCACGCCTTACGTTCGCGCCGGGTAGCGCTTCTCGACATACGAGTTGAGGATCTCCAAAAACTCGGGCACGATCTCGTCGCCCTTCAGCGTCACCTTCAGCGCACCGTCCACGTAAACGGGCGCCTTCGGATCCTCGGCCGTTCCAGGCAGAGAAATTCCGATGTTCGCGTGCTTCGATTCACCTGGCCCGTTCACGACACAGCCCATCACCGCGACTTTCATTTCTTCCACGCCGGGATGGTCCGCGCGCCAGAGCGGCATCTGCTCGCGCAAATATTCCTGAATGTCCTCGGCCATCTTCTGGAAAAAAGTGCTCGTCGTCCGGCCGCATCCCGGACACGCAGTGACCTGCGGCGTGAAACTGCGCAGCCCGAGTGATTGCAGCACCTGCTGCGCGACGAGCACTTCTTCGGTGCGGTCGCCGCCAGGGCGTGGCGTGAGCGAGGCGCGAATGGTGTCGCCGATTCCCTCTTCCAGCACGAGCGAGAGCGCAGCGGCCGTCGCGACGATTCCTTTCATGCCGAGCCCGGCTTCGGTGAGTCCGAGGTGGAGCGGGTAATCGCAGCGTGTGGCGAGCCGGCGGTAGCACTCCAGCAAATCCTGCACCTGCGATATTTTCGCCGAGATGATGATACGATCGTGCGCGAGCCCCGTTTCCTCGGCCAGCACGGCAGACCGGAGCGCGCTCTCGATCATCGCTTCCATATAGACGTCTTTTGCGTCGTCCGGCGCGGACTTCTTTGCGTTCGCGTCCATCATCGCGGTGAGCAGATCCTGATCGAGCGATCCCCAGTTCACGCCGATGCGCACCGGCTTGCCGTGATCGATCGCGACCCGGATGATGGTCCGGAAATTTTCGTCGCGGTGCCGGCTGCCCACGTTGCCGGGGTTGATTCGGTATTTCGCGAGCGCTGCGGCGCACGCGGGATACTTGGCGAGCAGGAGATGTCCGTTGTAATGAAAGTCGCCGATGATCGGTACGGTGACGCCGAGATCGGCGATGCGCTGCATGAGCTCGGGCACGGCGGCCGCGGCGTCGTCGTTGTTGACGGTCACGCGAACCAGCGTCGATCCGGCGCGCGCGAGCGCCACCACCTGCTCCGCGGTCGATGCGGTGTCGGCGGTATCGGTGTTGGTCATGGATTGCACGACGATCGGAGATCCCGATCCAACCGGGACGCCGCCCACGACGCACGTTACGGTCTTGCGACGCTCTTTGAAGCCCACTTGGTTCCTGTTTAGTTCAGCGGTAAGTCGCGCACAGGATAATAATAGCGAGCTTGCCTGCCCTGCCCTCTGACGCCAGGATTCTACGAATGACGAACCCAGAGCCAGATGTAGCCCCACGACCTGCACCTCACCATGGTTTTGCGAGGCGAAATTGGAAAAGGCTCACGCTGCTCACGATCGTACTGGTTCCCGCTCTGGTGTTCACCATCTGGGCGGGAATGACGCTGAACTTCTCGTACTCAAAGGGAATGCGAGTGGGATTCGTGCAGAAGTTCTCACAAAAAGGGTGGCTCTGCAAAACGCACGAAGGCGAACTCGCGATGGTGAACATGCCGGGTGCGATGTCGCAGATCTTCACCTTTTCTGTGCGAAACGATTCGGTGGCCAGAGCGATCAACGAGGCGATGGCGAAGGGCCGCGTCGAGCTTCAGTACGAGGAGCACCGTGGCGTGCCGACGCGCTGTTTTGGAGAGACGGCGTACTTCGTGGTGGGGGTCCGCAGCATCGGGAACTAGGGCGGCAGTAGCCTCTCATTTCACGGCTATTGCCATTTTTCCCAGGCGTTTATAGCTTCGGGGCGTTCTGGAATTTTGGACCTGCACTGCATCAATCACCACACAGGAGTTCGGCATGCGCACGACCGGAAAGGTGAAGTGGTTCAACGACGCGAAGGGGTTCGGTTTCATCACGCCCGACAACGGGCAGAAGGACTGCTTCGTGCACTACAGCGCCATCCAGGGCAGCGGCTTCAAATCGCTCGCCGAGGGCGACGCGGTGGAGTTCGACATCGTGCAGGGCCAGAAGGGTCCGGCAGCGGAGAACGTCACGAAGGCTGGCGGCTGAGCTAGCTCGCTTCACCTGACGAACGGCGGGGCGCTTCGGGTGAGGCGCCCCGCTCTGTTTTATGCTCGCGGGCGGCCGCGTGTTCTTGGTGCGACGCCTTCGATCGCGTCGTCCACGGCGAGACTCAACGGTTCGCGCAGATGAGTCAGATCGAAGGTGAGTGAGCTGAGCGAGCCGATGTTGATGCGGCCTTGGGGCGCGGCAACGATCTCCACTGCGAGCTGAAGCCCACGCGCGATCGAAACGCCGAGGTCGCGATTGAGAATCAGCGCCACGGCGATCAGTTCGAGCGCGACCATCGAGATGCGCCGGCTTTTTCCCTGGCGGCCTCGGCCAACCAGTTTGCGACCTTCGCGCGCGAGCACGTTGTCGATGATCTTCCGGTCAACTCCGAGAGCAAACGCGGCGGCATCAGTAGATACTGTTTTCATAATATCCTCCAAAAAGAGAATATTATGATGCAAGTCATATAACCGCAATATAGACAGACTATTGCAGCGTTTATGTAATCAGGTGTTTGCGCCGCAGTACAGCCTTGGCGGCGGTGAGCTGTCGCGACACTGCTCGCGGTCCGGTGCCGCCATCGATCTCACGATTCGATAGCGATGAACTCGGCGAAAGTTCGTCTAACACGTCGCGCTCGAATTTCGCGTGAGCCGCGCGAAACGAAGCGAACTCGAGCTCGCCGAGCTCACACCGCTTCTCCTCCGCTTCGCGAACGAGACTGCCGACCGCGCCATGCGCTTCGCGGAACGTCACGCGCTTTCTCACGAGATAGTCCGCGAGATCTGTCGCCATCATCGTGCTTGTGACCGCCGCCTTCATGCGCTTCGCGTCAAACGTCAGGGCCTCGAGCGAACCTGCGACAGCCGGCAACAACAGCGTCATGCCATCACACGCGTCGAACAGCGTGCGTTTGTCTTCCTGCAAATCCTTGTTGTATCCACTCGGCAATCCCTTGATCGTCGCCAGCAGCGCGACGAGATCGCCGAGCATACGCGCACTCGACCCGCGCGCGAGCTCCAGCGCGTCGGGATTCCGCTTCTGCGGCATCATTGACGAGCCGGTGGAGAACGAATCCCCATAACGAACGAATGCGAACTCGCTCGAGCCGAACAGAATCAGATCTTCGGCGAGCCGCGAGAGATGCGCGCCCGCGAGTGAGAGCGTGAACAACACTTCGGCGATAAAATCGCGATCCCCGACGGCGTCAATGCTGTTCGCCGAGACCGATGTGAAACCAAGTGATTTCGCGAGGCGCGCGCGTTCGATCGGAAATGCGGATCCGGCAATCGCGCCAGAGCCGAGCGGCATGACCGCCGCGTGAGAGCGAGCCACCGCGAGCCGCTCGCGATCTCGCTGCAGCGGCCAGAAGTGCGAGAGCATCCAGTGTGCGCCGCTCACGGGTTGCGCGCGCTGCAAGTGAGTGTAGGCAGGCATCACCGCGCGTTCGAGCTTCGACGCCTGCTCGACCATCGCGCGCTGGAGCGATCTCAGGAGAGAGTCGAGCGAATCGCACGCATCCATCGTCCAGAGGCGCGTTGCGGTGGCAACTTGGTCGTTGCGGCTGCGGCCGGTGTGGAGGCGTGACGCGACTGAGCCCGCTTCTTCGTGCAGCAGGCGATCGATCATCGTATGCACATCTTCGTCGGTTGCGACCGGCTTCGCACCGTGGGCAATGCGCGCGGCGACGCCATCGAGTCCTTTCACGATCTGCGCGCTCTCGCTCTTGGTCAGCACGCCTGCGTGCGCGAGCGCCGCGGCCCAGGCCTTCGAGAGGCGAACATCATGCGGCCAGAGACGAAAGTCGACGCCGATGGAGCGATTGACGGCGTCGAGGGAAGGGTGGGGACCGCCGGAAAAGCGGCCTCCCCAGAGCTGGTGCGTCTTGCCGGTTTTTTTAGCTGCGGGCCGTGAGCTTTTCGATTTCATACACCCGCGACGATTTCATCCGGCTTCGTCGTGGCAACGGCACGTTCCATACTCTCCTCAGCCGCCTTGGCGGCCTCGATGTCCTTGAGCGCGCGAACGCGCTGCGCGAGGCCGAAGAGTCTGATGAAGCCGGCGGCATCGCTCTGCTCGTACACGTCGTCTTCGCCGAACGTGACGAATCGTTCGTCATACAGCGCTTCCGCGCTCGCGCGGCCGGCGATGGTGACGTTCCCGCGGCAAAGCCGCAGTGTGATCGTCCCCGTGACGCGGCCCTGCGTGACGTTCACGAACGCGTCGTAGGCTTCGCGCTCCGTCGTCCACCAGCGGCCTTCGTAGACGAGATCGGCATAGCGCGGCGCGATCAGATCCTTCGCCGCGAGCGTGCGGCGATCGAGCACGAGCATCTCGAGCTCGCTGTGCGCAGTGTAGAGCAGGGTGCCGCCCGGCGTTTCATACACGCCGCGGGACTTCATTCCCACGAGACGGTCCTCGACGATGTCCGCGCGGCCGATACCGTGCTTGCCGCCGATCAGATTCAGTTTCGTGAGCAGCGCCACCGGGTCGAGACTCTCACCGTTCACGGTCACTGGCGAGCCCTGTTCGAATCCGATCGTGACATCTTCCGGCGTGGCCGGCGCGGTCGTCGGATCCGCCGTCAGCATGAACAGATCTTCCGGAGGAACGCTGCCCGGATCCTCGAGCACGCCGCCTTCGTGCGAGATATGCCAGATGTTTCTGTCGCGCGAATAAATCTTCTTGGTGGTCGCCGAAACCGGCACGTTGTGCGCCGCGGCGTATGCGAGACAATCCTCGCGGCTCTTCAGATCCCAGAGGCGCCACGGCGCAATCACCGGAAGATCCGGTGCGAACGACATATATGTCAGTTCGAAACGAACCTGGTCGTTTCCTTTTCCCGTGCAGCCGTGCGACAGCGCGTCGGCGCCAACCCTGCGCGCAACCTCCACTTGTTTCTTCGCGATGAGCGGGCGCGCCATCGACGTGCCCAGCAGATATTTTCGATTGTAGATCGCGCCGGCGCGCAGGGTCGGCCAAATGAAATCGCGCACGTACTCCAGCCGCAGATCTTCGATGTAGCACTCTTCGGCGCCCGAGGCGATCGCCTTTTCGCGCACGCCTTTGAGCTCTTCCTCGCCCTGTCCGATGTCGGCTGCGACGCAGATGACTTTGGCGTCGTAATGCTCACGCAGCCATGGAACGATGATCGAGGTGTCGAGTCCGCCCGAGTAGGCGAGGGCGATGGTGCGCATGCGAGGACTCCCGTATGTAATGAATAAGCTTCCAGTGACTTCGCATATTAGTCACATAAATATGCGAAAGCAATACCGACCGCCGTTTCTACTTGCGCGCGAGCGTCAAGAGTCGCTTTGAAACGCGTTCACGGGCTGCATCCGAACGGCAGATGATCAGCACGTTGTTTTCGCCCGCGATCGTGCCGAGGACGTCGGGACTTGCTTCGGAATCGATGGCCTCCGAGATCGGCTGCGCGCCCGCGCCGACGGTCTTCACCACGATCAGCTCCCGCACGAAATCCAATCCCTGAAAAAGCTGCGGAACGAGCGACGCGAGCGTCGCCCGATTCTCGGCGGCCGCCGCCGTATCCGCAGTGGTATATCGCACGCCGCCTGGCGTTGGCACACGCGCGACGCGCAAATCATGCATATCGCGGGAAAGCGTCGATTGCGTCACGTCCCAGCCACGCTCCGTCAATAGCTGGCGCAGCTCTTCCTGGCTGCCGATCGAGCGCGTCGAGACGAGCTCCCGGATCACCTGCTGGCGCTCCCGTTTCTGGCTCATCATTGGTCTCCGCGCGTCGTCGCTTGCACAAACTCAGCATAGCGCAAAAAGAGGCGGATTGTAAGCCAAGGTTGACAGAATACAACTGCAATATTATGCATTACATAATGCATAGAATCCCGATTGGGGTGCTCGGGGCAAGTGGATATGCGGGACGTGAATTGTGCGCGCTGATCTCGCGCCATCCGCGCCTCTCACTCGCCTTCGCCACCGCAAATGAACAGCGGGGACAAACCGCCGAGCTGCCCGGGGGCGGGTCGGTGAGTTTTATCGCGACAGAAGACGCGCCGCTCGCCGGCGCCAGCCTCGTGTTCAGCGCGATGCCGCACGGCGCGTCGAAAGTCTGGGTCGAACGCGCGCGCGCCGCCGGCGCGAAGGCGGTCGACCTCTCGGCGGACCTGCGCATCGGCAACGAGGGCAACAATGGCCACGAAAGCAACGATGGGGGCGGCGTGCCGTTCGGTCTCACCGAACTCAACCGCGAAAAAATACGCGGCGCGGATCTCGTCGCGAATCCCGGCTGTTATCCCACGGCGATTCTGCTCGGATTGCTGCCGCTCATCGAACAGAACCTCATCGCGAAGGGCGCGACGATTGGCGTGAGCGCCGCGAGTGGCGTCACCGGCGCCGGCTTCAGCGCGCGCACCGACCTGCTGTTCGGCGAGGTCACCGAAAATTTTCGTGCGTACGGCGTCGGGAATACGCATCGCCATCTCAATGAGATGCGCGCCACGCTGCACGAACTCGGCGCCGACGCGGACCTGCTCTTCACGCCGCACCTGCTGCCAGTCGCGCGCGGAATACTTGCGACGATGACCGTGCCGCTCACGAAAGAACTTCAGGCTGGTGACGACGTGCTCGCGCCGTGGAAATCGCGCTACGCGAACGAGCCCTTTATCGAGCTTGTCGATACGCCGCCCGAACTCCGGCACGTCGTGAACCGGAACGTCGTGCGCATCGCGGCGATGCCCGTCGCGCACGTGCGCACGCCGACGCTGCTCGTCTTCTCGGCGATCGACAATCTCATGAAGGGCGCGGCAGGGCAGGCGGTGCAAAATGCGAACCTCATGCTCGGCCTCGACGAAACGATGGGGCTTCTATGAAGGGTCGTGAGTGTTCGCAGATGAGAGTCGTGAAGATCGGCGGCCGCGCGCAGGGTGATGCGCGACTCGGCGCGGTGCTGGCAGCGGCGGCACGCTCCGGCGATGATGCGCCAATGTCGCTCGTGATCGTCCACGGCGGCGGCGACGAAGTCTCCGCGCTGCAGCGCAAACTCGGACTCGAGCCGCAGTTCAGCGGCGGACGTCGCGTCACGAGCGAAGCCGATCTTGAAATCGTTCGCATGGTGCTCTCCGGCACGATCAACAAACGTCTCGTCGCGATGCTGCTGTCGCATGGCGTGCGCGCCGCGGGAATAAGCGGTGAGGACGCGAACCTCTTCAAGGCACACGCCACCGATGCGGCGGCGATGGGCCGCGTCGGCGGAACCGTGAGCGTCGATCCCGCGATCCTTCTGCAGCTGCTCGCCGGCGGCTTTGTTCCGGTCGTCTCGCCGCTCGCGCGCGATGCCGACGATACGAGCGCGGCCGGCAGCGGACTCAACGTGAACGGCGACGACGCAGCGGCCGCGCTCGCCGGCGCGCTCGCCGCCGATGAACTCGTGCTCGTGGTGGATGTCGAGGGCGTACTCGAAAACGGCGCGGTGATTCCGTCGCTCGATCTCGAGCAGGCCGAATCGCTGGTCGCCAGCGGCGTCGCGGCGGGTGGCATGGCGGCGAAACTGGAAGCCGCCGCTGCCGCGCTGCACGGCGGCGTTGCGCGTGTTCGCATTGCTGGACTGGACGGCATCGGAAATCCCGACGCCGGCACTCGCGTTGTGCTCTCCCACTCTACCGTATGAAACCCGCGATGACGACTGCACTCTCCGCCGCGCCCATTACCGACGCTCTTCTCGACGTGTATCGCAAACCGCCGATGGAAATCGTGCGTGGCGCTGGGGTCGAACTCTTCGACGCGGACGGGAAGGTGTATCTCGATTTCGTCGCCGGCATCGCGGTCAACGCGCTCGGCTACGGCGACGAGGGACTTGAGCGCGCCATGCGCGAGGCGATGGAGAGCGGAGTCATTCATGTTTCGAACCTGTACCGCACGGCGCCCGGCGAACGTCTCGCGGAGAAACTCGTCGAGCGCACTTTTGCGGATCGCGTCTTCTTTTGCAACTCCGGCGCGGAGGCAAACGAAGGCGCGTTCAAGATCGCGCGCCGCTGGGGCCGTGCGATGGGAGGCTCGTCGAAGCACGAAATCATTGCATTGCGCGGCGCGTTTCACGGACGGCTGTTCGGCACGCTCGCCGCGACGGACCGTCCCGCCTATCGCGCGCCGTTCCGTCCGCTTGCGGGCGGCATTTCGATCGTCGAGCGCGACATGGAAGAGCTCGACGCGGCGCTGAATCCCGAAACCGTTGCAGCGGTCATCGCCGAGCCGGTGCAGGGAGAGGGCGGTGTGCGCGTGCTCGAGAAAGAATTCATGCAGGCACTGCGCGAGATGACCCGCGCGCGCGGCATCGCGCTCATTCTCGACGAGATCCAGTGCGGATACGGCCGCACCGGAACGTTCCTGGCACACGAACAGCTTGGAATCGAACCCGATCTGCTCACCGTCGCGAAGCCGATGGCCGGCGGCCTTCCCATGGGCGCAATCCTCGCGACGAAAGCGGTCGCCGACACGATGCAACCCGGCGATCACGGTACGACGTTCGGCGGCGGACCTTTCCTCTCGCACGTCGCGCTGCACGTCTTCGAGCGCCTGAGCGATCCGACGCTCCTCGCGCACGTGAAGAGCAACGGCGCGTGGATGAAAAAAGCGCTGCAGAAAATCGTCGATAAATCGCCGAAAGTCCGCGCGGCGCGCGGCGTGGGCTATATGTGGGGCATCGATGTCGTGGATCCCGCCAAGGACATCGTCGCGCGATGCCTGGACGCGGGACTGCTCATCTGCTCGGCGGGCGAGCACACGCTGCGCCTGCTGCCGCCGCTCGTGATGAAACGCCCGGACCTCGAGCGCGGTCTCGAAATTCTTACGACCGCAATCGGCTGAAGAGAAAACCCAGCTAGTTCCCGCTCTTCAGGCAGTCCTCGGCGATCTCGCGCTGCAGTCCGCGCGGATCGTCGGTGCGTTTCCAGAAGTCGTCGAAGAAATTCCTCATTTTCTTCACGCGATCCGGCGCGAGCTGCGGCAGCTGCGCAAACAGCGCGTCGATCTCGACCCGTTTCGAGCGGAAATGATCGATCGTTTTCTTGAACTGCGCGGCGTTGAGGCAATTGCCGCGATAGAGCCGGTCGGTGACCGTGTGGATCTTGAGCGACTTGTCCGGAAACGCGTAGCGCGCGTCAACCGCGCCCACCCAGTCGAAATCGAATGCGACCGGAATCATGTTCGCAGTCGAGTCCTGCATCAGCGCAATGTTGTGCAGCCCCGATATAGACCAGTCTGTGTTACCGATGAAATACTCGAACATGCTCAACGTGGAGAGCGCGTCGGTGTCGACGTCGTCGAAGCGCGCACCTTTTGCCGGAAGCACTTTGCGTCCAAGGTGAATCGCGGCGTCATCAACGTCCTCGATGAAAAATCCAGACGTCGTGACCGGTGCTATTTTTCCCGCCGTGTCGCGATAGGTAATTCTCAGCATTCGCGTGCGGAAACTGTTGTTCGTGATCGCCTGATATGCGCGATACACGATGTATTCCTGCAGGATGTATTGCTCGTAGTCCTTGTCTTTCGGGCGGCACGTGGTGGTGATCTTCAGTTTGTTGAGGCCGCTCAGCACCGTTTGCTTGGCGTCCGACGACTTCACGTCCAGCCAGAGCGGCGGAAAATCGCAGTTCCGCGCCTGGCGTCGGAAATGACCGCGCGCGCGGAGTCTCACCGGCACGTTCACCGGCTTTCCGGGTTCTCCGCCGTACGAAAAAACCGCCGGATGTTTGAGCAGCTCGAGGCTGTCGCGCTGTTTGAGGAGCGGCCCGAGCTCGGTGGTGATCGTCACCGCGAGTGCGGAATCGCTCTTGAAGAGCTTCTGCGCTTCGGCACGCGGCACGCCGATCGCCGCCAGCGAAAACAGCGAAAACAGCGCGAGTGCGACGCCTCGGACGCTCGGTTTCATCTCAGCTCCAATCGTACGAGATGCGCTCCAGCCGCCGAACGGAGCGTGTCGTTGACGACGCCGGGCGTGACGGTGCTGCCCAGCTCGACCGCGTATTCGACCACGTGGAGTCCGTCCTCTTCGTGCAGCACATCACCGAATCGCCAGCGCTTGAAAATGCTCGGGAACTCGGACTCGACGGCATCGCGCAGTGCGTCGGGCGATCCGGTCCGCAGCCGCAGCAACGTGCTGAATTCCTCGTGCGTTGCGCCGCCTTCATCAGCGAGATCCGGCGCGCTGCGTTTTTTTCGGCGCCACGCGCGGTCCGCAATAGCGTCGAGCTGATCGGGCCCGAGTGACTTGAAGACTTCGTCGTCCATTCGCGCGACGAACGTTCCGGTGCGGCTGGCGTGCTCAAGCGCCCGCTCGAGCGTATCCTGCGCGAGTTTTCCCTCGAGCGAGGCGGGCGCGCGCCCGAAATCCGCGTACCACATTCCGACGACGATGGCGCTGAACACGAACGAGAGCACGCCCGCGATCTCAGGAATCGTTCCGGCGGAAAGCCCCATGCCGATACCGCAGAGCATGTAGGCCGAATCTTTTGTGTCGTTCAGGTTGCTCTTGAAACGTACGGCCGCGACGATCGCCGCCATGCCGAACGCGAGGGCGAGACTGTACTTCAGCAGCACGACCACGCCCGCGATCACCACGGGCATGATGATCAGGCTCTGCACCGTGCCCTGCTTCCATCCTTTTTTCTTGTGCGTCAAGGTGTAGATCCAGCACACCGGTATCGCGAAAACGAGCGCGCTCATCATCGCGATGAACACATGCAACGCCGCTGGCCCCGTCGGGACGCTCTGGCCGGCCAGCATCTTTGCGGCCGCTTTCTTTCCAACCGCGAGCACTGCCCCACCGTCGTCAGACGGGAGCCCGCCTACCGAAATGCCCTCCGACCAGTAGATCAAGACCGCGAGCGCCGCGTAGTAGAGCACGGTGCGGAGGAGGATGTTCGACCAGATCGGTATCGGCGTGGTCCTGCTGCGGGCCATCAGCATCTCCGGCTAGGGCTACGCGCGTATGTTGGCGCGAAGAATGAACTTGCAGGCCCTCGCAGAGGGGGTCAACCATCGAAAATCTTGCATCTCGCATCCCGCGCGGCCAGAACTCCCCACTTCCCGCTGGGCTCGCCTCTAGCGGGTACCATAACCCACCCGCATCCTACAGCGGCCCAAGCTTGGCCTTCGCCATTCCGCCACACAATCACGCCCGTTCCGGTTCATGCGAATTCGCTCGATTTTCCCGCTGATCGCAAGCTTCGTCATCACCGTTTCTGCGAGCGCGCAGCAAACTGCCGCGCAACAGTCGCGTCCGACGCTCATCGTGTTCATCACGGTGGATCAGATGCGTTCTGATTATTTCCAGCGCTTCGATAAACAGCTCACCGGAGGACTGCGCAGGCTGTTCGACGGCGGCGCGTTCTTTCTCGACGGATACCAGGATCACGCGATCACCGAGACCGCGCCCGGACACGCCGCGACAATGTCGGGCCGCTTTCCGGTGCATACCGGCATTTCGATGAACTCGAAGGGCGTCAACGGCGTGCCCGACGCCGCGATCATCGGCAGCACGGATCGCAGCGATCTGTCGGCGTCGCCGATCCGCTTTCAGGGAACGACGCTCACGGACTGGCTCACCGCCGCCAATCGGGCAACCCGCTACCTCTCGGTCTCTCGAAAAGATCGCGGCGCCATTCTGCCGATTGGCCGCAGCAAAGGCGAGGTGTATTGGTGGACCGCGTCGAACGGCACTTTCAGCACCAGCCGCTACTACCGCGACACGCTTCCGTCGTGGGTTCAGAAATTCAACGCGCGCAAATCCGGGCAACAGTACGCGGGGAAAGTCTGGGACCTGCTTCTCCCCGCGTCCGCCTATCCAGAGCCCGACAGCGTTCCGTTAGAAAATCGCGGCGAGAACTATCTCTTTCCGCACGGCGTTCCTCCGGATTCGCTTTCCGCCGCGCGATCCACCGGCGCATTCCCGTGGATGGACGAAATCACACTGCAGTTCGCGCTCGCCGGCACCGCGCAACTCGGACTCGGCAGCTCGCAGGACCGCACCGATGTGCTGGCCATTTCACTCTCGACCACTGATGCGATCGGCCACGCGTTCGGTCCGGACTCGCGCGAACTGCACGATCAGATTCTCCGTCTCGACCGCTCGCTTGGCGTCTTCCTCGACTCGCTCTTCAAGCTGCGCGATCAGCGCCGAATCGTGATCGCGCTCACCGGCGATCACGGCATGACGCCGCTGCCGGGAATCAAATCCTCCATCTATCCGAATCACGACGCGAAAATCGTGTCGGTCGCGACGCCATGGCGGGCATTTCGCGCGCGCCTGGTCGCGGCCGGCGTGGATTCTTCGGCGATTGCCCTCGAAGATGCAGCTGTGGTGGTTGTCACGAAACCGGATGTCTTCAAGAAAGCCGGCGTTCGCGCGGACTCGGCAATAGAGAGTTTCGCAAAAGACGTGCGACGGATCGACGGCGTGCAGCGAGCCGATCTCATCACGTCGCTCGCGAAGGCGGACACGACGAAGGACGCGATCGCCCGCCGTTGGCTGCACATGTTCGACCCGGATGGCGAAGCGCGATTGATGATCACTCTGACGGATTTCAGCTACTGGGCTCCCGCCAGCTATCCCACACACGGGTCCGCGCACGACTCAGACGCACATGTTCCTGTGCTGTTCTACGGCGCCGGCGTGAAGCCCGGAAAATATTCCGGCTTCGTCCGCGTTGTGGACATGGCGCCGACGCTTGCAGAACTCGTGGGCGTGAAACCAGCCGAGAGACTCGACGGTCATGTTCTCCGCCAAGCAATCAAGTGAAGCGGACGAAGTCGGAGCGCGCTTCGTGACGCGCGCGACGCATATCGCGCTGCATCGCGCGCTGGACGAAGCGCGATTCGGCCCGGCGCGCACGCTGGACCTGCGCTCGTCGATGCCGACCGCGGCCGAAGCCGTGCAGCGCGCCGAGCCGTGGCTGCGCGAGCGTCAGATGGCGAAGGCAGGGGACGTGCTCGTGGTCACCGGCCGCGGACGCGGAAGTCCGGGCGGCGTCGCGGTCGTCCGCGAGGCCATTCGGAAACTGCTCGCAATTCTAAAACGAAAGGGCGTCGTGTCGGAGGTCCGCGAACACACGCCGGGCTCATACGTCGTGACGCTCGCGCCAGTGCGCGCGCTCTTCGAAACGGTGCCACGGTCGCGCGCCTCCGTTCCTCGCGTGCGTCCCGGCGATCCGAAAGAACTGCGCGCGCTCAGCGCTGCGACCCGCAAAAAACTTCGCGAGCTGGCCGAAGAATCACTCCATATCCTTGGCGCGCCGCAGACCGACCGTCTGGTGCAGGACGAAATGACAAGGCAGTTCTCAATCCTTTCGAGCGCGGTCGCACCCGATGAAACAGACAGGGAAGGGCGGCTCGAGTTCTTGATCGATGCCGCGCGTGACGCGTTCGAAGACCAGTGAGCCCGACGGAAACACGAAAGCAGTCAACTTCGACCCAGAAAACTCCGATGCCGAAGAAAGTGCCGCCTCCGCTGGAACACCGCCCGCTTGGACGCACTGGACGCCAGACCTCGATTCTGGCGCTTGGTACCTCGCGCTTCGCGAAGACCGGCCAGAAAGAAGCGATCCGGATCATTCGCGAAGCGATCGATCATGGGGTGAACGTCATCGAGACGGGGTGGGAGTACGCCGACGGACGCACGGAGCGCACACTCGGCCTCGCGCTGAAAGACGGCTACCGCGAAAAGATCACGCTCATCTGGCAATGCTGCGCGCATCTTCGCGATTACAAAACCGCGATGCATCAGGTGGACGAAACGCTGAGCCGCATGAAAACCGACTTCGTGGATCTGTGGTCGTTTCATGAAATGATTTACGACAACGATCCGGACTGGCTGTACGACCACGGCGGACTCGACGCCGCGCAGGAAGCGCGCGAGCAGGGAAAGACGCGCTGGATCGGATTCGGCGGACACAAGGCGCCGCACATTCATTTGAAGCTGCTGAACCGCGGATTCAACTGGGACGTCGTGATGATGCCGTTGAATCCGTTCGACTCGACGTTCCGCTCATTCGAGAAGCAGGTGCTGCCCGATGTCGTGCGCCGCGGGATAGCCGTGATCGCGACGAAACCGATGGCCGGAGGCGCGATCCCGAATTCGCGCACCGTCAAGCCGGAGGAGGCAATGCGGTATTGTTTCTCGCTGCCGGTGAGTTCGGTAATCTGCGGAATGGAGAACTCGGGAGTCTTGAAGAAGAATCTCAAGCTCACGGCGGGATTCAAGCCGTTTCACGCGGGCGAGATGGACGCGCTTCGCCAGAAAGCGCGCGGCGTCGCCGGAGACGGGCGGTTCGAGCGCTATAAGACGACGCAAGATTTCGACGGGCTCCCCGGTCTCGACGCGCACGGCTACATGAAGAAATGACGGGCTCCGCGATTTCGGAACAGAGCAGCCTGATCATCGCCACATACAATTGGAAGGAGGCGCTGGCGCTGGTACTCGCGACGGTGCGCGCGCAAACCGTCTTACCGGGTGAGGTCATCGTCGCGGACGACGGCTCGCGCGCCGATACCGCCGAGTTGCTGACGGGCGAGGCCGCGAGCTTTCCCGTTCCGCTTCGCCATCTCTGGCAGGCGGACGACGGGTTTCGAAAGGGCCGAATTCTCAATGAGGCCATGGCGCGCGCGAACGGCGAGTATCTGATCGCGCTCGACGGCGACATGCTCATGCATCCGGAGTTCGTCCGCGACCATCTGCGCGCGCGGCGCCGCGGCTCGTACATCCAGGGCGGCCGCATGATGCTCGGCGGCGTCGCGACGGCGCGAACCCTGCTGGAGGGCCGCCGCACCGCCGGCGTGTTCTCTGCGAACGTGCGGAATCGCATCAACGGAATTCACGCGCCCGTTCTTTCGCGTTTCGTGCGCGGAGATCAGGGCCCGGTGCGCCGTACGCGCGGCTGCAATATCTCCTACTGGCGTGACGACATATTGCGCGTGAACGGCTACAACGAAGATCTCGAGGGATGGGGCCGCGAGGACACCGAACTCGTTGCCCGGCTCATGAACTCCGGCGTGCGCCGCCGCAATCTGAAGTTCGCCGCCGTGGCGTATCACCTCCAGCATCAGACGAGTTCGCGGCACGCCGACGCCGCAAATTTCGACGTCGTGCGGCACGTCGTGCGCGACGGCGTGACGCGATGCGAGCACGGTATCGACCGGCACCTGGCCGCGTCATGAATACCGCGCTCGGACTTTTCTTGTTTGCCGTCGCCTGGTGGGCGATTCGCGATGCGATCGCGCGCCGAAAGGAGCGCGCGTTTCTGTCACGCTATCCGCGCGACGCCGAGGGAATCATTATCGGCGCGCAGCCGATCCGGCTGCTTGGCGCACGGCCGGGCGCCGTGTTGCTGCTGCACGGATACAACGACTCGCCACAGTCGATGGCGTCGGTCGCGGCAGCGCTGCATGCGCGCGGATGGAGCGTGAGTGTGCCGCTCTTGCCGGGGCACGGCCGCCGCCTCGAGGACTGGGCGGCTGCGCGCGCCGACCAATGGGAAAACACCGCGCGCGAGGAGCTCGAGCGGCTGCGCGCGATGCACACGCAAGTGGCCGTCGGCGGCCTCTCGATGGGAGGCGCGCTCGCGTTCATTCTTGCGGCAGATCAGCCGGACGTTCGCGCGGTGGTGACGTTCGCGCCGTATCTGCACGCGTCGGGTCCGGTAGAGGTGCTGCATTTCGTCGCACCGATCGCGATGCTCGGCGCGCGGTACCTCGGCGGCGGCGGCGCGCGGTCTGTGCACGATCCGGTGGCGTCGAAAAAAATGATCGCGTATGGCACGTCGACGCCGCGCCTGGTAGTCGAACTTGAGAAGATCGTGCGGCGCGCGCGCGCGGCGCTGCCCAGAGTGAAGCAGCCGGTGCTCGTCGTGCAGTCCCGGGAGGACAATCGAATACCAGTCGGGTCGGCGCAGGCGGCGTTCGAATCGATTGCGTCCCAGGACAAAACGCTGCACTGGACCACCGGAAACGGGCATGTGGTAACGGTGGATTACGGTCATGAGGCGGTCGAGCGGCTGGCCGCCGATTGGCTGGAGCTTCGACTGGCGTGAGTTCCGCAAACGCGTAGCGGAACGCTACGGCCCTAGCACGCGCGTCTCGCCCGGCGCGAAAACCCAAAGCGATTCGTCCGGCAGGCCGCGCTCCAAAAATGCGGCGCGCGCGCGCTTCGGCGGCTCGTCGACCGGTTCGTCCGTCAGCACGAACGTTCCCCAGTGCATCGCCGCCATCACCGTGGCGTGCGCGGGATGCGCGGACTGCACTGCCGCGAACGCTTCAACGGCTTCCTCGGGATTCATATGCACCGCGCTCATGAACCAGCGCGGATCGTACGCGCCAATCGGCATCAGCACGGCGTCGAACGGGCCGTCGCGCCGGGAGATCTCGGCGAAATCGGGATGCAGCGCCGAGTCGCCTACGAAATAGATGCGACGCGCGCCGATGCTGAGCGCCCAGCCGCACCAGAGCGTCGCGTTGCGATTTGCGAGCGAGCGTCCTGCGAAATGCCGCGCAGGTTCGCACATCACGCGGACCCCCGGCAGTGGCTCCGCCGATTCGAACCAGTCGCACTCAACCGCGTGCCGCACGCCGCGCGCGCGAAGCAGACTCGCGACACCGAGCGGCGCGCACCAGACGGCGGCTGGAAACCGCTGCGCCAGCGCGCGAACGCTCGCATCATCGAAGTGATCGTAGTGGTCGTGCGACTGCAGCACGAGATCGATTGGCGGCAGAGCATCGAGTGCGATACCCGGTGGCGCGAGACGGCGCGGTCCAGCGAAGCTCACCGGCGACGCACGATCGCCGAACACGGGATCGGTCAACACGTTGATCCCGTGGAGCTGCAGGAGAAAGGACGAGTGGCCAATCCACGTGATGTGGCACTCGCCTGGCGCAACGCGATCGACCAGCGTTGCGGCGACAGCGTGCGGCGGCGCGCCCGTTCCGACGAATCCGAACTTTCCTTTCCGCGCGCGGTCGAGGAACCATCGCAGCGCGCTGCCGAGTCCGTGCTCGACCGAGCCCGGCCATGGATTGCGGAAGCGGCCGTCGGCGCCGTGGTGCGGTGGCCTCGAATCTGTCATGCCGGTAAGTTTAGCAGATGCCACATTTCGGTAGTTGGGCTGGCCCGTGGTGGCGGCCCGTGCTGTTTGCGATCGTCGCCGGCCATGTCACGAACGTCTGTGTGACGATCTTTTTGCATCGTGCGCAGACCCATCGCAGCGTGCACCTGAGTTATTTCGCCGCGCTTCCGATGCGGGTGTGGCTCTGGCTGAGCACCGCCATCGTGACGAAGGAGTGGGTGGCGTGTCACCGGAAGCATCACGCGTTCGCCGACCGCGAGGGCGATCCGCACAGTCCCCTGATGGAAGGGCTCAAGAATATCGTCCTGAAGGGTGCGTTCTATTACCGAAGGGCGGTTCGCCAGCCGGGCGTGCTCGAGAAGTACGGAAAGGGAACGCCGAACGACTGGATCGAGCGGCACCTGCTGGCGCCGCGGAATTGGCTGGGGATCGCGTGCATGCTTGCGATTGATTTGTGGCTGTTCGGGTGGATTGTCGGTCCGGCGGTGTGGGGCGTGCAGATGATGTGGATACCGTTCTGGGCGGCCGGAATTATTAATGGAGTCGGCCACGCGTTTGGGTATCGCAATCACGCGGTCAAGGATGAAAGCCGCAACATCACGCCGATCGCCATCTGGCTCGGCGGCGAGGAGCTGCACAACAACCATCATAAGGATCCCAAGTCGGCGATGTTCAGCCACCGGTGGTTCGAAGTGGACATCGGCTGGATGTATATCCGGCTGCTCTCGGCCTTCGGGCTCGCGCGCGTCGAGTACGCGCGGGAGCTGTGAACACCGTGGCGACGATCACGTGCGCGCGCTGCGGCAAGGAGAAGGAGGGCTTCGACCGGCCGCCGTTTCCCGGCCCGATGGGCGCGAAGATTCTGGGGGGCACCTGCCGCGACTGCTGGGCGGACTGGCTGAAACAGCAGACGATGCTGATCAACCACTATGGACTGAATGTGATGGACGCGCAGGCGCGGCAGTTCCTGACGCGCAATATGGAGGCGTTTCTGTTCAAGGCCGGCCAGCAGGACGATGTCGACACGAGCAAGCAGGGCACGATCGCGCACTGAGCGATTTCTTTCCCTTGACATTAGTATCAACTCGGTACTAATTGCTCGGGATGCGCGGCAACTCAATCGAAACCGTCTTATGCACGGCCCACGGCCGCCATCTCGCCGTGCTGCTCGTGCGCGACGAGTCCAAAAAAGCGCGCGATAAATGGAGCCTTCCCTGGGCCGCGCTCGACGAATCCGCCGCGCTCGATGATCAGGCCGCGCGCAGCGCGAACAAAGCGGCCGGCGCGCGCGCCACGTGGCTCGTCCAGATCGGCGCCTTCGCCGAAGGCAAACGGCACCCCGGAAAAGCTGAACTCTCGGTCGCCTTCGTCGGTGTCACGCCGCACCGCGCCGCAGCAAAGAACGCGAAATGGTTTCCCGTCGCCGATCTTCCGCCCGTCGCGCCCCGCCACCGCGCCATCATCGACGCCGCGCTCGCCCAGCTCCGCGACCGGCTCGACCGCGCGCCGATCGCGTTTCGCCTCCTTCCCGCAAATTTCACGCTGGGCGAACTCCAGGCCGTCTACGAACTCCTGCTCGGCCGCCGCCTCCACAAGGCGAGCTTCCGCCGCTCGCTTACCGCCGCGTTCCTCGTCGAGCCCACCGACGAATGGCGCAGCGAAGGGCGCGGCCGTCCCGCGCAACTTTTCCGATACGCCCCGCGCAAAAGCCGCGGCAGGCGTGGCGGCGTGCGCTTCGAAGCCCTGAGGGAATCGCCGGCCTGAGCGTGTCTGTTTTCGTCGGTTTAATGTCATTGCGGACAAGCGGGCAACACGGGTAGTGTTCGCACATGAACCCGCGGCGCATTGGATTTCTCGGCTTTGACAGCGTGCAGGCGATGGACCTCATCGGTCCCGCCGATGCATTCGGATCGGACGCGTTCGACGATCTGGCCGGGGACGGAGGTGAGAAATCCGCGGTCCGGCCGTATGAGATCGTCATCGTCGGCCTGCACGGAAAGCGGTTCACCACGAGCTCCGGCATCGAGATGCGCGCGCACACAACCGTGGCGTCGAACCCGAGCCTCGACACGCTGATCGTTCCCGGCGGCTCGGGCCTGCGTACCCCGGGCGTCGCCGAGGTCGCCGCGCGATGGATTTCGGCGCGCGCGCCGCGCATCCGCCGGATCGCGAGCGTGTGCACCGGCATCTACGGTCTCGCGACGACCGGCCTGCTCGACGGCCGGCGAGTCGCCACGCACTGGAGCGCGGTCAAAGATGTGCGGCTGCGCTTTCCGAAACTTGTGGTCGAGCCGGACGCGATCTTTCTGAAGGACGGAAAGTTCTATACCTCAGCGGGAATCACCGCCGGAATCGATCTCGCGCTCTCGCTGATCGAAGAAGACTGCGGGCCGCACGCCGCGCTCGCGGTGGCGCGCGAAATGGTCGTGTACTTCAAGCGGCCGGGCGGACAGCAGCAGTTCTCGGAGCCGATGCGCTTCCAGATCGAAGCCGAAGACCGCTTCGCCGACGTCGCCACCTGGATCCTCTCGCACCTGCGCGCGGATCTCTCTGTCGAAGCACTGGCCAAACGCGCCTGCCTGAGTCCACGCCAGTTCGCGCGGAGGTTCAAGCAGCAATTCAATTTCACGCCGGCCGCGTTTGTCGAGGAGGCGCGGCTTGCCGAAGCGGAGCGGCGCCTGTCGGCGCGGACGGCGCGCATTGAAAGCGTCGCGCGCTCTGTCGGATACGAGAGCGGCGACGTCTTCCGCCGCGCGTTCGAGCGGCGGTTCGAAGTCTCACCCAGCACCTATCGCGGTCGATTCCAAACTTCAGGGAGCCTCTCATGAATTCCATTCGACGCATGTTCATCGCGTGCGCGGCGGCCGCCGCTCTCGCGCTTCCGCTTTCCGCCCAAAACGCATTCGGCGTCGACGCGAAGGGCCTCGCGATCGCGCCGGTTCCGATCGACACCACCGGCATGTTCCAGGCGAAAGCGGTGAGTGTTGGACCGAACCTGTTCATCAGCGGGCAGCCGACGGCCAAAGCGCTCAAGTGGCTGCACGATCAGGGCGTCACGACGGTGATCAATCTGCGCACGGAACCGGAAATGACGCGGCTGGCGCCCTTCGTCGAAGAGGCGACGCTCAAAGAGCTCGGCATGACGTATGTGCACATTCCGCTGCGCGGAACGAAGGAGCAGCCATACTCGCCGCAGGCGCTCAAAACGTTTGCAGACGCGCTGGCCGCGGCGCACGGAAAAGTGCTGCTCCACTGCACGATTGCGTGGCGCGCGAGTCACATGTGGGCCGCGTATCTCATTCAGGAAAAACACGTGCCCGTGGAGACCGCGCTCGCGCTGACCCGCTCGATCAACCTGATGGACGACATGCACGGCATGGAACTGCCGGTCGAAATGTTCCTCGGCCGGCTGCTGCCGGAACTTCACAAGTAGGCGGGGCGGGCGGGCCGCCGGCGATCGAACGATGCGTTTCGCGACAAAACGGTGACACGGAACTTCTTGACGGGGTATTACTATTAACATTAGTTGCAATGTGTAACTAACGTCAAACGAGGAGGCCGATGCTCGCCTACCTGGATGCGCTGATCGCCGCACTCGCGGCCCGCGACACCACGGAGATCGATCGTCTGCTCGCCCATCCGCTTGCGCGCATTCTCTCCACCGACGCGCTCGCCGATGCCACCGCCGAACGCCGCGCCGCCGGAACCGGCACGGCGTCCGTCGCGCCGCTCCGGCTCCTGCAGCTCCGCTATCGCATCGCGCAGCTGCTCGGCGACCGCGTCACCGCCGACGCGCCCGAACACGACGAGGCTGCCGATCGCCGTCGCGCCGCGCCGGAAAAATCGGCGTGGTCAGACCGGCGCGCCCCAGCGCGCCAAATGGAACTGCCGCTCTCGGCGTAACGCACCGGCACCGGCACCGGCACCGGCATCTGCGCAAAAAAAGCGGCTCTCATTTCGAGAGCCGCTTTTCCTAAATATTTGTGTCGCTTTCAGTTACGCGGCGCCTGCGATGTACTTGGCAAAGCGGCCGCAGTTGGTGCAGCGCAACGTGACCTGACTGCGCGGCGGTGGCGTGATATCGCCAGGATCTTTCTCGATCTCGCCCGAGCACGAAGGGCAGGAAAGAGGCGTTCCGTTGCGGTCGTTGGCGATGAGGTTGAGTGCCTGAGCGGGGTTGTACGAAGCGGGACGTGGCTTGCGCATGACATCTCCTTAAGAAAACCCGGCGCGTCGCCGGCCAGGCTCGACGCACCGTCTTGTTCTGACTCGGCCTGTCTGACACGAAAACTAATCGGTTCAGGCCTGAATCCGTAGTGCCAAAACTATCAATTTCAGAGGTATTTTCGGCTAAACGACCGCCAGAGGCAGTTCCCGGATCTTTTTCTTCCATTCCGCCGGCCCCGTCTCATGCACATTGCTCCCGGCCGCATCCACCGCCACCGTCACCGGCATGTCCTCTACGGTGAATTCATAGATCGCTTCCATACCAAGGTCCTCGAACGCCACGCAGCGGGATGCGCGAATCGCCTTCGAAACCAGATAGGCAGCGCCGCCGATCGCCATCAAATAGGCTGCCTGGTGTTTCCGGATCGCCTCGAGCCCCACGGGTCCGCGTTCCGCCTTTCCAATCATCGCGATCAGGCCGGTTTTTTCGAGCATCATCTCCGTAAAGCCGTCCATGCGAGTCGCTGTTGTCGGACCGGCCGGCCCCACGACTTCGTCCCGCACGGGATCCACGGGACCCACGTAATAGATCACGCGATTCTTGAAATCCACGCCCGGCGGCAATCCTTTGCCGCTCGCATAGAGTTCCGCGATGCGCTTGTGCGCGGCATCGCGCCCCGTCAAAAGTTTTCCGCTCAGCAGCAAACGCTCACCCGCTTTCCACGTCATGACTTCTTCGTGCGTGAGCGCATCGAGATTCACATGGCGCGCGTTGCGGTCTGGCCGCCAGGTGACGGCCGGCCAGTCGGCAAGACGTGGCACCACGAGCTCCGCAGCGCCGCTGCCGTCGAGCGTGAAGTGCGCGTGGCGTGTGGCGGCGCAGTTCGGAATGATCGCGATCGGCTTTGACGCGGCGTGCGTTGGATAGTCGAGAATCTTCACGTCGAGCACGGTTGAGAGACCGCCGAGCCCCTGCGCGCCGATGCCGAGGGCGTTCACTTGTTCGTAGAGCTCGACGCGCAGCTTCTCCATGGGTGTCACAGCACCGCGCTCGCGCAGCTGCGTCATGTCGATGTCGTCCATCAGCGATTCTTTCGCGAGGAGCATCGCTTTTTCGGCGGTGCCGCCGATGCCGATGCCAAGCATGCCCGGCGGACACCAGCCGGCACCCATCAGCGGAACGGTCTTCAAAACCCAGTCAACGATCGAATCGCCGGGATTGAGCATCGCGAATTTCGATTTGTTTTCGGAGCCGCCGCCCTTCGCCGCGACTTTCACTTCAACCGTGTCGCCCGGCACGAGCTGGACGTGGATCACCGCCGGCGTGTTGTCCTTCGTGTTCTTGCGGGTGAACGCGGGATCCGAAACGATCGACGCACGCAACACATTGTCGGCCTGCAAGTACGCGCGACGCACACCTTCGTTCACCATGTCTTCGACCGACATCGTCGCTTCCCAGCGAACATTCATGCCGACTTTCAAAAAGACAACGACGATCCCCGTGTCCTGGCAGATCGGACGATGGCCCTCGGCGCACATGCGCGAGTTGGTGAGGATTTGTGCGATGGCATCCTTCGCGGCGGGCGACTGTTCCTTTTCGTACGCGTCGCCGAGCGCCTTGATGTAATCGACAGGATGGAAATAGGAGATGTGCTGCAGAGCGTCCTGGATGCTCTGGATCAGGTCGGCCTGTTTGATGACTGTCATGTAATGAAACTTAGCCGCCTTATCGAGAGAATTCCGAGCAACGGCCCGATCGCCAGCAGCGCGAATGCCCACGGCCAGCCGGCATTCCGCACGAGCGGCGGAATCACCTGGATCGTGCCGATGGTGAGCAGGAATCCGAGCGAGATCTGCAGCGTCAGCGCCGTGCCCACCGCGTGAGGAGGAACGCTCTCCGTGACCAACACGCTGAACTGCGCGGAGTCGGCAATGATAAAGAATCCCCAGACCAGCGCGACGGGTGCGAGAATCCAGAGCGAGCGTCCAAACGCGAGTCCGACGCCGGCGCAGCACAGGCCGCTGATCATCATGGCGCGCGTGACGAGCGGCGCGCGGCCGATCTTGTCTGCTACGAGTCCGCCCCAGATGCAGCCTATTCCACCGACCGCGATCACTCCAAACGAGAGCACCGCTACCGATGGTGACGATGGCGCCGTGAGCGCGTGCGGGTCACGCGCGACGCTCGCCGCAACGAACGCGGGGATCCAGGTCCAGTACGAATACAGCTCGGCCATGTGACCGAGGTATCCGCCGGTCGCGAGCCGCCAGCGCCGCTCGCGCACGACCGACGCAACCAGTGACCATGAAAACGGGCGCGATTCGAACGCGAACGGTCCATCGCGATAGCCAGCGAACACGATCACCGATGCTGCGAGCGCGCTTCCCGAGGCGAGCAGCGTGATGAATGTGATTTCGGCGCCCGGAATCGCGTGCACTAAATACGGCCCGGCTTTTCCGATCGTGAGCGCGCCGACGATGGCGCCAACCGCGAGTCCTCGGCGCGCTCGAAACCAGGTTGCTGCCATTTTCAGCGCCGGCGGATACACGCCGGCGAGACACACGCCCGCGGCGAAACGGCTCGCGAGCAGCAGGGGATAGGTGGTGACGAACGCCATCGGCGCATTCACGATGGCGCCGAGGAGCGCCGCGACGGCGAACAATCTTCGCGCCGGCACGACATCCGCGAGGTTGAGCAGCGCGGAGCCGGCGGTTCCGACGACGAAGCCGAGCTGCACGGCGGTCGTCAGCGCCGCGACTTCACCGCCCGAGAGTCCGAACTGGTCGCGCAACTGGCCCGCCGCCGCGCTTCCCGCAAACCAGAGTGACATGCCAAGCAATTCGGCGAGCGCGAGCAGGGCGAGCATGCGCCATCGCCCGGGAGCCGCCTCGTCTATACCCAAGATGCTCTCGATTCCTCGTCGAAATTATTCAGACTGGCCGAGGTCTGGTCTGCCCAGTGGAGCAGCTCTGCCTCGAGCGTCATCGGCCGAACTGCGGCGACGTGCGCGAGCGTGCCCTGTTGCGACTGGATGAAATGCTGCAGCGCGTGTTCCTGCACTTCGGTGAGCGTTCCTTCGGGCAGGGAACGCAATCGGCGGTCGAGCATGAGCGAGCCGAGCGCGATGTGCTGGAGGAGAATTCCGCCCTGCGTGAAATCAAAACCCGCGGGCGTGATGGTGTACGACTCGACTTTGCCGATATCGTGCAAAAGCGCGCCCGCCGTGACGAGGTCGATATCGCCGCGCATCGCCCTCGCCGACGCGCGAACGATTGCGCCGACTTCCACGACGTGCGCGAGCAGTCCGCCGAGCTGCGCGTGATGTCCGCGCGGCGCGGCGGGTGAGCGCTCGAACTTCGAGCGGAAATCATCGTCTGCAAAAAACAGATCGACCGCCAGGCGCAGTTTCGCGGATTTCATTTCCAAGCGCCATTTGTCGACCGTCTCCCAGAGCTTGGCCGCGTCGATATCCACGCGTGGAAGAAACTCGTCGAGATTCACGGCCGATGCGGCGATCACCCGGACCGGCGCGGTGATCTTGAGCTGCCGGCGTCCCTGGTAACTCTCGACGGCGCCGATCACCTGCACGACGCTTCCCGATTTCACGCCTTCGAGGTACGGGAGCTGCTCTTTCCAAACGTTCGCGGAGATGTGCCCGCTCGCATTGCCCAGCTGCAGCACGGCGAACGGATCACCGTTCTTCGTGACCTTGTCCTCGCGATTGCGCACCATCAGTTCGTGCTGAACGCGCGCCCCGACGGCGAGAGTGGCGAGGTCTAATACGCTCATCCCCTGAAACTACAGTCAGGGCTTGAAGTCGGCGATGAACAGGTTGACGTCCATTGACTTCGAATTCGCGCGCTGCGAAGCCCAGATGAGTTTCTTGCCGTCGGGGCTGAACATCGGGAATCCGTCGAAACCCTCATCTGTGGTGATCTGCTCGAGTCCGTTGCCATCGATGCCGATCATGTAGAGATCGAAGTTTCCGCTGCGCGGATTCTTGTAGTTCGACGAGAAAATCAGCCGCGTGCCATCATGCGTCCATGACGGGCCGAAGTTCGCGCCGCCGAGATGCGTGATCTGCCGCTGATCGCTTCCGTCGGCGTTCATGACCCAAAGTTCCATCTTGTTGGGCCGCACGATTTTCTGCTTGAGCAGGTCCTGATAATCCTTGAGCTCCGCTGGATCGGTCGGATGATACGCGCGGTACGCGATCTTCTTTCCGTCGGGCGACCACCATGGGCCGCCATCGTATCCCGCCTGGCGCGTAAGCTGCTTCACGTCGGAGCCATCAACATTCATCGTATAGATGTCGAGGTCGCCGTCCTTCAGCGACGTGAACACCATTCGCGTGCCGTCGGGTGAGATCACGCCTTCGGCCGTGTAGGTGTTGTAGCTGGTGATGCGCTTCAGATTCGATCCGTCGCGATTCACCGAGTAGATATCGAAGGGATCCAGCCCCCACACGTATCCCTTTGACGGATCGAGCTTTGGCGGGCACAATTTTTCGTTTGCGTCCGACGAGGCGAAGAGCAACTTCTTGCCGTCCGGCAAAAACCAGCCGCACGTCGTCTTGCCGTCGCCATTCGAGATGCGCTTGAACTGGGTGCCGTCGGTTTTCATCACGTACTGCTGGTCGCACGTGCGCCCTTCGCGCGTCGACTGAAACGTGATCCACTGGCCGTCAGCGCTGAAATACGCCTCGGCCTGCGTGCCGGTGTTCGTGAGCTGGCGAATGTTCGCGAGGTGCGTTCCGCCCGGCTCCGGCTTGCTCGCGGAGTTGATCTGTGCCCGAACCGGGGGCGCCGCCGCGGAAATCGCGGCGGCGAGAATCAGGAAATTGCGGCGCATGCTTTACGGCTTCGGCTTGCTGGCCGAACTCGCGGGCATCGACGAGGCGATGGCGAGCAGTTCCTTCGTCGTCGTCGCCTTCTTCAAAATTTCCATCGCCTTCAGCAGCTGCTTGTCTTCCGAAACGAGACGCCGCTTTGCGGTCGAATCGCCGAACGCGAACACGGAGATTCTGTTGTCGACGATGCGGTCCATGTACCTCGAACCCTCGTCGTACGTCTTTTTGTCGAGCGCCACGCCGCGCTTCACGAGACGCTGATACAGGTCCTCGCGCATTTCCGGCGTAATGACGAAATCAGACTTCACTTTCCCCTTCATCTCGAGCGCGTACGCGTCGAGCGTCAGCGCTGCCTCCTGGCCACCCTTCGAGTTCAGCTCGCGTGCGAGTTTCTGCTCGACGGAGGTGAGTGTGTCGTACTTCACGAACACATCCGGCGTGATCGCGCCGCCGCCGTACACCACACGGCCCTGATCGGACTTGAAGATCGGACGCGCCTTGCGCGCCGAATCGCTCTCGAGCGAATCCGGATGCACTTCGATGAGCTGGCCATCGTCGGTGAGCGTGCGCTCCTTCTGAATCGACCTGCCGTTCGGCGTGTACCACTTCGACGTCGTCAGCTTGATCGCGTAGCCGCCGTCGAGACTGTACATCCCCTGCACGAGTCCCTTGCCGAACGACGTCGTGCCAAGCACCAGCGCGCGATCGTGATCCTGCAGTGCGCCTGCGACGATTTCGGAGGCCGATGCCGTGTAGCCATCGGTGAGAATGACGAGCGGCAGCGATGGGGTGATCGGATCCGCTTCACTCGTGTACGTGATCGGCGGTTCACCGCGGCCACGCACGCTCAAAATCTGCTTTCCCTTCGGAATGAAGAAGTTTGTCATCTTGATCGCCTGATCCAAGATGCCGCCGCCATTGCCGCGCAGATCGAGGACGACGCTCTTCGCGCCCTCCGCGGTCAGGCGGCGGAGCGCTTCGGCGACATCACTGGCGGCGGTCTCGCTGAACTGCAGGACCGGGATGTACGCGGTCTTATTGTCGAGCATGATCGCATAGTCGACCGCAGGAATGCGGACAACGCGGCGAACGAAATTCTGCGTGAACGGCTCGGCGACGCCGTTGCGCAGGATCTTCGCGGAAACTTTTGTGCCGGGCTGACCCTTCAAGTGCGCCGAGACCGAGTCGGTCTTCCAGCCGTGCGCCTTCACGTTGAACGTGTCGACGAACGCAATGATGTCGCCCGTCATCATGTGCGCTTCTTCTGCCGGCGTGTGCGGGAAGACCCTCACGACGGTGATGTTGCCGCGCTGGTCTTCGATCGACATTCCGACACCGGCGTAGAATCCGCCCGTGCTCTGATTAAATGCCTCCACCTGCTTGGGCGTATACAGCTCGGCGTACGGATCTTTCAGTTCAACGAGCAGACCGCGCGCGGCTTTCTCATAGAGATTTCCGACGTCAACGGAATCGACGTACCGTTCCGCGACGAGACCGAGCACCTGATCGAACAGGCGTGCTCCGTTGGCGGCGCTGCGCTCTTGAACGACGAACGCGCCGGCGACGAACGGGATGAGCAATAGGCCGGCAACGGCGGCCTTCGGCATGCGTTTCATGAGGCTCCAGCTTACGGAAGGATGGACACGGAGAATACCCTCTCTCTACGCCCTGCGCAAAGGCCTTGTTCCAAATTGGAAACTCCCCGCTCCCCACTCTGCTTAGGAAACCTTCGGACCTAACTCGTACTCCGCAAACCAGCTTTTCCCGTCCTGATCAAAGGACGCATCCCGCAGGATGCCGGCCGCGACGAGCATTTCATGAGCGGGCTGGAGAACCCGCTGCAGATGTGACGGATACCGCTGCACGAGCGGCATTTGCGCGGCCAAACGCTCGAGCGGAACGCGCCACGGCGAGCCGCTTTCCACTCTGGCCACCTCGAGCAGGCGGTAGATCCGGCGCGCGACGGGGGAGTTGAGCGCGAAGTAGCGCGGAGCCGAGAGGGTGATCGTGTGCCCGGCGGCCATGTTCGCCCGCAATGCGGACGAGAACACGATGCGCGCGTCGCCCGGCTCGTTGTTGGTGAGGGTCGAAAAGAGGGCAAGCTGGTCGCGGTCTGTGAGCCGGCGGCGATCGATGTGCACGGACGACAGCACCGTGATCTGCCCGGTGATGGCGGATCCCGAGGCCGCGTCGCGATATACGCCTGTGGTCTCGAGCGTCGTGCGCTCGAGACGCGTCAGTGCTGCGCGCAACTGTTCATACGTCCGCCCATCCACCCGGCGCCCCATCGAGCGGAGGAACGCGTGCAGCGTAAACGAAAGCGCGCCGTCACTTGGCGAGCCGGCATCGTGAAAACGCCGCAGAAGTTCGACGTATACATCCTGATCGAACGTTCCGGGCAGGCGTTCGCCGGGCGCGGGCAGAACGCGCCACCTGCCGCCGTTTTCCGATGTGAAGTCGATCGCCGAATCGTCCGCGGAATCGCTGAGCCGAAAAAGCGGAAGCGCCTCGAGTGAGCGATCAAGCACCACTATGCGAGACAACTGCCGTCGGCGGGGGGCGGTCAAGCGAGTTCTATGACCTGGCCGGTGATGTTGACGGCCTCATCCGAGCAGAGAAACGCGATGACGCCGGCGACCGCTTCGCGCCCGACGTATGCGAATGTATCGCCCATGGAATCCAGGTTCGTTCCGGTGCGAATCGCTGTCGGCGCGAGCGCATTCGCGCGGACGTGATTTGACCGCTCTTCCTGCGCCACCGCGCGCATCAACGCGGTGACGCCCGCCTTTGCTGCCGCGTATCCGGACATCCCGCCGACTTTTCCGCCGGGGAGAATTGCAGCCGCCGCCATGAAAACGATCGCGCCTCCGCCCGCCGCGCGCAAAAACGGCAGGCACGCGCGCGTCGCGCCGTACGCCGAGCCGAGATTGATCGAGAGCTGACGCTGAAAGACGGCGGGATCGCTCTCGGCGACTGGTCCGCTCATTGCGAAACCGCCCGCGACGTTCGCCAGCGCATGGATTCGTCCGCCATTTGCCGCGGCGATCATTCCGAACGCGGCGGAAGTCGCGGCTGCGTCGGTGAGATCCGCGCCATACGCAGTTACCGTGCGTCCTTCGCTTCGCATGGCGGCGGCGAGCGATTCGGCGCTCGCGGCATCGCGATCTATGATCGAGACCGCGGCGCCACGCCGCGCGAATTCATTTGCGACCGCTTCACCCACCTGCCCGGCGCGTCCAACGCCCGTAACGACGACGACTTTTCCGTCAAAGCGATTTCCGCCGCCGGCCGACGAATCGTCGGTCACCGCAAGTCCTCGCGGCCGAGCGCCGCGCGCACGGCTTCGCGTATCGCGATGAGTGCGTCGTCGGTTGCTGCGGGCGAATCGTGACGCACGCTGAGTTCGATGCCGTCGGCGACTCCGATACGGCGCCACGACTCGGGGGCGTCGGCATCGTGCGCCACGGCGCGGTCGGCTCCGGCGCCGAGCGCCGGCGCGAGCGATTGCGCGATGCGTTTCTCAAGCAGATCGCCGGTGAGCCCCAGCATTTCGGTCTTGATCACCTCGAGCGTTTGCCCTTCACGCTGCCGGATCTTGATCGCGAGCAGCTGGAGCAAATGCCGGTAGTTGTATGTGGCGGCGGTGCCTTTTCCGTCGGGATGGTCGATCAGGCCGCTCGCAACATAAAAACGAATGGCTCGCGCGCTCGGGGTGGCGCGAGCGGAGGCGTTGGTGGGCCGGATGCCTGCCGCGTCGACGAGCGACGTCGCGTGCGCCGCGAGTCCGCGTGCGTTCCACGGCGCGTGGCGCGCGTGCGCACGGAGCAGAGCGACGGGCGAGTCCGGCATCTCGATAGCTTAACTCCTTTTTCTATTTCTTCGGCTTCGCCTTTTTCGCCGGTTTCTTCGCGCTTTTTTTGGCGGCCGGTTTTTTCGCCGACTTGGGCTTCGCCTTCGCAGCTTTCTTACCGGCCTTCGCAGGCGTTTTCTTGACCGTCTTCTTGGCCTTCATGGCCCTTGGCGCGGCCTTCGCCTTGGCGGCCTTCGCGGCCTTCGCGGGCTTAGCGGGCTTAGCGGTCTTCACCGCTTTCGCCGGTTTTGCGGCTGCTTTTGCCGTTGGCTTTGCGGCGGGCTTGGCGGTGGGCTTTGCGGTGGGCTTTGCGTCCGCCTTGGCTTCGGCCTTGGCCGGGGCGCCCTTTTTCGACGCGGCGAGCGCTAGCGCTGCGGCCGCTGCGAGAGCAACCGCTGCTTCACCAAGCGCGGGCTTTTCAGCCGGACGGCGTCCGCGTTTGCGCGGCGTGCCGATCGTGCCGCCGAAAAGATCCGGTTCCTCTTCTTCGCCACCTTCACCGGCGTCCACGAGTTCGGTCGCTTCCGCGTCGTCGTCGTCGTCCGATTCCTCGGCGCTGTCCCAGAGCGAATCGCTCTGATCTTTGTTGATTGCCCAGCCGCCATCCTCGTCTTCATCATCGTCGTACGGGATGCCGCCAGTGAATCCGCCGAGCTCTTCCCCCTCGTCGTCGCGGTCGAAGGATTTCTCGTTGTGCATATTATCGCCGCGAGTCATGGGGCCTCCTGTCTGAAAAAAGGTCTCGACGTTACAACCGCTGAATACACCGGACGCGGCAAACCGTCAAGCACCGAACTGTGGTGGCAAGGAAACAGGAAAGTGCGCCCTTGCCGGCAACAGTTAGTGCTGTTCGTCGATGAAATGCAAGGAGGTGCGGCCGAGAACTGTTCGGCGGAGTACCTCGATCACCTGCGCGTCGAGGTGCGACCCGGCCGCGCTCGCCAGCAATTCAATGGTTTCGTGCTGTGAGAGCGGCTCGCGATACGCGCGGCGCGAGGTCAGGGCGTCGAACGCGTCGACGACGGCGAGAATCCGGCCGCCGAGCGAAATCTGTTCGCCGGCGAGCTGGCGCGGGTAACCGCTGCCGTCCCAGCGCTCGTGATGATCCTGGATTGCCGGGAGCACGCGCGCGAGCGGCGCGAGCGGCGTGAGGATGTCCATTCCGATGCGGACATGCTCCTTCACGCGCGTGTACTCCTCCTCGGTGAGCGGACCGGCTTTGTGCAGCAGTGACTCTGGGATCCCGATCTTGCCGATGTCATGAAGCTGGCCGGAGAGCCGCAGGTCCTCTACCGCGTCATCAGGAAGACCCATCGCGGATGCGATCGCCGCGCTCATGGCGCCGACACGCTGCGAGTGGCCGCGCAAGAACGGATCTTTCGCTTCCTGCGCATTGACGAGCGCTCGCACGATGGAGATCGAGATTTCTGCGAGCAGCGCCTGTTCACGGCGCAGCTCTTCGGTGCGGAGCGCGACTTCTTCGCGAATCATCCGCTCGACGTTTCGCTGCTGAATCTCCAGTTCGCGCTTGCGGAGCGCGCGCTCGACGGCCTTCGAGAGTTCGTCGAGATCGACGGGCTTCATGAGGTAATCCATCGCCCCATGCGCGAGCAGGTCGGTGGCGGTGGGCGCGTCGTTCACGGCGGTGAGCATGAGCACGGCGAGATCGGGCCGAAGCTCGAGCGCTTTCGGCACGACTTCCGTGCCGGACATTCCGGGCATGCGCACGTCGCAGAGCAGCGCGTCGAAGCGGCTGTGCTGGAGCATCTCGAGCGCCGCGTTGCCGCTGTCAGCGACGGCCACATCGTACCCGCGCGCTTTGAGAAATTTCCCCATGGCGTTGCGGATCGATTCTTCATCATCCACGACGAGCACGCGCCTGCCGGCAGGCTCATTCAGAGTGCTGAAGGCGCGCGAGATTCGCGCGGCGGCCGGAGCAGGATCGGTCATCTCTGGTTACCGGCGCGGCGCGTCTTCGACGAATTCAACCGTGACGCTGTGCGGAATTACGCCAGCAGCGACTCCGCGGGCGAGCAGCTCCCGAATCGCTTGCCGTCCGCGGTCGCCGTAATCGAGGGTCCAATCATTGACATACATCCCGACGAACGTATCGGCCTTGGATCGGTCGAGTCCGCGCGCGAAGCGCATGGCGTGATCCAGAGCTTTTTCACGATGTGCTAATGCATATGCGATACTGTCGCGAAGATGTCGCGAAATCTTCTGCATTAGTGGCAATCCAAGATCTTTTCTGATGACGTTCCCCCCGAGTGGAAGCGGCAGGCCAGTCTCCTCAAACCACCACTCACCCATGTCAGCAACCAAGTGCAGGCCGCGGTCGCCGAAGGTTAGCTGCCCCTCGTGAATCAAGAGTCCGAGATCGACGTCACCGTTTACCACCGCGTCTTCGATCTGATCGAAGGGAGTGAAGACCGCAAGGAAATCCGGCTCGTACAATCGGAGCGCGAGGTAGGCGCTCGTGAGAGGGCCCGGAATCGCGATGCGCTTTCCGCGAACTTCGGCGCGCGTCGCCGGCGTCCGCGAAACGAGACGCGGACCATAGCGGTCGCCCATCGAGGCGCCGCTCGTGAGCAGCGCGTAGCGATCGGTGAGTGATGCGTACGCGTGGATGGAGACGGCGGTCACCTCCAGCTCACCGCGAAGCGCGCGCTGGTTCAGGCTTTCGATGTCCTGCAATTCGTGCACGTACTGGATTCCGTCGGTCTCGACGAGACCCTCGGCGAGCGCATAAAACATGAACGCATCGTCGGAATCGGGGCTGTGCGCGACGTGAATCACTTGCGTCACGGTTTCTTCGCTCCGGGAGTGTCCGTTGGACGTAGGGCCGCGTCGATGTCCGCCTTGTGATCGGAGTACTCTTTCAAATTCTTCGCGATCTCCGCCGGCTCGGCCGCCATGAATCGCTTCTGAAATTCGGCTCGCGCCTTCATGTCGTTGCGCAGTCCCGCGGCTTTTGTCGCAAGGATGAGGCCGAGCAAATGCGTCTTGTTCGCGGCGAGAATAGTATCGGCCTCAGCGCGTGCGAGCTGAAGGTCGCCGCTTACAATTGCGATCATCCCCACATCGTAGCGCGTGTGTGGCGTGGCCGGACCGAGCATGTCGTATGCCTGGATGGCCATTGGCGCGAAGAACTTGAGGCTGTCGATCTTGCCCTCTTCGCCGTAGCGCATGACGCGATCGAACAGCATGCTCGCGCGCTGCTCGGGGCTGAGCGTCGAGATGTCGGGCGCCCGCATGCCACTCGTGGGCGCCGCGGGCGTGTCGGCGGCGCCCGCCTTGTTGCCCGCGTTGCCCGCGTTGCTCGCGTTGCTCGCGTATCGCTGACCGATCAGAAACGCGACGACGGCGAGCACGGCGATTCCAGGCACGATCCACGTGAGATAGCTGCCGGCGGACGGCGTGCTGCTCATTGCCGTGCCGCAGTGATGGCAAAAGCGCGCGCCGGAGGCGAGCGGCTTCGAGCAGGAGGGGCAAGCCGCGCCCTCGAGCGCCCCGCCACAACTTGCACAGAAGCGGCCGCTGGCCGGCGCCTTGCAGTTGGGGCAAGGGGTAGAAGTTTCGGATGAACCCATGGCCCCAAAGCTAAGTGGTGCAACGGCTCAGGCGACATGGAGCCGAGTTGCCGTTTGCCGTACGCCGTGCCTCGGCCCGATATTTAATAAATGGCTGGCCAATCGCGATCGCTTCTCGCCGACCTCACCGGCGCGACCAAGAAGGACATTCTTAAACTCGCGGAATCGCATGGCGTGCGATTCCTGCGACTCACGTTCACCGACATTCTTGGCATCAACAAGAATGTCGAGATTCCGTCGTCACAGTTCTCGAAGGCGCTCGACGGCGACATCATGTTCGACGGTTCGTCAATTGAGGGATTCGTTCGCATCGAAGAATCGGACATGCTGCTCTCGCCGGATTTCTCTACGTTCAAAGTGTTTCCCGGCGGAGATGAGCAAAGGCGGGTGGGTCGACTCATTTGCGACATCACGACGCCCGAGGGCGAGCCGTTCCCTGGCGACCCGCGCGGCGCGCTGCGCCGCCAGGTCGCGCGCGCGAAGAAATTGAACGGCTACACGATGAACGCCGGCATGGAGGCCGAGTTCTTTCTCTTTCGCCCTTCGGCGGATGGCGGGGCCGCGACGACGACCACGCACGATGTCGGCGGCTACTTCGACCTTGCGCCGATGGACCTCGGCGAGGAAGCGCGCCGCGCTATTGTCGACGTGCTCGAGCAGATGGGATTCGAAGTCGAGGCCGCACACCATGAGGTGGCGCACGGCCAGCATGAGATCGATTTCCGCTATGCCGACGCGCTCACGACGGCCGACAACATCGCCACGTTCCGGTTCGTCGTGAAGCATGTCGCGCAGCAGTTCGGGCTCGTAGCTTCGTTCATGCCGAAGCCGATTTTCGGGCAGAACGGCAGCGGCATGCACACGCATCAGTCGCTCTTTCGCGAGATTTTCGATCCGAAAGGCGAGTTCGAGCTGTCCAAGATTGCGCACCAGTATATCGGCGGCCTGCTCACGCACGCCCGCGGCATGAGCGCCATCACGAATCCGCTCGTCAACTCGTACAAGCGGCTGGTGCCAGGCTACGAAGCGCCCGTGAATGTCGCGTGGTCGATGCGAAACCGTTCGCCGCTCATTCGCGTGCCCGCGCGGCGCGGTACGGGCACGCGCGTAGAGCTGCGGAGCCCGGATCCGTCGGCAAATCCATACCTCGCGCTGACGGTGATGCTCGCGGCGGGTCTCGATGGTATCGTTAGCAAGGCGACGTCGCGCGAGCCCGTGGAAACGAATATCTGGGAGATGTCGCATCGCGAGAAGCGGCGGCTGAAGATCGACGATCTGCCACACGATCTGAACGAGGCGTGCGACGAGCTCGAAAAGGACGAGGTGATCACCGCGGCGCTGGGAGAGCACATCAGCCGGCATTTCCTCGCGGCCAAACGTCAGGAGTGGCGCGAATACATCACGCAGGTATCGGCTTGGGAACTTGAGAATTACCTCGCGAAATACTGAACGCGCCGCAGCGTTCATGCTCCTGTGCGTCGCGGCCGCGGCCGCGGCTCAGTCGCCTGCGCCGCACACTCCCGCGTCGGCGACGCTCGCCGGGTGCGCGGTCGACACGCTCGACGCCGTATTTCCCACGCCATGGGCGGGCACGACGATCGGACAGGTCACGGTTCGCGCGCGAAACGTCGAGACGCCGTTCAAGATCGCCACCACATTGGCGCAGTATGTGCATCGCTCAACGCGGCTGAACGTGGCGATGAATGAACTGAGCTTCGGGCCGGGCGACACGACGGACGGACTGAAGGTTCTGGAGTCGATGCGCCGCCTCCGCTCGACCGGACTCTACAGCGAAATCCTTCTTGAGGGCACGCTGTGCGAGGGGAGGCGCCTCGACCTCGTGATCTGGACGCGCGACGCGTGGAGTCTGCGCAGCAGTCTGCGCTTTGCCGAAGCAGGCGGCACGTCGCGACTGTCGATCTCTGAAGTGAATCTTTTCGGAACCGGACGGGCGATCGCCGTGGCAGGCGAAAATGTTGATGGCCGCAACGCGCTGAGTTTTTCGTTCGTCGATCCGCACCTGTTCGACACGAGGGTGCGCGGCGCGGCGTTGATGCGGACGTTTGCCGACGGCCGCGCGTGGATCTGGAGCGTTCGCACGCGCGAGCTTTCGGACCGCGACATCTGGCGCGCGGCGTTCACCAGCAATCAGGAGCGTCGGCTCAGCAACCAATCGACGACGCCGATCCACGTGGACATCGTCCGCCGCGCCGACGCGTTCACGATGAGCCGGCTCGTGGTGCTCGGCTCGTCCAATGCGTACGCGGTGGTCGGCGGAGTCGAACACGAGTACGCGAACATGTCGGTGACGCAGCCGGGCGGCGCACTCGGCCACAACACGGCGCAGCGCAATTTCTACGCGCCGCTGCTCGGCATTTCGCGGCGCTCGCGCCAATACGGATCGATAGACTGGCTTGTGCCCGGCCAGTCGCCGGCGGAGTTGCAACAGGGGCTTGAAGGCGAAATCGTGCTGGGCATCGGGCACGACGGCGATCGCAACACACGCATCACGCATCTCGACGCATGGCTCGGGATCACGCAGTTGCTGGGGCCGAACACCGTCTTCACCGGCGATGTTTGGTCGTCGGGCTACTGGTCGGTCGACTCGGTGCAGAACGGAACGTTTCGCACGAGTGTGTCGCTCATCAGCAAGGCGACCAAAGGCATGTGGTTATTTCGCGGCGGCTGGGAGCACATCTTCAATCCCGACCCAGATGTGTTCGCGCTTTCGACCGTCGATCCGCTGTTGCGACTGCTCGCTCCCGCTTCCCGTCTTGCGGAACAGGCGCTTAGCCTGACCGAAGAGCGGTCGCTGCATCTGTTTTCGAAAGAGGGCCGCTGGGTGATCGACGGAGCGCTCTGGGTCGCGTACTCCGATCGTCGTCACAGCTTCGACGGGATGGCGCAGGCTCCCGCGAACTACCACGCGGTGATCGTCGGCATAGGCTTTCGGCAGATTCGCAATCAGCCGACACAGTCGCCGATTCGGCTCGACATCGGCCGCGCGGTGTACCGCTCGCAGGGGTTGCCCAACCGCTGGATCGTCACGCTCTCGACCGCCCCGTGGATCAACGCGGGACGGACGAGAGACGGACTGCGCGAAGCTAGATAGGCGAATGGCGACTGGGGACCGGCGAGCGATTCGCGAGTTGCGATTTCCCACTCGCTGGCCAGTGCCCAGTCGCCATTCGCCTTCATCACACGGGAAATAGCATCTCGCGGTATTTCGGCAGCGGCCAGTAGCCGTCGCCGATGTTGATCTCGAGTTTGTCGCTCACCGCGCGCACCGCCTCCATCGCAGCCGCACCATCCGCCGTGAGGAATCGCGCCTGCTTCTCGGCGTCGTGATGCATTGACTCCGCCTTTTCGATCGACTTCACAAGCACCGCGGTGCTCTTCTGCAGCGCTGCGACCATCACATTGGCCCCATTCGCAGCCTGCACCAGCGAGCCCGCCTTGATGCCGGCGACCTTCGCCTGTCCGGCGCCTTTCGCGAGGTGCGCGACGTAGTCCAGCCCAGCCGGAAGCACCAACGTGTTCACCATCTCGGCGAGCGTGTGCATTTCGATCAGCATGTCCTTGATGTAGCGCTCGAGACGGATCGAATAGCGCGAGTCGATTTCTTCGGTCGCGAGAATTCCGAGGCTGGTAAACAGTGCGCGCGACGGCTTGGTGATGATCTGCTGCAGCGCTTCCGGCGTCCGACGGAAATTCGGCAGGCCGCGTTTCTTCGCGTCCTTCACCCACTGCTCCGAATAATTGTTTCCCTCGAAGCGGATCGCGGTTGTCTGCTTGAATGCCTCGCGAATCACCTTGAGCACCGCGTCGTCGCGCGAGTCGGTGTTCTTGAGTTCCTTCTTGATTGCTTCGGTGAGTTCGCCAATCGCCTCGGCGACTGTCGCGTTGAGAAGCATCACCGGGAATGCAATCGACTGGCTCGAGCCCACGGCGCGGAACTCGAACTTCGCGCCGGTGAACGCGAACGGCGACGTGCGATTGCGGTCCGTATTGTCTTTGGCGACGTCGGGAAGTTTCGCGACGCCGAGCTGGATCATCGCCTGCGCGGCACCCTGCTTTCCTGTCTTGCCGGCGGCGATGTCGTCGATCACGCGCGTCAACATGTCGCCCATGAACACGGAGATGATTGCGGGCGGCGCTTCGTTCGCGCCGAGGCGGTGTTCGTTGCCGCTCGTCGCGATCCCCGCGCGAATGAGACCGGCGTGCTTGTGCACGGCCTTGAGTACCGCGGCGAGAATCAGCAGGAAGCGGATGTTCTGATGCGGCGTCTTGCCCGGCTTCAAAAGGTTCACGCCGTCGAGTTCGTTGTCCGAGGTGATCGCGAGCGACCAGTTGCAGTGCTTGCCGGAGCCGTTGATCCCGGCAAAGGGTTTCTCAGCGAGCAGCGCCTGAAGGCCGTGGCGCAGCGCAACCTTCTTGAGGATCGACATCACGAGCTGATTGTGATCGACCGCGATGTCGGTCTCTTCAAACACCGGCGCCATTTCGAATTGGCACGGCGCGACTTCGTTGTGCCGGGTCATGATCGGCACGCCGAGTTTGTAGAGTTCGAACTCGACTTCGGCGATGCACGCGAGCACGCGCTCGGGAATGCCGCCGAAATAGTGGTCTTCGAGCTGCTGTCCCCGCGGCGGCGGCGCGCCGATGAGCGTGCGCCCGCCCATCACGAGATCGGGGCGCATCGCGAACATCGTGCGGTCGATCAGGAAATATTCCTGCTCGGGTCCCAGCGTCGTGAACACGCGGAGGGCGCCTGTGTCGCCAATGAGCTCCAGCATCTCGATCGTTTTCTGCGAGAGGATGTCACTCGAGCGGAGCAAGGGCGTGAGTTCGTCGAGCGCCTCACCGTGATAGCCGATGAACGCCGACGGAATGCAGAGCGTTTTCGCGCCCGGCGATTCGAGGATGAACACGGGCGACGCCGGATTCCACGCCGTGTAGCCGCGCGCTTCCCACGTGGCGCGGAGCCCACCAGAGGGGAAGCTCGACGCATCCGGCTCGCTCTGAATGAGCTGGTCGCCGGTGAACTGCTCGATCGCGACTCTGTTTTCGTCGAAGTTCAGGAAGCTGTCGTGCTTTTCCGCGGTCAAGCCCGTCTGCGGCTGGAACCAATGGCAGAAGTGCGTGACGCCGCGTGAAAGCGCCCACTCGCGAATGACGGCGGCGACTGCGGGCGCGATGTCGAGGTCGAGTTTTTTGCCGAGCCGGATCGACGCGACGAGCTTGGCGTAGATCTCCTTCGGCAGTTTGTCTCGCATCTGTCGCGCGCCGAGGGTGTTCATTCCGAAGTACTGCGACGTTGGCGCGGGGCCGTCGCCTGACGCGGGAATTTCGGGAGCGGTGACGACGCGCGTGCTGATCGCACGCATGGCAGCGGAGCGAGGTGAGACAGAGGAGGACATTTTTGGGCGGCTCGAGGCGAAGGGTCGGCGGCGGACTGCACGGTGATATTGAATTCGTGCAGATTCTGCAAATATAAGCCAGAAAATTATCAAATTCAATGGCGAACATGCAGAACCGGAACGCGATCGACGTCAGACGGCAGTTTTCAGCCTGCAATAGTTGGAAGTTGGACCTACCTGCCAGCAGGAGGCCGTCCCCCCCGTCCTCCGCCGCCCTGAATCGGACCGAACACCGACTGTGGATGCTTCACCTGGTCGGGAAGCTTGTCCCACTGCTCCTTCGACAGAATGATCTGCGCTTGTGCGATCGACTTTGCGCCGAGTTCCTGCGCATCCGAGAACACGCCGCGGAGCTGAACCTGCACCGCACCCGGATCCGCGTTGTTCCCCATACCGCGCATCTTTGCTGCGACCTTGAGGCCCAGCGTATCGATCTCCCTCACCAGCGAATCCGCCATCACGGTGAGCAGCGCCTTCTGCTGCTCGGTGAGGCTGAGCTTGAGCGTGTCCGCGCGCTGGAGAATCGTGCGGAAGACGTTGGGCACGTAGCGCTGCACCATGCGGTTGTATTGCTGCATCGTATCGACGGGCGCGTTCGGATCGCCGCCGCGTCCGCCGCGTCCGCCGCGTCCGCGCGCCTGCGCCTGAGCGGCGAGCATTGCGTCACGCGCGCGATCGGGTCCGATCGTGTAGCGCGCTGTGAGCTGAACCTGGAACGGTCTCGTGATGATGAGCTGGTTCGAGCGCTGATCGCCGAACTTTTCGTTCACGGAGTAGGTGAAGTTGTTCGTCACCGGGCTGAAGCCGTTCACAAAGAGCAGCTGGCTGTTCGCGCGCGCCGGCTGTCCCCAGCCCTGTAGATGGTTCTGCCCGTGGAGCAGCAGGTCTGCGCCGGCGATCGGGTTCGTGAGCGCGAACGAGATCATCAGATTGCGCTTGAGGCCGAACCGGTCGGGACGATAGTTGATTTGCATGCTGAGGTTCGGCTGCCACGCCGTGGTGCAGCTGTTCCGCGCGGCGATCTGTCCGAGCTGGCCTTCGAGGCAGCTCTTGATGCGCGACGGCGCGGCGGCGAGGAGCTTTGAAATTCCGGTCGCCACCGCCGTATCGGTCGCCGTCGCCGGATTGTAAATGAAAGCGCGATCATTCGACGATCCGTCGCCGTTGATGTCGCCGCCGACCATCGGCGTGTACGGCGTGCCCGACGTGTACTGGAAGACTGCGGTGAGTTCGACCGACGGATGCATGGGCCAAGTGGCCGTCAGTTGAATGTTGTGGCGGCGCTCGTTGTCGCTCGTGCCCCACGGCGTGACGTTCGGGTTGCCCGCCGTCGTCGGTGCGCGGAACAAGCCAGACGCGGAACCGCCGGCAGACGAGCTCTGATCGCGCGAGCGCTGGTACGTATACGACAGCGACATGTTGATGCCCTGCGGCGTGAATCCATTGATTGACGCCGTGACCTGCTTGGCTTCGGAGCCGAAATTCGAGTTCACACTGTACACCGAACCGTACGCGCCTTGCGCACGAGAGTTGAGCGACTGGAGCGCGCCCGTCGTCGGCACGATGGCCGCCGGCGTCACGTACACCGGACGATTGCCTTCGCTCGAAAGCTGGAACTGCGACGCATTCGTCTTCAGGTTGAGATCCGTGACGCCATACAGCGATGTCCCACGCGCGTACGTCGCGTCGATGTTCACCGTGTAGCGCTGCAGGATGCGGCGCTGCACGCCGAGCGAAGCGCGCCAGGTGCGCGGCGTCTGGAAATCAGGAGAGAAAGTCGTGACGTTCGGCTTGTTCGCCGAAAGAATCGACGGCGCCGAGTTCACACCGCCAAGGCACTGTGTCGGCCCGGTGTTCGGATTGTTGACGAGGCTCGACCAATCTGGAATCGGCGTCGCTGCGCCGATGCAAACGAGCTGCGTTTGTGAACCAGGGAGACCCGTCGCATCGAGCGCGTTCGTGAACAATCCAGTCGGTGCCTTGCCGCGGAACTCGCCGATGCCGCCGCGAATCACCGTGGTCGACAAACCCTGGAACATGTTCGGTCCGCCGCCGCCCGGGCCGCCACCGCCACGGCCGCCACCACCGCCGCCGCCGCCACGACCGCCGAATCCGCCGCCACCGCCTGCGCCACCACCGGCGTCTCCGGCGTTACCGCGGCCACGCGTCGTCGTGTCGCCCGGCGCGCGAACGGGAATCGGCGGCAATCCGGATGTCCACGTGAATCCGAGGCGCGGGCTGAAATGCGTTTCCGACGGGAAGTTGTCGGTGCGGCGGCCAAAGAGCGTGTCCACCGAGGCATTGTACGCGGGCCGGCCGTCGAAACGCGTGCCTTCCGCGCGCACGCCGTACACCATCTGGAACGCGCGCGAGACGCGCCATGCATCGCCGAAATAAATCGCGCCGTTCTCCGTGTCGCCGCTATGAATCTTTGGCGTCAGCGTCCGCGTGAACTGGCTCGGCAAATTGTTGTCGAAATCGGAGAGCGAGTTGTAACTCCACGATCCGAGCTCATTTGTTGTCTGATTGTTGTTGAAGGTCGTGATGTTGCCGAAGAAGCCAACCTTGAAGCGGTGCGCGCTGCCGGCCTTGAAGTAGCTCGCCTCGTCGGTCAGCTCGATTTGCCGGCTGTCGCTCGAGGTCGGCATGCCGGCGTTTCCGCCGAACACGAAGTTGCTGATGCCCGTGAGGCTGTCCGGCAGCGCGGACGTGACGCGAACCGAGCCCTGCGGCATCGTGAGGAACGGCGATGCGCTGTTCGTGGCTTCGCTCGCGTACAAACGCGCTTCGTTGATGATCCCTATGTCGAACTGCGAGCTCAGCGATGTCATCAGTCCGCCGCCGAGCGACTTCGTGTCGCCGCCGTGGAGCGGCACCGAGAGCGTGCTGAAGCGCGTGCCGTCGACCGCCGTCCAATTCCAGTCGCCGCGTACGGTCAGCGTGTGACGGTCGCCGAGCGCGAAGTCCATGCGGGTCAGTGCGCTCGACCGGTTCGTGAGCGCGTCGTTCGGAACGAGCAGCGACGACGTAGGAATTCCGTAGCGGCTCAGCGAGCTGAGAAAATGCCTGACCGAATCGGGCGACGCATTCGAACGCTCGAGCAGCAGCTGGTTCGCGCTCAGCAGCGTGTTGATGTCCTGGATGCGCGCGCTCCCCTGCGCCGAGAAGAACCAGAACGACTGGTCCTGAATAAAGGGGCCGCCGAGACCGAAGCTCAGCTGGTTCGACGTAAAACGCGATGTCGATTGCGATGACGTGTCGGGGAACTCGAAATCCGGCTGGTTCATCACGAAGCCGGCAGAACCCTGAACGGCGTTCGTGCCGCTGCGCGTCGTGCTCGCCACTTGGCCGCCGGTGAATTGGCCGCGGGCAACGTCATAGGTATTCGTAATCACTCGCGTGTTGCGCACGGCTTCCGACGGCACGCTGCCCGCACCGAAAGAGAGTCCGTCGAGCGTGATCTGATTCTGGTCGGTACGCTGGCCCGCGATCGAGAACGAATTTGTGGTCGAATCCGTGCCGCCGAGCAGAATCACACCGGGCGCGAGCGCGGCCACGAGCGCCGGGTCCGATGCATCCACCGGCAGACGATAGAGCTGCTCACCCGTCATCACCTTTTCCGTGCTGCCTGCGGTCGGCCGGTCGTTGCCATTCGGGTTCGGCGTCGCGCGAACCACGACTCCGGCGAGCCGCTGTGTCGTCGGCGACAGCTTGCCGTTCGCTTCCAACCGGTCTTCGTCGGCCTGACGATTCACGGTGAGCGTCTGGGGAGCCATGCCGATCGCCTTGAACGTCACGCGATACTGTCCGCCGCCGTCCGGATAGAGCAGGGTGTACTGCCCCTTATCGTTCGTCGTGCGGAAACGAGTCACCTGCGTTTCAAGGGACATGACTTCGACGCGCGCGCCAGCGATGGGCTCACCCTGGGGACCGGTAACCTTCCCAGTGATGATGTCGGTGGTCGATCCAACCTGAGCGCGGGAAGTAGCCGGCACGCCGAGCGCCGCAACGAAAAGGGCGACGGCAAGTATGAGTCGTTTCATGCCGATTAAGACGCATGAGCCGCCCCTCGCGTTCACCGCACTTCGACAAAGTTCCCTGTCACCACCAGCCGAGGAGTTTCCACCACCCGAGACCGGTTACCGTCCAAATCGTGATCGTCGCAAACGAGACCAATAACCCCAGTCGCCACCATTCGCGCTGGGTGATGTAGTTGGCGCCGAAGTAAATAGGCGCGGTCGTCGTTCCGTAGTGTGTGAGCGACGCACTGAGGTTCGAGAAATACGCCAAAAACAGTACTGCCAGCAGCGGCGGCGCGCCCGCCGCAACCACCACCAGCAGAAACGGCACGAACATCGCCGTCGCATGCGCGGTTATGCTCGCGAATCCATAGTGAGCATAGAAATAAATGAGAAGCAGCACCGACAGCGCTGCTCCCCACGTCCAGCCAGCGGTCATCGCCGCCGAGCCCTGCGCGAATCGAGCCGTCACGCCGCTCGCACTCAGCGCCTCGGCCATTCCCAGGAGGCCGCCGTACCATATGAAAACATCCCACGCCGGCTTCTCGCCGATGATCTCGTCCCACGAGAGCACGCCGCTCAGGAACAGCACGCTGATGCCGAGCAGCGCCACCACCGCATAGTTGATGTGGTGCAGCGCCGACGTCATCCAGAGTCCGGCGACCAGTGCGAACACTCCGAGCATGATCTTTTCTTCGCGGCGCATCGGGCCGATGCGATCCAGCTCCTCCTGCGCCATGCGCGACGCGTCGGGCGTGCGCGTGATGCTGGGCGGATACATTCGAAAGAGCAGCCACGGCACGAAGGCGAGCGAAATAAGCGCGGGCACCGCCGCGCCGATCAGCCACTTCGAATAGGTGAGATCGATGTGTCCTGTATCGTGCGCGAATTTCGCGATGAGCACGTTTGACGCCTGCCCGGTAAGGAAGGTGGCGCACGCGATCACGTCGCACTGATAGATCGTGAACAGCAGATACGCGCCGAGACGCCGCGCGGTGGGGCCGGGCTGCGAGTCGTACGCTTCGGCGAGACTGCGCGCGATGGGAAACACCACGCCGCCGGCGCGCGCGCTGTTCGAGGGCAGGAACGCGGCGAGAAGCACGTCGGTGGAAATCAGCGAGTACGCGAGACCCAGCGAACTCTTTCCCAGCGCGCGAATGAAAAGAAATGCAATGCGCCGTCCGAGTCCCGTCTTGAGCACGCCGCGCGAGAGGAAGAATGCGCAGAGCACGAGCCACACGATTGGATCTGAATACCCGCTGAGCGCCTTCGCGGTCGGCAGCGTGTTCGTGAGCGCAATCGTAGATACGCCG
>JBBRBH010000009.1:0-83236 GCA_038205995.1 Gemmatimonadales bacterium
GCCAGTGCGTGGCGATGCCGGCGAGCGCGGCGAGCATTTCAGGCGTCTTGCCCGTGAGCGAGTACGAGCGGAAAAGTTTCTTCTTGCCGAGCGTGTACCGCACGAGGAACGCGATGGTGTCCGGCGAGCGATTCGATGAGAGCGCCCGAATGCCGAGCGCGCGCAGGTCGGGCGAGAGCAACGGATCGTTTGCGCGCTCGCGGAGGATTTTCGCCGCCGCGGGAGGACAGTTCATCATCGCCGCGCCGAGCGCGAGTCGCACGATGCGTTCATCGACGTCCGCGAGCGCGATCGCGATCGCCATGTCGCGCGTCTCCGGAAGCTTGATGAGCATCCGCAGCGCCTCGCGGCGCACGGTGCCATCCGGATGCCGCAGAAACTCGCGCGGCCCGAATCCATCCGGGAGGATGGAGAGTTTGCTGAGAATGACGAGCAGCAGGCGCTGCACGCCCCAGCGCGCGCCTGCAATCCGCTCGGCCACGAGCGGCCCGACGTCGTTGCCGAGAGCGGCAAGCATGTCGACAAAGCTGGAAGCCATGCGGTCGTCGGCCGTTTCGAGCGCGTCAAGCAGCGGTTCCGCGGATGCGAATTCCATGCGAGCGACCATGCGCTGAATCACCGCCATGTTGACCGGCTCGCGCCTCAGCTGCTGCTGCAGCCTGTCCGCGTTCGCGACGTGGCGCCACAGCGAGTCGCGCATCCATCCCTCAGGCGCGGCGTCGAGGAGGTCCAGGAGCGGAAGCAGATCGCCGCGCAAGGCGAGCGCATCGACGGACCGCCACACGGGCTCGCCGAGAATTTGAATCTCGAATCCCATCTGCACCAAGCGCTCGGGTTCGCACGGCAGCGCGTCATCCGCCTGCCGGAACACAGGCGCCGCGCGCGACATTTTTTCGAGCGCGAGGCGGTAGCCGTCGGGGTTCGGATCGTCGAGCTGCCAGCCGCCGATGAGCTGCTGCACTTGATCGCGCAGCGCGCCGTCGGCGTTCGTGCGCGTCAGGACGCTTCCTTCGTCGGCGTGCACGGCGAGTTTCGAGAGCATGCGCACCAGCGAATGCGAGATATTCTGACCCGATGTGCTCGCCGCCGCCTGCACGAGCTCAACGACGGCATCGACCGCCATGCCCTGCGACGCGTCGATCACGAACTTTTTCCGCTGCCGCGAATCACCGCCCATTTCGAGCAGGCGGGCGAGCGTCTGCGGCTGCAGCGTTCCCACCAGACGAGAGATGCGCTTCTGCAGCGCCGCGGCTTCCTTGCCGCCTTTCGTCTTCAGCTCTTCGGCGATTTGGAGCAGGTAGCCGACGACGACCTGATCGTACGCGGCGTCTTTCTTGTGCTCGTCGATCGCTTTCGCGACGGCCACGGGATCCGTCGATTCCGCAGAATCGAGTTTCGCGTCGTCGCTCGCTTCGGCGGCGAGGGCGGCGCGCGCGAGTCCGATCCAAAGCTGCGCCGCGCGGCTGCCGCCGCCGCGCATCTCGGCCTTCTCATCGTCTTCTTCCTTTTCAGGTTCTTCATCCAGCAGCTGCAGCTGCTCGAACGTGAGCGGAAAGAGCCGCACGTGCGGCCACTGTTGCAGAACTTCCGGGCCTTCGAGGCCTAGCGGTTTGGCGCGGCGTCCCGCGTCGACCGCGACGGCCGCGAGCGCATCGGCGATCTCCTGCGCGCCGACACCCTGCGTGAACTTCACCGCGCCGAGGTGATGCCGGTGAAGCCGCGAAGCGAGGTCGCGGAGCACGGGATTGTTCTCGTCCGTGGCTACGCCTTCGATGATCAGCTGCTGCCGCGCCACTCCGAGCGAGAGCGAGCCACGGTCTTGCAGCAGCGCGTCCACGCGACGCGCGATGCCCGCGGTCGCACCCTCGAGCAGCGGATGCCCGGGCGGATAGATCGCGTTCTTGTGCAATCCGATCGAAAGCTCGATCAGAAAGTCCGATAGTTCCTTCGACAGCGCGGCGGAGGATTCCCCAACCGTCGTAAGGCGGCTCATAGTGAGTTAATATGGTTGGAGGGGGGTGTGCCCGGCAAAGCCCGAGGCACACCGTGGACGGAGTGGGCGCCGAGGCGTTATCTGTAGCCGGTGCCAACTCCTTCCACCGCAGCAACCTCCGAGGCGCTTTCGCCCGCGCGGCGTGCCACGCTCGCGGCGGCGGCGGGCCGCATCGTGCCGCACGTCTTTGCGGAACCTGAGCGTGGCGAGGCCTTGGTCAACTCGATCGCGGCGACGATCTGCAGGCTTCCTCCCTCGAAGCGCGCCGACCTCGAGACCGCGCTGGACTTGCTCGGCAACCGGTGGGCTACGCTTGCCACGGGAATCCATCCGCTTCCGTTCGTGATGCTCGGCGCCGCCGAACAGGATCGCATGCTGGACCGCTGGATTCGTTCGAAGGTGGCGGTGCTTCGATCAATCGTGCAGTCGGTGCGGCAGCTCGTGATGCTTGCCGAGTATTCCAATCCGAAGTCACAAGCAGAGCTCGGATACTCGGGCGCGTATTTTACCCGGGGACCGCACGTTGATTGGGAGGGCCCGCTTTCGGGATCGCCAACGGACGCCGATCCAGTACTGCGCGCCCCGCGATCGACGCCGGTTCCGGCGCCACGCGCAAAACCGTGGAAGAGCGAACTCCCCGCTGCAGATTCGGTTTTGCGCGCAGAGGTCGTCGTCATCGGTTCGGGAGCCGGCGGAGCGGTCGCGGCCGCGCGGCTCGCCGCGGCCGGCCACGACGTGCTCGTTGTCGAGGAGGGCGCCGCAAATGACGCCGAGGATTTCATCGAGTCCGAACCGGTCCTTCGCGCACGCCTGTATGCAGAGCGTGGACTGCGCGCGACTGACGACGCATCGGTCTCCCTGCTGCAGGCGCAAACGCTCGGCGGCGGCACGACAGTGAATTGGATGATCATGCTGCGCACGCCGGAGTGGGTGCTGGAAGAGTGGGCGGCGCGGCACGGCACAGAGGGGATGTCGTTCACCGATCTCGCGCCGGTATTCGATCGCATCGAGGCGGAGGTGCATACGCGCGCCGTTCCGGACGATGCACATTCTCCGAACAACCGGATTCTCCTTGACGGCGCGCGTGCGCTCGGCTGGAGCGTGAACGCCGCGCGCATCAATGCCCGCGACTGCATTCGGACAGGCTTCTGCGGCTCCGGCTGCCGCTACGGCGCAAAGCAGAGCGCGCTGATGACCTATCTGCCAAGTGCAGTGGCGGCCGGCGCGCGCATCATGACATCGGCGCGCGCGACGAAAATCGAGATCGCCGAGCGCGGCGGCGATTTCCCTCTCAAACGCGTGCACGTGCAGCTCGCGCCGCACCGTGGGGCGGCTCGCGAGGTGACGGTCGAAGCGCCGGTCGTGATCGTCGCCGCCGGCGCGGTCGGTACGCCCGTGCTGCTGCAGGAATCCGCGATGGGTGGCGGCGGCGTGGGGCGGTTCCTTCGCCTCCATCCGACGACGGTGGTGATGGGTGTGTTCGATCGCGAGATTTCAGGCGCCACCGGCATTCCGCTCTCCGCCATCTGCGATCACGGCCTTCGCCGCGACGCGAACGGCTACGGATTCTGGATCGAGTGTCCGCCGATGTATCCGGCAATCGCGGCGGCCGCTATTCCCGGATTCGGCGCGTCGCATCGCGAAGTGATGCTCCAGTACCGGAACTCCAGCAGCCAGATCGCGCTCGTGCGCGACGGCGCCGACCTCGATGTTTCCAATGGCGATATCACCGCCATGAAGCGCGGCCGCACACGCATTCGCTACCGGCTCGGCGCGGCTGATTCGCAGCACCTGCGGGAGGCGATCACGGCGAGCGCACGAATTCAACTCGCCGCCGGAGCGCGCGAAGTGCGCACGCTTCACGCGCGGCCGGTGGTCGCGCGAAATGAGTCCGAACTCGCGGCGATCGCGACTCGTCCGGTCGGCCCCAATGAGGTCGCGCTTTTCTCGGCGCACGTGAACGGCACATGTCGCATCGGCGTTGAGGCGCAGAGTTCTGGCACGGATCCACACGGCGAGCGCCGCGGTGCGCCGGGTGTGTTCGTGGCTGACGGATCGCTTCTCCCCACGGCGCTCGGCGTGAATCCGCAGGAAACGATCATGGCGCTGGCAACAATTGTGGCCGAACGCATCGCGGCGCGGCGGCGCCCCGGTTAACTTTCGCGCGCAGAAGTTCCCTCGCATAAACGAAAAAAGGAAGATCGACTTGGCTGAGTCCGCCGACGCCGCACTGCAGCTGCTGGCCATCAACACCGTTCGCACACTCTCGATGGACGCGGTGCAGGCAGCAGATTCGGGCCATCCGGGAACTCCGATGGCGCTCGCTCCGCTCGCCTACGCGTTGTACCACAAACACGTACGCCACAATCCCGCCGATCCGCATTGGCCCAATCGCGATCGCGTCGTGCTTTCTGCCGGGCATGCGTCGATGCTGCTCTATTCGACGCTATTTCTCTGCGGATACGACATCTCGCTCGACGACATCAAGGCGTTTCGCCAGTGGGGCAGCAAGACTCCGGGTCATCCGGAGGTCGGGCACACGGCCGGCATCGAGACGACGACCGGGCCGCTCGGACAGGGACTCTCGAACGCGGTTGGCATGGCCGTGGCGGAGCGGCATCTCGCGGCGACGTTCAACCGCGACGGCAACGCGATCATCGATCACTATACCTGGTTCATCTGCGGCGACGGCGACCTGATGGAAGGGATCTCGCACGAGGCCGCCTCGTTTGCGGGATTCCAGAAGCTCGGCAAGCTCATTGGATTCTACGACAGCAATCACATCACGATCGACGGCACCACGGACATTTCGTGCACCGACGACGCCGCGGAGCGTTTCGAAGCCTACGGCTGGCACGTTCAGCACATTGCCGACATCAACGACTTGAACGCGATCGACCGCGCGGTCGATCTGGCGAAGTCGGAGAAGGATCGCCCGTCGATGATCGTCTGCCGCACGCACATCGGTTACGGCAGCCCGAACAAGGTCGACACGTCGAAAGCGCACGGTGAAGCGCTCGGCGCGGACGAAATTCTTCTCACCAAGAAAGAGCTTGGCTGGCCGAGCACGGAACCCTTCTTCGTGCCGGACGCGGCGCTCGCGCACTGGCGCGAGGTCGAGCCAAGGGGCGCGGCCGCGCAGGACGAGTGGCGCCGCGCGTTGATCGACTACTCGAAGGCATTTCCGGAGGACGCTAAAGAACTCGGCCGCCGGCTTCACGGGGATCTCCCTGCGGGATGGGAGAGCACGATTCCAACGTTCGATGCGACCAACGGCAACATTGCGTCGCGCGCCGCATCGGGCGCGGTACTCAATGCGTTTGCGCCGAAAATTCCGGAGTTTATCGGAGGATCCGCAGATCTCGCCGGTTCGAACCTCACGACCGTAAAGGGCGCGCCATTTCTCACGGCCGCGTTGCCGGGCGCGCGCAATTTCCATTTCGGAATTCGCGAGCACGCGATGGGCGGCATCATGAACGGCATGGCGCTGCACGGCGGAATCATTCCGTACGGCGGAACGTTTCTTATTTTCTCCGACTACATGCGGCCGGCGATTCGCCTCGCGGGCCTGATGAAGCAGCAGACGATCTACGTGTTCACGCACGATTCGATCGGGCTCGGTGAGGACGGCCCCACGCATCAGCCGATCGAGCAGCTCTCGGCACTGCGCGCAATTCCGAACCTGCTCGTCATTCGTCCCGCCGATGCGAACGAGACGGCCGAAGCATGGCGCGTGGCGCTCAAGCATCGCACGGGCCCGACGGCGCTCGCGCTCACGCGCCAAAAGCTGCCGCTGATCGACCGCACGAAATTCGGCGCGGCGAGCGGTCTCGCAAGGGGCGCGTACGTGCTCGCGGATTCGGCGAGCGGCCCGCCGCGCGCCGTGATTCTTTCGTCCGGCTCGGAAATCGAGATCGCCATGAAGGCCCGCGAGATTCTGGCCGCGGAGCGCGTTGGTGTGCGCGTGGTGAGCATGCCGTGCCACGAACTGTTCGCGCAACAGAGCGAGGAGTACCGCGAGAGCGTGCTGCCGAAAAACGTGCGCCGCATCGCGATCGAAGCGGCGCATCCGATGTCGTGGTATCGCTGGGTGGGCACCGACGGCGAGGTGATCGGCCTCGATCACTTCGGCGCATCGGCGCCGTATCAGAAACTCTACGAAGAGTTCGGGCTCACTGCGGCGCGGCTCGCGGAGAGCGTGCGCACACTGATCGCGCGCGCATAGCGGATTCCGCCGGCCACTCAGGCCGGCGGAATCTCATCGATTCGTCCAAGTTTTCTCAGCGCCGGTGCGCGCAGCGCAATCACGGCGACGACGACGAGCGTTGCGAATCCGCCGAACACCACGCTCGGCACCGTGCCAAACAGTTTCGCAGTCACTCCTGATTCGAACGCGCCGATCTCGTTCGACGACCCAATGAACACCGAGTTCACGCTCGTCACGCGCCCCATCATGTGCGTCGGCGTGCGATGCTGAATGAGCGACGAGCGAATGAACACGCTTACCATGTCGGCTGCTCCGCTCACAATCAGCGCCGCGACTGAAATCACCATACTCGTCGAATAGCCGAAGACGATGATGCACACGCCGAACACGGCGACCGCGACGAACAGCGCGCGGCCGGTTCGGCGAAACGGCGGAAACCACGCGATCGCAACGCTCATCGCGACAGCGCCGATCGCGGGTGCCGCGCGAAGCAAACCGAGCCCGGACGCCCCCACGTGCAGTATCTCCGCCGCGAACACCGGCAGCAGCGCGGTCGCGCCGCCGAGCAGCACCGAGAACAGATCGAGCGTCATCGCGCCGAGCACGATCTGTTCGCTCCATACGAACCGAACTCCCGCCGAGAGACTCTTGCCGACCGCCTCTGTGTGATCGCGGTTGATGGTCGAGGCGTGGCGGATCATGAGCATTGAGCCGACACCGACGAGCAGCAGCGCAGTGTCTACGGCGTACGCAAGTGCGGATCCACCGGCCGCATAGAGGAGGCCGCCGAGCGCAGGCCCGATCACCGACGCGAGTTGCCACGAGCCGCTTCGCCATGTGATCGCGTTTCCGTACAGTGCGCGTGGCACCAGTTCGGCCCCGAGCGCATTTCGCGCAGGCGCAAGGAAGCTGCGCGCGAGTCCGCTCAGCGCGATCACCGCGTAAATCGCGCGCACCACGAGCCGCGGCGACGTGGGAATGAGCCCGGGAAGCGCGAGCAGTGCGACCGCGCACGCGGCCAGGATCATGAGCGACACGAGTACGACCGCTCGACGGTCGTGGCGGTCCGCGACGTGCCCCGCATACAGCGCCGCTCCGATGAACGGCAGCGCTTCGGCCAATCCGATCAAGCCGAGTGCGAGCTTATCATGCGTGAGCTCGTAGATCTGCCATCCCACGACGGTTCCCTGGATCTGCAGCGCGATGGTCAGCGCAAACAGACCGATGATATAGAACCGAAAGTTGGGAAGGCGAAGCGACGCGTACGGGCTGGGGGCTGTCTCCGGCACCCCGAATCGTAGCGGCACCGCGTTCGGGTTGGTACTGCGCGGCACTACTTGCCACCGCGCCGTACGCGAGCGATGCTCCTTTTTCGAAAGTCGTCGTCGCCCTCTCTCAGGATACCCGCCACGCGCTATCGCCGCCTACCCTGGTCCACATGGCCCGCCGAACGACTCATGCAGCTCCGGCTGCGCGATCTCGGCGTCACTATCGAAGGGACTTGGCTCGCCGACTGCGTGACGGAGCTCTACGGCGAGCTCGAGGCGAAGCACATTCGGCTCCGCCCACACATCTGGATTTCCGATGAGTGGTTTTCTCCGGGCAACGTTCCGGGTTTCGCGATTCCGTTTTATCTCGCGCATCCGCGCCTGATGAAGCTCGAGCGCAGCGAGCTGCTCGAAGTCGAGGGCGGCACGCACGCCGAATGCATGCAGATCATGCGGCATGAATGCGGGCATGCGGTTCAGCACGGATATCAGCTGAACCTTCGCCGCGAGTGGCAGAAATTATTCGGCAAATCGTCCACCAAATATCCGGAATCCTATCGCCCCAATCCGGCGAGCAAGAAATACGTGCAGCATCTGCGCCGATGGTACGCGCAAAGCCATCCCGATGAAGACTTTGCCGAGACATTTGCTGTGTGGCTGCGGCCGCGCTCGGATTGGCGGCGGCGCTACGCCGGATGGCCGGCGCTCAAGAAACTCCAGTACGTCGACCGGCTCATGAAGGAACTCGCCGGAAGCGTGCCGCCCGTGCGGAACAAGCGCCGCGTCGATCCGCTGCGCACGATTTCGCGCACGCTGTTCGAGCATTACACCTATCGCCGCGCGCTCTATTCCGTGGAGTATCCGAACACCTACGATGAAGATCTCGTGCGCCTCTTCTCGCTCTCGAAGGTCAACCGAACGCGCGAGTCGGCGGCGAGCTTCCTGCGGCGCCACCGCACCGACATCCGCCGCGTGGTGTCGAAGTGGACCGGCGAGTACCAGTTCACGCTCGACACCGTGCTCGGCGACATGATCGGCCGCTGCCGCGAACTCAAGCTTCACGTCGGCGGACACGACAGGCAGCTGCTCATCGATTTCATGGTGCTGCTCACCGCGCGCACGATGGAGTTCATCGCGCAGCACGGCCGCCGCGACTGGATCGCCGTATGAAGAAACTCCGCATTCTCGCGCTGATGCATCCGCAGCTCGTCCCGCCCGACTCGCTCGAGGGGAAAACCGAAGAGGAGATCAACGTCTGGAAGACGGAGTACGACGTCGTCAGTCATCTCCGCGAGATCGGCCACGAAGTGCGCGCGCTCGGCGTACAGTACGAACTGCTCCCGATTCGCGACGCGGTGGAGGAGTGGAAACCGCACACCGTGTTCAATCTGCTCGAGGAGTTTCACGGCGAAGTCCTCTTCGACCAAAACGTCGTGAGCTTTCTCGAGTTGCTGAAAGTGCCGTACACCGGCTGCAATCCGCGCGGCATGATCATCTCGCGCGGAAAGGCGCTCTCGAAGAAACTGCTGCTGTATCACCGCATCCGCGTGCCGGACTTTGCCGTGTTCCCGATGGGCCGCAAGGTGAAGCGCCCGCCGCGCCTCGTTTTTCCTCTGATCGTGAAGTCGCTCATCGAGCACGCGTCGGTTGGCATCGCGCAGGCGTCTGTCGTCGATTCAGATGAGAAGCTCGCCGAGCGCGTGCGTTTCATTCATGAGCGCGTGGGCACGGATGCGATCGCCGAACAGTTCATTGAGGGACGCGAGCTGTACGTGAGCGTGATGGGCAACGAGCGCCTTGTCGCGTACCCCGCGTGGGAACTCGTTGCGGAGAAACTCGCGGAGAACGCTCCGCTGATCGCGACGGCCAAGGTGAAGCACGACATCGAGTATCAGGCGCGCCACGGCATCGACATTCGCGCCGCGGATCTCACGGCCGAGCAGAAGGTGTTTCTCGCGCATGTGAGCAAGCGCATCTACAAGATTCTGGAGCTGAGCGGCTACGCGCGCATCGACTTTCGCCTCGGCGGCGACGGCCACTTCTATTTTCTCGAGGCAAATCCGAATCCGGAAATCGCGGAGCGCGAAGAGTTCGCGTCAGCCGCGAAGGCGGCGGGCGTGAGCTATCCGGAACTGCTCCAGCGCATCATCAATCTCGGATTGCGCCAGCAGCGCGTAGAATAAGCCCGCGCTATTTCTTCAGCTGGAGCTTGGTCCACACCAGCACAACGCCGCAATTGTTTTGAAGCGTCAGATATTTCGCCGGTGCGAATTCCTGGCGGATGTACACCTCTATCACCGCGATCTGCTGTTTCGGCAGCGTGATGAGCACCGTGAGATCGGACTGAAATCCATCGATATACACGTTTGCCGGGCAGCCGCCGACGGGATTGCCGCTCATCGATTGGGTCGGCGTGAAGAGCCCGAAGGCGCTCTCATCCTTGCCCGTGATCACCAGCGAGGGAATGCCCTGGAAGATCGCACGGATCGATGTGTGCCTGATGATCTCAGTCGAATCCTTGATTGTGCCGAAACCTTCGCGCCGGCGCTGGTCGATATCCATGTGCAGCGGAGACAGCGTCTGCCGTCCCGTGACCTTCACTCCGGGCAGCGCCTGCTCGACCACATCGATTTCGAGCTCCTCCGGATTCCGGTCGAGCACATCCACCGGCCACATGGTGGGCGTGTATCCGAGCGCGCGCACAATCACAGCGCGCGAACCGGTCGGCACATTGGTCAGAATAAAGCGGCCCGTGTTATCGGTTCGTCCCGTGATCGGCGATCCGTCGATGTCGATCGTCGCGCCCTTGAGCGGTGTTTTGCGGGCGTCGAGCACAATGCCGCGCAGCGCCGACGTCTTGCCGACTTCGCCGAGCACGAGGTCTGCGCGCCGGAGCGGCAGCGAGTCGCCGGGAATATTGATGCTGCCTGAGCGCAGTGTCGCCGAATTGGCGAACGCGTACACGTTGCTGTGGGGTGGCGTGCCGCAGGCGTAGTACGTGCCGATGGAGTCAGTCTTGGCGTCGGAGATTCTCGACATGATTCCACTCGCCGACGGCGCGTCGAAATCCCAGCTCACGCGCACGGTGGCACCGGCGACGCGAGTCTTGCCGTCGGAGGTGCGCGCGACACCAAACACGATGCCATTGCGGCCCTTATCGATCGTTTTGCCGGCCGGACACACGCGCGCCCAGATCGTCGCGAGCGAGGGCGTCGAGAGCACGAGCATCGAATGCGATGTCTTTGCGTCGACGACGGCCACCAGGCTGCCGAGCCCTGAGCGGTCGAGAAAATCGTGGAACACCGTTACGCGCTTAATTGGCGTCGGCGAGATCAGCTCGAACCGCCCCTCGCGATCGGTGAGTGTCGAGATCGCGCCGGCATCGGCCTGCACGCTCGCATCAGTGATCGGCTGGTGCAGCAGGCTGTCGAATACGACCCCGCGAATCGTGTCGGTTGCGGCTGTTTCGGGATCATGAGCTGCCGCGCGCGCGGAGGGCGCGGCAAGCGAAAACGCCGCCGCCACCAGTCCCATAAATCCAACGGTGATGTGTCGTGTCATTGAACCTTTCATCTACACCAGTTTAGTCGGCGAGTGCCTTTGGTGCCCGATGAATGCCTGATCAGAACCAGCCGTGGTTTGCGGGTCAAGCGCATGGTCCGCCATGTTTACCCTCTGCACGCCCGCAGAAGTTGCCGGGCTTCACTTCCCCCGCCCTCCCTTAATTAAATATGCTACGTCGATTTGGATTTCTCGCGGCGGCCGCAGTTTCGGTCAGCTGCACGCCGGCACCGGCGCCCGCACCAGCTCCGGCTCCGGCGCCTCCGCCGGTGGTTGCGGCGGCGCAGAATCCGGGTGCTCCGCCGGGTGGCGGCCGCGGCGGCGTGGCCGGCGATTCGACTCCGGCCGGCGGCGGCGCTGGCGCCGCAGGGCGGCCGCGGCCGTACAACCGCGTGATCACCGCCGAGGCCAGGACCAAACGCGGATTGTTTTCCGTCCACATGGTGAACGACCGCCTGTTCTTCGAAATCCCGGCGCGCGAGCTCGGCAAAGACATGCTCATCGTCGGACGCTTCGCTCGCGCCGCGGCGTCGAATCCCGTGCCAACCGGCGGGTTCGGCAGCTACGCGGGCGACGAATTCGTCACACGCGCGCTGCACTGGGAGCGCAACGGAAACCGGGTGATTTTGCGCTCGGTTTCGTTCCAGACGACTGCGGACACATCACTCTCGGTCTATCGTGCGGTGCAGGGTTCGAACAACGGACCCATTGTTGCCGTGTTGAATGTCGACGCGTTCGGGCCTGACAGCGCCGCTGTTGTTGATGTAACCCGACTGTTTACCACAGCGATTCCTGAACTCGCCGCGATTCGCGGGACCATCGACGCGACACGTTCATATATCGAGCACGCGAGCGCGTTTCCGGAGAATGTCGAGATTGAGGCGACGCAGACCGGCGTGGCGGCAGGCGGCGGGCGTGGTGCGGCGCCAGCGCCGGCCGGCGGACCGCAGCTCGCGGAGAGCGTCGTCGCTCACTGGAGTCTCGTGCGCCTCCCCGAACAACCGATGCGCACACGCAAGGCCGACGAACGGATCGGGTTCTTTTCGAATCGCACCGTGGACTTCGGCAGCGATCAGCAGCGCGCGCAGACGCGGGATTTCATTACCCGGTGGCGCCTCGAGTGCTCCGATCGCCGTGACGGAAACCTCTGCTATCCGAAAAAACCGATCGTCTATTACGTCGATCCGGCGACGCCTGCGCTGTGGAAACCGTGGATTCGAAAAGCGATCAACGATTGGCAGCCGGCGTTTGAAGCCGCGGGATTCAAGGACGGAATCATCGCGGCTGATCCGCCGACGAACGACCCGGAGTGGTCGCCCGAAGACATCCGCCACACGATGGTACGCTGGCTCGCGTCGACCGTCGAAAATTCTGTCGGCCCGCACATCAGCGATCCGCGAACGGGCGAGATTCTCAACGGCTCTTCGCAGATTTTTCACAACCTGATCAGCCTCGGACAGAACTGGTACTTCACGCAGGCCGCGCAGGTCGACCCGCGCGCGCGCATGATTCCGTTTCCCGATTCGCTCATGGGGCGGCTGCTCGAGTTCCTGGTCGCGCACGAAGTTGGCCATACGATCGGCCTGCAGCACGATCACATCGGCAGCTCCACCTACCCGGCCGATAGCGTGCGCAGCGCAACGTGGGTGCACAAAATGGGACATGCGCCGAGTGTAATGGACTACTCGCGCATGAACTATGTGGCGCAACCCGAAGATCATATCGCGCTCGAGGATATCCTTCCGCGCCTCGGGCCTTGGGATAAGTACACGATCTCGTGGGGCTACCGCGAAATCCCGAACGCGCGAAACATGGACGCCGAAAAAGCCACACTTGAACAGTGGTCGCGCGTGCAGGATACGGTGCCGTGGTATCGTTTCTCCGGCGGCAATGCATTCGGCGATTACGGCACCCAGTATGAAGCAGTGGGCGACGCCGATCCGGTGAAATCCTCGGGACTCGGCTTCAAGAACATCGAGCGCGTCATGAATTATGTGGTGAGCGCAGGCACGCGCCCAATGGAAGGCAACGAACTCGTGCAGGAGTTGTATACGCGCACTGTTGGGCAGTGGGCGACAGAGGCCGGCCACACGGTCACGGTCGTCGGCGGTGGCACCGTCGTGTACAAGTCCGGAAGTCAGCCGGGGCCCGTGTACGTGCCGCTTTCAAAGGCGCGCCAGATGGAAGCCGTTCGCTTTATGAACGACAAAGTTTTCAAGACGCCGATGTATCTCATCCGCGCCGACGTTGCGGCGCGCATTGAGGTGAACGGAATGCTCACGCGTATCGGCAACGCGCAGAACCGTGTGTTGACGGCGCTGCTGCAGGACGCCCGCATGAACCGCATCCTCGAAGGAACGGCGCTCGCCAAGAATTCCGGCGACACGTATACGCTCCTCGAGATGCTCGACGATGTGCGACACGGTGTGTGGTCGGAGCTTGCTGCGGGCAGCGTGAAGATCGATCCGTATCGCCGTCTGCTGCAGATGAACTACATCACGACGATGGACCGCAAGGTGAATCCGCCGCCGGTTCCGGCGCCGGTGGCCGGAGCGCCGGTGAATCCGAACGCGGCGGCGAATGCGCTGACCGAGGACGCGCGGTCGCAGGTGCGCGGGCAGCTCGTCGCGCTACGAGCAGAGATTCGCGCGGCCGCGGCCAAGACAGGTGACCGTGAGACAAAAATGCATTTGGAGAATGCGGAACATCGTATCGGCGAAGCGCTCGATCCGAAGAAATAGAACAACCGGAGGCACCAGAAAAAACATGACCGATCGCAAAGAACTCTCGCGTCGCGATTTCGCCCGGCTCCTGTCGCTCACAGGAGTCGCGGCGTTCGTGCCGGGCCGGGCCTTTGCCCAGCGCGGCGCAACGCTCGACGACATGGGCCTCACGGCCGCGCCGCTCCCGCGCACACCGCTCGATCCCGATGAAAAATTCTGGCGCGAGGTGCGCTCGCGATTCCTGGTGCCCCCGGACCTCGGCTTTATCAACTCCGCAAATCTTTGCCCGACTTCACTGCCAGTCATCGAAGCGCTCGAGAAGAACACGCGCGAGTACGAGGCGCTGCCGGGCGGCGCGGTTCGCACGCGACTCACGCACGAGCGTGAAGATGCGCGCACACTTTTGGCCGAGGCTCTGCGCGTTACGCCGGAAGAGATCGTGATCACACGCAACACGAGCGAAGGCAACAACTACGTCTCAAGCGGCATTCAGCTCGGCCCCACCGACGAAGTGATCGTGTGGGCCGACAATCATCCGAGCAACCTCGCCGCGTGGAACGATAAGGCGAAACGGTTTGGTTTTACCGTTGTGACTGTGCCGGTGGTGAATCCGCACCCGGGTACCGAAGCGTTCGTGGACGCGTTCAGAAAAGCGATCACGTCGAAAACGAAAGTGCTTGCATTCACGCACGTGAGCAGCAACTCGGGCGATCTTCTCCCGGCGGCCGAGCTCTGCAAGATGGCGCGCGACCACAACGTGCTCTCGCTTGTGGACGGCGCGCAGTCGTTTGGCGCGCTCGATGTCGACTTGAAGGCGATGGCGCCCGATTTCTATACGGGCTCGTTTCACAAATGGCCGTGCGGCCCGAAAGAGACGGGTGTGCTCTACGTGCGGCAGGACGTGCAGGAGCGCATCTGGGCGAGCGTGATCAGTCTGTACGCCGGCGCGGTTGGCATCTCGAAGAAACTCGAAGGCAACGGCCAGCGCGACGACGCGGCGCTCGCCGCGGTCGCGGAAGCGCTGCGATTCCAGAAGAACATCGGCCGCGCTGTGATCGAGCGCCGGACGCGCGCACTCGCGCAGCACGTGATCGATGAGCTCAAAAAAGTGAACGGCGTCACGCTCGTTACGCACACCGATCCCGCGCGATCGGCGGGGATCGTGATTTTCAAACCGGGCTCGCTCGATCCGCGCAAACTCGCGACCGCGTTGAGCGAGAAGGACCACATTATCATCACGGCGCGCCCCGGCACGGACCGCACGGGGCTTCGATTCTCACCGCACTTCTACAACACGATGGACGAGGTCGATCGCGCGACGAGCGCGATCAGGAAGTATCTCGTCAGCGGCGTGTAGCTTCGCAATCACTCGTCGCGAATTGCGATGATCGGATCGACGCGCATCGCGCGCTGAGCGGGAATCCATGAGGCAAGGAGCGTCATCGCGCCGAGCAAAAGCGGTGCGATGACAAAGGTCGGCGCGTCAAACGCGCTCACGCCAAACAGGAGCGCGCGCAGTGCGCGGCCGAGCAGCAGCGCCGCTGCCAATCCAATTCCGACACCGAGCAACGCGAGCATTCCGCCCTGGACGAGCACCGCGCGGCGAATCGCCGACGGCTCGGCGCCGAGCGCGAGACGAACGCCGATCTCGCGCCTCCGCTGTGATACCGTGTACGCCATCACGCCGTACACACCAAGCGCGGCGAGCAGCATTGCCATGGCGGCGAACACACCCACAAGCGTGGCGTACATTTTCGGAAGTTCAGTCGTATCGCCCACGAGCGATTCGATTGTCACCACATGCGGGGCCGGAACGAATGCGTCCGTTGCCTTCAGCGCGCTGCGTATCGCGGTGGTCGCGGCCGCGATGTCGCGCGATGGTTCCACAACGAGCGTCACGCCGCGCGACGGCAGCTGTGAGAACGGAATGAACAACTCTGATTTGTACGGCTGATTCGGCCCGTCTTGCCGCGCATTGTTGACCACGCCGACGACCGTGAGCTTCGACGCGTCCGGTGCCTCGCTCGTCGCTAACTGGCGTCCGATTGGATCCTTGCCTGGCCAGTATCGGCGCGCCGCCTGCTCGTTTACGATCCCAACCATCGCACCGCCCGCGCGGTCGGCATCCGTGAACGTGCGGCCCGCGACAATATGCAAATGCATTTCGTTCATATATCCCGCGGTCACGGCGCGATACCAAATCGAATTGTTGTGGTCACCCTGCGCTGGTTCGCCGACCGCGATCGCCGTGATGTCCTGATCGCCGGCCGTGAGCGGAGCCTCATCGACGAGTTCCGCCGAGCGCACCGAGGGATTCGCGCGAATGCGGGCGAGAAGTCCATCCATCGCGCCGACAATGCGTGCCGCGTCCGGATAACGCGACTGGGGGAGGCCGACGGTCGCAAAGAGCACGCCTTCCGTTCTGTATCCGAAATCCACACGCTCCATCAATAGGAAGCTGCGCAGCAACAATCCCGCGCCCACAAGCAGCACGACGGCCAGCGCAAGCTGCGGCACTACGAGCCTGCCTCGAAGGGTCCCGCCACGAGGGCCCATTTCGCGCCCGCCGTTGCGCAGTGTTCCCATGAAATTCCCGCGCGCGGTTTGGAGTGCGGGCAGCAATCCGAAAATCGCGCCGGCGAGCAGCGTAATCCCCGCAGTGAACGCGAGCACGCCGCCGTCAAAATGAATTTCCTGCACTCGGCGAACCCCTGCAGGAACGAGCACTCCGAGCGTATTGCTTCCACCGATGCCGATCAAAAGTCCGAGCGCTCCACCCGCGAGCGCGAGCACCGCGTTTTCAGTGAGAAGCTGGCGTACGATGCGCCCGCTGCCAGCACCGAGTGCCGCGCGCACGCTGAGCTCCCGCTCGCGTCCCGCGCCGCGCACGAGCAGCAGACTCGCGAGATTCACACATCCAATGAGCAGCACAAGCGCGACCGCTCCCGTGAGCGCGAGCAGTGCCGCTTTCGTGGTTCCTGTCACTTGCTCATGCAGGGGAATCAGCCACGCGCCGACCTTGTCGTTGGACGCAGGATATTCTTTCGCGATCCGCGACGCGATGTCGGAAAGATCGGACTGCGCCTCGGCGAATGTCGCGTTTGGCATCAGTCTCCCGATCACGCGAAGCACGACGCAGCCGCGGCCGCATCCCGCGTTCGCCGGGCGTCGCGTCGCGCGGAAGACGTCGGCCGCAACCGGCATCGGTGTGCGAAAATCTTTCGGCAACACGCCGACAACCGTGTACGGCAGGCCGTCGAGCGTGAGTACACGCCGCAACACCGACGAATCGCCGCCGAACCGCCGTTCCCAAAATGCATGAGACAGTACGACGACAGGTTCCACGCCGGGATCGTCGTCAGCCGTTGTGAGCAATCGGCCGAGTGCCGGTGCAGCGCCGAGCGTCTTGAAGAAATCGCCGCTGACAAGAAATCCCGCGAGCGATTCAGGATCACCGCCGCTGGTCAAATCGGGAAACCATCCCTGATAGGCGGCCATCGACGAGAACGTGTGATTCTGATCGCGCCAATCGGCGAAGTCAGGCGGCGTCATCCATTCTGGCTGCTCGCGTCCGCGCTGCCGATGATCGCTCCACACCTGCACAAGCTGCTCCGCATTCGGGTACGGCAGCGGACGAAGCAGCGTCGAACGGACGACACTGAAAATCGCCGTGTTCGCGCCGATGCCGATCGCGAGCGTCAGAATCGCGATGAGTGTGAATCCTGGCGCACGCCTGAACGATCGAAGCGCGTACGCAACGTCCTGCCGCAGTTCTTGGGCGTATTCGATTTTTCGCATGTCGTCCTCAATGTGATGCGCGATTTCACTGCACTCGTCGCGCACGGTACTCACGTCGCCGAAGCGTTCAGCAGCTTTGGCGCGCGCGCTGGTTTCATCGAGGCCATCGGCCATGTATTTCTTGATGAGCTCCGCCATATGGCCGGCCAGTTCGTCGTCCACACCGCGGTCGGGTGGTATGCGCCACAGCGGGCCGCGGCGCGTCATGCCGACTGCAAGACCTTCGCCATCGCGACGACACAATCACCCCAGCGTGCGGTTTGCGCCCGGAGTTCAGTGCGCCCTTTCGGCGTGAGTGAGTACAGCTTGATGCGGCGCCCTTCGTGTGACTCGCCCCATTCGGCGGCAATCCACCGACGGTGCTGCATGCGATAGAGCGCGGGATAAAGTGAGCCCTCTTCTATTCGGAGAGCATCGTCGGTCGTCGACTCGATCCACCGCGCGATGGCGTAGCCGTGGCGCGGCCCCCACGAGAGGGTCTTGAGGATCACGAGATCGAGTGTGCCCTGCACGAGGGCGTTTGGCGCAGTGGTTGTCATTGAGTAGTTGCCTAGACGTTCTAGGTACGCTACTTATCTGACACTTCGAATGTCAAATCGGTTGCCGCGCCCGAATACCATGCGATGGCGGCGATGCCGGAGCGACTATCGTGCGTGCGGCCTGATCCGCTGCCGCAACAGCTTCGTCCCCGAGCGGCTCGCGACGATCCGCGAATCGTCTGCCATTCGCACTTCGAGTCGGTTTGCGTCGAACGCGGCAATCGATCGGATTGCACCGATATTAATGATGTGAGAACGATGGACTCGTACGAACTGCGCCGCATCCAGCTGCGACGCGACATCGCTCAAGTTCACATACACAAGATGCCGGCGGTCGCGTACATGCACCGCCACAAAGTCGCCGTCTGCTTCGAATCGTATTACGTCCGCGACGCTCACCGGCACGGCAATGCCTCGATCGCGAACAAAAAGCCTTCTGAGTGGTTGCTCTTGTGCGCTGGCAAATGACAAGCGTTCATGAAGCGAGGTCTCTGCGGCCTGGTCATCGGTAACGCCGGCTGTCGAGGTCGCCTGCCTGCGTCTGAGGAATTCAATCCTCGGGACCGCTCGCTCGACTGCGCTCGCAAAGCGCGGAGCTCCGAATGGCTTTCGCAGATAGTCGATCGCGCCAAGCTCGAATGCCGTGACGGCGTATGCATCGAAAGCCGTTGTGAAGATCACCACCGTTTCGCACTCGAGTTTCGCAAGCACATCGAGTCCACTGGCGCCCGGCATCCGCACGTCGAGAAACACAACATCGGGTTCGAGCGTGTTGATCATCGCAATGGCGGACGGCCCGTCTTCGGCGTCGCCAACGCATTCGATCCACTCGATGTCTTTCATGAGTGAGTGGAGCGCGCGTCGCGCGAGCGGTTCGTCATCCACCACGAGCGCGCGCGCCGGAGGAAAAATCAAGACAGCTCCTCGGCCGGCATGGATATGGTCACCGAAAATCCGCGATTCTTCTCGGTGCTGACCGCGAAAACGCTCCGGCCTCCATGCCGGGCCTCGAGTCGCTGGCGCACGGATCGCACGCCGAGACCGGCACTCTCCATTACAGAGAGTTCGTCCGCGCCCATTCCGTCGTCCGATACGCGCAACGATAGAATGCCATCGATCTCGTGAGCACGCACCACCACGGTGCCGCCCTCCTGCCTCGGACTCAGCCCGTGACGGACCGCGTTCTCTACGAGCGGCTGCAGCGTGAAGGGTGGAACCGCGCACATCAGGGCATCGTCATCGAGTTCGGCGTCCACGCGCAGCCGCGCACCCATTCGATTCTGCTCGAGCCAGAGGTAGCTGCTCGTAAACTTCCATTCATTCTCAAGTGAGACGAGTTCGACGCGCTCTCGGTCGAGGTCCAGCGTATATCGAAAGAGATCCGACAGTCGCTCGAGCGCCTCGGCGGCCTTGGCTGGTTCGTCTCGCAAGAGCGCTGTCATCGAATGGAGCGTATTGAACAAGAAGTGCGGATTGATGTGTGCCCGGATCGCAGAGAGGTCCGCCTGCGCTCGCAGCCGGTCGGCTCGCTCCGCCACGATGCGCAGGTCTCGAGAGCGCATCGCGCCGCGCACTGCATACGATGCGGACGCGATAAGCCCGTACAGCAAAACGCCGATCGCAAATTGCCAAGGCATCACGACTCGATACAGCACATCGCCGGACATGCTCGCGCGGTTGCCCAGCTGTGTCATGAGCAGCTCCGTTCCTGCGGACACAGCGCCGAACGCAAGCGCGAGCGCGAAATGCAGCGCGATAAAGCGCGCGATTCGCATCTCGGGCCATGTGTAGCGCCCGCTCAGCGTCCAGATGCCCAGCCCCATCAGAGTGGGAGCAACCGTGTTCTCGAGGCCGACGCGGATCGAGAGCCCGACGCCCATCATTCCAAGCGATTGCGTGTAAATCAGCGCGGCGTAAACAGCGCCGATCGTCGGCCAACCTACCAGGCAGACCGCGAGCGCACGCGGCCACGTTGCGCGCACGCTCGATGTTTCGAAAGATCCGAGCCTGTGCGGCCTCACCGAGGCGGGCGAACTCCCTGCCCAGCGAGCCGTTGCTGCAGCATCGTCGCCAGCTCGCGCCCCCACGCGGGCGCAAGCGGCGCGGGGTGGTCGTCCGCAAACGCCGCGACGGCCTTGGCCGCGAGCGCCTTCGCGCGCTGGATACCGCCGCCCATCGATTCGGGCGTCGTCTCTGCCGAGTATGCCTGCAGCAGCAGAACACGCGGATTGTTCGGCCCCATCTTCGACGCCTCACCTGCGAGTCTTCCGCTCAGCGGCCCGAGGGTCGGGCCCAAGCCGGGATCGAGCGCGATCTTCAGACCGTTCAACGATGCCTCGAGTTCAATTGTTTCCGGCCACGGCAGCCGCTCAGCCGACTTCGCGAGGTCTGCGAGTCCGCGAGCGATGTCCGGACCGGCGCGTTCCTTCATTCCTCCCATGAACGCTCCGACAACTTTCCAGTACGACGCGTATCCACGGTAATGTAAGAGATACGGGTCATCCGGAAACGCGACGAGCGCGCGGTCGAGAAGAAGCATCGTCCGGTCGATGCGGTCGGCGTCCATATCGAGGACCGCGCGATCCAGCTCGACACGAGCGGAGTCGACGAACTTCGCGGCCGGTGTCTGTGTGTGTGCGGCTCGGGGCGAAATCGCAGTGCATGCCACGAGAGCGGTTGCGATCAACGCCGCAGCTGCAACGGAGTGTTTCATGGTTGTTTGCTCAGGACGAGGTTGGCGCCAATGAACAGCGTGCGGTTTATGGCGCTCCGCACCGGAACGCGCGTGGCGTAGTCGCGGGTCCATGTATAGCCGTAGAGGTTTGTCGTGTTCAGAACATTGTTGATCGCGCCGAAAACGACGAGAAACACTTTCGGTGACAGCGATGTGGCACGGCTGATCGCGAGATCGGCCCTGTTGTAGCTGGGGAGCGCCGCTCCGAGCGGTGGTCCGTACGCGGGAACGAACACGCCGGTCGACGACTCGTACACAGCGCTGAGCACGTCGGTGAATGGCCGGCCGCTCGCGAATCGATGCGATGCGCCGATGTGCCAGCCGTTCGCCCAGTCGCGTTCGATCACCGCAGTGATGCTGTTGGTGACGTCGAAGGGTGCCCGCGTATCGAGGAGCGTGTTTGGATCCGTGCGACGCGACCATGCAGCGCTCCACGTGAGCCGCAGGCGAGTCCCGAGCGGTCCCGGGCTTCGCGCGAAAAAGTCAGCCCCCGTCGCGCGACCGCGCAAACCGGCGACGGCGGCATAGTCGCGGGTGAGCGCCACGAGATCAGCATAATTCTTGCGCCAAAACTCGAGCCTCGCGAAACGCGCTCCGTCTCCGATCTGCACGCCAGCGATCGACATCTCGGCGCGCAACGCGGGCAAGTTGATGCCCGGAGCAGATTGATCGAGGAAAGCCGGATCCGCGACTTGATGATATACGCCCCAGCTCGCCGTGAACGTCAATACGTGGCGGGGCACCCACGCGAAAGAGATTCGAGGATCCGTCGTCCTCGCGGTCGTGAAGCCCGATCGGTCGGTCCGCAGCCCTACGATGAGTTCAACGGAGGAGAGCGGTCGCGTGTCGAGTGAAATAAAGGCCGCATCGCGAACAGACGCGCGGGCGAGCGATGAATGAGACGACGGCGCGCCGACGCCGGGGTCGTAGCCGAATTTTGGGAACCGGGTGTCGTACGTCGCGTTGATTGGCTCTGCTTCGGCGCCAATCACCGTCGTGACGCGATCGCTCCACGTATACGCTCCTTCTGCATGGACATTGAAAGAGCGCAACCGAGTGCTCGCGACGTACACGCCGTTGGTGTCCCCGCGCGTGAGACCTGAGGTGGACGCGCTAACGAATGGACGAAACTTTCCTATCGTGTCGCGCAGCGACATCACGATCACATCGCTCGTGCGTGCCGTCTGATACGTGGTTTGCGCGGACGGATCATCGACTTCGATGCCGAACCCGCTGTTCTGGCGGAGCGCGAAAAGCTTGAGGCGGCCGGTCTTGGAGTACTCCCACACGCCTTGCGCACTGAACGTGGATCCGCGTGGCGGTGGACGATACGCGCGTGGATTCCCATTGAGCGCGAATAGCGTGGAGAGATTGCTGAAGCCCGCGGTCGCCGTGAACCCGAGGTGTGGAGTAACGCGTAGCGCGCCGCCTGCACCCGCGCTGAGCAGGGTGGAGTTCACGTTGACGTACGTTGATTGCGGCAGGCCCTGCGATCGCAGATCAACGATGCCCGAGAGCGCGTTCCCCCATTCCGCACCAAATCCACCCGATGAGAAGGTGATGCCGTCGGTAAGGAACGGATTGATCGTCCCCGCCACGCTTCCGGTGGGCGCTTCGAATTGGTACGCAGTGAACATCGGCGCGCCTTCGATGAACATTCGCGTTTCGGTGAAATCGCCGCCGCGAACAAACAGCCCGCTTCCCTCGTCCACGTTTTGCACGCCGGGCAGTGTTTTGACCGCCGAGTTCACATCTCCACCTCCACCCGGCGTCGTCATGACTTCGAGCGGAGTGAGCGTGGTGGTCCGTTCGGCGTTTGCAGTGAACCGACCGGCAAGCACACTGACCAATGCCAGCGCCGTCTGCGCCTCTAATTCGATCAGCACGGAGTCGCCGATGTTTTGAACGGCGACTTCTTGCGGCTTGTATCCTATCCGCCGCGCGTTGAGTCGTGCCGTGCGCCGAAGCGTGTCAGTGACAGCGATTCGAAACGAGCCATCCGGACCGGTGACGAATCCCTCGAGCGTCGCGAGGTCGAACACGTTCACGCCCCGCAGCGGCATACTGCGGCTTGTCACGATACCGCGGATCGTCCGAATCGATGCCGACGTAAGCGTCGAGTCCGCTCGCTGCGCCATGAGCGCGTGCGAGCTCAATGCGAGCGCGAGAACTGGTAAGACAATCTGCGGGCGTTGCACGAGGTGTTGCTCCATGGCGTGTGCGGTATCGTACGCCGCAGGAGCTGCCGCAACGCCCATCGACTCGGTCAAGCGGCGATTTTACTCGCCAAACGCGCCATCGGGCCATCGGGCCGAGCTGCCGCCGCATACTCCCTCAGTCGGGATTTGCCAGCGCGCGAAACCGCGCCCGCCACGGGTTCTCGATCGCGCGGTACACAATGGCCGAAGCACCGATCAGCACGACCAACATGCCGATGTTCATCGCGTCGCCGGCCCACGCGCTCATTCCGAGGACTGGCTGACCGCCGCCGGGCGCGTCGGGAACAAGAAAGAGCCACGTCCATCCCGCCACAACCTGCAGCCACACCGCCAACAGCATCAGAATCTGCTGCAGCGGATAATGCAGCATGTAAATCGAGTACGAGAGTTTCCCCAGCAGCTGACCCACTCGTGATCCAAGCACCGCGCTGAACCTTCCGCCGCCGGCGCTGAACACGAACACCGCAACCGCAAACACAAATGGCGCTGCAATCGAGATTTTCTCGAGCCCAGCGATCAGCACGAACGCAATCACCGTTGCCACGCACGCGATCTCCACCGCGGTCGCGCCGCTCGTGCCCAGTCGCGCGAACGCCGTTCGCACGCCCGGTCGTGCTCTCAGCGTGAACATCGCCGCGCCGAGTGCGAACCCGAGCAGCGAGCGGATGATCGACCAGTCGAAGGTGACGTCCATGTTCCCTTTGAGCCACAGCAGCAGCGCTGGTGCCGCGACGACGATGAGCGCGCTCACGATCCACGATCGTGAGCGCGCGGTTTTCCAAATCAGTGCGAAGACGATGTACGTCGCGAACTCCGCACTCACGCTCCACGCCGGATGGTTCCACGTGAGAATCGGATTCACGTGCAGTCCCTGCAACAGGAGAACGTTGGTGAGGAATGAGTATACCGACGCGTCGTGCGGGCTCATGCCGATGCTGATCCACGGATGCGGCAGTACGCGATAGAAGGTGATCAGCAGCAGCATCACCAAGAGTGAGAACAGCTGCAGCGGATACAGGCGGCCGATACGCAGCAGCAGAAACTGCCGCAGCTGCACCGCGCCGCTCATGATGCGCTCGCGATATCGGGCGGCGATGATGAACCCGCTGAGGACAAAAAAGAAATCAACGAACAGATACGCGTTCGTAACGAGTCGCCACGACGCGAGATGTGAGTTGACCGGGAAGGCCAGCACCGCGCGAAAGTGGTACACCGCAACGAGGCATGCGCAAACGCCGCGCCATCCCTCGAGCGCCGCGAACTCTTTTGTGGATGCGCTCGCGGGCTTCGATGCTCGCGGCACCGACTCAAGGAGTTCGCGCGCTTTGCGTCTCTTTTTCCCCATTGGCAAGTTTAGCCGCTCCTGATCCAGTTCGCGTCAGGCTGCGAAAGAATCGCCGCCGTCAACCACCGCACATCCGAGGTTCACATGAAGCGAGTCACTGGTATCGGCGGCATCTTTTTCAAGGCGAAGGATGCGCCAGCACTGCACGCCTGGTACAAAAATCACCTCGGCGTCGATGTCCAGGCGTGGGGCGGTGCTTCGTTCGACTGGGCCGACGCGGACGGCAAGCCCACGGGCGGAACGACTGCGTGGCTCATCGCTCCGGAAAAAAGCGAGCAGTTTGCTCCGAGCAAGGCTTCGTTCATGGTCAACTACCGCGTGGCTGACCTTCACGGACTCATCGCAGCGCTGAAGGCCGAGGGCTGCAACGTGCTCGATAAGATCGATGATTCGGAGTACGGCAAGTTTGGCTGGGTCATCGATCCTGAGGGAAACAAGGTCGAGTTGTGGCAGCCGCCTGCCGGTCAGTGAAAAAGCGACGGCCGCCAGTGGGGCGGCCGTCGCTTTTCGTTAGCCATCTGAGTCCACGAACTTACGATCAGTGGCCAGGGAGGGAATTGAACCCCCGACACGCGGATTTTCAGTCCGCTGCTCTACCAACTGAGCTACCTGGCCAAGATCGCGAAATCTAGCCGCCACACTGGCTTGGGCCAACCCCAAACCCTCAATTCCACGTCTAAACAGGCGCACGCTCGCATCGCTACGCCTCTCAGGGTATTGTAACCTGATAGGGTATGCGCCTACCCTAAGACACTCTCCATTTCAGGGACTCTCTAATGAACCTCGTGCGCCGGCTCCATGTTCTTCTCGTTGGAGCGCTCGCCGCCGTCCCCGTCGCCGCACAAGCGCAGGGACCCGCAAAACTGAGCGTTCCCTTTTCCATCGATTCGCTGCCGAACGGCCTCCACGTGATCGTACACGAAGATCACGCCGTGCCGATCGTCACCGTCAACATCTGGTTCCACGTCGGCTCCGGCGATGAAAAGCCCGGCCGCACCGGATTCGCGCACTTGTTCGAGCACCTGATGTTCATGGGCTCACAGCACGCCGAGTATCCGATGTTCGATCGCCTGCTCGAAGCCGCGGGCGCGAACAACAACGCCTCCACCAACAACGACGTCACCGACTACTACGAGAGCGGCCCGTCGTCCGCGCTCCCGCTCATGCTCTGGCTCGACGCGGACCGCATGGGCTGGCTCACGCCGACGATGGACAAACCCAAGGTGGATCTCCAGCGCGACGTCGTGAAGAACGAACGCCGGCAGAGTGTCGAGAACCGCCCGTACGGATTGGTAGAAGATCATCTCCCGCAGGCGATCTACCCCGCCGGCCATCCCTACTCGTGGTCGGTGATCGGCTCGATGGCCGATCTCTCCGCCGCTTCAGTCGACGACGTGAAAGAGTTCTTCCGCAAATACTACGCGCCCAACAACGCCACACTCGTTATCGCCGGCGACGTGAAAACCGCCGACGTGCGCGCGATGGTCAAGAAATATTTCTCGGAAATCCCGCGCGGCCCGGCCATCGCGCGCCCCGCGCCCGCACCATTCATCGTGCGCGACACCGCGATGACACTCGAAGATCGCGTGCAGCTCCCGCAGCTGCAGCTCGTCTGGCACACCGTGCGCGAGTGGGCGCCAGATGACGCGGCGCTCGACATCGCCGCGTCGATTCTCGCCGGCCCGCGTACGGCTCGCCTCAATCAGGCGCTGATCTACAGCAACAATCCCACTGCCACCAACGTGCGCGCTCGGCAGGGCAGCATGCGCCTCGACGGCGACTTCTCCGTCGTCGCAACCGCCCGCCGCGGACTCGGACTCGATACGCTCCGCTCGGTCATCGATGCCGAAATCAGAAAACTCGCGAGCCAAGGACCGACCACGCGCGAACTCCAGCAGGCCAAGAACGGCTATGAATCACAGTTCCTCCGCCGCCTCGAGAACGGACGCGGCGTTGCCGACCAGCTCAATCACTATTTCTATCTCAACGGCAAGCCTGATTCGTTCCAGGCCGATCTCGATCGCTATCGCGCTGTGACTGCCGCCGACGTGCAGCGCGTGCTCAAGAAATACGTCGTCGGAAATCGCGTGATGATCTCCGTCGTCCCCATGGGCAAGCCCGAACTCGCGGCCAAAAAGGCAATCGCACAATGAATCGTCAACAGAAACTCTTCGCTCTCGCTGCGCTCGCCGTATTCGCGCCGCTCGCCGCGCATGCGCAGGCCGCTAGCGTTCTCGATCGCACCAAACCGCCCGCACTGGGCACCGCTGCCGTCTTCAAGCTTCCGGCCATCGTGCTCGGCAAGATGTCGAACGGCCCCGCACTCGAAGTCGTCGAACATCACGCGCTGCCGCTCGTGCAGCTGACGATGGTGATCGAAGGCGGATCGATGCTCGACGGCAATCAACCCGGAATCGGCAGCTTCACCGCCCGAATGCTCATCGAAGGTGCGGGAGCGCGCGACGCAAATGCACTGCAGAGCGAACTCGCATTCCTCGGCGCGCAACTCAACGCCGGCTCGAGCTCAAGCGAATTCGTCGTGCAGCTCAGCGTCGCCAAGCGCTCGCTCGGCGCTGCGCTCGACCTCATGTCCGATGTCGTGCTGCGCCCGCAGTTCCGCGCGGAGAATGTGAAACAGCAGCGCGACCTGCGCCTCTCGAACATTCTGACGCGCCGCGACCAGCCCACTGCCGTCGCTGCGCTCGCATTCTATCAGATTGTTTTTCCCGCCGGCCATCCGAGCCACAACGCCGCCGACGGCGATTCGGCTTCGACCACGGCGCTCGACTCGGCGCATGTGCGCGCGTTTTACGAAAAGGCATTTGTGCCGGAGCGCGCACGATTCGTTGTGGTCGGCGACGTGACCGCAGCTGAGATGGCGGCGATGCTCAACACGCGCTTTGGTCCATGGAAGCGCGCCGGCGAGCCGGTCGCCATTCCAAAGATCATGGTAAAGCCGGTCGCGAACGATGCAGTCAAGATTTATCTCGTCGACAAACCGGGCGCCGCACAATCGGTGATCTACATCGGCGGTCCTGGTGCCGATCGCCTCGGCCCCGACTACGCGGCGCTCACCGTGATGAACACGATCCTCGGCGCGTCGTTCTCATCGCGCCTCAATACAAACCTCCGCGAGACCAAGGGCTACACGTATGGCATCAGCTCCCAATTCATATGGGCACCCCTGCTGACGGGGCCGTTTGCTGTCTCGAGCTCGGTTCGAACAAATGTCACGGATAGTTCGCTCGTCGAAATCTTCAAGGAACTGCGCTCGATTCGCGATGCGCCAGTCGACCAGAAGGAGCTCGATCGCGCGAAAGCATATGTGGCACTCGCCGTTCCTGGCCGTTTCGAAACCAACGGCGGCATTGCGGCACAGATGGTGAATCTGAACAGCTACGGACTGCCGCTGTCCTCCATCAACGATTTCGTGACGAAACTGAACGCCATCACGCTCGCGGATGTGCAGCGCGCGGCGAAGCAGTACATCCCGGCGGACAAGGCCACGCTCGTCGTGGTCGGCGATCTCGCCAAAGTGCGCGCCGGCATCGAAGCGCTCAAGCTCGGTTCGATCACGGTTCTCGATGTCAATTCGATTGCGAAATAAGTGAGTTTACCACTCCGCATCGGCTTCCAAGGCGAACTCGGCGCGTTCAGCGAAGAAGCCATCCAGCAGTTGTGGGGTGGTGACGTCACGGCCGTTCCGTTCCGTGAATTCCGCGACGCAGCGGATGCGCTATCGCACGGTGAGGTCGATCGCGGCGTGCTGCCGATCGAGAACACTATTGTCGGCTCCGTGCAGACGGCGCACGACGTGATCAATGCCACGCCGGGAATTCACGCGATCGCGGAAACCGTGGTGGCCGTGCACCACTGCCTGCTCGGCCCGCCCGGCGCGAAGTTTGACGCGGTGATGAACGTCTTCAGCCACCCGATCGCGCTCGCACAGTGCGGAGAATTCTTTCACGCAAATCCGCGGCTTACCGTGCACTCCGTATACGACACGGCCGGCGCCGCGGTGGACGTCTCGAATCTCGCAGATCCCGCCTTTGCCGCGGTCGCGAGCCGCAACTCCGCCAATCGCTACTCGCTCGACATTCTCGTCGCCGATATCGAAGATCGCCCGGACAACCAGACACGCTTTCTCGCCTTCTCGCGCATGCCGATGCCGCTGCCGGTTGGCACGCCCGCGCGCACGATGCTCCTGCTCACCACACGGGACGTTCCGGGCGCGCTGCTCGACGCGCTCTCACCGCTCGCACGCCACGGCATCAACGTCCGCCGCATCGAAACGCGTCCCACTGGCGAGCCGTGGAGCTATCGGTTTTTTGTGGAGTTCGATCACGAGGTCGGCGATACCGCTGCTGATGCGCTCGTTCAAGAAATCGGTGCGCTCGCAAATGAAGTGCGACTGGTCGGCACCTACCCGCGATTCGCTGCAGGGCGCCGCGGCTCGATCGGCTGGCGGTCGAGCGAATTCCCGATCGTCGACTAACGGGTTCGTTTTATTGACTTCAGCTTCGATCGTCCCTTTTCGATCTTCGGTCGATCGTAGTTGGCAGTTATGACCGACTTGATCCCGCCGCGCACGTTGAAATCGCCCACCACCGACATCCGCTTCGGCTTCACGGCCCTCACGAGATCGTCGAGAATCCTGTTCACGACGCGTTCGTAGAAAATTCCGTCGTTGCGGAAACTCCATAGATAAAACTTCAGGCTCTTGAGTTCCACGCAGAGCCTGCCCGGGATATACGTCATGCTGATGGTCGCGAAATCCGGGGCGCCGCCCTTGAGCAGCGCGAGCTCGTCGGCATCGCTCTCGATCCCGCCGAGCGGGCAGAGCGACGTGAACTCCGGGCAGGTCATAAAGATTTCGTAGTCCCGATCGGCGTACGGATTCGGGAACGTCTCGAGCAGTTCCGGACTCGGCACTACTCCGTTCTCCGCCGCTTCGATTCCTCGCTGAGCAGCTGTCGTTCTTCCGGAGTCAGACTCGCGAGCCCCTGCGCCGAGATCTTGTCGAGAATCTGGTCGAGCGCCGTAGCGGATGGCTGCGGCGCGCGCGCCGTGCGGCGCGGCGCCGACTGCTTGGCGAGCGCTTCGTTGCTGCGCGCGACGACGTCATCGATGTTCTCGCGCTCGCGTGCGCGTGAGCGCGGCAGGGCGCGCGGCACGGCGCGCGGCGGCACGTCATCCGGCTCGTCCGGCACCTGCGACACACCCTCGCGCAGCCGGTTGAGGTTCACCGCCGCCGTCATGCGCAAGTACAGCCACCCCGCCGCGAGTCCGCCCGCGTGTGCGAGATACGCGACGCCGCCCGTCGGTCCGGATTGCGTGATGCCGCCCGCGATGTTCAGCACTCCCACGAAGATCACCAGCCAGCGCACGGTCGTCGGAATCACTCCGAAGACGAACACCTGCTCATCCGGCCAGAGCGATGCGTACGCGAGCATCACGCCGAATACCGCCGCGCTCGCGCCGATCAGCAGCGAGTCGCCGGGCACGAACGCAAGATGCGCGAACCATCCGCCGAGTCCGCAGAACAGGAAGTAGCGCACGAACTCACGCGAGCTCCATTTCCATTCCACGCGCGGCCCGAAAATCCAGAGCGCGTACATATTCAGCGCGATCTGCCAGAAACCGCCGTGCACGAACATGTACGTGGCGATCGTCCACCACTGGTGGCCGAGGTCCTTCGTCTGGAATCCGAGCGCGGACTGCACGTCGCTCGGCTTGAGAACGGTGAGCTGAATGAAGTAGACCGCGACGTTGATCGCGATCAGCCACTGCACCGCGGACGTAAGCCGCGGTGCCGGCGCGTCCTGCGGCCGCACGTCGTAAGTCGGCGACTCTTCGCTCATCGCGTGCTTATCGAAGTCCCGCTGGCGGCGGAAGGCGAAGCGCGAGCCGCGTGTCGGCATGCGTTGCCATTGCCTGGTCGAGCAGCGTCGCCCAGCGGCGGTCGAGCAGCGGCTGATCGCCGGTTGGCGACGGCGGATGAATAACGATCTGTGTGTTGGCGCTCACACCATGCGCCTGCTCGATGATGCGCAGCACCTGTCCATCGGAGGTATCTTCGCGCGGGCACAGCACGAGCGCGTGCGCGCACGTTGCGCGCGCAGCCTCTTTGACGGTTTCGATCGCGTGCGCAATTGTCGTATCGGGAACCCAGAACTCGACGGTCACTTGCGCGAGCGCCAGAAACGGCGCGAGTTGCGCGAGCGCTTCGGGCCGCTGGCCGTCGGTATCGAGCATGAGCGGCAGCGACGGCTTCGCTGCTTCGAGCGCGGCAATCAGAAAGGACAGGTTGGCAAGCGGGTCACGGCCGCCGATGGCGATCGAATGGAATTTCGATCGCGAAAGCTGGCGCTCCAACTCGCGAACGAGCGCAGCTGCCGTGTACATCGTGGCCGTCTCCGCCTCGCCGGCGAAACGCACGAACAGCTGGCGACGGCCCGCCCAAACGCCCTGTGCCTGGACGCCGGCCGGAACCCCTGCCAGTGCTGCCGCTGCTGCCATCGGTGTGCCCGTCATCGCGTTTCTCCGGAAACCCTCGGTTTCAGGGCCAGTTGAACGATCCGCTCGCACAGTTCGGGAAATGTAATCCCGGCTGCGGCCGCGGCTTGGGGAATCAGGCTCAACTCCGTCATCCCCGGTAATGTGTTCGCTTCGAGACAGTACAATGTTCCGTCTGCCGTCATACGGAAGTCAATGCGCGCATATCCCGAGAGCTTCAACGCGCGAAACGCGAGTACCGCTTGGGCCTGGGCGGCAGCCGCTTCCGAAGCCGAAATCCTCGCCGGAAATTCCTCCCTCGCCATCCCCGGAGTGTACTTGCATTCGTAGTCGTAGATCTCGTGTTTTGGAATGATCTCTCCCACCGGGAGCGCCTCGTCGCCAAGTATTCCGACGGTCAGTTCACGTCCAGCGATGAACTTCTCTATCATCACTTCGTCATCGTAGATGAACGCCTCGACGATCGCCGGCTGAATCTGCGCGCGCTCCTTCACGAGGGTCAGTCCGACGGTCGATCCCTGCTTTGACGGTTTCACAATGACCGGCAATCCGAGCGCGGCGACGATATCGTCGTCGGTCGCCGGCGCCATGAGCCAGTCGGGCGTGAGCACGCCGGCCTCGCGAAAGAGGCGCTTTGATAGATCCTTGTCCATCGCGAGCGCACTCGCGAGATGGCCGCTTCCCGTGTACGGAACGCCGGTGAGATCGAGCAGCGCCTGCAGGGTGCCGTCTTCGCCCTGTCCGCCATGCAGTCCGAGAAAGACGACTTGTGCTTCGCGCTGCGCGCCGAGTCCGCGCACGGTCGCGGGGAGTGTTTCGGAAGAAAGCTTGGCAAGCGCGCCCGGCTCCGGCGGCAGCTCGCGCATCACGCGGCCCGCGAGCATCGCGTGCTCCTCGATTTCGGTGAGCGCTCCGCGTACGGTGTCGATGGCGGTGACCTCGTGCCCGCGCGATCGCAGCGCGGCCGCGATCCGCAGCCCCGACGCGAGCGACACATCGCGCTCCGATGACGTGCCGCCCATCAGCACAGTTATTCGCAATTTGCTACCATATCAGCGCGCCATGAGGTAGTGCAGCATGTCGGAGCGCGTGACGATACCGCGAATCTCTCCCTTCTCCAGCACGAGCACCGCGGGATTCGATTTCGACAACAACTTCACAATCGCGTCCATGGAGTGATCGGCGTCGACGACCGGGAACGGCGAGTCCATCGTATCGCCCACCGTCTGCTCGAGCACCTTCACATCCTCGAGCCCGCGCACACTGAGCACGCTCTCACTCACGGAGCCGACGCAGTTGCGGCCGTCCATCACCGGGAGCTGCGACACATCATGCAGGCTCATGAGCCGCAGCGCCTGCCGCACCGTCGCGCCGGTCGCGATGCTGATCACGCCGGCAGGCGAGCGGTCGCCCTTCACGTCGAGGAGGTGGCCGAGGGTGACTTTCTCGGCGTCCATCATCTGATTCTCGCGCATCCACTCGTCGTTGTAGAGCTTCGAGAGATAGCGCTCGCCCGTATCGCAGAGAAACGTGACGACGCACGCGTCGGGATCGTTGATGCGGCGCGCGACGCTCAGCGCGACGTGCGCAAGCAGGCCGGATGAGCCGCCGGCGAACAGGCCTTCCTCGCGCGTGAGGCGCCGCGCCATCGCAAAGGCTTCGCGATCGCTCACCGTTTGAAATTCGTCGATGAGCTTGAGGTCGAGCGTGTCGGGGATTTTATCCTGCCCGATTCCCTCCACTTTGTACGGCACGCCCTCCGGTTTGTTCGCTCCGCTGCTGCGCCAGTACTCGGCGAGAATCGAACCGACGGGATCGCCGCAGACGATCTGGATTTTCGGATTCTTTTCTTTGAGATAGCGCCCCGCGCCCGTGATCGTGCCGCCGGTGCCGGCGCCGGCCACGAGATGCGTGATGCGCCCCTCGGTCTGTTCCCAAAGTTCAGGTCCCGTGGTCGCATAGTGCGCGTCGGGGTTCGCCTGATTGTAGAACTGGTTCGCGAGGATCGCGTTCGGCGTTTCGTGCGCGATGCGTTTGGCCGTCATCACGTAGCTGTCGGGATGGTCGGGCGCGACGGCGGTCGGCGTGATGACCACTTCGGCTCCGTACGCCTTCAAGAGCCGGACTTTCTCCTGCGACATCTTATCCGGCATCGTGAAAATGCACTTGTAGCCCTTGAGGGCCGCAACGATGGCCAGCGCGACGCCCGTGTTTCCGCTCGTGCCCTCGACGATCGTACCGCCGGGTTTCAGCGAGCCATCCTGCTCGGCTTTCTCGATGATCGGCATCCCGATGCGGTCTTTTACCGAGCCGCCGGGGTTGAAGATCTCGGCCTTCGCCCACACGGGCGTCTTGATTCCGCGCGTGACTCGCGTGAGGCGGATGAGCGGCGTCCAGCTCATCGTCTCGAGGACGGAATCGTACACTTTGAGATCGCGCTTGGGAGTCGGCATGACCAAATCTACGGTTCCGGACCGGCGCGAGCGACGGCGCCCGGTTCCGCGCGCGCCTCCGCCGTAAGCTGCGCCAGGAGCGCGAGCGCCTCGAGCGGCGTGAGCGTGTTGACGTCGATGTCACGCAGCCGCTCGATCACCGGATGCGGCTGGTCGCTGCCGAAGAGCGCGAGCTGTTCCGTTGCCGCGCGCGCGCGCGGCGCGATCCCGGCTTTTCCGCTGAGTGCCGCGACGATCTGTTCGCCCTCGAGGAGCTTCAGCAGCGCGCGGGCGCGCGCGATAACCGGCTGCGGCAACCCCGCCAAACGGCCGACTTCAATTCCATACGAGCGGTCCGCTCCGCCCGGCTGCAGCCGGTGCAGAAACAGAATCTTCTCGCCGCTCTCGCGCACGGAGACGTTATAGTTGCGAACTGATACGAATTCGTCCGCGAGCTGCGTGAGCTCGTGATAGTGCGTGGCAAACACGGTCTTGCAGCCGATGCGCTCGTGCAGGTGCTCGCTCACCGCCCACGCGATGCTCACGCCGTCCCACGTACTCGTGCCGCGGCCGATTTCATCCAGCAGCACAAGGCTGCGCGCCGTGGCCGTGTGCAGGATCGCGCTCGTCTCCGACATCTCCACCATGAACGTGCTCTGTCCGCGGACGAGATTGTCGCTCGCGCCCACCCGCGTGAACACACGATCCGCGATTCCAACACGGGCTTTCGACGCGGGTACGAAGCTTCCCATCTGCGCCATCAGCACGATGAGTCCTATTTGACGCAATATGGTACTTTTTCCGCCCATGTTCGGGCCGGTGAGAATGATCATCCGCGCGTCGGCCGCGAGCCGCACGTCGTTCGGTATGAACTGGTCGCGCGGCATCATCCGTTCCACCACGGGATGCCGCGCGGCGATGAGGTCGAGATCGAACCCCTCGCTAATCTCGGGACGCACATATCCCTCGCGGCTCGCGACGTCCGCGAGCGTCGCCAGCACATCGAGCGTCGCCAGCGTGCCCGCGACGCGCTGCAGCCGCCCGATCTGCGCGCCGATGCGTGCGCGCAGCGCATCGAACAGTTCGCGTTCGAGCAGGTCGATCCGCTCCGTCGCGTGCAGCACCTTCTCCTCGAATTCCTTCAGCGCGGGCGTGACGTAACGCTCAGCGCCCGTCAGCGTCTGCCTTCGCTGGTAATCCGCAGGGACTGACTTGCTGTTCGCATTCGTCACTTCAATGAAGTAGCCGAACACCTTGTTGTAGCCAACCTTCAGCGAGTGGATCCCCGTGCGCTCGCGTTCGGCCGCCTGCAGCGCGGCGATCGCGTCCTTCCCGCCCGTCGCGATCGCGCGCAGATCGTCGAGCGCCGCGTCGACGCCGGGCGCGATCGTTTCGGTCTCGCCGATCGCCACCGGCGGACGCTCTGCGAGCGAGCGCTGTACTTCCGCGGCGAGCTCCGCGCACGAGTCCCACCCGTTCTGGATCTGCGCGAGCACACCGCTGGTCGCGCCGCTGGTCGCGCCGCTGGTCGCGCCGATTCTGCGCAGCGCCGATTCCACTTCCGGCAGCCGCGCGAGCGAATCGCCAAGTGCGCGGACGTCGCGTGGGTTCGCACGCAGCGCTGCGGTTTTGCCCGCGAGCCGCTCCACGTCCCGGACGCCGTCCAGTGCCGTGCGCAGCGCGGCACGCGCGATCGCGTCGTGCACGAGCGCGTCCACGGCATCGAGCCGCGCGCCGATCGCCGCAGGATCGGTGAGCGGCGCGAGTACCCATTGGCGGAGCAGCCGGGCGCCCATCGGCGTCTGGGTGCGATCGAGCACGCCGAGAAGTGTGCCCGCTTGGATTCCGCCCGAGTCTCCGCCGCGCAGCGACTCAACAAGCTCGAGATTTCGCCGCGTCATTTCGTCGATTGGCATCACGCCGCCCGGACGCTCGACAACCGGCCGTGCGAGATGTGGCATGCCGGCGGGCTGTAGCTCCTTCAAATACTTGAGCAGTCCTCCGGCAGCGGCCAGTGCGGGCGAATCGCTCGCGCCGACGCCGAATCCTTCGAGTGAACGCACCGCGAAATGCTCCGCGAGCTCGCGCTCGGCGTTCGCCGGCTCAAACTCCCATCCTTCCCGTTCGGTCAGCAGCACATCGAGCCCGCGAACCACATCCTGCGCAGACACATCTCCTGCCGCGATAAGCACTTCGCGCGGTGAAAGTCGCGCCAGTGCTGCCGCTGTGTCGTGTTGGTGTGCGATCACCAAACGGAATTCGCCCGTTGAAACATCGACTGCCGCAATCCCCACGAACTCGCCTGACGTCACCACGGCGCAGAGAAAATTGTTTCGCCCGCCTTCCAGCAGATCGTCCGAAAAGGCCGCGCCTGGAGTGACCGTCTCGACCACCGCGCGGCGCACAATTCCTTTCGCGAACTTCGGATCTTCCACCTGCTCGCAGATCGCGACGCGAAACCCCTGCTGCACCAAGCGCCGGAGATATTCGCTCACCGCCTTCACGGGAACTCCGGCGAGCGGCACCTCCGCGGCGCCGCCGTTGTTGCGCGACGTGAGCGTGAGTCCGAGCGCTCTCGACGCCGTTTCGGCGTCTTCGTAAAACATCTCGTAAAAATCTCCCATCCGGAAAAACAAGATCGCGTCTTTGTGCCGCGCCTTGATCTCCCGGTACTGCTGCATTAGCGGCGTCGCTGCATCCTTGCTCACGGTTTCTCGGCCTCGACCACGATCGCCGCGATCTTCGCGCTCTTGAGCTGCCCGACGAGATCCGCTGCGGCCGCGCGGCTCGGGTACCGCCCAATCCGCACGCGGAACGGCTTCTCACCCGTCACGCGTGCTTCGTATCCGCGATCGTGCAGCTTCTTTGCCAGCGCGTCCGCGGCATCCTGTGAATCGTACGCCGCTACCTGCGCCGACCAGCCAGCGCCAGTCGTTTCCGCCGGCTCAGGCTTCGTCGTTTTGCGCGCTGTTTTTTTCACCGCTTCTTTTTTCGGCGCCTTCTTCGCGGTCTTCTCCGTTTTCTTTGCGGCGGCTTCCGCCCTGGCTATCGAATCGGCGCGTGCGGTTGAATCCGCTCGCGCCGAGCGCGCCACTTTATCGATGGAATCCGTGCGCGCGGAGTCCAGCGCGTGCTGCAGCGCATGCTGCACCGCCGCGCACGGGCGAGCGGCGAAGCCGATCTGGTTCGAAAGCTCCACGTCGGTCGCTGCGACCTTGGCTTTCGCTTCGGCGAGCAGCGCGCACGCCGGCACCATCGCGCCTTCATCGGCGCGCGCGCGGCCGAGCAGATATGCGCCGCGCGCGCGCGACGCGCCGTTCGGATGTTCGAGAGCAAGGCGCTCGAGATACTGTTTCGCCGCAGCGCGGTCTCCTCGCGCAATTTCCAGCTGCGCGAGTTGCAGCAGCGCATCTTCTGCGCGCGGCGAGCGTGAGAAATCCACCGCGATGCGCAAATAATCTTTCCGCGCGGAATCCGGAGATTCCGCGGCCAGCGCGCGAGCGTACAGCGCGGCGGCAATCGAGTCCGTGCTCGCCGACGATGCCTGCGCGGCCGCGCGTTGCCCGCAGGCAATCAGCGCAACGATCACAAACGACGCGCGAATCCTCACGCCGCCGCGAACGCCGCCGCGCGCCGTGTGCCGCCGGCCGTCATCGCAAGCAGCAGCGACGTCAGCAGCTGTTCCTCCGAGGAAATCCGCGTGTCCTTGAGTGCGAGATCCGCCGCGAGCAGCAGCTCCAGCGCGCGATCAACAGACGCCGTGTCCCAGTGACGCAGCGCGCGCACCCACGCCTTCACGCCTTCTCCCCACGGCCGGCCCACGAGCGACGAGGAGTTCTCCTTCAGCAATCCGAAGAACGAGCTTTCGAGCTGATGCTGCGCGAGTCCGCGCTCGCGCGCCGCGAGCGCCCATCCGATCGCAAGCGTTTGGGTGGTCAGCGCGAGTACGATAGATACGCCGCTCGTTTTCGGCTGCGCGAGCACGCGCTCGAGCAGCGCGATCGCCTTCACGCTTTCGCGCTCCGCCACGAGATCGAGCAAATCCCCCAGCGTCTCTCCGTGACGTACTCCGACAATCGCCTCGATGGCTTCTTCGCCGATCTCGACGCCGTTGGTGTAGCTCCGCAGCTTGTCGATTTCTCCCGACAGCAGCGCCAGGTCGTTCCCTGTCGCCGTGCAGAGCAGTTCAGCCGCGCGCTCGTCGATTTTCACTCCAAGCTCCGCCGTGCGATGCGCGACCCATTTGGAAAGTTCGCCGTCCGTGAGGGATCGAAAGTCCACCGCCGTCGACTTCTCGATCCACGGCGTTTCGGGCTTGGTGCCCGCGCCCGCGACCATCACGAGCACGGTGTCCGCGGCGGGGCGCTCGAGATATTTCGTGAGTGTCGCTTTCGCGTCTTTCTTGAGCAGGGTGACATCGCGGAGGACTACAACGCGGCGTTCCGCCATCATCGGAAGGGAATCGAGCGCAACACCGAGCGCGCCAGCATCCGTTTCGGCGCAGCGGCGAACCTCGAGATTCCAGTCGCGTGTGCCCGGATCCGTCGCGCGATCGATCAACGCGCGGATCTTTTCCTCTTTCAGGTAGTCGTCGTCACCGTGAAAGAGATAGGCGCGGTCGAAGATCCCCTGTTCGAGCGCCGATTTGAGGGCGCGCATCGCCGACGGTGGCATACGCGGAATATACCGCGCGCAAACGCGCCCCGAACCCCACGGACGGCGATATAGATGGAAGGCGCTGGAGCATCATCAAACCGCGTCGCAGCGACACGTGCAGACGCGAACAAGTGACGCACGAATCGGCGTGCGACTGCATCGCTCCCGCCTCAATGGGCGGCAGCGCGCGATCGGTGAAAAGAAGATGCTGGCGTCGGAAGGTTTTGCAGTCCATCGGGCTGGAGTGGGACACGTACGGTACCCGCCCACCCCCAGCCGGGTTCCGCACTATGCCCACCCCAGTTCCGATGGCCCCACCCCTTCAAGCAGAACTGCTGCAGTGACGGGTCGAACGAGCGGAGCTAGAGAACGCCTAGCGGAGCTAGAGAACGCCTAGCGGAGCGACGGCTCTATGATTTCCGCGAACGAGTTCCGCGCCCGATTCAACCGGCTCTTCACCGTTCCCAAGTTGCAGTGCGTGATCTCGGCGATCTCTTCATACGAACGCCCTTCGATCTCACGCAACACGAACACTTCCCTGTGGTGGGACGGCAGCTGCGCCACCGATGACTCGACGAGCTCGCGCACGTGCCGCTTGCGGAACATGTCGTCCGGGCGCGACGTCGGATCTTCGAACTCCAGCGGACGCTCTTCGTCTTCCCAGCCCTTCGTCATCGAGGTGAACAGCACCAGCGGATTGCGCGAACGGTTGCGCAGTTCGTTCTTCGCCAGGTTCGAGGCAATCGTATAGATCCAGGTCGAGAATTTCTTTGAGCGGTCGAAGCGCGCGAGATGCCGGTACACGCGCACGAACACTTCCTGCACGAGATCTTCGGCCCGTTCGCGGTCGCCGACAATGCGATAGACGAAGTTGAGAAGCCGAGTCTGGTAGCGTTCGACAAGTACATCGAACGTGCGCGTCTCGCCTCCGAGATACGCGTTCACAAGCGCCGTGTCGTCGAGCTCACGCAGCTCCACCAGCGCGCGGAACTTCGGCGCGGTACGAACTTCGGCCTTCAGCGCGGTGCGTCCCATGGTCAGCTCCTCCAGTCTGCGAGTGCGACTTCCCCGCGATATTGGAGTGCATACGCCATGCCGTGCCGCAACGAAACGATGCAACCGTGTAACTCGTTGAATTACAAAGTGTTACGAATCAACCGCTGCTTTCATTCGTCCGGAGAACTGGAGGTCGATGTCCTCCAATCCGGACACAAACCGGCTTTATCTACTTCATAGGCCAGCGCGAAAGCCCGCGGCAAAGAGAAGTCCGAGTGCCGTCTTCGCATCCTGGATCTCGCCTCGCTCAATCATTTGGAGCGCGGCCGACAGCGAAAGCGTCTCGAGCTCGATGAACTCGTCCGCCTCCCGCTTCGTTTCGCCGCGCGTCAGCCCCGACGCGAGAAACAGATGAATGCGTTCATCCGTGAATCCCGGCGTAGTCCACATCGTCGTCAGCGGCCTCATCGACTCGGCGGTGCATCCGGTCTCTTCGAGCAGCTCGCGCCGCGCGCAAACTTCCGGGAGCTCACCCGGTTCAAGCCGGCCAGCCGGAATCTCGCGGAGATAGCCGCTCGTCGCATAGCGATACTGCTTGAGCAGCAGAATCTGTGGATCCGCGCCCGCCGGATCGCTCAGAAACGGAACGACGGCGCTCGCACCCGGGTGCCTGATGATCTCGAGCTCTCCCGCCGTGCCATCGGGAAACCGAACCGTGTCGATATCCAGGTTGATCACGCGGCCCGTGTGAATCCGTTTGCTGCCGATGCGCGCGTCGTCGCTCACGAGTGCGTTCCGTCCTCCGCAGGTGCTTCGTGCAAGGTGAGCGGGCCGATGCCGAGTTTCTCCATCGGCTCACTGATCACGGCTGCGTCGCCAACCGCGAGAACCAGCAGCTGCTCCGGATGCAGGCATGACTGCGCCGCGCGCCGCACGTCTTCCGCCGTCACGCTTCGAATGTGCTCGCGATACCGCGAGTAGTAGTCGTCGCCGAGCCCATACACCTGCGCGATGGCGATTGCCTGTGCGACGGCGTTTGTGGTTTCGTAGCGGATGGGAAACACGCCATCGAGATACGCGGTGGCGAGCGTGAGTTCGTCCGCGCGTACGGTCTCCTCGCGCATCTTTCCGATCTCGAGCAGAATCTCGCGCGTCGCGGCATCGCTCACCTCGGTCTTGACGGCCGTCGAAACCACGAACGGTCCGGCACCGCGCCGCCACTCGAACGTCGAGCGGGCGCCGTAGGTGAACGCGTTGCGCTCGCGCAGGTTGAGATTTATTCGCGACGAGAACAATCCGCCGAGCAGCGCGTTCATCACGACGATCGCGAAATAGTCCGGGTGGCCACGCGCAACACCCGCGTGCCCCACGCGAAGCTCCGACTGCGGCGCGCCAGCCTTGTTCACAATGTGCAGCTGGCGTCCCGTGTTTGAAACGCGATCGTCCACCGTGGCTGGCGGCGCAGCAGTTCCCTTCCACGATCCGAGCGCGCGCTCGGTGAGCCGTGTCGCTTTTTCTGCGGTGATGTCGCCCGCAAAAACAAGCGTGATCGCGCCGGGCACGTATCTCGACGAATGAAACGCGCGCAGTTGTGGTGCGTCCACGGCCCGCACCGAAGCCATGTTGCCGCCTGCGGGCACAGCATATCGCGAACCCGAGATGAAAAGAAATTGCGAGAACTTGTCGTCCGCGAGACCGCGCGGTTCCACTTGTTGCTGCATGAGTACGGAGAGCCGCTCGGCCTTGAGGCGCTCCACGTCGCGCTGCGCGAACGCGGGATTCATCAACACTTCCCCCAGCAACGCCATCGCGGTTTCGAGGCGCTCCGGAGTCACGGCGATGTGGGCGGTGGCGTCGTCCCAGTCTCCATCGCTGGAGAGTGCCGTGCCGAGCGTTTCAAATTTTTCGGCCAGTTTCGCACCGTCGAGTTTCGTCGTGCCCTCCGCGAGTGCGTCCACCGTGAGCGACGCGGTGCCTTCGCGGCCTGCGGCGTCGCACGAAGCTCCCGCGTCTACGAGCGCGAGCACGGTCACGAGTGGCAGACGCGGCATTCGAGCGACCGCGATCCGCATTCCGTTCGAGAGCGAGGTTCGTTCGATCGAAGGAAAGTGGTAGTCACGCGGAATTCCCGGCGGCGGCCGCGGCGAAAAAAAAGCGGCCGTCATGCGGCGGCCGCCGCCGTGCGCGGCACGTACACCAGCGAGACCCTGTTGTCGGGACCGAGCGATTCGCGCGCGAACGCGTTCACCGCGTCCACCGTCACGGCGCGATAACGTTCCGTCTGCGCGTTCACGAGCGAGGGATCGCCGAAATACGTCGCGAACTGCGACAGTTTGTCGGCGCGGTCGCTCGCAGCCTGCATCGCGGAAATAAAATCGGTTTCGATGAGCGCGATCGCGCGTTCGACCTCGGCGGAGGTCACGCCCTCTTTTCGAATCGCGTCAACCTGCGCCGAGACGGCCGCTTCGAGCAACTCAAGACTTACGCCCGGCCGCGCCGTGACATCGAGAATGAGCAGGTCCGAGCCTTTGCTCAAGTCGAACGTGAACGCGCTCGCCTCGGACGCCACCTCCTGTTCTCGCACCAGCGTACGGTGCAGGCGGCTGCCGCGCCGCAACCCGAGCACCGCGCCGCAGACGCTTGCCGCGTAGTACTCGGCCGATCCGAATGGCGGCGACCGGAACGCGAGATAGAGGCGCGGCAACATCACGTCGTCTTCTACCACTTCGCGGCGCCAGCCACCGAACCGCGGCGGCACGACCATCGATGGAAGGGGCGGCTTCCCCGCTCCGCGCGGAATTCCTCCGAAGTACTTCTCCACCATCACGCGCGCCTCGGCGGGATCGAAGTCGCCGGCGATCGTGAGCACCGCATTGTCAGGCGTGTAGTACGTGCGGAAGAACTGGGCGATGTCGTCGAGGCTCGCGGCGGCGAGATCTTCGAACGATCCGATCAGTGAATGATGAAAGGGGTGCGTGCCGGGAAACGCGAGCGCCGGAAGCCGTTCCCACCAGGTGCCGTATGGCTGATTGTCTACCGACCAGCGCCGCTCGTTCATCACCACGTCGCGCTGCGTGTCGAGTTTTTGCTGCGTCATCGCCGGCAGCAGCGCGCCCATTCGGTCGGCCTCGAGCCAGAGCGCGATGGCGAGCTGGTTCGACGGAACGGTCTCGAAATAGTTCGTGCGGTCGAGCCACGTCGAGCCATTGAGCGTGCCGCCCGCGCGCTGCACGAGCTCGAAGTGTTCGTTCGCGCCGACGTGCTCGGATCCCTGAAACAGCATGTGCTCGAACAGGTGTGCAAACCCGGTGCGCCCTTCGCGCTCGTTCGCCGAGCCGACGTGATACCAGAGGTTTACGGCGACGATCGGCGCGGAGTGGTCCTCGGACAGCGTGACGAAGAGGCCGTTGGGCAGGCTGTACGTGTCGACTGGAATCGGCATCGGCAGGAATCTAAGCGGCGCGGGGGAATCCCACCCTCACCAATCGATGAGCAGCGCGAGAGGGGCTTTGAAGGATTCGGCGAGCAGGTTCCCCCAGCGGCGAAGCAGGTGCTGCGCACCGGGAACGGGGAGCGCCGGCGAAGTAAACGGATCGATTCCATAGCGGCGTCCGAGAATTTCCAGCCGCAGCATGTGAAAGGGATCGCTCACCACGACGGCCGTGCTCAGGCGGCGCGCGTGCAGGAGGTCGATCGCCGATCGCAGCGACTGCGCGGAGGTTCGGCCTTCGTTTTCGAGCAGGATCGCCGTGTCCGGAACGCCATGGGCCATCATATAGACGCGGCTCACCGCGGCTTCGGATGCGGTGTCACCTTCGCCGATTCCGCCGGTGAGCAGCATGCGCTGCGCGAGCCCGCGCTGCCACAGCGCAAGCGCGTGGTCGAGCCGCGTGCGCAGCACCGGCGACGGTTTTCCCTGATACTGCGCCGCGCCCATGACGATGATCGCGTCGGCTTTCCGCGCGTCGTCTTCGAGCGCCCATGTGAGTACGGCGACGACGGATCCGAGCCAGAGCGCGGCGACAACGCCGACAACACTGAGCACCACACGTCGCCGCAAATAGAAGGGACGCTCAGGACGCTCCATGTCGCGCAAACTATCTCACTCGCACGGCCACGGTAGTGCGGCCAAACCGCCGGCCGTTCAGATCGGCGCGGTCGTTCCCGGGGCCGGAGACTGCGCGCGATAGCCGCGCGCGTTTAGCGAGGCGGAAAACGCATCCTGCGCGTCGGGTTCGCCGTGCACGAGCCACACATCACGCAGCGCTGGCGACTGCGCGCGCACGTCGTCAATCCACGAGCCGAGCTCCACGCGGTCGGCGTGCGCGCTGTAGCCGTTGATAATCTCGACGCGCGCACGCAGCTCCACATCCGAGCCGAATACGCGGATCGTCTTCTGCTTGTCGACGATCCGGCGGCCGAGCGTGCCCTCCGCCATGAATCCCACAACGAGAATCGTGTTGCGCGGATCCGCGGCGCCGTTGAGCAGGTGGTGAAGGATTCTCCCCGATTCCGCCATGCCGGACGCGGCAATGATCACCATCGGACCATGCTTCGTGTTGAGCGCCTTCGACTCCTCCACGCTCTGCGTGTAGTGCACCATGGGAAAGTTGAACAGCGTTTCGTTCGACTTGGCGTGCGCCGCGACCGATGCCTCCGATTCGTCGAAAAGCTCGCGATGCGAATCGAAGATCGCCGTGGTCTTCGTCGCGAGCGGACTGTCGATATAAATCGGGATCGGTGGGATCGACCCAGCCTCGGCAAGTTCATGCAGCGCTAAAACGATCTCCTGCGTCCGCCCAACCGCAAAGGCCGGGATCATCACCCGTCCACCGCGCGCCGCCGTCTCGCGAACCACGCGTCCGAGTTCCTCTTTCACTCCGGAGACGCTCGCGTGATCGCGATTGCCGTACGTGCTTTCCATGATCACGGTGTTCGCGCCCGGCGGCGCGACGGGATCGCGAATGATCGGCAGTCCCTTTCGTCCGATGTCGCCGCTGAAAATGAGCCGCTTGGCTTCGCTTCCGCTCGTGCAATCGAGAATCACGGATGCAGATCCGAGGATATGCCCCGCATCGACGAACGTCGCCTTCACTCCGGGCACGACGTCGAACGGCTTGTCGTAGGTAATTCCCTGCATGAGCTCGACCGTGCGAACCGCGTCGCGCGCGGCGTACAGCGGCGCGAAATGCTCTTTGTGGTGCCGCGACAAAAAGTCCGCGTCCGACTCCTGGATGTGCGCCGAGTCGGCAAGCATCACCTCGGAGAGGTCGACCGTCGCGGGCGTCGCAAATATTTTTTTGGAATAGCCCTCGTGCACGAGGAACGGCAAGCGGCCGGCGTGGTCCATATGCGCGTGGCTGAGCACGATCGCGCTGATCTGCGCGATGCCGACCGGCAGCGAGTGATTCTTTTTCTGTACGTCGGAGCGATGCCCCTGAAAGAGCCCGCAGTCGAGCAGCACCGTGCTGCCGTTGACGTGCAGGATATGACACGAGCCCGTCACCTCGCGGGCCGCGCCATAAAATTGAACGTCGGTCACGACGGCGTCCTGGCCGCTACCGGGAGGGTTCGCCGCGCCGCGAGAACACGACCGTCACGCGCTGGCCGTCCTGCGACATTATTGCCGGCTCCCATCCACCGCGGCTGCGCTCGTTGAGCAGGTCGGTGAGCGCGTCTTCGTCTTCGCGCGTGCGGCGCGTGATTTTCAGGATGACCGCTTGGTATTCTTTCATGAGGGCGAAAATAGTAGTATCAGCACCATGACCACCACCCCTGCTCTTCCCGGACTCTCCGTCGTTCGGCACCCGCTGGTACAGCACAAGCTTACCATCCTGCGCGATCGCGCGACGCCGAAGAAGATTTTCAAGGAGCTCGTCGACGAAATCGCGATGCTCATGGCGTACGAGGCGACGAGCGATCTCGCGCTCGAATCCGTCGACGTCGACACCCCGCTGGAACGCACGAAAGGCCAGCGCGTGAGCGGCAAGAAGCTCACGCTCGTGCCGATCCTCCGCGCGGGACTCGGCATGGTGGACGGAATCCTCAAGCTCGTTCCGTCCGCGCGCGTCGGACACATCGGGCTGTATCGCGATCACGAAACGCTGGAGCCCGTCGACTACTATTTCAAAATTCCTGCCGACGCCGCCGAGCGCGATTTTCTGTTGCTCGATCCGATGCTCGCCACCGGCGGGAGCGCGGTCGCCGCGATCAACTCCCTGAAGCGAGCCGGAGCGGTGCGCATTCGTTTTCTTTGTCTCGTCGCCTCGCCGGCGGGAGTCGCGCGCGTCCATGAGGCGCATCCCGACGTTCCGATTTTGTGCGCTGCGCTCGACCGGGAGCTGAACGAGCACGGGTACATTCTCCCCGGACTCGGCGACGCGGGCGACCGTCTCTTCGGCACTCGCTGAAGCGCGATTGTAACAAACATCACGGACACATCGTGACGTGCGGAGAAGGCGCGACGTCAACATCCCGTACATTGGTTTGCTTACACGTGGTCTTGTTCGCAAACACGTGCACAGGTACATTCCGCGCGGTTGCGTCGCCCCACGCAGTCCCGTCGTCGCACCCTGTTTTTTTCAGCGCACAAGGAAAGCCTCCGGTTCATGCTGATCAACCTGCTACCCGATTTCTTCGCGGTACTGCAAAGCACTGACCCGGCTGCCGCATATCAGCGGTACTTCGAGGCGCATCGTCCCCTGCTCGAGGCGTACTGGCACAACTACGTCATCGAGCCGGCCGGCCCGCACTTCCTGGAGGTCGTGCGCGACACGGTACGCGCCGATCGCACAGATCTGCGCGCCATGCTCGAGCGCACCGATGTCGTCGCCCTCGCGCGCGCGACCGAGGAACAGTGCAGTCTGCTGTTCGAAGTCGACAGCAACATCGACGTCGTGCTGATGGTCGGCGTCGGTGCCGCGAACGCAGGCGAGATGGTTGTCGGCGATCGCGGCATCGCGTTCGTCTGCCTCGAACACTTCACGAGCGTCGCGAACCCAACTACGCGCGGGCTCGGCCTCGATCCCGAGCTTATTCCGATGTGGCTTGCGCACGAGATTGCGCACTGCGTCCGCTACACGTCGCCGCAAAGTCGCAGCGATATGCGCCAGCTCGTCGCGGAGGCCGGCGGCTACTACTCGTACTGGGAAACCGGCCGCGGAGCGACTCTGCGCGAGCATCTCGTGAACGAAGGGCTCGCTGTGCAGGCGTCGAAACGCTTCAGCCCCGGGCACGCGCCGTGGGAATACTTCGGCTACGCGCGCAAACAGTACGCGCGCATTCGCGAACTCGAGGCCGTGCTCGCGCGCGCCGTGTCTGACGATCTCGACCGCGCGGGCCTCGGACTGCGCCTGCGCTATCTCTCGGGCGGCATGAGTGACGAATCACGCACCGTGCAGCGCTACATCATTCCGGAGCGCGCCGGCTATTTCCTCGGCGCGCGCATGGTGGAGGAGGCGATCGCCGAGCGCGGGCTTCCTTGGGCGCTGCGCGCTGGCGCGCAGGAGATTGCGTCGCTCTCCGATTCGGCGGCGCGGACGGCGTAGGCTCCGCAGTCCGGCGCACTACTTCCCCACACAGAACGAAGCGAACACGCGCGCGAGGACGTCATCGACGTCCACCGCGCCGATCAGCTCATCGAGTGCGAGGGCCGCTTCGCGCACGTGAACCGCAGCGACTGGCGCCGGAAGTTTTCCGGCACTCCACGCGGAGCGAAACGCCAATAATTCCTCGCGGGCGCGTTCGAGCGCCACGCGATGCCGGGCCCTGGTGACCATCGGCGTGTCCGCTGCGACCGGGTGCACGGTCGCGGCAACCGTCAGCGTGATTTCCGCGAGCAGGTCCGGCAGCCCGTCACCGGTCACGGCGCTGACCGGCACGATGGTTTGTTCCAGCACAGGTATTTCGTAACTTTCTGCTACTAAATCGCGTTTTGTCAGCGCGCAGACGATGGCCGCCGACGAATGTCTGGCAATCGCAACGACCGTTTCCGCGAGACCCTCCGTCGTGTCGGCGCACGCCACCACCACGTGCGCCTGCGCGAGCCAGCGTTCGCTCACTTCGATGCCGAGCCGTTCGACAGGATCCTGGCTCACGCGTAGTCCCGCCGTGTCGATGAGACGCAGCGGCCACGGATCGTGTTCGAGCAAGACCTCGATGGCGTCGCGCGTCGTGCCCGGCACGTCGCTGACGATCACGCGCGACTCGCCAATGAGGGCGTTGAGCAGCGAGGATTTGCCCGCGTTCGGCGGACCGGCAAGCACGACCGTCGCGCCTTCGCGACCGAGAATCGCCTGCGGCACGGTCGCCAGCAGCACGCCGAGTTCTGAAACCGCCGCATCGCACGCGGCCAGAATACGCTGCCGCGGAATCGGTCCGTCGTCTTCGCCCGGAAAATCCACGTCGTACGCAAGCAGCGCCTCGAGTTCGATCACGCCGGCCCGCAGTGTCGCGAGTCGCCGCGACAGCGCGCCCGACAGCTGCTGCAGCGCCATGCGGTGCGATGCGCGCGACCGGGAGTCTATGAGATCTGCAATGGCCTCGGCGCGCAGCACATCGAGTTTGCCCGCGAGCACCGCGCGCTCGGTGAACTCGCCGGGCTCGGCCGGCCTCGCGCCCGCACGCACCAGCGCGGCGTGCACCGCCAGCAGAACGTACGCGCCGCCGTGCAGCGCAAGCTCGACGACGGTCTCGCCCGTGTACGAGTTCGGCGCCTGAAAAACGGTGATCAAGCCATCGTCGAGCAGTTCGGCCGGATTGTCGGCTTCGTGCACGCGGCAGCGCGTCGCCTCGCGCGCGCGCGGCGGCCAGCCACGCACCGGTTCCACTACCCGCCGGCAGATCTGCTCGGCGTCGCGTCCGCTCAGGCGCACGATCGCGATGGCGCCGCGCCCGGGCGCCGTCGCGATCGCAACGATGGTGTCCTCGCGCACCCGAAATGTTTTCGGCGCGCGAGGCGCATCACCCGGTTTTTGTGGCCTTCGCCCGCTCATTCGAAATGAGCCATTGCTGTGGCAGCGAGGCGATGTTCTGCGTGAGGTAGTAGATGCTCAAGCCGGCCGCCGTATTGAACAGAATCAGCACGAACATCGCCGGCATCATGTACATCATCATCTTCGCCTGCGGATTCGGCGGCGCGTTGCGCATGCCGATCCAGGAGATGAGCAGCATCGAGGCGCCCATCACAATCGGCAGAATGTAGTACGGATCGTGCAGCGAGATGTCGCGCAGCCACAGGAACGGAACGCCGCGGAACTCGATCGTGTTTTGGAAAACGAAAAAGAGCGCGAAGAATACCGGCATCGGTATCAGCATCGGCAAACAGCCCGAGAAGGCGCTGAACGGACTCATGTTGTGTTCTTTGTACACCCGCATGATTTCCGCCTGCTGCTTCTGCGGATCGCTCTTGTACTTCTTCTGCACTTCGGTCAGTTCGGGTTGAATGCGCTGCATCCGGATCGCCGAACGCATCGCGCCCTGGTTCATCGGCCACATCGCCAGGCGAATGCTCACGCCGAAGATCACGAGCACCCAGCCGTAGCTCAGGCCCGAGGTCTTCTTCATCCAGAGCAGCACGCGCATCACGATCGTCGAAAACGGCTGCACAATTCCCTGCAGCCACCCGCCGTACGGATTTGCCGTTTCGAATTCGCGGCCGAGGTCGTGCAGGCGCTTCCATGACTGCGGGCCCGCGTACATCTCGAACGTGGCGTTGCCGTTGTCGAGCGGCATGACCGCCGTTGCGAATCCGTTCGTCGCCTGCGATCGCGTGCGAACTCCTCCTTCGAGGTGCGCTTCGGCGAACGGCTTTCCGCCAACCGGCTGAATCAAACCGACGAGAAAATATTTGCTCTTGGCAACCACCCAGGTGAGCGGACCGGGTTCGAGCTTCTTTTCGCCGGAGTCGAGTTTCGCGAACGGCGTGCCGCGCGCGCTTTGCGTCACGGGCTTTACCGAGTACGCGAGGGCGCGCATGTCGCCGACGGAATCCGCTTCCTGCGTATCGAATCCCCCCGGCAAGTCGATAAGAAGAAAGGCCGGACTCGACACACCCGTGACATTCACCGAAACGGTCGAGAGATAGTTGTCTTTGACGAACGCATACTGCACGCTCGCCTGCTGTTTTCCGTTCGATCCCGTGAACGTGAGCGTGGTGCCGCCGTTTGGCGCGGCGGTTTGCGTCGACGTGAACGCCATCTTGTCGAACACGAGCGTGTCGGTCGGCGTGATCACGCGGAACCGAAGCAGCGGCTCCTGCGCATGCTTGAGCACCACGAGTCCGCCTTTTCCGTTCAGCGCGGGGAAACTGTCGGCCTGAATCGTCAGCGGCGACGCGCCGGTGGTGGTGAACCGCGCGGTGAGCAACGCGGTGTGCAGCGCGATCGTATCGGCCCTTACCGCAGGCAGGGCGGTGCGCGGGGCGGCCGCGGCCGGAGCGATCGTCACCGGATGCGAAAGTGCGGCGTCCGGAGCCGGAGCGCTGATGCTCGAATCCGCATGCACTGCTTGCGGCGGAAGCGGCGGCCGCGGAAAGAGCAGCGGCACGCCAAAGAGCACAAGGACGGTCAGTGCAACCGCGAACGGAAGGCGCTTATCCATCAGAAAGACACGCGAGAGTTAGGGAACCGGATCAAATCCGCCTGGCCGAAAAGGATTGCAGCGAACAATGCGACGAATCGCCAGCCAGCTGCCGCGCATCGCGCCGTGCCTCTCGAGCGCTTCAATCGCGTAGGCGGAGCACGATGGATAATAGCGGCACGATGGAGGAAGCAGCGGCGAGAGAATCGTTTGATACGCGCGAACGAACAGAATGAGAATTTTTCGCATCATGCCGTGCCCTCTATTCTTCCGCATGCGCGAATGCACTGCTCGCGCAGCTCAGCGACACCGGCGACATACGCAGATGGAAGAGCGCGCACGACGAGATCGACATTCGGAAGCGCGTGGAGCACGTCCAACCGTACGATTTCGCGGAGCCGCCGTTTCACACGGTTTCGGTCGACCGCGGAATGAGAATATCGCGGCACGATGATTCCGGCCCGGGGATGACGCAGAAGGGAAGCGATGTACCGAACCTCGAGATGCGCGGTTCGGAATCGCTTCCCCTGCAGGCGAACCGCCTCGAGCGCGCCTTCCCGCGTCAGCCGATAGGCGCGCGGAAAGCGGCGGTGGTCAGATGCCCGCGTACTTCGACGGCAGTTTGACGGTCAGGCGCTTGCGCCCCTTCTTCCGGCGGCGGCTCAGCGTCTCCCTTCCCCACTTCGTCTCCATCCGCGCGCGGAACCCGTGCGTCGCAATACGGCGCTTGTTTCGCGGACGGTAAGTTGGCTTGCCCATATCAGCTCCAAAAAATGCTTGTCAAACGCTGGTTTATGCGTGGTACGACAGAACGCTAAACGTAGTCGAGCGTTGGAGATACAACAAGTCCCCGCACGACTGGCTTGCCCTCACGAGTGTTGACTTGTCCACATCGGACTTGTAGTATCGGCCCCCGCCTTTATCCACACGCGTTACACCCGTTCGGCATGAAATGACCCTCACAGCAGCGGAAGTCTGGTCTCGCCTCCTCGATCGCGCGAGAACCGAGCTTCCTGAACACGTGGTCGATACCTGGCTCGTTCCGCTGACGCCGGCTGAATTCTCAGGAACCGAGCTCACGCTCACCGCTCCCGACCAGTGGTCGGTCGAGTGGAACGAGAATAAACACAGCGCACTGCTGGAGAGTTACGGTCCTCCGTGTCTTGGTCATCCGGTAAAGATCGCAATAAAGGTGCAGCTTGAGCGGCTTTCTAGATCGCAAATGGATCTCTTTGTGCCTCAAAACGGAGCCAGCATTACGCCAGCAAGGCGTGATAATAGCGTCGTTTTGAGCCTTCTGTCGGATAGATATGTTTTTGACCAGTTCGTCGTCGGACGCTCCAATGAGCTCGCCACCGCCGCCGCCACCGCGGTCTCACAAGCCCCCGGCAAGACCTACAATCCGCTCTTTATCTACGGCGCCACCGGACTCGGCAAAACCCACCTCATGCAGGCGATCGCGCACGAGATTCTTCGCCGCAATCCGCAGTGCCGGGTGATGTATATCAGTACTGAACAATTCACGAACGATGTCATCACGTCGATCGCGCGGCGCGCCATGCACGACTTCCGCCGGCGCTATCGGGAAACCGATTTGCTCCTCGTCGACGACGTGCACTTCCTCGGCGGAAAAGAAACAACACAAGAAGAATTTTTTCATACGTTCAACGCCGTCTATGAAGCGGGCCGGCAGATCGTACTCACAAGCGATCGTCCGCCGTCAGAGATCCCGCGGCTCGAGGCCAGGCTGGTCAGCCGCTTTGAATGGGGCATGGTCGCGGACGTCACGCAGCCAGACCTCGAGCACCGCATCGCGATTCTCCGTCAGAAGGCGCAGGTCGATCACCTCGAGCATACCATTCCCGACGACGTCCTGCATTTCATTGCAGATCACGTTCAGGCAAACGTGCGTGAGCTTGAAGGGTCGATCATAAAACTGCTCGCGTATGCGTCGCTGAAGCATCGCGTGATCACCGTGGATCTCGCGCGCGAAGCACTACGCGACAAACTGAAAGCAAATGATGTTGCGCCGCCGCGGTCCTCACGACAGGATCGGATGCGCTTTATTCAGCAGCGTGTCGCGCACGAGTGGGCGGTGTCGGTGGAAGGGCTGCAGTCGAAGACGCGCACGAAGATGCTCACGGTTCCACGCCAGGTTGCGATGTTTCTCGCGCGCGAACTTTTGGGGCTGCAACTTGTGGAAATAGGGCAGGGCTTTGGCGGACGAGACCACTCGACCGTGATTCACAGCCTGGAGCGCGTTTCCGACATGATGAAGGAGGATTCGGTGTTTCGGGCTCGTGTGGAGAAGGTGCGGGAAACTTTGCGTCATGAACCTTGAGGGCTGAGTTGTCCCCAGTGGGTTCGCGGGGGCCAGATCTGTACACGGTCACTCCCCCGGTTCCCACATCGGGTCCACATCAAGTGACGGTCTAGAAGTCCAAGCGGCAGAACCACTTGTATTGCTTTTCCTCTTTCCACGCCTTACTACTTCTACTGCGGATTTCTTACTCAATTACAGTAAGTGCTAGAGAAGGCGCGGGATCCACAAACTCCTCTTCCTGGATACCGGTAGGGAATGCGCTTCACTATCTCGCGTGAAAAACTCCAAGAGGGTCTCGCAGCGGTCGCTTCGGCGGTTCCGTCCAAGACGACCCTTCCTGTGCTGGCGAACATTCTCGTTCAAACGACCGAGAAGGGGATCCGCATTTCTGGCACGGATCTCGATATCGCGGTGAGCACGGAAGTCACCGCAGATGTCGAGGCTGCGGGCGCGATCACGATTCCCGCGCGCAAACTTTCCGAGATCGCGCGCGAGCTGCCACCGGCGCCCGTAAAAATTTCCGCCGCAGGCGACCAGCGTATTACGCTCGAATGCGGTCGTTCGAAATTCAAATTGCTCGGCTTGCCCAAGAGTGAGTTCCCGAGTTTCCCGGCGGTGAAGTTCGAGAAAGCGCTGCGGATTCCATCGGGTGATTTGCAGAAACTCATTTCGCATACGGCGTTCGCGGCATCAACTGAAGAGAGCCGGCCGATTCTGAACGGCGTGCTGTGGGAGCTGCGCCCCGAGCACATGCGCATGGTCGCGACGAACGGTCATCGCCTGGCGAAGATGGATGTTCCGGTTAAATCCGCCGCGGGCTCGACGAGCGATTTGATCATCCCGCCAAAAGCGCTCGAACAGATTCGCCGTCTCTTTCCAGCTGAAGAAGAACTCGAGGTTGCGCAGGGAGAGAACCATCTCGGCTTCCGCTCGCCGTTCACCGCGGTGTTCACACGCCTGATCGAAGGGCCGTATCCGAGCTACGATCAGGTTATTCCGCGCGACAACGACAAGTACGCGATCATCGACAAAGTCGCACTCACCGGCGCGCTCAAGCGCATGTCGGTCGTCGCATCCGACCAGACGCATCGTATTCGCCTCTCGTTCAACTCCGGCATGCTGAAATTCAGTGTAAGCACACCGGACCTTGGCGAAGCGCAGGACGAACTTCCCGTGCGCTACAACGGCGATCCGCTCGACATCGGATTCAACGCCGCGTATCTGCTCGAGATTCTTCGCTATATGCCCACCGAAGAAATCCGGGTGACGTTCAAGGCGCCCGAGCGCGCGGCAACGATCGAACCCGAGGGTTGGTCCGATCCGGCGAAGTATCTCTGTTTGCTGATGCCACTGCGGCTGGTCGACTAAGTCCGGCCGATCCGGATCTCCGCAGTTTGATGCACCGCCTGCGCACGCAGGCGGCTTCGCATCGAAAAATCCAGCAGAGCAGATCCAGTCGCCGAAACAATTTCTCCGGCGAGAGGATCGATTTGATAGGTGAGCTCGCCGCTGCCGGTTCCCGTGATGCTGACCGCTTCACCGAACTGTGCGCCCGTTCCTTCGATCGAAGTGCGCGCCGCGCGCGCAACCTCGAGAACGAGCCGGCCATCGCGTTCCGTCGCGCGCGTAACGCGGAACGAGCGATGCACGGAGGCGTGCAGCGGAATTCCGTCACGGCAGATCACATACGACGCCGAGTCGTTCCACGCGGACCCGACCCGCAGCGTGTCGGGCGCCCGGAGCCAGAGATCGCGAAACGACTGCACGATCGAGAGCGGGTTTGACGCGCACGGAGCGGCGTCGCGCGGCGTAAGAAACTCCAACTGTGCTCCGCGCGTCGAGAAGTCGCCGCGAAACGGGAAGGGAAGCGCGAGCCCCGCCGGCACGCTGGCTTCGAGGGCGTTCATCCGCACGGCGAATGCGCTGACGTTTCCACTCACGCCTCCCGTCGCAGCGACGACGAAGGCCAGCTCCGCGTGCGACGAGACCGAATCGGTTCGCGTGTTGGTGTCGCTTCGAATTGCGATCACCGCCCGCTGGTCGATGACGAACGACTGCTTTTGCGTTGACGGACGATACGGCCAGAGCGCGGGACGCAGCGAAGCTGGCGGCGGCTCGCTGACCGGCGCGGGTTTGGTCAGCACTTGGTTTGGCACCGCGCCCTGACACGCGACGAAAAGCGACGCGCTGATCGCGAGCACTGCGCTGGGTAGTTTGATCGGTGTTCGCGTCATGCGAGGTGAGGAATCCCTCGGCCTATAAGCCGGGTTTTGTCGAAATCTCCTTTCGAAAACTTCGGACGGTCATTTCTCTCGGAGTGCAGTCGCCCACACCCTCTAGCAGCCTACCCGCGGCGTCTTGATCGAAGAGGACTGCTTCTCGCCGCCTATTCGGCCTTGCTCCAACTGGGGTTTACCGTGCCGTCCGTGTCACCACGAACGCGGTGGGCTCTTACCCCACCTTTTCACCCTTACCCACGATTTCTCGAGGGCGGTTTGTTTTCTGTGGCACTATCCGTCACCGAATGAACGGTGCCCAGGCGTTACCTGGCAGCTTGTCCATGGAGCCCGGACTTTCCTCGATACAGAAATCGTGCTTCTGCGTCGCGACCGTCCGGCCGAGGGAATTCCCCACCACAAATAGTAGCCAAGCCGCCGCCGGCGTGGAGAACTGTCGCAGGAGATGATGTGGCGAAGGGCTGCGGCAACCAATGGGGTGACGAGGGCGTGACGAGCGGAGAGAAACATTGCGCTCCGTATGAGCCAACCATCTCACCCTCCCGAGGCGACCATGACGACGACGTCGAGCGCCCGCCGCATCGCACCCGTCTCAACGATGATCGAACCCGCCGAGCGCCAGCGCGTGGATGCCGCCGGCGCCGGACTGTACCGAACGATTCACCGCGACAGTATCAGCGAGGTCCTTCGCGATCTCAAGGAACGGAGAATCAGCGCGGTCCTCGTGTCGGTTGGACGTTGCGTTCGTGAAGAGCCGGCGCAAATGGCCGCAGTGGTGCGCGCGTTTCCGCGAATTCCGACGCTCGCGCTGCTCTCGAGCGCCGGCGACACGAACGCTGAGGCGGTGCTCGCGCTCGGCAACTGTGGAATTCGCACGCTTATCGACGTGCGTGAGCCGGAGGGGTGGGGCCGTCTTCGGGCGCTGCTGGGCCGCGAGGCGACGAAAGACGTCGACCGCATGGTAGTTGCCACGCTCCGCGAAGATCTTCGCGGAGTGCCCGACGACTGCTGGCGTTTTTTCGAGGCGCTCTTCTTGCCTGAGTTCCGCGTTCGCACCGTTCGCCAGCTCTCGCACCAGCTCAATGTCCTGCCGAGCACGCTCGTGAGCCGTTTCTTTCGCGCGCGGCTGCCGGCGCCGAAGCAGTATCTTGCCTCTGCGCGGCTCATTCGCGCCGCACGTCTGTTCGAGAATCCGGGACTCTCGATCTCCGATGTCTCGAATCATCTCGATTATTCGTCGCCACAGAGCTTTGGCCGTCATGTCCGGACGCTCATGCACATGACGGCGGGGGAGTTCCGCTGCACGTACGATGGCGAGCGGATGCTCGAGCAATTCCGCCGCGAGCTTGTGTTGCCGAATCTCGATTTGCTGCGAGCGCTGCATCCGCTGGCGGTGCGCCCCGGGATGCGGCTTGTGCCGCCGGAGTTTCAGTTCGCGACGGCGATATAGAACGCCTTAAGCCGAGGGCGGCATTTTCGCGAGAATCTCCGACGCGCGGGCGAGCGTGATCACAGAGAGTCCCGCGGCGTTGAGCGCCTCGCGGCCGCCTTCCTCGCGATCGACGACGGCGAGCACTCCCTGAATCACGCCGCCGGCTGCTCGCACCGCTTCGACTGCGCGCAGCGCCGACCCGCCCGTTGTGATCACGTCCTCAATAACAACCGTCCGATCGCCCGATTGAAACGGTCCTTCGATCAGCTTGCCTGTTCCGTGCGACTTCGCTTCCTTCCTCACGGTGAAGGCGCGAATCGGCGTGCCCGCGAGAGCGCTCGCGTGCGCGATGGCGTACGATACCGGATCTGCGCCGAGCGTGAGGCCGCCCACTGCGTCCGGATTCCAGCCGGATTCACGAAGGGCATCCAGCGCCAACGGACCGATCGTCGCGAGTCCATCCGGGCTCATCGTGGTCAAGCGCGCATCGATGTACAGAGTGGAATGGCGACCAGACGCGAGCGTGAAGGAGCCGGTGCGTGCCGATCGCGCGGCGAGCATTTCAATTAGCTGTTCGTGTAGCGTCATGAGGGCGGAGGTTAGGGAACGGCGATGCGAGCGTCAATGCTCGGTGGTGAAAACATGTGCACCGCGAATCGCGGATGACGGCGACAGCCTCGTGGGCTGCCGTGATCGTCGCCGTCGCGGCGATTTTCGTCGGGCTCGTTCGGCAACGCCGTCAGGCGCGAAGCCTTGCCGATCGATCTGCGGAACTGGAGCAGCTGTCCGCGGAGCTGTATCGCGCGAACCGCGCGAAGAGCGAGTTTCTCGCGAACGTTTCTCACGAGCTCCGGACGCCACTTGCGGCGATCGTCGGCTTCGTGGACCTGTTGCGCGAAGGCGCGTACGGCGAGCTCACGCCGCGGCAGATCGGACCCGTGGAGCGGATCGAATCGTCGGCGAATCATCTGCGCGAGCTGGTGGAGCAGGTGCTCGATCTCGCGAAGCTGGCCGCGGGCCGGCTCGAGGTGCACACGGAACTCCTGAAGCTGCGGCCGTTCGTGATCGACGTCGCGTCGGAGGTCGAACCGCTCGTCAACGAGAAGAAGCTGACCTTCTCGATCGCGGTGCCGTCGACCTTGCCGCGCATTGCCACCGATCCAACGCATCTTCGGCAGATTCTTGTGAACCTGCTTGGCAACGCCATCAAATTCACATCCGAGGGCGGCATTACGGTGCGCGCGGCGCTCGTGACCGACGGTGACCTCATGTCGTTCGCTGCGTCAGCGAACAAACGCCCGCTGCTCGCGGCCGGCGGATCATGGGTCGCGCTGCAGGTTACCGATACGGGCACCGGAGTTGCCGCCGGCGACCTCGAGAGAATCTTTGAAGAGTTCGAGCAGGTGAACGCGGGTCCGCGCGGCGATTCGATTCGGCGCGGCACTGGGCTGGGTCTCGCGATCTCGCGCCGTCTCGCGCGACTGCTCGACGGCGACATCACGGTGGAAAGTGTCGAAAAAAAAGGTTCGGCGTTCACGGTGTGGCTTCCCGCGGACACTCCCGAACCGCGCTGAGTTCGCGGCGCTACGGATTCTTCGAGCGAAACAGCCCTTTCATCTTCGACATGAACCCGCCGTCGCCCGACCCGCCTTGTTCCGCGGCGGAAAGCGCGTCGGAGAGCGCCTTCGCAAACTGGAGCACGTCGGGATAACGATCTTTCGGATTCTTCGAGAGCGCACGCATCACCACGGCCTCAACGGCGGCGGGAAACTGCAGTCCCGGCTTCGCTTTGTTGAGCGCGATCGGCGGCATCGAAAGCAGCTGCGTGAACATTTCCCGCGGCGCCTTCGCCGTGTACGGCAGTGTTCCGGACAGGAGCAGGTATGCGATGCTCGCGAGGCTGTATTGATCGGCGGCGGGCGTTACGACTTCACCCGACAACGCTTCGGGAGCGACGTACAGCAGGCTTCCCACGAAAAACCCTGCGCGCGTGAGGCGTTCATCGGCCGTCACGTCGGTCGCGGTGGCAATACCGAAGTCGAGCAGCTTCACCGCACGCGCGACGGGATCGTACATGAGATTCTCGGGCTTGAGATCCCGGTGTACGATTCCACTCGCGTGTGCCGCGTTCACGGCATCCGCGATCTGTAACACGATTGTCGCAACCTCATCATACGCCAGAGGTGCGTTACGCTTGGCGTATCCCTCCAGCAGTTCACCCGCGGCCCACTCGATCGAAAGAAAGTGAACCCCGTCCTGGGATTGCCCCGTTTCGATCGTGCGTACTACGTTCGGGTGTTGCACCCGGGTGCCAAACGAGGCCTCGCGCAAGAAACGGGCAACAGCTGTTTTGTCGAGACGCAGGCGCTCGCGCAAAACCTTCACGGCGACTTCGCCGTGATTTGCATGCTGGGCTCGGTAAACGGTTGCGGTACCGCCCTCGCCGACACGATCGACGAGTATGTAACCGCACAGCGTTGTTCCGACGAGAGGGTCGCGCGCCACGCGGGCGAAGCTAACGGTCGCCACCGGTGGTAGCAAGCGAACTGAAGTGTCTAATTGAGTGTAGAGTACTGCACATGAAGCGTTGTTTCACGCGAACGGGTACGATGATGCGACAGCTGTCGAGACAAATGCGGACATTCGTTCCGCTCGCAATTCTTCTGGCGCAGGCAGGGTGCGGTGGAAAAACACCGGCCCCGAAGCCGACCGCGACGCCAGCGCGCGCGCCCTCGGGCGCGCCTGCGGGTGCGCCCGCCGGTGCGCCTGCCGGTGCGCCTGCGTCGGTGCCGCGCGCTGCGGCAGCGGCCGAACGCGACGACGTGAAGTTGCACCGCGAAATGGGCCTCCTCGCCCGCGGTGCGCCGATGCCGTTCATCGGCAGCGTCGCCTTTCTCGCGTCCGATCGGCCCGATTCCACGCATGTGCTTGTCGCCGTCACGATCGCCAACGGCAACCTCACATTCGGGCGCGAAACGGACCGCTTTCGCGCAGGCTACACGGTCTCGATCACCCTCCGCAACGGATCGGAGACGGTCAAACAGATCGAAGCGCACGAGAGTGTCCTCGTTGCGAGCTTCAAAGAGGTTTCGCGCCTTGACGAAAGCGTGATTTATCAGGAATTGCTCACGGTGAAGCCCGGCCGGTACAGTCTGACGCTGAACGTGCGCGACGACGGAAGCTCCAAGAACGCGAGCGACGATGTCACGCTGCTCGTGCCTGCACTCGCAGCCGGATCACTCAGCACGCCAATCGCATACGCCAGGGTTTCGCAGCGCACCTCGCTCGATTCGCTGCCGCGCATCGTCGCCAACCCCGCGGCAACCGCAACGTTCGGGCGCGACAGCCTCATCGGCCTCTATGTCGAAGGCTACAGCCAGTCTGGCGCGGCGCGGCTTCCGCTCAGCATCGCGGTGCGAACCGAAGCTGGCGGCACGGTTTTCACCGACACCACATCGCTCGTCCATCGCAAAAACCTCTACAGCGGCGTGCTCTATGTTCCGATCGCACGCAGCGGAATCGGGCCGGTCGTCGTCTCTATCTGGCAGACTGGCATGGCGGACACCACCCGTGCGCCGCTCTTTGTTGGCTTCGGTGAAGAACTGCCGGTGGCCTCGTACGACGACATGATCAACTATCTGCGTTGGTTCACGTCACCGGTCCGGCTCAAGACGCTGCGAGACGCCGCGCCAGAGTATCGGCCGGCGGCGTGGGCCGCATTCGTGAAAGAGAACGCGTCGCAACTCGGCAGCGATGACCTCCACGACTACTTCGTGAGACTGAATGAAGCGAACACGAAATTCCGGGAGGAGGGCGTTCCCGGCTGGATGAGCGATCGCGGGAAGGTTCTGCTCGGACTCGGCGAACCCGACCAGGTATACGAACAAGGTTCTGCCGACCCCACATCCCGGCTCCGCTCAACGATCTGGGAGTACCGAAATATTCCGCAGAGGCAGCTCGTGTTCACCGAGACAACCGAGTTTGGGCATTGGCGTCTCACGAACAGCAGCGCGATCGCATTCGATAACGCCTGGCGTCGCAAGGTGACCCGCTGAGCGATCCGCCGCTCACGATTCGGAACGAACTCCTTCGAAAGGCGCTGCACCTCTCGGCGTCTGCGTTTCCGGTAGCGTACTACCTGGGCGTCTCGCGCGAGGCGCTTCTCGGAATGCTCGCGCTCATCGCTAGCATCGCAGTGATTGTCGAGCTGGCGCGGAGAACCAACAAATCGGCCGGTGAGTTGTTCAGTCGATGCTTCGGCGCGCTCACGCGGCCGACCGAGCGGAAGGCGATTACCGGCGCGACTTTCCTGGCGTTTGTGTGCTTGGTTGCAGTGGCCCTTCTGTCGAGAAGTGCGGCGATCGCAACGATGTGGTGCGCGACGGTTGGAGATCCGCTCGCCACAGTCGCCGGCCGTCTCTGGCGACTGGCCAATGCGTACAAAGTGGATGAACAAAACGCGAAAACGCTCGTCGGGTCAGTCACTTGCGTCGTCACGTCGTTTCTCGGTGTTTCGATGCTGGCGGGATACTCTCCGGTCGCGGCGCTACTCATTGCGGTCGCTGCCGCGGTAGCCGAGGCGATTCCATCTGAAATCGACGACAACCTGCGTGTCGCGGCCGCGGCCGGGATCGCGTCACATTTTCTCGCTTGACAACGCGTGCAGGAAAATTGTAAAACTTATGTGCGGACGAGACGCTAGACGCCGCGTCGACGCATGGAGATTCCGACTGCAGTCGCAGCGCAGGAGGCACACGATGCCGAAGGGAAAGGTGAAGTGGTTCAATGACACCAAGGGCTACGGTTTCATTGAGCAGGAGCAGGGCGAGGATGTCTTTGTCCATTTCTCGGCGATCAACATGGACGGCTTCAAGACCCTCGCAGAAGGACAGCCGGTGGAGTTCGAGCTGAAGACGGGAGAGAAGGGGCTTGCGGCCGACAAGGTGATGAAGGCCTGAGGCTCAGACACTCCACTCGACAGCTAACGGAGAAGGCAGGAGGAAAGAAAAACATTCGCGGGCCCGACCAATGGATATGGTCGGGCCCGCGCCGCATTAACTTCCCGCCATGCCTCCAGCCCCGAGTCCCCGACTCTTCCTGGTAGATGGCTACGCGCTCATTTACCGCGCCTTTTTTGCGTATGGCGCGCAGCCGCTCATCAACAGCAAGGGCGAGAACACTTCGATCGCGCGCGGCGCGCACGATTTTCTCAAGCGGCTGATCGACAAACACAAACCGGAGTATCTCGGCTGGGTGCACGACGCCGGACTCTCCTTCCGGCACGAGCAGTATCCGGCGTACAAAGCGACGCGCGAACGGCTCGATCCGGAGATGCAGGCCGATTTCGACACGGGCGTCGAGCGCATCACGCAGATCCTCGAGGCGTTCAAGATTCCCGTTCTGTCGCTCGACGGATACGAAGCGGATGACGTCATCGGCACGCTCGCCAAGCAGGCGGCCGCGAAAAACGTGAACGCCGTCATCGTCTCCGGCGATAAAGACTTCGTGCAGCTCATCGACAACGGCATCTGGATCCTCAACCCCTATCACGGGCGCCCCGGATTTACGACGGAGAAGTGGTATGATCTGGCGAACGCGGGCGAGCGCCTCGGCGTCCCGCCAAATCGCGTCGTCGACTACCTCGGGCTGCTCGGCGACACGTCGGACAACGTGCCGGGGGTGAAGGGAATCGGCGACAAGAGCGCGCTCGCACTCATCGAGAAATGGGGGCCGCTCGAATCGATCATGGAACACGTGAGCGAAGTGGAGCCCACGCGTGCGCGCAACGCGCTGATCGAATTCGGCGCGAATGGTGTGCTGTCGAAGGAGCTCGTCACGATCAAGAAAGACCTGGCGATGACGCTCGACCTTCCGGCGCTGGCGCTGAAGACACCGGACTGGAGCCGCCTCCGCGATCTGTTCGTGGAGCTCGAGTTCCGCGGGAACGCACAGGAGGCCGCGGCGCACGCGGGCGACGCACCCGCAGTCAGCGCCGCTGCGCCGGGCGCGGTCGGTGCGGAGGCCGCCGCACCGAGTTCCGCGCCCGCTGCTCCGGCGGTGGCGAGAAAGTACCAAGTCGTCGATACGATCGACGGTGTGAATAAGCTCGTCGCGCTCGCACGAAAGGCACCATTCATCTCCCTCGACGCCGAGACCGTGCTCGATGCCGGCGCACCGCCGATCATCACGCCGCTGCGCGCGAACGTCGTGGGCATTTCCATCGCCATCGCTCCGGGTGAATCGTACTACCTCCCGTTTGCGCATAGGCAGTGGGAACCCACACAAGGCGATCTTTTGCTCGGCGCAACGCCGAAGGCCGCGGACAAGTCGGCCGCGAGCATTGCGGGCCGCATGCTTGCAACAGGACCGCAGCCGGTGAACAACCTTCCGCCGATTCTTTCCGCGGAGATGGAACCGCTGCGCGCGCTGCTCGGCGATCCAACGGTGAAAAAGACCGCACACGACGCCAAGTACGACCTGCTGGTGTTGCGGCGCGCCGGAGTCGAACTCGCGGGATATGATTTCGATTCGATGCTTGCGAGCTACCTGCTCGATCCCGGTCGCCGGTCGCACACGCTCGACACGCTCGCGATTGACTTCCTCCAGCTGGCGATGACGAGCTACGACGAACTCACCGGCAAGGGAAAGAACCAACTGCGGTTCGACGACGTGCCGATCGCCGCCGCGCGGGACTATTCGTGCGCCAGCGCCGACGTGGCGCTCCGCCTGCGTGAGCTGCTCGAGCCCAAGCTCGCTGAAGTCGAGGCCACGGCGCTGCTGCACGATCTCGAACTGCCGCTGGTCACCGTGCTCGCGGAGATGGAGTGGCACGGAATCACGATCGACATACCGTGGTTCCACTCGCTCAAGTCGCGCTTCATGAAAGAGCGCGAGCAGGTGCAGCGGCAGATATACGAAACGGCGGGAGAGGAGTTCAATATCGCGTCGAACAAGCAGCTCGCGGCGATCATGTTCGGCAAGCTCGGGTTGCCGGTGAAGAAAAAGACGTCGACGGGGCCGAGCACAGACGCGTCGGTGTTGACGGAGCTGGCGGAAGAAGGGCACGCGTTGCCGTCGCTGCTTATGGAATACCGGGAGCTCGCCAAGCTCGAGAACACGTATCTCGATATTCTCCCCGGTCTCGTGAATCCGGGCGATGGCCGTCTGCACACCTCCTTCAATCAGACCGTGGCGAGCACCGGCCGCTTATCATCGAGCGATCCGAATCTTCAGAACATTCCAATTCGCCGTCAGCTCGGCAAAGACATCCGCCGTGGATTCATTCCGCAGAAGGGGTGGACGATGCTCGCAGCGGACTACTCGCAGGTCGAGCTGCGGTTGCTCGCGCACCTCTCGCACGATCCTGCGTTCGTTGAGGCGTTTCGGGCGGGCGGCGACATTCACCGCCAAACGGCATCAATTATTTTTGGCGTGAAGATCGACGAGGTGACGTCCGAAATGCGCAACCGCGCGAAGACGATCAACTTTGCGACGATCTACGGTCAGGGTGCGCACTCGCTCTCGCGCCAGCTGAAGGTCGAACATGCCGAGGCAAAGGCGTTCATCGATACGTATTTCGAGAGATTCTCTGGAGTGCGTTCATATCTCGATGCGACCGTCGAACAGGCACGCGTGCGCGGATATGTCGAAACGATTTTCAAACGCCGGCGTTACATCCCTGAATTGAAAGATCGGAACTTCAACATCCGTGCGTTCGGCGAACGCACGGCGCAGAACTCACCGATCCAAGGCTCCGCGGCCGACCTGATAAAAGTTGCGATGATTCGCGTCCAACAGTCACTGGCAGACAAGAAAATGGACAGCAGGATGTTGTTGCAGGTGCACGACGAGCTCGTTTTTGAATGTCCCGGCGGAGAACTGCCCGAACTACAGAAACTCGTTGTGCATGAAATGACCACCGCGGTGAAGCTCGATGTGCCTCTCGTGGTGGACGTCGGGACGGGTGTAAACTGGCTGGAAACAAAGCTCTAGCGGTCCTCGCCATCCTCTTGCAGAGTGCGAGAATCCTAGCGAAAAGAACCGTCGATGGGCACGTGAAAGCAGCCCAGCGAACCTCACAACTCATTGTAAATCAACCAGTTACGAGATTGTGGCAAGAACGGCCCTCCCCTTGCCACACAACGAAGGCAGTTGCAGGCAGTTGCAGGCTGTGCTGACCGGATACAGACTTCACGCGCAGGCCGAACCTCTCCTTTTGTTCGAGAACCTCAAGAACAAGGATTCTGGACGAAACATGGCAGCGAAACGGACGGGCTTCACCCTGATCGAACTTCTGATCGTCGTCGTGATCATCAGCATTCTTGCTGCGATCGCGATTCCGAAGTTTCAGAATACCAAGGGCAAGGCTCAGCTCGCCGCGATGAAGTCCGACCTTCGAAATCTCTCGACGGCCGAAGAAGCGTACATGTTCGACAATGGCGCATACGCCAGCCTTATCACCGGGCTCAGCTACTCGACTTCGCCCGGCGTGATCCTCACGCTCACAAACGCGACGGCTTCCGGCTGGTCGGCGATCTCAACGCACCCGCAGTCGTATCCGCTCACCTGCGCGCTGTATATCGGCAACGTGCCTGCGCAGGCGCCCGCCACCGTCGAGGGGCTCATCGGCTGTCAGTAGTACATGACCCGATAGTGCCGCCGGTTCGCTGGCGCGAATTCAGAAATCGACGGGACGGAATGACGCACGCCATGTCGGGCGGGCTTTGGCTTCATCGGCACATCTGGCTCGGACGTCCGATGGCGCATCTCGTCTCGAGCAACCGCGAGCTTCTCGTCAACTATGGACGGGCAGTCGGTTTGAATCCGGAACGGCTCCAATACAAACCGCTGCGTGATCCGCGCGATGAAGTTCGTCGCGACGCATGGCACTGGGATCTCGTAGGTCCATGGCTTCCGTCGAGCGCATGATTCGCCGCGCGACGCTCTTCGTGTGCAGCATGCTGGCTGCGGGCTGCGACTCGCCAAAGCACCCGGCGTCGGCGAAAGGTCCGCCGGGCACAGTCGCGTTCGCACCCGGACCTGCCGCGTCCGGGACGAAATCTTGGGATGACGATATCGGCGCAGTGGTTGCGACACCGGCGATCGACGGCGTCGCGCCGCTCTTCTTCTCGCGCGACACAGCGGGCAGTGCGGACCTCGACGTCGAGTTGTTCAATCACGATGATCGCGTGCTGCCCGGAAAACTTCATCCCGTCGATGCTGAGCGCGCTTGCGGCTTCAGACGCCACGCGCTTGTCACGTCGTCCGGCGCCAACCCTGCACCGAACAACTGGTCGCTCGCGCTCTCGCCTGGCATCGCCGCTCCGTTTGGAATTGATGGGATTGGCGAGCTGCTCCCGCGTGATTCCGCGAAACTCGTCGCGCGCATCAGCAGGCTCGTGAGCGCTATTCCGGAAGATTCAGCAAGCGCGCAGTTTCGGGGACTGCCCGTGGTGGTGCGCGATGCGTGGCGGTTCAAACTCGCGGACAGCACCGCGATTGTCGTTGCGGTGGCGATGCGCTCGCTGAACGTTGAGTCGAATCCGCGCGCACAGTTCTTCACCATGATCGCCGAGCCGGACTCTTCGGCGGGCGCCGATGCGCTGCGTAACGCGTTCTCGGAATCCCAATCCGGTCCGGAGGATCGAGTCGAAGGAGCGGATCTGTTGGCCGCGTTTCGATTGAAGGGCACGCGCCCTGCCGTTGCGCTTGCGCTCGCAGGATCCTCCGGATTGCAGGTTGAGATCGTCGAGCGCACGTCGCCGGGCGTCTGGAAAATTCGCTGGTCGAGCGCCTCGCTTCCCTGCGCGCAGCCCTAGCTCTCGCGCCGTCCCAATGCGGCCGGTGCCGCCGTGCGCGCGCGCACGCTTGCAAGAAGCGCTAGCGTCAGCAGGTACGGAAATGCGAGCGGCAACTGATACGGTATCGCCCATCCGGTTGTTTGCGCGAGAGTTTGGAGCGCGCTTGCGGCGCCGAACACCAGTGCGGCGCCGGCGACCCCAAGCGGAGTCCAACGTCCGAGCACAACGATTGCGATCGCGATGAACCCGCGTCCAGCGGACATTCCTTCCGCGAACGTACCGACCTGCGCGAGCACCAGCGTGCCGCCGCTGATTCCGCCCATCGCGCCGCCGAACAAGAGTGCGGCCCAGCGCACACGATCCGGTGAAATTCCGGCGCCGCGCGCAGCCTCCGGATGTTCGCCGACGGCCCGGAGCGCGAGGCCCCCCGCCGACCGGTAGAACCACCACGCAAGCGCCGGCACGAGCCCATACAAGACGTAAGTCACCAACGGCTGAGCGAAGAGCGCCGGTCCAATCACTGGAATCGCGCTGAGCACAGGGATCGCGACGGGCGCGATCGTCGGAGTGTGCAGCGACGCGCCCTGTGTTCCGTACATCGTTCGGTACAACGTGCCCGTCAGCCCAAGTCCGAGCATGCTGATCGCGGTGCCAGTGATGATCTGATCGGTGCGCAGCGTCACGACGAAGAGCGCGAAGACCGCTGCAATCAGAAGTCCGGACAGCGCGGCCCCTGCGAAACCGAACGTCGCTCCGCCCATCCCTCCGAATACGAGCGCGCCGAACGCGCCGCCGATGATCGCGCCTTCGAGGCCGATGTTGATCACGCCGGAGCGTTCCGTCACGAGTTCGCCGAGTGCGGCATACGCGAGCGGCGTCGCGGTGCGAACGCCGGCTTCGAGAAACGAAGAGAAGGTCGAGTCGCTCATGCGGAGCGCCCCTCCAGCGCGCGTTCGCTTCGCTCGAGCGCAAGCGCGCGCGCACGATCAACGGCCAGGACGCCGAGGATCGCCAGCGCCTCGATGACCGCGACGAATCCAGCAGGTACACCGGCATCGCGTTGCATCGAAGCGCCGCCCGCCTCGAGTGCGCCGAAGAACACACCCGCGACGATCACGCCAATCGGATTGAGACGCGCAAGCAACGCGACCGCGATCGCCGTGTAACCGTATCCAGCGGAGCCTTCATACATCGCGTAGGTGACGCCAGCCACTTGCACCGCTCCGCCGAGACCCGCGATCGCGCCGCTTGCGAGAAACGCGCCGAACACCACGCGCCCCACGTTCACGCGTCCCGCGCTCGCGGCGGCAGAGGGGCTCGCGCCAACAGCGCGCACGCGAAAGCCTGTCGCCGTCGAGCGGAGTACCCACCAAATTGCGACCGCGAGTGCAATCGCAAGCAGAAAGCCCAGATGCAATCGCTGGCTCGCCAGAAGTACAGGCAACCGCGCAGAAAGTGCGATCGACGAGGTTTGCGGAAACACACGCGTCGGCTCCTCGAGCGGTCCGTGAACGAGATAGCTGACCGTATACAGCGCGACAAAGTTGAGCATGAGCGTGCTGATCACTTCGAGCACGCCGAATCGGTGCTTGAGTATTGCGGCAATCGCGGCCCATGCCGCACCGGCGAGCATTCCCGCCGCGAGCACGGCGGGTACGGCAATCCACGGAGACCAGCTTGCCGCGCTGAGACCAACCGCAACGGCCCCGCTCGCGCCCGCAAGCAGTTGTCCGTCGGCGCCGATATTCAAAACGCCCGCCCTGAACGCAACCGAGACCGAGAGACCAACGATGATCAACGGCGTGGCGCGCATCAGCGTGCCGGTGAAAAACGAATACGAATCGCCCACCGACCCATTCCAGAGCGCCGCCGCCGCGTGGCCCAGATCGTATCCTCCGGCGATCACGACGAACATCACGCCGCCGACCGCGAGCAGAGCGGCGATCGCGCTCGAACCGATCGGCGATTTCACGGCGCGCCACAAAAAACTCACGAGAGCCCCACAAGCGCGCGCGCAATTGCGCCGGACTCCACGGCCACCTCGGTAACGCGCCCATCAAAGCAGACCACCATCCGGTCGGCGATCGAAAGCACTTCGTCGAGGTCGCTCGAATACACGACAACTGCAATCCCGGCGGCGCGTGCTGATCTCAGCTCGGCGAGAATGTGCGCTGCCGCGCGGATGTCGAGTCCGCGAGTTGGATTCTCCACGACCAGCGCATCCGGCGCGCCCTCGAGCTCTCGGCCGAGCACGAACTTCTGCTGATTGCCGCCGGAGAGCGAACCCGCATGCGCTTGCGCGCCGCTCGCGCGCACGTCGTGAGCGCGTATGGTCGTGATGGCGCGCGCGGCATACGCGCCCCACGCCGTTGTTCCGCGCGCGACGCCAGCATCTTTCAGCGCGAGATTTTCCACCAGAGTCATTTCGGGAATCAGCGCGTCGCGCAAACGGTCCTCGGGAACGAACCCGATCTTCTCCGGTGCGCGCACGCGGCCGCTGTCCGGCGCACGTCGTCCCGCAAGCAGCTGCAGCAACTCGTGCTGACCCGCACCCTCCACTCCCGCCACGCCGACAATCTCGCCCGCGCGCACGTCGAGTGAAACGTTGCGGAGGCGAGGAACGCCGCGTGCATCGGCCACCGAAACATTTTCGAGCGACATGACCGTCGCGACCGGATCCACGTTTGAGGCCGGCTGCTGCTCGTCGGTGATTTCAGCGGCTCCCACGAGTGCATCGATCACCGCATGCTCGTTGAGGTTCCCGGCCCGGCCAGTCAGGATCGTGCGGCCGCGGCGAAGCACCGTCACGTCGTCCGCAATCGCAAGCGCTTCGCGAACCTTGTGCGTGATCAGCACAACGGTCCGTCCACGCGCGACGAAGGCACGGAGCCACGCATAAAGCTCCTGCGATTCCGTCGGCGTGAGAACCGCGGTCGGTTCGTCGAGAATCAGAATGCGCGCATCTCGCGCGAGCGCCTTCACGATCTCGAGCCGCTGCTGCGCTCCGACCGCAAGATCTGCCACGCGCGCCTCGGGGTCGAGCATCAGTCCGGTTTCCGCGCCGATGCGGCGCACACGCGCTGCCGCAGTTCGCGGGTCGAAGCTGCGCAGCCATCCGCGTTCGCCAAGCGAAACATTCTCCGCGACAGTCATCGCGCCGACGAGCAGGAAGTGCTGATGCACCATTCCTATTCCGGCTGCGATTGCGTCGGCGCTGGAGCTCCATTGCCGCACGGCACCCGAAACCGACAGCGTGCCGGTGTCTGCGCGCAACATCCCGAACGCGAGGCGCATCAGCGTCGTCTTGCCGGCGCCGTTCTCACCGAGCAGTGCGTGCAGCGTTCCCGCGCGCACGTCGAAGTCAGCGCCGTCGAGCGCTACCGTGTTTCCAAAACGTTTCGTGATGCCGCGGAGAGAGAGCGCCGGCGCGGCGTCAGTCACAGCCCTGTCGGCGCCGCGACGAATTCGCTCGGCAACTTGAACTCTGCGGACAGATGCTCGGCAAGCGCGAGCACGCCCAGCGTCTCCGTCGCGTAATGCCCGGCGTAGATGATGACGAGTCCCTTCTCCGCGGCGTCAACCGCGCTCCAGTGAGGGCCTTCGCCCACGATCATGGTGTCCACCCCGAGCGCCACGGCCTCGCTGATGGTGTCGGCGCTCGCTCCAGCACCGGAACAGATCGCCCAGCTCCGTGTGCGGCGCCCGGCTGCGCTCGCGCTCGAGATGGCGGTTCCGCCATGCAATGCCGAGAACTCGCGGAGGCGCTCGAGAAGCTCGGACGTCGCGATGTCGCTCGTTCCGCGCACCCCACACTCTATATTTTCGTGCCGTGCAAATCCGGCAGACGCATTGAGCCCGATCTCGCCCGCAAGGAGCTTCGAGTTCCCAAGCGCCGGATGGGAATCGAGCGGCAGGTGCGCCGAGTAGAGCGCGACGTCGTTCTCGAGGAGCAGGCGCACGCGCGCATACAACGGACCGGTCAGCGGCTGCAGCCCGCCCCAGAAAAGTCCGTGGTGCACGAGCAAGAGATTCGCGCCCGCGTCGATGGCGCCCTGGATCGTTCGCGCGGAGGTATCCACAGCCGCGGCGATCTTCGTGACCGGCCCCCGATGCTCTACTTGCACGCCGTTGAGCGCCTGCGGATAGTCCGGCGTCTCGCGGATTTTCAGCAAGCCATCGAGATGCGCGGCGATCGTCGCCAGCAGAACTCCGCTCACTTTGCGGAGGTCGCTGCCGACACCGAGAACCCGCCGGCGATCATCAGCGTGCGAACCGAGTCCACTGCGTGGGTTGCGGCTGCAGAAATTTTCGACTCGAGCTGAGGGTTCATCTTCCAGCGCACAACGTCGAGGCGCATGTCGAGCAGGATGACGCGAGGCTTGAAGCGACCGCTCTTCACTTCGCTCGCGACCACCATGAACGCATGCGGCAGATCGATCACCACGCTGCCGAGCGTGACCTCGGGCGCGACGGAATTTTGATCCGCGTTCGAACCGATGATATACGCACCTTTGGACTCGCGCACCGCCTGAAACGCGCCGAGCCCGGCAGCGTCCGCGTCCTGGAAGATTACGTCAGCACCCTGGCCCAGCTGAGCGAGTGCCTGCTCCTTGCCCGCGCCGGCGTCTTCCCAATTCCCGATGTACGAGACGAGCACCTTCACTCGGGGATTGATGCTTTTCGCTCCGGCCTTGAACGCGGCGAACGCGAGCTTCACCGGAGGGAGCTCCGTGCCGCCGATGCATCCGATGACGTTTGATTTCGTCATAGAGCCCGCGATGATTCCCGCGAGGTAGCTTGGCTCGTCGAACGAAAAGTTCATGGCGGCGACATTCGCGCCGATTTTTGTTCCGCCGGTCGTGACGTAAACCGTTTTTGGAAACTCGGGACCGACTCGCGCCGCCGCGTCTTGAAACTCGAAGCCGTGTCCGAAGACGAGCCGATACCCCGCAGCGCCATACTGCCGGAAATTTTCCTCGAACTCGGCAGGTGTCTTCACCTGGATGTGGCTAACGGAAGCGCCGAGGCTGTCCTTGACTCTCATGAGACCGGCGTAGGCACTGCCGTTCCACGATTGATCGGAGATCGGCCCCGGCGTGAGGAGCGCCACCTTGAACGAGCTGGCCTTCGCCAAATCAGAGTCATTCTTGGTGCCGCAGGCAGCCAAGATTCCCACAGCCATGTTGAAAACAACCAATGCGGTACGCGTAAGTGGCAAGTGCATCACCTATAAACCATTATTCAGCAGGGAGTTATCAGCAAACAATAAACACACGTTTGCATGAGCGCCAATTGTGTGGATCTGTGAAAACGTATGATGTGCTGGCTTGGAACTGTCCCGGTGGTGTCAGGCCCCAGTCGCTATGCGCAGCGGTTCTGGGCGTCCCGTGCGTGAAACCGCGCTCGAATCGCTCATTCGTACGACGCCATTGATCCGCGCTCCCTCAAGCACAATGATCGATTTTGTCTCGATGTCGCCGTTCACGATCGCCGTGCCCTGCAGCTCGAGACGCTCGGCTGCGAGAATCGCTCCGTCCACGACACCGCCGATCACGACTTCATCGGCGATCACGTTTCCGTGCACTGCGCCACCGCGTCCGAGCAGAACTTGGCGCGCCCCCGTCACGGAGCCGTCGATGCGTCCGTCCACTTTCACCACGCCGGCGCATTCGAGATCTCCGGTGATCTTCATGCCGCTCGAGATGATCGACATCGGTGCTTCGGCCACGGAGCTGTTGCGCGGCTCAGGTCGCGCAGAGCTTCTCTCTTCTTTCCCGAACATCGTCATAAATCCTCCGGTGGAAAAACGTTTATGGGCGCGCGCGAGGCGGCGCGCTCTCCGGCCTTGCGCTCTTCGTGGTGGCCGGCGCGCTCAGCATGCGCTGAACCTGCTCGTAGCGTGACTGCAACTGTGTCAAAGTATTTTGGAGCGAGTCGATGCGCAGTGCGTCTTGCTCGAGACGCGTGATACGCTGCTGCAGCAACGGCACTCGCGCGGCCTGCGCCCCAAAGTATGCCCAGCTCGCGACGCCAATTCCGAGTGCGATCAGAAACCACCTCGAGGTCAATACGCGCAACGCCTGCACCTGCCAGGGGCGCAGCACCATCGTGTGATGCGCGAGACCGTTCTCGCGCTGCACGTGAACGTACATCGACCCAGAGTCACGCGAGAAAATATTTCCGTGGCGCTGCGTGCGCGACTCCTTTCGCGACGGCCCCGTCACAGCGCCTCCCTCGAGGAGCCGAGTACAATGTCGAGAACCCGCTCGAGATCGTCCGCGGAGAAAAACGGAATTCTCAGTTCCCCGGCATTCTTCGATGTGAGGTGGACCTTTGCGTCGGTCTGCAACCGGCGACGAAGCTCGTCCTCGATTCGCGCGACTTCCGGAGGACGCTTGATCTCAGGACGCGGCGAATCGCCGCCTCTCGCTGCGCGATTCGATCCTGCTTCTCGCACCCGGCGTTCGACCTCGCGAACGTTCATGCCTTCCGCGACGATCAGTTTCGCAAGTTCGATGATGCGGTGATCGTCGCCAAGAGAGAGCAGCGCGCGCGCATGTCCGATGGTGAGCTCGCCCTCGCGCACCATGCGCCGCACCTGCGACGGAAGCGCAAGAAGCCGAAGTGTATTCGCGACGGTCGAGCGATCTTTTCCGACGACGTCAGCGACTTCCTGCTGCGAGAGCGAGAACTGCGAGATGAGCTGCTGATATCCCTCGCCTTCTTCGATCGGATTGAGATCTTCGCGCTGAAGGTTTTCTACGAGCGCGAGCGTGAGCAGCGCCTTGTCGTCGACCTCTGCCAGTTCGCGCACGATCGCAGGAATCTCGCGCCAGCCGAGCTTCTGCACGGCGCGAAAGCGACGCTCGCCAGCGATGAGATAGAAATCAGTTCCGTTTGCGTCCGCGCGGACGGTGACGGGCTGCAACAATCCGTTCGCGCGAATACTCGACTCGAGATCTTTCAGTTCGGTCGCGCTGAATTCTTTTCGTGGCTGCAGCGGATTGGGCCGGATCTGTGAAATCGGGATGGAGCGAAGCGCGCTACGCGGCGATTCGTCGCGTGCCCGAGCAGGCTCGACCCCCATGGGCCGGCCCCCGAGCAATGCGTCGAGCCCTCGTCCTAACCGTCGCGGCTTCTCAGTTGACATAATATCCAGTGATTATCACGTAAGTTGCCTTGCGACAACAGGTTACGAGCATCACGATGCTTTTGCTCGCGCCGGAACATGGTTTCGCTCGATCAGCTCCTTTGCGACACCCATGTAGGCCTTCGCGCCGACCGAGGCTACATCGTACAGAATAATGGGCTTTCCAAAGCTCGGTGCCTCGGCGAGCCGAACGTTCCTCGGAACAACGCTCTGAAAAACCTTTGCTCCGAAGTACTCGCGCGCGTCGGCCGCCACCTGGCGCGAAAGGTTTAGCCTCGCATCGTACATCGTCAGCAGCACGCCGTCGATCCCCAGCGACGCATTCACACCCTGCTGCACCCGGTGCACCGTATTCAGCAGCTGCGACAGCCCCTCGAGCGCGTAGTATTCGCACTGAAGCGGGATAAGAACTGCGTCCGCAGCGGCGAGCATATTTACCGTGATAAGACCCAACGACGGCGGACAGTCAATCAGAATGAAATCGTATGACTCGCGAATCTCATCGAAAGCGCGACTCATAGACAGCTCGCGGTCCTTTCGGCTGACCAGCTCAACCTCCGCTCCGGCAAGATCCGGCGTCGCCGGCATCACGTCCAAGTGGCGGAACTGGACCTCGTGAATGATCGCTTCTCGAACGGTTCCAGGGTCGAGGAGCACATCGTAGACGGTGGTCTCGAACGACTCTTTCTGGAGTCCGATTCCGCTCGTGGCGTTTCCCTGTGGGTCGCCATCTACGAGGAGAACGCGCTGCTCGGCCGCGGCCAAGCTGGCCGCGAGATTTACCGCGGTAGTCGTCTTGCCGACACCACCCTTCTGGTTGGCAATCGCAATGATTCGGGCCACAGGATCCGGGTCGATGGGCGAGTGGTGCCGCAATACCACCAACTTAGGGGCGGTACACACCCATCGGCAAGGCGAAATGTTTCACGTGGAACAATCGGCTCACAAAACGTGCCCGACTATTTGAGGAAACCCCAGCGGCCGGAGACAGTCGCTGAAACCCTGAGTAAGCCGGCTTCGATCGGCATCGGTGCGGCAGCGGCGCCAAATTGTGAACTTCTCATCGCCATATCGACCGCGATGGGCTGCTGATATGAAGGCTGTGCACTGAGTTCGATGAGCCCGCCCAGGGCTCCACCCGCCGCCTTCGCCATGGATTCCGCCTCGCCCTTTGCCTTTGCCACCGCGAGCTCTAGGGCCTGGCGGCGGGCTTCGTCGGCTCTCGAGGCACTGAACACCAGCGATCCGATTCCCGTCGCCTCGCTCGCGAGCGCTGCGTCGATGAGCAGTCCGGTCTTCTCGATCTCGCGGACCTCAACTCGCAAGGTGTTCCGCGCGACGTATCCCGTGACGCGCGGGGGCTTCTCGGTGTATGCGATTTCGGGATTGATCTGGATGCTCGCGGTCGTCATCTGGTCGGCGGCGACACCCAGCGCGCGAAGCGTGTCAATGACCGCGCGTTGCTTGCGCGAGGTTTCGGCGCCCGCTTTCGCCGCAGTCGCGCCGCGGCTCTCCACGGTGAACGAAAGCGTGGCGCGATCGGGCTTGAGCTGCACCTCGGCTGTTGCCGATGCGGAAAGTTGTGGCGCGGCGACCGTCGGTCCGTTGGCCTGCGCGCGCGCGGCGAGAGGTGCAAGAAGAAACAGCGCAATCGTTAGGCGTCGCATGGTTCGTTCTCCATAGATAGTATCAATCTGCTACTAAATAACCTCGCCCTCGAAGCCCTCGAATTCGCAAACGCCTACGGCGCGGCGCGGCGCCAAGCGGCGAACACCGAGTCACGCTTCAAAGGTAGCCACTCGTACGGCGCATCGGCCTCGCTGCCCCTGCGGCGGAGCACGTACACGGCGCGCGCGGGATATGCGTTTACGAGCAGCGAATCACGCGCCTGAAAATCGCGCGCGTAAATATTTCCACTCCCGCGCTCGAGCAGCAGCGGCGCGAGGTGCGTGTACCCAGTGCGATCGTCGTTGATGCGCGCGACGCAGATCTGATCGTACCTCGCGCCCGGCAGCATCCTCTCCGTGCTGTCAGGCGAGAGCGGGCTGGACCGCACGCGCGACGAATCAGCGAGCAGCGGCTCGAGCTGCTTCTCGGCAGCCACGCCGCTCAGCCCACGCGCCTCGACGTCGCGCAGCGCCCTGTCGAGCAGGCATGCGTCTGTTCCGTGATAGAGTGCCGCGGTCGCGCTGCGCGAGACTCCGCGCTCCCACATCCGCGTGTTGATCTGGGCACCCCAACTTTCGCGCACGAACACCAGCGCGTCCTTCACGCCGGCGCGCGCTGATTCCGCGGTGTAGTTCACGCGCATCGACGTCAAGCCGTTCTGGTATTGAATCACCCGCTGCGGATACGAAATCCCCACTGCCATCAACGCGCCCGTCGCGAGCGCGGCGTTCGTGCCGACGTACACATTCCCCGCGCCGAAACGCTCGCGCACGAGGCGCGGGAGCCGCGCTGCAAAAAGCACGAGCACGGGGAGCCACGGAAAAACGAACCGTGGTCCCAGAAAAAATCCGTCGTGCCAGTACGCGAAGTAGAGCGCACCAAGCGCGGCTGCGCTGGCGAGCAGATACTTGTCGAGCGCAGAGAGTCGCTTCGTGAGCGCGAGTGCAGCAATCACTGGAATCATCGCGGGAAACGGCGTCTCGAACAGGTACGTCTGCAGCCGCGTCACGTACAGCGAGAGCAGCTCGAGTCCGCGCGACGGAGTATGCGCCGCGCCCCAGGGCGCCGTGTGAAATCCGAGTCCGTGCGCCTTGCCCCAGAGCACTTCGTATCCGAACACGAGCGGCGATCCGGTGCTCTGCGCGTTCACCCACATCATCGCGCCGAACGGAATTGCGACGCCGATCCCCGAGGCGATCACCTCAACCCATCTGCGTTTGTCGCGCCACGAGAGCAGGAGGAGCCACGCGGCCGCGGGGAGCGCGAACGCAAACGCGTCGAGTGGACGAATCGCCGCTGCAGCGCCAAGCCCGAGCCCGTTTGCGAACGCCCATCCGATTCGCGGTGTGGCGCTCGCAGCGACCTTCGCCATTCCGAGCGTTGCCAGCATCAGCCACATCAGCGTCGTGACGTGATTCATGTGGGAGCCGAACATGAACGCGCCGAACGGAGCGACGGCGAACAACAGCGTCGCGCCGAATCGAAATGCACGAGAGGCGCCCGGATCGGTGAACGTGAGCAGTCGGGCAAAAAGCGCGACGGAGATTGCGCCGCACACGGGCCCGATGAGCCAGGGCGCGTGCGCGAGTTCGCCGAGCGCGAGCATCGCCGGGCCGCCCGGCGGAAACTGCGAGTAGACTTTGTCGCCGGTGTCGACGACGTGGAGGATCGAGAAGAACTCGCGGTGCGCGGCGACCGGGAGCCAAAGATGTCCCGCCGCGTAAATGCGCGCCTGAAAAAGTTGGACGATTTCGTCGATCAGCAGCGGCTTCGCGGAAAACACGTAGCGCGCGATGAGTGTGTAGAGCACGAACGACGCGAGCGGAAGCAGCCAGAGCGAGAGATCGGGCAGGGAATCTCGCGGAGATTCCTTCTGCGCAACGAGTACTGCTGCCGCCGCGCGTTTTCGCCAGAAGATCGCGAACACGATTCCGACGCCGACACATATCGCGGTGCCGTAACCCCAGCCCGCGAATCGATCCGCGTACGCCCGGTCGACTTCTCCGCCGGGCAGCCAGTTGGCGATCGGGAGAAATCCGAGCACCGCGAGTACGACCGCGATCAGAGGCGCGATCAGGAGCGCGATCGCTCGATCTCCAAAATAAGATTCTGCAGATCAGCCGGACTCACGCCGGGTACACTCGCGGCTTGCGCGAGCGAGAGCGGCTTTCGCGCGGCAAGCTTCTGGCGCGATTCAAACGAAAGTGTGCGCATCTCCTCATACCGCGCGTCCGACGGCAGCACGTACTCGCCCATCTTCCGCAGGCGATCGGCCGCAAGGCGCTCCTTGATGAAATATCCCGCGTACTTCAACTCGAGCCCAACGGTAACGAGCGCCTCGCGCGACAATTCTTCGGAGACGCCGGTTGCCTTGAGCAATGCGGCGAGCGAAACACCCTGCCGCTTCGCCACGTCCGCAACCTTCACGGCGTGAGCGAGCGGCGAAGTCCCAGCCGCAATGAGCTGAGCATCCACCTGATCGCCGCGTGCGGTGGTTTCGAGCGCGAGTTGCGTGACGCGAGCTTCATCAGCGAAGCGCGTCTCGATCGCGCCGAGCTCCGCGTCGCTGTACAGATCGAGCGAGCGACCGATTCCGGAGAGCCGGCGGAGTGCATTGTCCTGCCGCACGGTAAGCCGGAACTCCGAGCGCGAAGTGAACAGCCGGTACGGTTCGTCCACGCCGCGCGTCACGAGATCGTCCACGAGCACTCCGATGTACGACGTCTCGCGGCCGAGCGTGACTGTCTCGTGATCAGTCGCGCGCAGCGCGGCGTTCAGCCCGGCTACCACTCCTTGCGCGCCCGCCTCTTCGTAGCCCGTGGTGCCGTTGATTTGTCCCGCGAAAAAAAGTCCCGCGATCGCGCGCACTTCGAGCCACGGATAGAGCTGAGTCGGCGGATAGTAGTCGTACTCGATCGCATATCCCGGGCGCGTCATCTCGACACGCTCGAGTCCCGGCACGGAGCGCAGCATTTCGAGCTGCAACGCCGCGGGAAGTGACGTCGAGAGTCCGTTTACGTACATCTCGCTTGTGTCGAGTCCTTCGGGCTCGAGAAAAAGCTGATGACGCGCCGCGTCGGGGAAGCGAAGGATTTTGTCTTCGATTGACGGGCAATAGCGGGGTCCGCGCGCGCCGATCGCTCCGCCGTACATCGCGGACTCCTTCAGATGCGCGGCGACAATTTCCTTCGTCGCTGTTTCGGCGAACGTGATCCAGCACGGCGCCTGAGTCTGTCGCTGCAGCGAAGGGAGTGCGGCGCCGGTCGCGCCCTCGCGATTGTTGTTCCAAAACGCCGACCACGAGTACTGAAAATCCTCGAACTCCGAGTCTTGCCGCTCGAGCACGCGGAAGTCGACGGTTTTTCCCTCGATGCGCGGCGGCGTTCCCGTCTTGAAACGCTCCGTCGTGATCCCCACGCTCGAGATCTGCTCGGCGAGGTGCGTCGTTGCCTCCTCGCCGGCGCGACCGCCGCTCACTTGCGAGTCCATACCTATATGAATGCGGCCGCGCAGGAACGTTCCCGTCGTGATCACGACCGAGCGTGCGCGCAACTGCCGGCCATCGAGCGTCTCCACACCGGCCACACGCGCGTCACCACTCGCGAAAAGAAGGCGCTTTACCGTGCCTTCGACGAGCGCAATTCCCTGCTGCGATTCCACGAGCAAGCGAACCGCTTTGCGATACAACGCGCGATCGCACTGTGAGCGCGGCGCCCACACGGCCGGACCCTTGCCGCGGTTCAGCATTCGGAACTGGATCGACGCCATATCGGTTGCGCGACCCATGACGCCGCCGAGCGCATCGATTTCGCGCACGACAGTGCCCTTGGCAACGCCGCCGATCGCGGGGTTGCACGACATCTGTCCGATCGTGTCGAGGTTGCTGGTCACCATCGCGACGCGCGCTGCCGGTCCGAGTGCGCGCGCCGCCGCGACGGCGGCCTCGGCACCCGCGTGCCCGCCGCCAACTACGATGACATCGAAGTCGTTCGAGTTCACCAGCCCTGTTGCCCTCTGCATTGCCCGAAAGCTAGCGTTCTGACATGCCACTTCCACTCTCTGTCGGCGCCCCCACCCTCTTGGTGAAGAAGGCAGCCTTTGAGCGCTCGGGAATGACCCGCGCGCAGATTGACCAGGCCCTGACCCTCACGGACGAGGAGTTTCAGGTCGAACACGGGCTCGTGGCCATCGGGCCTATCTATGATGAGGTCGGATTCGCCACGCTCGTGGAGGCGTTCGAGAAGCACGGCCTCATCTATTTCGATGATTTCTTCGAAATGAGCGGAAACTGGCCCGACTGGCTCTCGGTTTTCGCACTTTCACGCAGCTGAGTGGACGGGACGGGCGCAAAGTGGAGCAGCCCTTCCCACGTGCAAACCGGACACCAGCTTGGCCTGAGCCGTGGAAACAGGTGCTGAATTCCGCGGCGCTCCACGTGCATCGTCTCTCCGCCGCACGAAGGACAATCGGGTGCGTCGGATAGGAGCCAGGCGTATACGAAGGTCGCCGCGACGCCGCGTAGCACGAACAGCACGGAGAAGAACCAAAAGAAAATCGCGCTATTGCTCATGTGGCGACCGCCTGTTGCTGCAGTTTGTTGCCGTTTGTTGCAGTTGCTAGATCCTGCCCTCTACGACTTCCCACCGCTCCACGAATGCGAGGCCGTCTTCGATTCGATCAATGACGACGTCGACGCCCTTTTGGATTGGCGCGCCGTCGATGCTCATCGCTGCAACGACGTGATCTCTTCCTTCCAGCGTGTAGGCGACAGCGCCCGCGGCCGCCGCACTTATGGCGGCGGTCACGCGGGCGATGTGGCCGGTGAGCACTTCAGGGTCGAACTCTACGCGCGGGCGCCGCGACGGCGAGAACAGTCCTACGCCGTTGATCATGAAAACGACGCCAACGGTCAGGATCGCGATGAGCGCGAGGCCGATCGCGATGTTCATCTGCTACTTGGCTCCGAGGTTTTTCTTGAAGAAGGCGATTGTCTTCGGCCATCCATCTTTGATGGCGGCTAGGTTGGCAGGCATCGTTGCGGGCGAAGTATTGCCCGTCACCGAATCGTCCTGTGCACGAGCGAAACCATGCACAGCGCCCTCGTAATTAATTCCAACGAACGACTTGCCCAGCTTCTTCATTGCCTCGTCAGCCAGCGGAATGAACGCGCCGGTGCGCGCATCCAGAGAGCCGTTCAGCATCAGAACCGGCGCCTGAATTTTCGCCAAGGAGTCGACGATCACCGCGCCGTTCGCGGCGAATGGCGCGCCATAATACGCGACCGAACCGCCGAACCCCTTGCCGTTGTAGACTGCCGCGCCCCATGCAGTCGAGCCGCCCCAGCAGAAACCGACGACACCGTATTTTTTGTCGGCCGAAGGCTGCGACATCGCGAAGTTTGCGACCGCCATGATTCCCTTGTTTCGCTCGGTGAAGTCGACTCCACCGATGAGCTTCCGGGCGGAGTCACCGCTGAGCTCGACGGAGGTTGGTCCACCCCGCACGCGCGAGACGAGATCCGGAGCGATCGCGATGAATCCTTCCGATGCGAGCTGGTCCGCAACGCCCCGGACCCACGTCGAGAGGCCGAAGATCTCATGCACGACAACAACTACCGGCGCCTTCCCGGACTTCGCGGGATAAACGATCCACGCCATCAGTGAATCCTTCGAGCCCGGTTCCCACGCGATCTTCACCCACTCGCCATGCCTCGGCGAGGCAGCGAGACGCGCCGCCGCATGGCTGTTGCTCGGCGGAAGACTCGGATCGCCCTGGCTCTGGCTCGACAGACCGATCGTCGGCATGCTCATATCAGCCGCGGTCATATGCATCAGATGATCGTCCGTCGCCACGGACTTCGACGGCTGCCAGCGCTGCAACGTGCAGGCAGAGAGTAAAAGCGCGGAGAGTACGACAACTCGTGTTCGACGCATCGGATCAAACCTCGTAGTGGGCGGAAGGGGTACAGCCCCTAACCTACGCGGGCCGACCGCTGTTCGCATCTGGTATTTCTACCACGAGCACGTCGATCTCTCCCTTGCTCGTCATGAGAGCGAGTCGCGGAACGGCGCGCAACGTCGCCGCATCCATAATGAAAGGAAGTCCGGTCTCGATCCCGCGCGGATAGGCATTCCATTCCCGAAGCTGATCGGCGAGACGCTCGAGTTTCGCCGGCTCCCGCTCGACCCGGATCTCCCACACGCTCGGAAAAACATCGACGAGCGGACGCCGGCGTTGCGGCTTTCTCGGACGGCCGCGGCCACGCGCCTTTCCGAACGCAAAAGCTGCCGCGAGCAAGGCGTTCGAGGTGGAATGAAAGCGCTCGAGATCGATTCGCAGTGCCACGGCGCCGTCCGCGGTCGCGGAAAGTCTGACCCGGTGCGGCGCCGAGTTGCCATGCAACACCAGATCGGCGGCTTTTGCGGCCGATTTGAGCGGGAGGCCCAACTCATGGTTGAGCATTCGGACCATTCCCCACCAGCGCGCACCGCTCGGCGTGCGATGCATGCGCTTTCCGAGCAATCGCCTCGCGTTATTGAGCCAGGCGCGATCTGAACGCGTCGCGAGCGCCATTTGGCCATATGTCATTTATTCATATACTAACTACACACAATAAAACTGCAATAAAAAGACACCATCCGAGCCGTTGTCTCGCCGATACAACTACCGGCCGTTAGCTAGCCACTCCACTACACGGTGCTCCATATAGTAGCTCTGCGACCACGGCTGCCCGGCGACCCACCCGACATGACCGCCCCTCAGCGGAAACTCGACGACCAAGTGCTGATTCCTGCGCGCGAGGTTTCGAACGCTTGCCAAGACGTTCTGCGGGAGGAAGGGATCGTCCCACGCGTTCATTAGCAGCGTCGGAACCCTCACGTGATCAAGAAAATGGATCGAGCTCGATTTTTCGTAATAGTCGTGCGCGCCGGTGAAGCCGTGCACCGGGCCCGTGAGCAGGTCGTCGAACTCAAAAAATGTTCGCGCCGTTTTCAGTTTCTCGCGATCGCACAGATCGGGATACTTCTCGAGCTTCACGAGTGTTTTCGCGACAAGCGTATCAAGAAAGTGCTTCACATACACTCTCGCAAAACCCTTTTCCATCAGGCGCGCGCCGGCCTCGAGATCGAACGGTACGCTCGCGGTCGCGGCGCGCCTGATCTGCGGCGGCACGTTCTTGGACTGCTCGCCGAGCCACTTGAGAAGAACGTTTCCGCCGAGCGAAACGCCGCACATCATGAGGTGAATCTCGGGATGTTCGGTGATCAGGCGGCGCACCACAAAGTCGAGATCGGTGGTCTCGCCCGAGTGATAAAAGCGACGCGCGGAATTGACTTCGCCGTCGCATGAGCGGAACATCATCATGTCGCCACTCCAGCCGCGCTTACGTGCTTCGTCGAGCATCCCATGCGCGTACTTCGCAGTGATCTTTCCCTCGAGGCCATGCAGGATAAACAGATGCGGCACGCCAGGCTTGATTGTGCCCATTCGCACGAGCGTGACATGGTCGCCGTCGGGCGTTTCAATCCGTTCGAGACGATCGTGCACCGTCGGACGCCGGCGGACCATCTTCCCCCAGATGGTCGGCAGATGAGGACCCGGAAGCCACCAGGCAGGTTTGAAATCGGAGATGAGTTCAGGCATGGCGACTAAGGATGTGACCTGTCTGCACGGGACGTCATATTATAGTCGCGCGCTCGCCTCTGCCCTCCGTCACCTAGCCAATTGGACGTCCAGATTTTCGGCACACAGAAACACGCCGATGTTCGCAAGGCGCTCCGCTTCTTCAAGGAGCGCCGCGTGAGTGTGCATTTCGTAGACCTGAAAGAGCGGGCCGCGAGCAAGGGCGAGCTCCAGCGATTCGCGCAGAAGTTCGGTATCAGCGCACTCATCGACAAAACATCGAAGCGCTACGCCGACCTCGGCCTCGGCGTGGTGCGGTACAACGACGAACGCTGGCTCGAGACGCTCGCGCTCGAACCGCTCGTGCTGCAAGTGCCGCTCGTCCGCTGGCAGCACAAGGTGACGATCGGCCTCGCCGAAGACGACTGGAAGTCATGGGTCGAGGCAGGCAAGCCGTGATTGCGATGTGGGGCGGATTCATCGCGTTCGTGCTGGTCGTCCTCGCGCTGGACCTCGGTGTGTTCAACAAGCGGCCGCACGCACCGACGATTCCGCAGGCGCTGACTTTCGCCGCTGCGACTGCCGTGCTCGCACTCGGGTTCGCCGCGTTCATTTATCAAGCGTACGAGCATCACTGGGCCGGACTCGGGAGCTCGATCGACTCTGTCGACCATCAGATGAACACGGGACGACTGGCCTCCGTGAAGTTTCTCACCGGGTACGTAGTGGAACTCTCGCTCTCGATGGACAATGTGTTCGTAATGGCGCTGATCTTCGAGCATCTGAGGGTGCCGAAGATTCAGCAGCACCGCGTTCTGTTCTGGGGCGTATTTGGTGCGCTCGCCATGCGCGGCGCGATGATCGCGGGCGGCGTTGCGCTGGTCGCGCGCTACCACTGGATTCTGATGGTGATGGGCGCGTTCCTGGTCATCACGGCGGCACGAATGCTGGTGTCCAAAGAGAGCGCGGAAACGCCGGAGGATTCGTACACTGTTCGATTTCTGAACAAGTATTTTCGCGTGACGAAGGAATTCCACGCGGGAAAGTTCCGGATCGTGACGGACGGAAAGAGCTGGATCACGCCGCTGCTCGTTGCGCTGGTGCTCGTCGAAACCACCGATTTGATTTTCGCGGTGGACAGCATTCCGGCGATCTTCGCCATTACCACCGACGCGTTTCTCGTGTTCACGTCAAACGTCTTTGCAATCTTGTGCCTGCGATCGCTCTATTTCGGGTTGGCGGGATTGCTCGCCAAGTTTCGCTACCTGAAAGTTTCGCTCGGCTTGATACTCGGCCTCGTAGGGGTGAAGATGCTGGCAGCGGAGCAAAGCGCCGCATTTTTTGGCGACTCTGTAAACTTCTGGATGCTGGGAACTGTCGCGAGTGTGCTGCTGGCTGGAGCGGGTGCAAGTGTGTTGGCTGACCGGAGGTCGTCGAA
>JBBRBH010000010.1:0-78709 GCA_038205995.1 Gemmatimonadales bacterium
CCCTGCACGTTGAGCGCGCTCTGCCCCGCAGCCGTCATGGCGAGCAGATACGGCTTCTGCACGCCGCCCTCGAGGAACGGCCTGATCACGCGAATCGGTTCGCCGCCATGATAAAACTGCGATGTGATGCGCGGAAAACGCGCGCCCACCGTGGCCGCCGCCTGTTCGACCCCGGCGCGCGTCGGCAGAAACACACCGACGCCGCGTTTTTCCTTCGACACCTGCGTGAGAAACTTGTCGTCGAGAAAACGCAGCGGATCCGAGCGAACGACATCGACCTTCGCGGCTTTTGCCGGATCGAAGGCGCTGCTCTCGACGACACTCGCGGCGTTCAGATAGCGCGCGTAAAACGCAGGATCGACCGTGGCCGAAAGCCAGATGAACCGGCAGCCCACGCGCTTGCCGAGCGCAAGACAGAGTTCGAGCTCGGCGCTCGTCTGATGGATTTCGTCGACGACCAGCGCGTCCTGCGGCCGAATGTCCCCGTCCTGAAACCAGCGGCGAGCGATGCCGGTCGTGACGATGACGACATTCCACGAGGGCGACTCGGGAGTGGCCTCGCGCTCGCGATTGATCACGCCGACGCGCAGGTCCGTCGTTCCGAGCAGCGTGTGCGCGATCGGGCGAATCGAAAGTGTTTTCCCGGTGCCCGTGCCGGCGACGATTCCGAATCCGCGGCGCACGATCTTCACGCCCGGTTGAACCGCGGCTTCCTCCTCGCGAAATTTTTCTGCGAGAGCGGTCAGCTCGGTGCCGTGCGTGCGCCATAGCGTGGTCTCGAGTTCGAGACCGAATGCGAGTTCGATCGTTTCGCAGGCCGCGCGCGTGGGCGCGATGACGATGAGGCGGCGAGTCGCGCCCGAACCGACGAAGGCGTCGTGGTCGGGCGGGAGGTACGGATCGCGAACGCGACGCAGCGGAGAGTCGGTTACTGCTAGCGCTCCGGCCGGCGCACTTTGCCGCCGCTGTCTGGAGTGGGCGGACGCTGAATCGTGATGGTGGCGTTCACCGGGCGGACCGCCTTCGAGTCGTTCGCATTCGGGTTCGGACGGTTCGGAATTCCCGGCGATGTATCGAAGCGGCGCTGATTCTCGTTCGAGCGCGGCGGCCAGTTGTTGTTCGCGCGCTGCGCGGCCGACCCGCCATTGCCGTTCGGCGGAGACTTCGCCGCCTCATCCTTCAGGTTGCCGAACACGACTCGGGCATTGAGCGGCCGATTCTTGATGGCCGTGGCACAATCCGTGGCCGCCGGCTGCTGACTCGCCGGAACATTGTCGACCCACACGCGGCAAAGCCCCGCGGGCGGCTGGGCCGATAGCGGAACCACTGCTTCCTTCGTCTCCTTGGTGCTCTTCTCCTGCGCGCTCAACGGAAGCACGCACAGCGAAGCCACTGAGCCGACGAGAACCGCACGTGCCAACAACGAACGCAACACCGATACCTCCAGGAGCTTTCAACGGGTGCCGACTACAGACGAGGCACCCTCAGGTACCGCCACAATGATACGCGTTTGGGGGCTGAATCGTAGTACCCGCCACCGGTTCCGGGGTTCAGTCCCCGAATCCGATTCCAAGACGACGCGCCGTTTTCATCAGATCGTGGTGCAGATCCACCTTCTTCGGCTGAGCCAGCGCTTCGGCGATCGGAATCGTCACGATGTTCGGAGGCTGAAGCGCAACCATGTAGCCCCACTTTCCATCCTCCACCGCCTGTACCGCCGCGCCGCCAAACCGGGTCGCGAGTAACCGGTCGTACCCGGTCGGCATCCCGCCGCGCTGCAGATGGCCAAGCACCAGCGACCGGCACTCCTTCCCCGTTTTCTCCTGGATCTGCCGCGCCAGCCGCTCGGCGATTCCACCGACTCGCTTCGCCTGTCCGGGCATCGACTCGCCGATGACCGACTCGCTGCCATCGACCGGAAACGCGCCCTCTGCCACAACCACAACGTCAAAAAAACGCCCCCGTTTCTCGCGCGACATGATCGCGTCGCACACCTTGCCGAGATCGTACGGGATTTCCGGAATCAGAATTACGTGCGCCGCGCCCGCCACGCCGGAGTGCAGCGCGATGAAGCCCGAATGCCGGCCCATCACTTCCATGATGATCACGCGATCGTGGCTCTCGGCCGTCGTATGCAGTTTGTCGATCGCCTCCATCGCGGTGTTGACCGCGGTGTCGAATCCGAAGGTGCTCAGCGTGCCGCTCACATCGTTGTCGATCGTCTTTGGCACGCAGACCACGCGCATACCCTTGGCGGCGAGGCGCTGAGCGATTGCGAGCGAGCCGTCGCCGCCAATGGAGATCAGCGCGTTGATGCCGAGATTGCGCGCGTTTTCGAGCAGCTCGTCGGAGCGGTCGAATTCCTGATAGCTGCCGTCGGGCTGGCGAACCGGGTAGTGAAATGGATTGCCGCGATTCGTCGTGCGAAGGATCGTGCCGCCAAGATGTCCGATACCGCGCACCTCGTCGCGCGTGAGCGGAACTACTTCGTCGTCACCCAGCAGACCGGCGTAGCCCTTCTTCACGCCAAGCACGTGCCATCCGCGATCGATGGCGGTGAGCACCGCGGCGCGAATGACGGCGTTGAGGCCGGGGGCGTCGCCGCCGCCGGTTGAAATCGCGATTCTCATTTCTGTTCGGGAGTCGCAGCCTGGAGTAAGCGCACGATTTCGCCCGGCTGCGCGTGTCGCCCGAGTTTCGATTTCTCGAAAATCGGTTTGCCGTCGAGCGTCACCTCAAAGCGGCCGCCTCCGGAGGGATTCATCTCGATGCTGGCATTCGGATATTTCTCACGAATCGCTGCCGCCAGACCGACGGCTCGGGGTTCGTAGTTTCAAGCGGTGCAGTATTCAATCGCGATGCGCACGTCATCCTCTTCGGGTTCGGCTGCTCAAATGTACTTCGGTGTTTCCGGCCTCACTTCTTCAACGCCGCCGTCGCAGCGTCGACCGCGAGCTGCGCCCAGATCGCATACTGCGCGCCGGTGGGATGCAGGCCGTCGGCGCCGTACCATCCCGCATGCTCCTCGCGCGAGACCGGCGTCACATCGATCCAGTGCGCGCCGGCCTTCACCGTCTCGGTCTTGCCGATCTCATTGAACCTGTCTATTTCCATGCCGACTTTCGCGCGATCGCGGCCTGTCGCGAACGGCGTGGCGCCCCAGTCGGGAATCGAGAGCACGATCACGCGCGACGCCTTTCCGTCGGCAAACTCCGTCGCCTGTGCGAGCAGCGACGTGAACTCGGCACGGTATTTCTCCGCGTCGCGGCCGCGATACTGATTGTTGACGCCGATCAACAGACTCACGAGCGAGTATGGGCCTCCCGGCGACGCGACCGTGATGCCGGCGGCGAGCTCGTCCGTCGTCCATCCGGTGCGCGCGACGATTTCCGGATCGCCAACGTTGACCCTCTTCGAGCGCAGGATTCGCGCCAGCTGCACCGGCCAGCGGGACGCGGAATCCACGCCCTCGCCGATCGTATAGGAGTCACCGAGCGCGAGAAAGCGCATCGCGTCCTCCCGCGCATTTTGCGGATGCAGTGTGCGGGCGGATGCGACGACCGCAACCAGCAGGGCAATCCGGTTTCGCCAGGTCATGCACACTCACTTCACAATTTGAACGCCCGTGGCATTCGCCAGTCGCGCGAGCGTCGAGTCGTGCTTCGCGACGATCAGGCGCAGGGAATCGACGGTGGTGACCAGCGATGCATTTTCGTTTCGAGCGTCGTTGAGCGCGTCGCCGAGATCGCTCATCTGCTGCGCCTGACGGGCAGCCGAGGCGGGCGACGTACATGCCGCGATCGCTGCCCCGGCCAGAGCGAGAATTGCGACGTGACGAGCGCGGAGAATATGTGACATGTGGGATCTCCAAAATGGCGGGCTAAAACGATGCCGATCGCAACACCGCGATGACGCTTCGCCCTTGGCGTGAACGTATATCACCAGCGTCTCGTTCGGGAGCCGCTCGTGACGGTCAGATATCTCATGCGCGCCGGAACTACACTCGTCGAAATGCTGCTCGCGATGGCCGTGCTCGGCGTGCTGACGTCCGTCACCGTGCCTCGCGCGGCCGCTCTCATCGATCGCGCCAGTGTGAAAGGCGCGACCCGGGATGTGGTGCTGGCGCTCGCCGCCGCGCGAGCCGCCGCGGCGCAACGCGGAACCAACGCGTCGTTCGTCGCCGACACCCGCACCGGAAAACTTCGGGTGGTCATGGGCGGCGAGACCCTGTTCGAGCGCGACCTCCTTCACCTCCGCGGCGTGCGCCTCGAGGCGTCGCGCGAATCGATCACCTTTTCGCCGAGCGGGCTCGGCTGGGGCGCGGCGAATACGACGGTGGTGGTGAGTCGCGGCTCGCGCGCCGACACCATCGTGATGTCACGCTTAGGCCGTGTGCGCGAGGCGTGGTGAACGGTGAATCGGTGAATCGACTTCGAACTCAGGTCCCGAAGTCGTATCCCTGAACCGAGATTCTCGGAATCGCCTGGCCGATCACGCGCTCGATAGACCGCACCATCGCGATTTCATCTGCGCACATGAACGTGTAAGCGTCGCCGGTCGTCGCCGCGCGGCCCGTGCGTCCAATGCGGTGCACGTAGTCTTCGGCCTGCTGCGGTACATCGTAGTTGATGACGTGTGAGATGCCGGAGATGTCGAGTCCGCGCTGAGCGATGTCCGTCGCGACGAGCACGCGAAGCTTTCCCTTCTTGAAATCTTCGAGCGCCTTGGTGCGCTGCCCCTGCGTCTTATCCGCGTGCATAGCGCCGGCGTTGATCCCGGCTTTCTCAAGCGCCTTCACGACGCGATCGGCGCCGTGCTTGGTGCGAGTGAACACGAGGACGCTGTCGAGCTGCGCCTTCTTGAGGAGCTCCACGAGCAGCGACGTCTTTTTATCTTTCGGGCACGGATAGACGAAGTGCTGCACCGTCGTCGCCGCGCCGGAGCGGCGGCCGACCTGCACCACCACGGGCTTCCGCAAATATTTGCGCGCGAGCGCCTCGACTTCGGGCGGCATCGTCGCGCTGAACAGCAGCGTCTGCCGATACGAGTGCAACTGCGCGACGATGCGGTTGATCTGCGGCGCAAAGCCCATGTCGAGCATGCGGTCCGCTTCGTCGAGCACGAGCACTTCGATTTCGTCGAGCACGACGTTCTGCTTTTCCAGATGGTCGAGCAGCCGTCCTGGAGTCGCGACGACGACATCCACGCCGGCGCGCAGCGCCTTCACCTGCGGATCGTAGCCGACGCCGCCATACACGGGGATCACACCGAGTCCGGAATGTTTTCCGTATTTGCGGAAGCTCTCCTCGACCTGCACGCATAGTTCGCGCGTCGGCGTGAGAATCAGCGCGCGCGTGCGCTTTGGACCGCCAAGGAGCCGCTCGATAATCGGAATCACGAACGCGGCGGTTTTGCCCGTGCCGGTCATGGCGAGGCCGATGATGTCGCGCCCCTTCAGCGCGAGCGGAACGGCCTGCGCCTGAATCGGTGTGGGGCGGGTGTAGCCGGCGTCGGAGAGCGCCTTGAGCATCGGCGCGGTGAGGCCGAGATCGGCGAACGTGACGTCGATCGTCGCGGCTTCCGCGGCGGCGAGTTCACCGCCCGGGGCAGCAACGACGATCGGTTCTGCGGATTCGGCGCCTGACACGGTGCCATCGACAGCCGCGATGCGCGGCTTGGTCCTGCGTGCGGCGGGGCGCGCCGCTGTCTTCGTCTTCATTGTCACCTAAAGCTAATCGCGCAGGAAGCCCAGGAGAAGCTCGTTCACCCTCTCCGGCACCTCCTCCATCACGACGTGGCCGCCGCCCTCTATCCACTCCAAGTGTCCGTGCGGCAAGGCTCTCACGAGGGCCTCCGCGTGCACCGGTTTCACGGTCATATCGAGCGTGCCGAACACGACGAGCGTCGGCGTCGTCACCTCCGCGATCGCCGGAAGTGCGAGCGGCTCCCAGTCGAACTCGCGCAGCATTTGCACCATCGCGCGCACGACGTCGGGGAACTGCGTCGGCGCCCAGTATTCGTCCACATCGCGCTCGGTGAACCAGCCGAGCTTCCCGTGCACGCGCCGCTGCACGACCTCGACGAGCTCGCGTGGCACCATCGTCGCGAGCGAACCCGGAATTTTTGGAAGAAACGGCGCGAGTTCGCGCACGGGCGAGATGGAACCGAATCCGACCGGCCCGAACAGCGCGAGACGCGAGACGCGATGCCGCCGGGCCAGCTCAAATGCGATCCTGCCTCCCATCGACTGCGCGACGACCGCGGGGTGCTCAAGCTCGAGGGCGTCCATCAGCGCCGCGATATCGTCGGCGAGCGCGTCGAGCCTGTAGCTCCCTTTCGCGAGAGGCGCATCGGAGAGTCCGTGGCCTGGAAGGTCCAGCGCATACACGCGATATCCCGAGCCGGCCAGCGCGTCGATGTTGTGCCGCCAGAGATACGCCGAGATGGCCCAGCCGTGCACGAGCAGCACCGGCATTCCGTCTGCGGGCCCGGCATCCAGCACGCGCAGCCTGAGTCCGCTGGAAAGCGTCACCCGCCGCGCCGTGATGTCGGCGCGGCCGGCGGGAAACCACTGCTCAGGTGGAAGCCGGGTGCCGCTCAGATGACGTCGATCGGCCGCCCGCTCAACCGCGCGATGAGGCCGATGCGGAACGTCACGTCGGCCCAGCGTTCATCTCCGGCGCGACTCGGCTCGAGCGGATAGGACGACCAGACCCACGGATTCGAGCTGCGGGGCATCGCGAGTCCCTTGTGCGGATGCCACACGCCGTCGCGGCCGCAGTCATCCACGAAGCGCTCGTACATTTTCGACCAGTTCTCGTTGCGGCGCAGGAATCCGAGACGCGCCATCAACTCGATCCACGCGAGCGCAGCCGGCACATCGTCCTCGACTGCGTTGCGATGCGGAAGTCTGTCGCCCATCACGAGCAGCGGCACCGGCACGATCTTCTTGCCAACGACCTGCATCTGCTCCTGGCGGGGAAGCGGCCGCGTGAGCCAGCGATACAACAGTTCCATTCCCTCGTAATGCTCGCTGCGGAAGAGCGGCATGTGCGCGAACATGTGCAGCGCGTAAATCGAGGGAGCGAATGCGTCCGGAGAGAGCACCTGGCGATTGCCGATACGAATCCACGGCTTTGCGCCCACGGGAGATTTCAGGAACTGCATCATGCGATCGAGCGTCCGACGCGCAGCGCCACGCAAACGCGGATCGGATTCGAAGCCGGCCTGCGCGAGCGTCGCGCCCGCTGCTTCGCGCAGCGTTTGGCGCGCCATCAGGCGCATTTCTTCTTCGGGCTTGGTTTTCGCGCCGGGCTTCGGCGCGAACTCAAAGAGCAGGGCGGGATCGTCGTCTTCGGCGAGCAAGCGAAACAAAACCCGACGCGCCTGATAAATCGGCGGCGAGTCTTTATCCCAGCCGTACTCGAGCATGCGTCGGACGGCGTGAATCGTTCCGACATCTTCGAATCCTTCCGACCGCGCCGGCGGCACATCCAGCATCGATTCATTCCAGACGCCGTCGTGCCGCTGAGTGACGGCGAGCTCGAGCGATGGTTTGAAGCCATACGGGAGATACTGGAATTCCGGAGAAACCCGCGATCCCAGCCTCGCTACCTCTATCATGGCGCGATACTGTATCGGTGCTGACGCATGATTCAGCAACCAGCCCAGCGGGAACTTCACGGCGGAGAGCGCCGGAGGAGGCGCTGGAAAGGTCGAAACGATTGGAATGCTAGGTGCGGTCAAATGAGGACGCCCGTTCTAAGTCGTTGTCAAATAAAGCGATGTGTCGCCAGTTCCACGCGCCGAAACGCGCTGAGTTCTAAGGATACCATTTTCGTCACGGAACGCTAGGGCAAAACAGAGAGTTTATGCAGTGTTTCTGAACTATCTTGCCCCGCATGCGAGGCGAGTTTGTTGATCTGAGCGGCACGAGACTGTACTACTACGCCGCCGGAACTCGCGGAGCGGGAGAGCCGGTGATTTTTCTGCACGGCTTTCCGGCGTCGTCGCACCTCTGGCACGGCGTGGTTCCCGAGATGGCTTCGGGTCATCGATTGGTGCTCGTGGACCTGCTCGGATTCGGACGCAGCGATCGGAGCGCAGGATGTACGCTCTCCGCGTCTGCACACGCCGATCGTGTTCGCGCGCTCATGGACGAACTGCACATCGACGCGGCATGTGTTGTTGGACATGCGATGGGCGGCGCGGTGGCGCAGGCACTCGCGCTCGATTCACCGACGCGTGTGACCCGGATCTGCCTCGTGAACAGCACGGCGTTCGATTCTTGGCCGAGCCGCGCGGCACTGGTCGCGCGATTTTGCGCGTCGTTCGCTCCGCTCGGCCGCGCGCTCGGCACGCCGCTGCTTGCGGGACTCGTGCACGGCTCGCTGCTGGCCGGTTTTGCCGATGAGGAAAACGGACGTCACGCGCTCGATCAGTTTTTGCGCGCATATACGAACAGGCTCGGCGTGGAAGAACTCGTTGCTCAGCTGCGCGCGATGCGCGATCCCACGGTCGCCGCGCTGGGCCCGCGGCTTGGCGGCATCACGCAGCCGACAGCGGTGGTGTGGGGCGCGCGTGATCCATGGCTCGACGTGGAAATCGGAGAGGAGCTGCGCACAGCGATTCCCGGTGCAACGCTGGAGGTGATCGACGAGGCTCGTCACTTCTCGCCCGAGGATTCACCGGCCCGAGTGGCGGCGGCGGTCGCGAACCTTCTCGCTCGGTAGCGCCTGTGACGCGAGGGAAGCTGCGAGTTCAGAGTTCAAGGTCATTGGTCATAGGTTGGCAGGTACAGACCGGGCTGATAGGTGAGCGGTAAACCGGGCTGATAGGTGAGGCGTCGAGCGACCGGCTCCTACAGCTTCCGGACCTCGTTCGCGGCGTCGAGCACGCGGCCGATATCCGTTGAGAGCGCGCGTGCTTCCTGCGTCGCGCCGGTTGTGGCATCGAGCTTTGCATCGAGCCCGCTCGATCGCAGCTTGAAGAGATCGAGCTTCATCGTCTGCAGAACGAGCGAGGCCCGCTCGAGCTGCTCCGCCACCGCGCCGCGGCGCGCGGCGAGATCTTTGAGCGTGGCTTGCTGGCGCTCGAGCAGCTGCAGGCGGCGGTCGAGATCCGGTGCATCGGCGGGGCCCGCCTTCGCTTCGGCGACGCGGCGGTCCAGCAACGCGATTGCGGCAGGCGACGCGTCTGAGTCGAGCTGGTGGAGTCCCTGCGCGAGCGATGTGACGCGCTCCACGAGCGCATCGACCGTCGGCTGAATCTCGGGAAGCATCTGCCGGTCGGCGGGCGAAAGTTTCGCGAGCACTTCGGCGATGACGCGTTTCGTCGCGAGCGCGTCGCGAATCGACGCGCCGTGCGCGCCATCGAGCACGTCGCGCGGAATCTTCGCAAGCTCGGCGGCATCGGCGCTGCCCGTTGGCGGGACAAGCATCGACGGCACGTGCGAAGACGCGGGCGCGACATCGGACGCAGCGCTCGGCGGCGGCTGGCGCTGGAAGAAACGATGAAACGGTATGCCATCGGACCACGCGCGCGTCACGCGCGCCATCAGGCCGATCCCCATTCCGATGGCGGGAAACAGCACCCACGGGAAGCGCGGAACCGTCAGAAAATTAATCGTGCCCAGAAACACGATCGTCGTGGCGTATCCCATCGCCATCCGCTGAATGCGGCGGATGCGGTCCTCAGGCGTTTGCGGACCAAGCCACGCCTCGCGCTGCGAGCGGCGAAGCTCTCTGCGGCCGGCGCGCGCGACCGATCCGCGCTCTCTTCCGTAGCGCTCGCGCCAGCGCCGCTGCTCCTCCTTCCATTCGCGCAGCGCCTCGCGGCCGTACTCGCGCGTGTCTGGATCGAACATCCATCCAGGCGGCAGCGCGGGAAAACGCGGATATGCCGGGAGCCCGGCGTGCGCGACAACTGGCAACTGGACCTCGAGCTCCGGCAAAGCGACGGGGCGGCGCGACGGCGGCGTGAGCGGAGCCGGCGGCGCCGAGTCGGCAAGCGCATCGTGAAACGCCGTCGCCGTGGGCCAGCGTTCGTCGCGGCCTTTCGCCATCGCACGCTCGATCGCGTACGCGAGGTTCGACGGGAGATCCGGTCGCACCTCACTCAGCGGGCGCGGACGCTCGCTGATGTGTTTCATGAGCATTGACGGCGTGTTTGACGCCTTGAACGGCAGTTCGCCCGCGAGCATTTGATAGCCGACAATGCCGAGCGAGTAGATGTCGGCGCGGCCATCCACCTCGCGCTCCCCCATCGCCTGTTCGGGACTCATGTACGCGGGAGTGCCGACGGCAACGCCGGTCACCGTGAGCCGCGAGTCGCCCTCGGCCGCGCGCGCGATGCCGAAATCGGACACGAGCGCGCGGCCGGTCAGCCTATCGACCAGAATATTGTCGGGCTTCACGTCGCGGTGCACAACGCTGCGGGCGTGCGCGTACGCGAGCGCATCGGCAACCTCGCGCAGCAGCGAGCGCACGAACGTAAGATCCGGACGTGGATCGTGCGCGAGGCGTTGCGCGAGCGTCTCACCCTCCACGAGCCCCATCGCGAAGAACACGACGCCGTCGAGTTCGTCGACCGTGTAGATCGGCACGATGTTCGGATGCGAGAGCTGCGCCGACATCTGCGCCTCGCGCAGGAAGCGCGACTTCACGTCGGCGCGGAACGCGAGCTCCGGTGGCAGAACCTTCAACGCCACCTTCCGGCGCAGGCGCACGTCGCGCGCGCGGTAGACCACGGCCATCCCGCCGCGGCCGATTTCGTCTTCTATTTCGAAGAGCGCGCCGACCGCGTGTTCAACGCGGTCGCGCAGCGCGTCTCGCTCGGTCACGGCCGTCCCGACTCGGAGCGGGAGGACCTTGGGTTGATGCGCGCCATTTCGTCGGCGACGTACACGGCGTTGTCGACTTCCCTCGCGAGCGCCATCGCCTGCTCGGCAACGGACGTCATGTGCTGCCAGCTGTCGGCGCTCGTGCCGGCGCGGAGGCGCACGACGTCGAGCCGCATGTTCTCGAGCGTGAGCGCGCAGTTCTCGAGCTTGCCCACCATCTCTCCGCGGCGTCGCGAGAGATCCGCGACCGTGCGCCGCGTGCGCTTGAGCGAGGCAAGGCGGCGTACGCGCTCTTCGCTCCCGACGCGATCGAGCGGATTCGCCTGCGACTCGAGCAGAGAGATCTCCTTCTCGATTTTATCCGGCGAAGTCCCGGCGGACTCGCGATCGAGCTGCTCGATCGCCGCGGCCAAGCCGAGCACTTTGTTGGCGAGCGTCTGCGCCGTCGTAATCACCCCGGGAATGCGCGCGCGATCGTTCTTCGGCAGCGTCTCCACGATGCGAATGATTTCGCCGCAATCGCCCATCGCCTTCTGCGTTTTTGCGGCGAACGGCCCGTGTGCGAATGGCGCGGCGCTCGGGGTGGACGCGCTCGCCACTCCGCCGCCCGGCGTCATCGTCGGTGGGACCGGACTGAACATTCCGGGTGACGAAAGACGCGCCACGTGGCGCTCGCGAACTTCGACGCGCTTCCTCGGATTCCAGAACGCCTGGATTTCGTCGCCGAACTCGCTGACATGATCCATGAACAGGCGCTGGCGCGGCTGACGGAACACGTCGTGCCAGTCGTATCCGGCGCTCCACAGCTGCGCGTACTTGTACGCGAGGTACACGGCGTACAATCCCCAGACGCCAAAGAAACTGCGGCCGACGTTGAACGGCGAGAGGATCGCGAGCGCGGCGCCGATGAACATGAACGGCCCGAGTCTCTTGCGGAACTTCACGACGTCGACGTGCTCCCAGCGCGCACGATCTTCGTTCGTCGTGATGTACTGGCTCGCGGCGTCGGTGGCGCCCGGCGAATAGCCTGACGGAACCGGCGGCGCCTGCGTCGCGCGCGGCACCGGAAGATTCGGAACGATGCCGGTGTCGAGCGCCGTAACGAACGCTGCTGCACTCGCAAACCGGTCGTCCGGATTTTTTTCCAGACAGAGCATCACGGCGCGCGCCAAATCAGGCGGGATGTTCGCCGAGCGCTGGTCCACCGGAACCGGGCGTTCAGACAAATGCTTCACCAGCAATGCGGGCGTGTTCGTCGCGACGAACGGCAGCTCGCCGCACAGCATTTGATACGCGACCACTCCGAGCGAATACAGATCGCTGCGGCCGTCCACATCGCGGTCGCCCGCGGACTGCTCAGGACTCATGAACGCCGGAGTGCCGATCGCGATTCCTGTTGCCGTGAGCCGCGCGCTGCCGTCGCTGATCGCGCGCGCAATGCCGAAGTCCGTGACCATCGGACGATTGCTCATCGCGTCGAGCAGAATGTTGTCGGGCTTGATGTCTCGGTGCACGACGCCGTGCGCGTGCGCGTATGCGAGCGCGTCTCCAACTTCGCGCAGGATGCGCCGCACCTCGGTCGGATCGAGGGCGCCGCGATCGTGAATTCTTTTGGCCAGCGTGTCGCCGTCAACGAACGCCATCACGAAATAGACGAGGCCATCTTTTTCGTCGACGCTGTAGATCGGAACGATGTTCGGATGCGAGAGCTGCGCTGCCGTCTCGGCTTCGCGCAGGAAGCGCGAGCGGATCTCAGAGCGAAATGCGAGCTCCGGCGGAAGCAGCTTGATGGCGACCGTGCGCTTGAGCCGGCGATCTTTCGCGCGATACACGATGCCCATGCCGCCGCGACCGATCTCTTTATCGATCTCGTACGTGGCGTTGAGCACACGCTCGACGTGCGAGGTGAGCTCGGCGTCCGATTGCGTGATCTGCGGTTCGTCCACTTTTACCGGTATGGGGGTCGTCGACGCGAAGAGCATAGCACCTAGCCGTACAAGGATACAAGACAGTGCGGTCTCACTCAAACGAACGATTGAGCTTTTCGACCCACTCTCCCAGACTGTCAGTCCCTACGTCACGACGGCATGGGAAAGTTGCAATCCCCGCCTTTATGTCGTAACTCAGGCTGGAACATCACTTGCAGGGTAGGAAGGCCTATGAGCACACGACAGACACTCCCGGTCCTGCCTTTGCGCGGAACGGTGATTTTTCCCGGCTTGACGGCCCCCATCGCGGCTGGCCGTCCCGGGACCCTGCGGGCTATCGAAGCCGCACTCAAGGGCGACCGACTCGTATTCGCTGTGGCGCAGCGTGACAATACGGACGAGCCAAGCGCTGAAATCCTCTACAACACGGGCGTCATTGCCCGCATCGGACAGGTGCAGCGCGGGTTGGGCGGCGTGCAGCTGTTGCTTCAGGGCGAGGAGCGCGCGACTGCGCTCCAGTACGTGCAGGGCGAGGGCTATCTCTCGGCCATCGTGATGAACATCGAGGAGATGTCACCGCTCGACGACAAAGACCCCGCATTCGAAGCGCTCCACAAGGAAATTCGCGAGCGCGCCGCCGAACTCGGTGAGCGCCGCGGCCTTCCCGAGGAAGTCGTTCACCAGGTGCTTGATTCCGTCACCGAGCCCGGCAAGTTCGCCGACCTCGTGGCCGGTTATATCGAGCTGACGGTCCCGGAAAAGCAGGGACTGCTCGAAACGCTTTCCGTTGAAGAGCGCCTGCGCCGCGTGCTCGTGCACGTCCAGCGGCAGATCTCGCTGCTCGAGGCGCAGGACGAGATCAAATCGCAGGTGCAGGAAGAGCTTGGCGAACGCCAGCGCGAGATGTTCCTGCGCGAACAAATGAAGGCGATTCAGAAGGAGCTCGGCGACGACGACCAGTCGAAGGAGATCGAGGAGCTTCGTGAAAAGCTGAACAAGCTCGTGCTTCCCAAAGAGGCGCGCGCGGAAGTCGGGCGCGAGCTCGGCCGTCTCGAGCGTTCCGGCCGGGAATCGATGGAAGCTCAGGTAATCCGCACGTATCTCGAGTGGATCGCGGAGCTTCCGTGGAACTCCCGGTCAGATGACCAGCTCGATCTGCCGCACGCCATCAAGGTGCTCGACGACGATCACTACGGTCTCGAGGACGTGAAGGATCGCGTCGTGGAATTTCTTGCCGTGCGCCAGCTGCGCGCGCAGCAGCTCGCGGACGAAATCAAGAACACGGGCGAATTCCCCGCGGCCAAACTCCGCGCGAGCAAGGAAGACGCGACGCCCTCGCTGAAAAAGGCGGACGCCGCGGACGATCATAAAATCACAGACGAGAAAGAGGCGAAGTCCCGCGCGATGGCGAAGGGACCGATTCTGCTGTTCGTCGGTCCGCCGGGCGTGGGCAAGACGTCGATCGCGAAATCCGTTGCGCGCGCGCTTGGACGTGAGTACGTCCGCGTCGCACTCGGCGGCGCTCGCGATGAAGCGGATATTCGCGGCCATCGCCGCACGTATGTTGGCGCGATGCCGGGCAGAATCATTCAGGGGATGAAGACGGCGGGAACGAAGAATCCCGTATTCCTGCTGGACGAAGTCGACAAGCTCGGCGTGAGCTTCCAAGGCGATCCCTCGAGCGCACTGCTCGAAGTGCTCGACCCCGCGCAGAACGATACGTTCACCGATCACTACCTCGGCGTGCAATTCGACCTGAGCGAAGTGCTGTTCATCGCAACGGCGAACATGATCCAGAACATTCCGGCGCCGTTGCTCGACCGCATGGAGGTCGTCGATTTCGCCGGCTATACCGAGCGCGAGAAATCGGAGATCGCAAAGAAATATCTGATTCCTCGCCAGCTCGAAGATGCGGGACTCGGCGGCAAGGGCGTGGTGTTCAGCGACGACGCGGTCATGGCGATCGTGTCGAAGTACACCCGCGAGAGCGGCGTGCGTCAGCTCGAGCGCGAGATCGGCGCGGTCACTCGCAAGGTGGCGAGGCGCATTGCAAGTAAGAGCGAGCGCACCGGCATCGAAGACGGCGTGATCACGGCTGACGAGGTGCGCGAGCTCCTCGGACGGCCGAAGGTGCGCCCCGAAAAAGCCAACGAAGAGAATGAAGTGGGCATCGCGACCGGGATGTTCTACACGCCGATGGGCGGCGACATCATGTTCGTCGAAGCGTCCACGCGCCGACTGGAGACGCCACCGTCGAGTGACGGCAACGGCGGACAGGGCGGCGGGCCGGTGGCGCTGATTCTCACGGGCCAGCTCGGCGATGTCATGAAGGAGTCGGCGCGCGCGGCGTTCACCTACGTCACGAACAACGCGGTCAAGCTTGGAATTCCGCGCTCGCGGTTGGGCGCGGTGGAGACGCACATCCACGTGCCGCAGGGCGCGATTCCGAAAGACGGACCGTCAGCGGGCGTTTCGATCGCGACGGCGCTTGCGAGTGAAATGAGCGGGCGGCCGGTGCGCAAAGACATCGCGATGACGGGAGAGATCACACTGCGCGGGCGCGTGCTGCCCATTGGCGGAGTCAAGGAAAAAGTGCTCGGCGCGCTCAGAGCCGGCATCACCACGATCATCCTGCCAAAGGAGAACGAGGCGGATCTCGAGGATGTGCCTGAAGAGGCAAAAGCGAAGTTGAAGTTCTATTTCGCGGAGACGCTTGAAGATGTCCTGCGACTGGCGCTGGTGCCGGAGCAGAAGTCGACGATCGAACAGCCCGCTCAGCTGGCGGTGGTGAGCTAGGCCGGATCGTTCGAGGCCGCTCGGGCGATCGCTTGACCGCCCAATCGCCCGAGCGTCGCCAGGTACGCCCGTTCGTCATCGCTGAATACCCGATTGTCCGCGAACGCGAGCAGCAGCGCGCCAAACGAGGAATCGTCCTCGACGAGCGGTACGGCGACGAACGCGCCGTCGGAGGTTCCCGATTCCGAGAAACGCGCGAGCGCCGGAAAACGCGTCGCTCGCTCGGCGCGTGACTCGATCACCACCGGTTCGAGCGATCGCAGCGTTTCGGTGAGCGGCGCGGAGAGATTCGACGGCACCACCGCGCCCACCGCGAGAAACGGCACGACATCGCCAAGCGCGCGCAATACGGTGAGTGAGTCACTGTTGCCCACCACCACAAATCCGAGGCTCGCCACGAGCGGCGGCGCGCCGCGTGAGAGCAATGCCTGCGCGACATCGGCGCGCGTGACCGGGCCGTTCAGCGCGGCGATGACCTGCTGCAGGCGGACCAGCCTGTCGCCCGCGTGGCGCGCGGACTCGTTGATCGTGAGCTGCAGCTCCGGCAACGGCGCGACGAGCACCTGTGAAAGCCGCTGCGTGAGGCGGCGCTCGACGCTCGGCCGCAGCGGCTGCAGCGCGATCAGCGCGAGGATCAGCGCAAGGATGGAGCCGCCGAGAATCACATTCAGCGCCGTATCGCCCGTGCTGGTCATGGCGCGCGTGCGCTCGCCAAGGACGCGCAGTTCCGTTTCGCGCATCCTGGTTACGAGCGGACCGAGTCCGTCGCGGCCGCGCACTGTCGTCTGGCCTTTGATCATCGCGGTCGCGGAGTCGACGCCCGAGCGTTTCCGCATCGCAATCACCGCGCGGATTTCTTTGAAGCGCTTCGAGACCATCGGCGCGACCGCGTCGAGATTGCGGCGCTGGTCTGGGTTGTCTTCGGTCGTCTTCATCAACATCTGAACCGCATCTTCCACGTCGCCCTGCGCGGAGTTCAGCGGCTCGAGATATTGCTCGTCGCCGGTCGTCACATATCCGCGCTCGGCGTTTTCGGCATTGAGCGTGCCGCTGATGACGGACTCGAGGCGCGCGATGTTCTCGTTGGTCCCCGCGACGGCGCGCTGGCCGCCGATCATCTGGTGGATACTCACGTACGCAACGAACCCCATCAGCGCGAGGAGGCCAAGCGCTGCGCCGGTTCCGATGCTGAGCTTCTGAACCCAAGTGAATTGCATTCTGGCTCTCGCTGCCTACGGAATTATCGGACCGAACGTGAAGAGGCGGCGCGCATCCACTCGCAACGCGCCGGGCTCAGTGCCCGGAAGAAAGTACTCGGTATAGCGCCGTTCGGGAGGAGTCTCCGCGTCGGCGAGTTTTCCGGTGCGGCGATCCAGCTCCGCGGTGACGAGGCCGGAGGGCACGTTCCACGTCCCCGCCGGGTGCGTATAGCCGGCCAGCGAGAGCATCTGCGCGAACACGGGCGCGGCAAGCGAACCGCCGGCCACACCGTGCTCGGCGATCGGCCGCGGCTTGTCGAATCCAAGCCACACGCCCGCTACGATATCCGGCGTAACCCCTACGAACCAGACGTCCGTGTTGTCGTCGGTCGTGCCCGTCTTTCCGGCGACCGGGACGCTCTGCGGGAGATAGCGGCGCACCGGAGTCGCGGTGCCGCGCTCGACTACATCGCGCATCATGTCGCGAAGTATGAACGCGACCTGTGGATCCAGCGCGGGCGGAAGCGAGCGCACGCCCTGGCTGAAGAGCGTCTTTCCCGAGCGATCGTCGACGCGATACACGAAGCGCGGCTCCATCGGCGTGCCAAGGTTGTCTATTGCGGTGTACGCGGCGATGAAATCGAGCGGCTGCACTTCAGACGCGCCAATGGCGCTCGCCGGATACGGCGAGATCGGCGTGGTGATTCCAAACCGCCTGGCAAGCGCGATGATCGAATCGGCTCCGTATTTCATCCAGAGCTGCACGGCGACCGGATTTCGCGAGAGCGTGATGGCCTCGCGCAGCGTTATCTGTCCGAGAAATTTGTCGTCGGAATTCTTCGGCCTGTACGACTGATTGTCGTAACGAATGTCGATCGCCGTGTCCGCAACGATCGCGTTCGCCGGCAGCGAATCCATGAGCGCGCGCGCATACACGATCGGTTTGAAACTCGATCCCGGCTGCCGCATGCCGCTCACGGCGCGGTCGAACGAAGACTCCTGATAATTGCGGCCGCCGACGAGCGCTTTCACATCGCCGGATGAGGGATCGATGGCGACGACCGCGCCCTGCAGGTAATCGGTGCTCCCCTTGGCGTGCGCGGCGTACGTGGGATTGTGGTATCCCGGCCGGCGCTCGACCTCCGCCGCTCCCTCTGCGAGCGCCTGCACCGCCGCGCGTTGCAGCGCGGGATCGAGCGTGGTGTACACACGAAGCCCGCCCGTTGTGACGGGAACGCCAGCGCGCTCCGCCTGCACGCGAACGACGTCGATGAAATACGGGGCGGGCGCCGACACGCCGCCATTCGCCACCGTATGAACCGGCTGTGCTTTTGCGGCGTCAGCATCCGCGCGCGTGATGTACTTCTGGTCGGCCATCAGGGTGAGAATGGCGTCGCGGCGATTCTTCGCGCGGTCGGGATACTTGGCGGGGTCGTAGATCGCCGGGCCTTTCGGAAGCGCGGCGAGCGTCGCGGCTTCTGCGATCGTGAGCTGCGCCGCGCCTTTTCCGAAGTAGTGGCGCGACGCGGTTTCGACACCGTACCAGCCGTGCCCGAAGGCGATCTGATTCAGAAACGCTTCGAGAATCTGCTCTTTGTTGTAGTGGCGCTCCATTTCGATCGCCGCTTTCTGCTCGCGAAGCTTTCGTCCCAGCCCCTTGTCGCGACGATCGATGAGATCGGGATGCATGTTGCCGACGAGCAGCTGCGTGATGGTGCTCGCTCCACGCGACGCGCCGAGGAGATTGTCCTTGATGGCGCCGGCGATGCCGACGATGTCGACGCCCTTGTGCTGATAGAAGCGCTTGTCTTCGACGGCGATGAACGCTTCGCCGACATATTTGGGCAGCGTTCGAATGGAGACGATCGTACGCCACTCCGCGCCGATTTCACCGATGAGTGAACCGTCGCGGGCGTACACGAGCGATGACTGCGGCGGCGTGACGATCTGCCAGGCCTCGGACGCGCTTTTGGGCGCGGGCGCCTGACCGCCAGCGGTCTGCGGAGCGAGGGCACTGAACGCACCTGTGGTCAACAGGCGAAAAAGCGGGGCAGAGCGGCGCAGCATTATCTGTTATCTTAATAGTGATGCCGCTTCTGCACATAGCCATAGCCCAGTTCCGCCCGAAAAAGGGCGACGTGCAGGGCAACCTGCGCCGAGTGGGCGAGGTGCTCGCGCAGGCCGCCGCGCTCGAGCCGCGCCCGCACGTGGTGCAGTTCCCGGAAACGGTGCTCTCGGGGTACTTCGTGGAGGGCGGCGTTCGCGAAATGGCCCTTACGGCGACGGAGCTTGCGAGTGCGATGTCGGCGGCCTATCAGGGTGCGCCTATTGATGCCGTGATCGGCTTCTACGAAAAGCACGACGGCAATCTGCACAACAGCCTCGCGTACATCCGTTGCGGCGGCGCCGCGGAAATCCTGCATGTCCATCGGAAGAATTTTCTGCCGACGTATGGCATGTTCGACGAAGAACGTTTTGTCGAGCGCGGCTACGAAGTGCGCGCGTTCGATGCGCCGTGGGGCCGTGCCGCGATGCTCGTGTGCGAAGACGCCTGGCACTCCCTCACAGGATTGATCGCGGCACTCGACGGCGCGCATGTCCTGTTTGTTTCTTCTGCCTCTCCCGCGCGCGGCACGTTCGAGCGCACCGACGGCCAGAGCGTGCCCGGCAGCGTGGCGAGATGGGATCGCTTGATCAGGGATATCGCCGAGGAGCACGGCGTGTTCGTCACGCTCGGCAGCCTCGTTGGCAGCGAAGGCGGACGAATGTTTCAGGGCGGCTCGATCGTGATGGGCCCCAAAGGCGACACGCGTGCACGCGCTCCCGTTTTCGAAGAGTCGCTCCTCACCGCGACGGTAGATCTCGACGACATCACGAAGGCCCGCGCCGATTCTCCATCCCTCAGCGACATCCGCACGATGCTGCCGATGATGCAAGCGGAACTGGCCCGTGCAGTGAATGGTGTTTCGCCGAAAACCGAAAACCGACAACCGAAAACCGTCCACCCGCATTCTCCGAGATCGTCGGCATTCACATCGCCCTCAACACTCCCGATCGTCGAAGGCGGCGACACGAGCCGCGGCACTCCACCCCCGCTCGAAATCGACGCCGCGCTGGTTGAACGCTGGCTCGTTTCTTTCCTCAAAGCCGAATTCGACCGCCGCGGATTCACCAAAGCCGTCGTCGGCGTCAGTGGGGGAGTTGATTCCGCCGCCGTGGCCACGCTCGCTGCCCGCGCGCTCGGAAAAGAAAACGTCATCGGCATCCGCATGCCGTATCGCACCTCGAGTCCCGACTCGCTCCTGCACGCGCAGTTGCTGATCGACTCCATCGGCATCGCATCGCGCACGCTCGACATCAGCGACGCCGTGGACGGCTACCTGAAACAGGAACCCGACGCCGACGCCGCGCGCCGCGGAAACGTGATGGCGCGCATGCGTATGATCGCGCTCTTCGATCTCAGCGCGAAACACCACGCACTCCCGCTCGGCACCGGCAACAAGAGTGAACGCCTGCTGGGCTACTTCACGTGGCACGCCGACGATTCGCCGCCGGTGAATCCGATCGGCGATCTGTTCAAAACGCAGCTCTGGGCACTCGCGCGCCACCTCGGCGTTCCGCGTGAGATCATCGACAAACCCGCATCGGCGGATCTCGTCTCCGGACAAACGGACGAGGGTGATTTCGGGATCAGCTATGCAAAGGCCGATCAGATTTTGAATTGGCTGCTCAACGGTTACACGGCAGCGGAACTCGCGGAGCGCGGATTCCTCGCTGCGGAGGTCGAGATCGTCAGAAAGCGCCTCGACGGCACACACTGGAAACGGAAGCTTCCCACCGTGGCGATGCTGAGCGCCGCGATGATCGGAGAATCGTATCTCCGGCCGGTGGATTATTAAGATTTACCGGACCGCAAGAATCGGATTGAATGGGTCGTGGCTCTCTCGTAAATACAGTCACAACCCAACACGGAGAGCAATGTGTTCGCAGACCCGATGACCTCAGATTACGCGCGCATCGAGAGCGCGATTCGCTACCTCGACGCGCATCGCGCCGAGCAGCCCGAACTCACCGACGTCGCAAAGCACGTCGGCCTGAGCCCGGCGCATTTCCAGCGGATGTTCACGCGCTGGGCCGGGATCAGCCCGAAAAGATTTCTTCAGCATCAGACCGCGCAGGTCATCAAGCGGCTGCTGCGCGAGAATCGCAGCACGCTCGACGCAAGCTACGAGGCGGGACTCTCGGGATCGTCGCGCCTGCATGATCTGATTGTGAACGCCGAGGCGGTTTCGCCGGGCGAGTTTCAAACCGCCGGCAAAGGCTTGATCATCAAATACGGCTTTCATCCGTCGCCGTTCGGCGATTGTTTCATCGCCGTTACACCGCGAGGAATTTGCCAGCTCGCGTTTGTCGATCCGATCTCACGCAAAGAAGCGCTCGATCGTCTGAAGCACGACTGGCCGCTGGCGAAGCTCATTCCCGATCAGGCAGCGACGCGGGAATCCGTTGCTCGCGCATTCCCGATCGGCGAGCGAAGCAAGGCAACTCCGCTCTCGCTGCACATCAAGGGAACGAATTTTCAGTTGAAAGTTTGGGAAGCACTGTTGAGGATTCCCGACGGCGGCGTCACGACGTACGGCGACATCGCGTCGGCGCTGCAGGTGCCCGGCGCCTCACGCGCCGTTGGCTCGGCCGTCGGGGCAAATCCGGTGAGCTGGCTGATTCCCTGCCACCGAGTGATCAGGTCGACAGGCGAACTCGGCGGCTACGCCTGGGGAATAGAGCGAAAGAAGGTAATGCTCGCACTCGAAAGCTTCGTGCACGACCAGCAACCAGAAACCAGAAACTTTCGACTCGCAGTTTAACTCTACGCTGCCTCTGCGTAGGCGAGACTGACGGCGCGACGCGCACCTCGCTTCAACGTCCGGTGGACGGCTCGCGCGTACCGCATAAAATTCGCGCCCGCCCACGGATAGCGAACAAAGAACTCCGTCGGCAGCATCGCTCCTTTCAGTTGATTGCAACTCGAGCACGCCGCAACGAGGTTGCCCGCCGCGTGATTCCCGCCCTTTGAGAGCGGGAACACGTGGTCGAGCGTTGCGTCGTCTAGCCCAAGGGTCGTACCGCAGTAGACACATCGCCGCCCGCAATCACGGAAAGTCGCGCGCTTGACGTGCCGCTTGTGATTCTGAGCGAGCACTCGACGGTGATGGCGGGCAAGACCACGGGGCGCACGGGCCAGTGAGACGCGGTAGATGCTCCGATGAGACATGACACCTCGCCATAAAAGACGACACCCCGCATCGGGGCATGAATCCCGGGCGGGGTGGCTACAAGGGGGCGGAGACTCCAGCCGTCGATCGCGGGGCGCGATCGTGGCACAGTTCGCTGGAGGATTTGTCCTGGCGTTGCTGCCATGAGCCTCCGAAGGGCGCGACGCCGGGTGTCGATCCGGAAATCACGCGTTCCTCAATCAGACGAAGGCAATAGTTGCTTGGTAACACGAGGGACGCAAGAGGGCTGAGGATGGAGTTGGAGGCGGAGTGCCACTCCGCCTCCAACTCCAAACTCAGCCCTAGCCGTGTCCTAGCAGCGTGCTCGTGGTCGACAGCATCGCCGCGACGAGCAAAAGTCCCATCGCGATCCACACGGAAACGAACGCGAAGCCGCCGAGATACAGAGGAAGTTCCTCGAACACTTTCAGCCCGCGCTGCATCGACACCTGCGCAACGCACGTCCCGGCAAACACCGCGGCGAGACTCGCAGCGGAGAGCGCCGCCGCAGTCGCTTTGCTGCGGTATGGAGAGACGAGATTCACCACGCCCGCCGCGAACGCGAGCACGAGTCCCGACACCACGAGCGGAAATACCGCGCAAAGCATCGAGAAGGGCGTGTCACCATCGGACGACGGCGCGCAGAACTCCATCGCGCCATTGCCCGTGAGATACGCGCACGATTTGCTCGCGGACCGCGGCAGCTGCGGATCGAGAATCTGCGTGACGCCATGCAGCGACACTTCGTATCGCGTTCCGTCTTCCGCCGTCGCGCCGCCCCACGAGCCGCGTAACGCGATGACGAGAAACACGATGGCGAGAAAACTGGAAACTTCGATCAACTTCTCGCGCATCGTCAGAGAAACTCCGTGGATTGTTGGTTCACACTGCCTTATTATGGTGGCAGTGCAGTTGCGCGAAAAGATTGTTTTCTTTTTCTCTTTTTCGCGATTTTCCTTCCTTTCCTTCCATGGCAACGTCCTCGAAGGCGCGCAGCGCCACCCACGGCCTCTCCCGCGACACGCTCGTCGCGGCATACCGTACGATGCTCCTGTCACGCCGCCTGGATGACAAGGAAATCGGACTCAAGCGCCAGAACAAGATCTTCTTTCAAATATCCAGTGCGGGCCACGAAGCGGTAACGCTCGCGGCGGGCCTTCTGCTGAAGCCCGGCTATGACTGGTTCTATCTCTACTACCGCGACCGCGCGTTTTGCCTGCAGATGGGAATGACCGCGGCTGAAATGCTCTACTCCGCGGTGGGCGCGGCCGCCGATCCCAATTCCGGCGGCCGGCAGATGCCGTCGCATTGGGGGCACAAGCGGCTCAACATCGTCTCGATGTCGTCGCCCACCGGCACGCAGTTCCTGCAGGCCGTCGGCGCCGCCGAGGCGACCCTGCGCGCCAAGCAGAACGGCGTGCAGGAAGGATTCGAGAAAGACGAGGTCGTGTTCTGCACGACCGGCGACGGCACAACGAGTGAAGGCGAGTTCTGGGAATCGCTCAATACCGCGTCGAATCTCAAACTGCCGATCGTGTACCTGGTAGAGGACAACGGCTACGCGATTTCGGTGCCGGTCGAGGTAAACACGGCGGGTGGATCGATTTCCGAACTCGTAAAGGGATTCCCCGATCTGTACGTGCAGACGGTGGATGGCTGCGATCTGCTCGCGTCGTACGACGTGATGAAGAAGGCGATCGACTACGCTCGCGCGCGCAAGGGACCCGCGCTGGTGCACGCGAAAGTGATTCGTCCGTATTCGCACTCGCTCTCCGACGATGAAGTCATGTACCGTCCGAAAGCCGAGCGCGAAGCCGACGCGGCGCGCGATCCGCTGACCACATATCCCGCGTGGCTGCTCGACGAGGGCTACGCGTCGGAAACCGACCTCGCGCACATCGTGGAGAGCGTCGAAGCCGAAGTGCTCGCCGCCACCGATGATGCGCTCGCGCAGCCGCAGCCGGACGCGAGCAGCGTGTACTTCGGCGTCTACTCGCCGGACGTTGATCCGACGAGTGAACAGTTCGACACCGAGGACGACCCGCAGTTTGCGGGCGATCCGACCACGATGGTGGATCTGCTCAACTCGTGCATGAAGGACGAGATGCGCCGCGATCCCAAAATCCTGATGTTCGGCGAGGATGTCGCCGACGTCTCGAAAGACGAACACCTCGGCAAGGTGAAAGGCAAAGGCGGAGTCTTCAAAGTCACGTGGGGACTGCAGAAGGAGTTCGGCAGCACGCGGGTGTACAACACGCCGCTCGCCGAAGCAAACATCGTGGGCCGCGCGATAGGCCTCGCCGCGCGCGGATTCAAGCCCGTGGTCGAAGTGCAGTTCTTCGACTACATCTGGCCGGCGTACATGCAGATTCGCGACGAGCTCGCGACGATGCGCTGGCGCTCGAACAACAAGTTCTCAACCGCGGTGGTCATCCGCACGACGTACGGCGGATATATTCGCGGCGCGATTTATCATTCGCAGACTGGCGCGTCGCTGTTCACGCACTGCCCGGGCCTGCGCGTGGTGTGCCCGGCGACGGCACTCGATGCCAATGGCTTGCTTCGGACTGCGATCCGCTGCGACGATCCGGTGATTTTCCTCGAGCACAAGCATCTGTATCGCCAGACATACAATAAGTCGGCGTATCCGGGCCCGAACTTCATGATTCCGTTCGGCAAGGCGAAGGTCGTGAAGGAAGGAGCACAGGTGACGGTCGTGACGTACGGCGCCACGGTTCAGCGCGCGCTGGTCGCGGCCCGTGAAGTTGCCGAGCGCGGGATCGATGTCGAAGTGATCGATCTGCGCACGCTCTCGCCGTGGGATCGCGAAACAGTTTTCGCGAGCGTCAAGAAAACTGGGCGCGTGATTGTGGCGTACGAAGATTCGCTTTCGTGGGGATACGGCTCGGAGATCTCCGCGTCGATTGCGGACGAGTGCTTCGCGTGGCTTGATGCGCCGGTGCGCCGGGTGGCCTCAACGGACACGTTCGTCGGCTACGCGCCGCAGCTTGAAGACGCGATTCTGCCGCAGGTTTCTACGTTTGTGGCGGCGTACGAGGAGATTGCTGCGTTTTAGGCGAATGGCGACTGGGCACTAGCGAGCGAATAGCAAATGGCGACTGGACGTCAAGTTCCCGGTCGCCATTTGCTCGCCGGTCCCCAGTCGCCATTCGCCGTCGTTATCGCCCAGTCGCGCTCTCCACCGCTCGATTTGTCAGCAACAGCCGCTCCGCGGCATCCGCGTCGAGCGGGGGCGAGAGCAGATAGCCCTGCACATATTCGCAGCCCAGCGCCTGGAGCACTTCGCGCTGCGCGCTATTCTCAACACCCTCGGCCACTACGTCCATCGAGAGCGAGCGCGAGAGATTCAGAATCGTGCGAACGATCTCGAGGCATTCGCTATTCGAATCGATGCGCCCCACGAAATAGCGATCGATCTTGATCGTGGAGATTGGCAGCCGGTGCAAATAGCTGAGCGACGCGTGCCCGGTGCCGAAATCGTCCATCAGCAAGTGAATGCCCAGCGATTTGAGCGCCTCGAGGGCGCCAACCGCCGCGACCGCGTCGGCCATGATCATCGATTCGGTGATCTCGAGCTTCAGCTTCGACGCTTCAATTCCCGTTTCGGCGATGGCGCTCTTCACGACTTCAACCAGTCCAGGATGCGTCAGCTGGCGCGCGGCAACGTTCACGCTCACCCAGATCGGATCGTCCGCGACGGTCTTCGTATTCCAGTGCGAGAGCCGCTGCGCCGACTGGCGAAGCACCCATTCTCCCAGAGGAAGGATCAGTCCCGTTTCTTCGGCGATCGGAATGAAATCCGCCGGCTGCATCGCGCCGTGCTGCGGGTGATCCCAGCGCACGAGCGCTTCGAACCCGACAATGCGTCCGCTCGCCAACGACCAGATCGGCTGGTACATCACGCGCAGCTCACCGCGATCCATCGAATGACGCAAGTCGTTTTCCAGTGACATCTGCAACACGGCACCGGCGCGCATATCTGCGCGGAACACCTCGTGCCGCGCGCGGCCGCGCAGTTTCGCGCGGTACATCGCGAGATCGGCGTCGCGCAGATAGTCCTCGGGTCGCTCGACGCCCGGCTGGCTCATGGCGATGCCGACACTCACCGACATGAACAGCTCGCGACCGTCGAGATAGAACGGCTGCGCGAGCGAATGCTGAATGCGCTCCGCGACGGTGATCGCCTCGGCTTCGTCTTTCACGCCTTCGAGGATCACGACGAACTCGTCGCCGCCGAGGCGCGCGACGACGTCACCGGGGCGCACGCAGCCGTTGAGGCGTCCCGCGACCAGGCGCAAAAGCGAGTCGCCCGCGTGATGGCCGAGCGAATCGTTGACGACCTTGAATCGATCGCAGTCAAGAAAGAGCACGCCGAACTGCTGTTCCTTGTTTCTTTTCGCGCGCGCAATGGCGCGGCGCAGCAAGTCCGTTGCGTAACTGCGATTGGGCAGTGTGGTCAGCGAATCGAACTGCGCCTCGCGGCGGAGGCGCTCTTCCAGATCTTTTCGCGCGGTGATGTCGGTCATCGAGCCGGCGATCCGCAGCGCGCGTCCTTCGCCGTCGCGCACGACGATGCCGCGGCAGAGCACCCAAATGAAAAAGCCCTCGCTGTGGCGAAGGCGATGCTCGCTGTGAAAGTGGGAGCGCGTGCCCGCGGCCTGCGCGGCGATGTCGACTTTCAGCTGTGGCAGATCGCTCAGATGCACGCGGCTGAACCATTCCTCCGGACTCGGCGTCAGCGTGCGATCAACCACGCCCACCATCTCGCGCCAGCGCTCGGAGAGGTAGACCTCACCGGTGACGAGATTCCAGTCCCACAACCCGTCGTTCGCGCCGCGCGCGGCGAGCGCGTAGCGCTCTTCGCTCTCGCGCAACGCGAGCTCCACTTTGCGGCGCTCGTCAACTTCGCGCTCGAGATGTTCGTTCGCATCTTCGAGTTCTACCGTGCGTTCGAGCAGGCGCGCCTGCAGCTCCTCAAGTCTCTTTCGGGCGTCGGCTTCTTCCGCCACGCGCGCGCTGAGATGCGCACGCGAGCGCAGCACCCACCACCCCACAGAGGCGCTCACGACGAGCACCAGTGCGAGCGAAATCAGCTCGGAGCTCATGCGCGACGCCATTGCGGCACGGGGATCGACGGCTCCGCTGAGTTGGTAATTTCGGTCCGCTACTTCCGCTCGATCGCGTCGCGTACATCGAGCAGGATTTCGAAATACAGCTGCTCGCGGCGGTAGGCAAAGTCGAGCGACGCCATCTGGGCGTCGTCGCCGGTGGTCTTGGAGCGCTCGAAGGCCTCTCGGTACATCTCGTCGAGGTTGGCGAGAATGCGATCGCGGGATCGGGACATGCGGGTCTTCTCCAGAAAGTCTGCAGTGAGGCGAGGCGGCTCAAAATGGGCGGGGGCGGATGCTCCCGGCCTTGCTGCCGGCGGGTCGAGAAAGATTTTCTTGGCGGCGCCGAGCATGAGGCGGCGCGGGCTGATCGGCGATGTCACCGCACTCCGCGCTGGGCGAGCAATCTCGCAACCGACGCGTCGTCCTGGACGAAGGGAAGGAGCGACGCCACCACATCCGGCTCGCTTTCGCCTTCCACGGCCATGAGGGCTGGTGGATTTCCGCCGCCGGAGCTGCGCGGCGTACCGGCACGGCGATCCACTTCGATCACCGCGCGCAACGGCCCGGTGCCGTCCGGCGTCAGTCGCCGGATTCGCACCACGTGTCCCTGAGGCATCGTGCGTTCGTAAAGTATTACCGACATCGGAGAGCCTGTGCCTGATTCTGTGTCTGGCGGGTGAGCCAAGGTCAATCTTCGAAATTCAGTCTCGTGCCTGTCCGGCGCAAGACGCCCCTACTCGGCAAGCCTGTGAAAAACGGCCTCTTTGAGCACTTTTCCGTCGCGGAGATGTTCGACGACGATCCGTTCGAGGAGCGCTGGCGTGACGTTCGAATACCAGATTCCCTCAGGGTAAACCGCGACGATCGGGCCGGCACTGCAGACCCCGAGACAGGGTGTCTCGGAGCGCTTCACTCGTGTAGGACCAAAGAGCAGGTTCTCCCGCTGCAGCAGCTCGGCGAGCTTCGAATAAATCGCCCGGCCACGCCGGTCCGGCGAGCAGAATCCGCCCGTGCACACAAGCACGTGGCGGGCATAGGCTTCCATCTCGGGTGTATCAGTCACGACGACAAGTTAGCATCTTTCAAGTCAACTCCTCAGCGTTCACCAAAATGCATCGATTTCTGCGCGTTCTCGCCCTCGCCGCGGTTGCCGCGGTTGCCGCGGTTGCCGCGGTTGCCGCGGTTGCCGCGACGGCTCAGGCTCAGAGTCCCGACTCTGCGCTTCCGAGCGATCCCGCCGTCGTCCGCGGCCAGTTCGCGAACGGCCTCCACTTCGTCATCCGCAAGAACGGCAAGCCCGAGCATCGCGCCGAATTAAGACTCGTCGTAAACGCCGGCTCGATTCAGGAAGACGACTCGCAGCGCGGCCTCGCTCACTTCGTCGAGCACATGATGTTCGACGGCACGAAGCGCTTTCCAAAACAGGACATCATCAATTTCCTGGAGCGCGTCGGCATGCGCTTTGGCGCGGACCTCAACGCGTACACGTCGTTCGATGAAACCGTGTACATGCTGACGATCCCGACCGACACCACGCGCCTCGTGAACAGCGCGCTCGACATTCTCCAGGATTGGGCGAGCGGCGCCACGACGTTCGATGCCGCAGAACTCAAAAAGGAACGCGGCGTAGTGATCGAGGAATGGCGCACCGGCCGCGACGCCTCGACACGAGTGCAGTACCGGCAGTTCCCGATCATGCTGCAGGGCTCGAAGTACGCGCTGCGCGTTCCGATCGGCACCAAGGAAAATCTCGAGACGTTCGCCGACACCCTCGCGCGGAAGTACTATCGCGACTGGTATCGTCCCGATCTCATGACGGTGATCGCGGTCGGTGATTTCGACGTGAAAGAAATGCAAGCGTCTATCGCCACGCGCTTCGCCGCTATCCCGATGCCGTCGAATCCGCGCCAGCGCGAGTACGCCGGCGTTCCCGATCACGATGAAACGCTCGTTTCCATCGAGACCGACAAGGAATATCCGCTCGCCTCCGTCGGGCTCCTCTGGCTGAAACCGCGTGACAGCGTGCGCACGGTGGCCGACTTCCGCCGCTCGCTGATCTCGTCGTTCTACGACGGCATGGTGAACGCGCGCTTCTCGGAAATCTCACAGCACGCCGACGCACCCTTCACCTTCGCGCAGGGCGGACGCGGCAGCTTCGTGCGCACGAAGGACGCCTACCAGCTGGTTGCCGGGGTGAAAGAAAGCGGTTTCACCAAGGCGGCCGAGGCGCTGCTCGCGGAAGCCGAGCGCATTTCGCGATTCGGATTTACGCAGACCGAACTCGATCGCCGCCGCACGAACCTTCTGCGCACGATGGAACAGCAGTATGCCGAGCGCGACAAAACCAACTCGTCGCGCTTTGTGGACGAGTACGTGAGCAGCTCGCTCTGGAATACGCCGACGCTCGGCATCGAGCAGGAACAGCAGATCACGAAGGCACTGGTGCCCGGCATTACGCTCGCCGAGGTGAACGCGCTCTCGAAGACTTCGTTCAATGAAAAAAATCGTGTGATCCTCGTGGCCGCCGCGGAAAAGCCGGACGTCCACATGCCGACACCAGCCGGAATGCTCGCGGTGTTCAGCGCGGCCAAGCGCGCGACCCTGACGGCCTACGTCGATTCGTCATCCGATGCCGCGCTCGTGGCGATCATGCCCGCGCCGGGAAAGATCACGGCGGAGCGCACGCTGCCGGAAACGGGAATTATCGAGTGGACGCTCTCAAACGGCGCGAAGATGCTGCTCAAGCCGACCGATTTCAAAGCGGACGAGGTGCTCTTTGCGGCGCGCGGTCCCGGAGGCGAATCGCTGGTGCCCAATACGGACGTCGTGAGCGCCGACCTCGCCTCTGTGGTGATGTCGCGCAGCGGCGTCGGCAACTTCAACGCGATCGCGCTCGGCAAGAAACTGACCGGCAAAAAAGTCAACGTCGCCGCGGGAATCGACGATCATGGGGAGGGCGTGCGCGGCACCGCGTCCGCGCAGGATATCGAAACACTCTTCCAGCTCGCGTGGCTCCGCATGACGTCGCCGCGCGTGGACACCAGCGCGTACCTCGCGTTCAAGGCGCAGATGGTCGCGATGCTCGCGAACTCGAGGAACGATCCCGAGTCGGTGTTCGGTGACACCGTCGACGTCACGATGTCGCAGCACCATCCGCGCGTGCATCTGCTCTCGCCGCAGCTGCTCGATTCGGTGAATCTCCAGAAGGCGTACGACATTTATAAGGATCGCTTTGCCGACGCGAGCGGATTCACGTTCTTTCTCGTCGGAAGTTTCAAGCCCGATTCCGTTCGGCCGCTGGTGGAGCAGTACCTTGCGTCGCTGCCCGCGCTGAACCGCCACGAGAAAGCGAAGGACAACGGGATTCGTCCGCCGTCAGGGGTCGTGACGCGCACCGTGAAGAAAGGGATCGAGCCGAAGGCGTCCACGTCGCTGGTATTCACCGGCAGCTGTTCGTACAGCTTTGCGAATCGCTACGCCCTGAGCGCACTGACGGAGCTGCTGAACATCCGGCTGCGCGAAGTGCTCCGCGAAGAGAAGGGCGGCACGTACGGCGCGAGCGCGGGCGGCTCGTGCAGCAACATTCCGTACGAGCACTACAGCGTGACGGTCGAGTTCGGTTCGGCGCCGGAGCGCGTGGACGAGCTCGTCGCGGCGGTGTTCAACGTGTTCGATGAGATCAAGGCGGGCACGGTGAGCGATTCGAATCTCACGAAGATCCGCGAGATCCAGCTCCGCGGTCACGAGACCGGACTCAAGCAAAACGGGTCGTGGCTCGGCGCGATGACGGACGCCGACGAAGACGGCCGCGATCAGCGCGATTTCCTGAAATTGCCTGAGCTCGCGAAAGGGTTGTCGCGCGAGATGCTGCGCGACGCGGCGCGGAAATATTTGCAGACGGAGCAGTACGCGCGCTTTACGCTCCTGCCAGAGTCCGCGCCGAAACCGATGCCGGTGAAACCCGACTGATGCCTGTGCCTGAGGATTTTTTCGCGATAGACATTCGCGTTGGAACCGTATTGAAGGCCGACGCTTTTCCGGAAGCGCGCAAGCCGTCGCTCAAACTGGAAATAGATTTCGGCGCGGAGCTTGGGGTTCGGCGATCGAGCGCACAGATTACGACGCACTACACGCCGGCGGAGCTGGTGGGCCGGCAGGTGGTGGCCGTGGTGAACATCGGCGAGCGGCGGATTGCCGGCTTCATGAGTCAGGTGCTCGTGCTGGGCGCGATGCCCTCGCCCACGGAAGTGGTGCTGCTGGGCCCCGGACATGTGGTGGAGAACGGGACTCGAATTGGCTGATTGGAACATTTTTTCGAGGTGAAGACGATGGGGCGCTTTAGAACTCTCGGCGAAATCAAGAAGAAGGGCTACGTTCGCGGCGACCGGCTCGTGACCACGGAGTGGCTCGCAAAAAACCTGAAAGATCCCGCGCTCCGGATTCTCGAGAGCGATGAAGACGTTCTGCTCTACGACATGGGGCACATTCCCGGCGCGCAGAAAATCGACTGGCACGCCGATCTGAACGATCACGTGCTGCGCGACTACGTGGACTCGTCGAAATTTCAGGCGCTGATGCGCGCGCGCGGCATCGATGAAACCACGCCCGTGATTTTGTATGGCGATAAAAACAACTGGTGGGCCACGTACGTCTGCTGGGTGTTCGAGCTGTTCGGATATCAGAACGCGCGCATTCTCGACGGCGGCCGGATGAAGTGGGAAGCCGAGGGCCGCGCGATGGTGACCGATGTTCCCAGCTTTCCAGCGACGAACTACACGGCGCCCGAGCGGAACGACAAGAAGATCCGCGCGTTCATGAAGCAGGTGGAGAAGCACGTCGAGAAAGGCGGCAAGCTGGTGGATGTGCGGTCGCCGCAGGAGTACAGCGGCGAGCGCACGCACATGCCGGATTATCCACAGGAGGGCACGCTGCGCGGCGGTCATATCAAAACGGCGCGGAGCATTCCGTGGGCGCGCGCGGCGAACGCGGATGGCTCGTTCAAGAACGCGGATGAACTGCGCGCGATTTACGAAACGGAGAACGGCCTCAATGTGAAGGACGACGTGATCGCGTACTGCAGAATCGGCGAGCGTTCATCGCATACGTGGTTCGTGCTGACGTATTTGCTCGGCTACAAGAAGGTGCGCAACTACGACGGCAGCTGGACCGAGTGGGGCAACTCGGTTCGCGCGCCGATCGTGGTTGGGACGACTCCGTGAAGTACGACCGTCCCGGCACGAAGGAGGAAGTGCGCGCCGATCTCATGGTCACCGCGCAGTGGAAGGGCGAGTGGAAGTTCGACGCGGGAAAGGCGGGAGCGCCGCTCGTGCGCATCGACGGCAAGTCCCTCGATGGACCGAGTCCGCCGGAAACGCTGCTGGTTGCGCTGGCGACATGCACGGCGATCGATGTGGTCGAAATGCTGACGAAGCGGAAGACTCCGCCGGCGACGCTCGATGTCACGACGACGGCCGAACGGAAGGTCGAGTCGCCGCGGCGCGTCACGCGCGCGCATCTCGCGTACAAGATCACCGGCGCGGGCATCGATCAGACGCAGACGATGCGGGCGATCGAGCTGGCGGTGACGCGGTATTGCACCGTGCGGGATTCGATGGATCCGGAGATGTCGATTACGTGGTCGCTGGAGTTGGCGTGAGTTACCTCCTCGCCTCCTGGTGAGGAGACGAGTACGTTCGTGCACCACCATTCGGAGCAACCCATGCGCCTGTTCTGGTCTACTTGCCTGCTGGCGACGATCGCCGCTCCGTTGCACGCCCAGTTCGGCTTCGGCAGCACGACACTCACCATCGCTGCGGAACCCGCGACCGCGACCATCTACCTGCTAAAGCCGCAGGACAATTCGCTCACGCCCCTCGGCGTGGGTACCGCCAAGTTGAAGCTCGACAAAAAAGCCCCAAACACCATCATCGTCCGGCAGGAAGGTTACCGGGATGTGCAGCGCAGCTTTCCCGGCACCGATGACTACAAGGACAAGACGTTTGCAATCTTTCTCACCAAGCGGGTGGTGCAACTCACCACACTTCCCTACGACGCGCAGATCGTCATCAACGGCGATGTGAAGGGGACGAAGAGTCTCGAGGTCGAAGTGGAAGAAGGCAAGGCGACGACCGTCGAACTCGTGAAACGCGGCTTTGCCACCATCAAACGCGTGTACCGCTGGGACAAAGGCGGCGACATGCCACCGACGTCCGAGAAGCTCGAACTCGTCGATCGCAAAGTGCTCATCAACGCCAGTCCCGGCGCGTCAGAGATTTTCGGCAACGACCAGAAGCTGGGCGACAACGATGCCGAACTCGTGATCAAACGCGGCACCTGCAGCACGGCGCAGGTACGCAAGACCGGATTCATGCCGAAAGACGCGCAGTACTGCAACAAGGATGGTCTCCCCGACCCGCCAGTCGCCGACCGCATCGCGCTCTCAGGGCGCGTGGTCAACGTGAGCGGCCCGCCGTCGGCGCGCATCCTCGTGAACCAGAAGGTGGCTGCCACCGGCGCGTTCGCCGTGCAGGTCGCCGACGGGAGCTGCGTGAAGGTGCGCGTGGAGCAGGCTGCCTTTCTCTCGTACGACCGCGAGTATTGCGTGCAGCCAAATGCGCCCGCGCCGCCGTTTGAGGACAATGTCACGCTCAAGCAGGACGACTCGTTCGCCGCATCCATCGCCAGCGACCAGGCCAACGTCAACGTCACCATCGAGGTGGGAAAGACTTTGACGGAGGATCAGGCATGGCGTCTGATGTCGTCGATCGTCCTCAGCCACTTCGACGTGCTTGAGAACTCCGACAGCCAGACCGGATATCTGCGCACCGCGTGGCAGCTGAAGACGTACGGCGACAACAACGACGTGGTCATCCGCACTCGCATCATCGTAAAACGCAGCAACGATCAGCCGCTGCGGTACGCAATCAAAATCGTGAGCGAGCGCAGCCGCAATGCCGGCGTTTCGGTGAAGGACGACGAGAACTTCATTCCATGGGACCGGCTGTTAAATACGTACAAGGACGTGATCGGCGAAGTGCAGAGTCGGCTCACGCGATAAGGCAGCGCTGATGAAACGATGCGCCGCGTGACCGTCGGATAGGAGTCGCCATGGACAAGAAATGATCGCCCAGATTCGCTACGCGCTCGGCGTGCTGCTCGTCGTCATTGCGCCCGCGGGACTCCTCTTCTGGTTCGTGATTCATCCGTGGGCGCGGCAGTGGAGAACTCTCGGTCCCGGAAAAGCGTATGCGATCATTCTCCCTCCGATCGCCGCGCTCGGCGCGCTCCTGTTTCATTACAGACAGCTGCTGCTCGGCGCGGACCTCGGAGTGAACGTGCCGCTGTTCGCGGTTGCCATCGCGCTCTACGTTCTCTCGACGTGGCTCGAGTTCAAGAATTGGAGTTCGCTGAACATTCGCGCGCTCGTTGGCATGCAAGAACTCACGCGAGCCGATGGTGCGCCGGGCCATCTGCTCACGCGCGGCGCCTATCACTCTGTGCGCCATCCGCGCTATCTGAGCGCGGGGATTGGCGTGATCGCAAACGCGCTGTTCATCAATTACCTGGGCATGTACGTCATCATCCTCGTCGTCTTTCCGATCGGGATGGTGATGCTCGCATACGAGGAACGCGAACTCATCGAGCGATTCGGCGAGGAGTACCGGCAATACCAGCGCGACGTGCCGCAACTGGTGCCGAGCTTCTCCCGGCCGTATGCCAGCGACTAAGACGGCCTGACTAGCGGCGCAGTTCCCGCACGAGGTGCCGCAACTCGGGAACCAGGATGTTGGTCAGCGCGAGCTCGACGGCATCCTTGGAGCCGGGCATCGAGACGACAAGCTTTCCGTTCGCCGATCCCGCAATAGCGCGCGAAAGAATCGCCGCCGCGCCGATCTGCTTTTGAAACGAGAGCACGCGAAAAATTTCGCCGAATCCGGGAAGCTCTTTGTCGAGGAGATCTCGCACCGCCTCCACCGTGCGATCCTTGCTGCCGAGTCCGGTGCCGCCGGTGATGAACACGGCGTCGACGTCGGCGCGCGCGATGAGCGTGCGCACGTGGCCGCGCACGCGCGCTTCGACATTCGGCAGCAGCGCATAGTCGGCAATCTGATGTCCCGCGACCGTCAGCAGCGACTGCATCAGCGGGCCGGACTCGTCGGTCTCGGCCGTGCGCGTATCGCTCACCGTCACGACGGCCACGCGCACCGCTGCGATCGATTCGCCTTCCGCCTTGTGTGATGCCGTCCCGGTGGGAAGTGTCATATTCTCAAACTTAGCGTCCACCACCGTGCCTCGCTAAGTTTCGCACATGAACATCGCCGACCTGCGCCGCGAATACGCGGGCGAACCGCTCAGCGAGCGCGACGTCGATCCGAATCCGATCGCACAGTTCGAGAAATGGTTCGAGCAGGCCATGCGCGCGGCCATGGTCGAATCGAACGCGATGACGCTCGCGACGAGCACGCGCGATGGGCGGCCGTCGGCGCGAATCGTGCTCCTCAAGGGTGTCGACGAACGCGGATTCGTGTTCTTCACCGACTATCGCAGCCACAAGGGAAGTGATCTCGCTGAAAACCCGCTGGTTGCGCTGTGCTTCTTTTGGGAGGCGCTGCACCGCCAGGTGCGCGTGAGCGGCGCGGTTGAGAAAGTCACGCGCGAGGAATCCGAATCGTATTTCCACTCGCGGCCGCGCGGCAGCCAGATCGGCGCGTGGGCGTCGCGCCAGAGTTCGCCGCTCGCCGCGCGCGAAATCCTCGAGAAGGAGGTCGCGCGCCTCGGACAACAGCATCCAAACGACGTACCGCTCCCGCCGCACTGGGGCGGCTACCGAGTGACGCCGGCGACGATCGAGTTCTGGCAGGGGCGCGAAAGCAGGCTCCATGACCGCATCGTCTATACGCGCGACGGCGCCGCGTGGAAGGTGGGGCGACTCTCCCCCTGAGTTGCTCCTGAGTTGCTCCTGATCGAAACCGGCCGGCGTACAATCCGTATCGAGTCTCGGGCTGTCATAACGAGATAGCCTTCCCTCTCGAACCGATCACACGAATGGAACAGTTCCTTCAGGATGTTCGCTTTGCGTTTCGCACACTGCGAAAGAGCCCGGCCTTCACCGCCATCGCCGTCATCTGCCTCGCACTCGGCATCGCGACGAACACCACGCTCTTTTCCGTGTTCGACGCCATCCTGCTGAAGCCGTTTCCGTACACAGACGCGGAACGCCTGGCATCCCTGTCGGAGCGCAATCCGAAAACCGGCGGCCGCAATTCGATTTCGTATCTGAATTATCTCGACTGGCGCGCGCAGTCCACGAAACTCGCCGATATCGGCGCCTACACCGCCCGCAGCGCGGCGATCACCGAGGGAGACGAACCCGAGCGCCTCTCGGGCCAGATCATCAGCGGAAATCTTTTTTCGATGCTCGGCGTCACGCCGCAGATCGGCCGGCTCTTCCGCCCCGACGAGGACAAAGCCGGCGCGCCCGGCGTGGCGCTGATTAGCGACGGGGTGTGGCGTCGCCGCTATCTCTCGGATTCCACGGTCGTCGGTCGTGTCGTCTCGATCAACAACCTGCCGTACACGATCGTCGGCGTGATGCCGCCGAAGTTCAAGTTCCCGCAAAGTTCTGAAATTTGGATGCCGATGGCGCCCGTGCTGCACGACGACAAGCGCGAGGCGCGCGCCGTCTCGATGGTTGCGCGGCTGAAAGACGGCGCGACGTTCGCGCAGGCCGATCAGGAACTCGCGGAGATCGCCAAGCGGGTGAACGAGCAATACGGCATCGACGCGGTCGGCGCGCGAGGAGGCCGCCTGGTTGGAAGCGTGCGCGAACTTCGAAAAGATTTCATTCCGCCCGATGTATCGCTGATCACAGCGACCATGTTCGGCGCGGTAACCTTCGTGCTGCTCATTGCATGCGCAAACGTCGCGAACCTGATGCTGACGCGCGCGGCAGGACGGTCGCGTGAGATCGCAATTCGCGTTGCGATCGGCGCGGGACGAGGCCGGATCATCCGGCAGCTGATGACCGAATCCGTGATTCTCGCGCTGATGGCCGGGGTGATCGCGATCCCACTCACCTGGGAATCACTGCGTCTCATTCAGTTCGCAATCCCGCCGGAAGATCCGCTGCCATACTACATCGCGTGGGCGCTCGACTTCCGCACGCTCGCCTACACGCTCGTGATCTCGCTCGCAACAGGCGTGGCGTTCGGCCTCGCGCCGGCGTTGCAGGCCGCGCGCGGCCAACTCACCGAGGCGCTCAAGGACGGCAGCCGCGGCGGCGGGACGCGCAAGAACAAAATGCGGAGCGCGCTCGTCATCGCCGAGGTCGCGCTCTCGCTGGTGCTGCTCGTGGGCGCGTCACTGTTCGTGCGAAGCTTCGAGGCGCTCCAACAAACGAAGGTGGGCTTCGACACCGCGCCCATTTTGACGATGCGCTTCTTTCTCCCCGGCCAGCGCTACGACAGCCTCATCACGAAATCACAGCAGGTCGCGGAAATTATTCGGCGAGTTGAGGCGCTGCCGGGCGTCGAGGCGGCGACGATCTCCAATCTGATTCCGATCGACGGCGGCGGCGGGGGCGACGGCGCCATCATCGAAGGGCAGCCCGTCGACAAAGGAAAAGAAACACCGATCTTCTGGTCGGGAGTCGCCGGACACTGGTTCGAGACGCTCGGCGTCGGCATGACGGCGGGACGCACGCTCACGGCAGAAGACGCGCGCGATTCGCTTCCCGTGGCGGTCGTCAACAAAGCGATGGCGGTGAAATTCTGGAAGGGAGCGAACGCCGTCGGGCGGCGTTTCAGACTCGCCAGCGACACCTCGCAGCGCTGGTTCACGATCATCGGCGTCGTGCCCGACATTCGCACCGATCGCCTCAGCGACACCGGCGAAACGCAGCCGAGCGCTTTTCTGCCCTACCGCTATCTCCCCGCGCGAAATCATGGATTGATGGTTCGCGTGAAAGGGCCGGTCACCGCAATCACCAGCGCGGTGCGCGGCGCGATTCGCGCAGCCGATCCCGCGATCCCGGTTTTTCAGGTGCGCACGATGGAAAAAGTTCGTCAGCTCAGTTTCTGGCAATACGGACTCTTCGGAATCATGTTCGCCGTCTTCGGCGCGATCGCGCTCTTTCTCGCTGCGATTGGCGTGTACGGCGTCATCTCGTACGGCGTGTCTCAGCGCACGCGCGAGATCGGGCTGCGCGTGGCGCTCGGCGCGCAGCGGCGCGATGTGATCGGCCTCGTGGTGTGGAACGGCATGTCGCTCGCCGCGATAGGAATCGGCGTCGGACTCGTGGGCGCGTTCGGCGTGACACGCGTGGTCTCGAGCATGCTGATCGGAGTCTCGCCAACGGATGCGGTCAGCTTCATTGGCGTTTCCGTATTCCTGGCGCTGGTCGCGTTCGCGGCGAGCTTCATTCCGGCGCGGCGCGCGACGGGAGTCGATCCGATCGTCGCGCTGCGTGTGGAGTAGGCTCTTACTGGAGCGCCTTCAAGGCTTTTTTTGCAGCCTCGAACTTCGGGTTTAGCTCGATCGCTTTTTCGTATTCTTTCCGCGCGACATCCTTGTGCCCGCGCTTCGCGGCGATGTCGCCGAGCCGGTAGTGGATATTGACTGGGAGCGGCTGGTTCGGTGCGGCGCCGAGATTGGGAATTTCGAGCAGCGTGCGCAGCACACTCTCACCGCGCTCCAGCTGCTTTCCGGTGATGGCTGCGAGGCGGCCGATCCAGAACTGCGCGAGAAGATCAGCGGGATGGCGAGTGAGGAATCGGTCGACCGGAGCAAACGCGTCGTCCGCGCGATTGCTGATCGCCAGATAGTTCGCGAGCGCCGTCTGCCCGACGAGACTGTCTGGATTTTCCTCCGACGCGGCGCGGAACTCGCGCTCGACGCCCGCGGCATCCTTCTGGTTTCCATCGATGCTCGCACGCGTGAAGTGCCCTCGCATCGGATTGATTTTCGCGATCTGATCGGCCTGTTCGCGCGCCTTCGCGATGCTGCCGCCCATCACTCCCGGCGCCTGCGTGTAAAATTCGACGAGACCCTCCCGAGCACCGATGTTCTGCGGATCGAGTTCCACCGCGCGCTCGAACTCGGACTTCACGCGCCGCGCCAGGAATGGCTGACGCAGCACGCTGGCATTCTGCGCGACGGTGCCAACGGCGCGGCCGAGCCAGAGGTGGTAGTCGGCGTTCTTGTTGTCGGCGGCGGCGGCTTTCTCGAAGGCCTTTACCGCCGCGTCGGCTTTGTTCGAATCCATGAGGGCGCGGCCGATCTTGAATTGCTCGGCGCCGGCCTGTGCTGCCGCGGCGTGCGGAAGCGCGCTGAGAGTCGGCAGCAGCGCGGCGAGTACAACAATTCTCAATTTCATGTATTCCGGGCGGGAAAGTTGTGTCCGCCTTCGACAGCCTCAGGCGCGCAATGGTTTTGACGGCGGCAGCAGATGGGAGATCACCAGGCATTCTCCCGGTTGGCGAGCTCGATGCGCAGCTTCAGATAACTCTCGTAGCGCTCGCGCGAAACATCGCCGGCTTCGACCGCGGCGCGAACCGCGCACTTCGGCTCATGATCGTGCGAACAGTTGTCAAACCGGCAGTGACCGAGCAGCGGCCGGAACTCCGGAAAGCACTGATCGAGATTCTCGGGCGGCAATCCCCACATGCCCACTTCGCGCAGTCCGGGCGTGTCCACAACGAATCCGCCGAGCACGTCCGGAATCGGCACGAGCAATGCGCCCACGGTGGTGTGGCGCCCCTTGTTCACCGATTCGCTGATCTCGGCGGTTCGCAGATTGAGACCCGGGAACAGCGCGTTGACGAGCGACGACTTTCCGACTCCGGACGGACCCGTGAGCGCCGTCGTTTTCCCGGCGAGCACGCCGTGCAGATCCTCGAGGCCGATGCGCTCCTTCACGCTCGTGCGATGCACATGGTATCCGGCGCGTTCGTAGTCGCGAGCAAACGCATCGACGCCCGCTGGCCCGCCGACGAGCTCCACCTTGTTGATCACGATGCGCGCCGGAATGTCGTTTCCCTCCGCGATCACGAGAAAGCGGTCGAGCATGCGAATGTGCGGTTCCGGCTTTGCGGCAGCAAAAACGACCAGCACCTGATCAACGTTCGCGGCCACGATGCGCTCGCCGCGCGCCTTGCCGGGTGATTTGCGCGCGAGCACGCCGCGGCGCGGATGAATCTCGGAGATCGACCATGCGCCGTCGCCGGCCTCGCGCGCGATTGTGACTTCGTCGCCGACCGCGAGCTTCATCGTGGCATCCTCCTTTTTGAGCCTGCCGCGAAGCGACGCGTCGACGTTCTCCTGTTCGCTTGTGCGCACGGTCCACACGCCGCCCGTGCCGTTGAGCACCGTTCCGCGGATTTCTTTCACTCCGCTCCGTCGTCGGCTTTCACGGCATCGTGCCAGCGGCGAGTCGATGCACCGTCGCGGCCGAAGATCAGCGTATCGAGCGCGCGCTGCGCCTGCACGAGCGGCATCGCCTCGAGCGCGTGCCGCGCTTCATCCGCGGTGCGGCCCCACGCGATGAAATCCGTTTCGAGGTGCCCCTCGGCTTTCTGCGCGCCGAGGCGGGACCACTGTACGAAGATCAGATACGCGCCGTACCGACGATTGGGATCGTCGGTGGTGTCGGTGAGGACGTCGAGACTGTAGGAGAATCCGTCGCGTCCTTCGAGCGCCGCGGGGCGCGAGTGAACCGCGGCGTAGCCGCCGACGGTGGACTCATCGCCTTTTTCGTACTCGGGGGGAAGATGCTGTCCCGGCGTCACGCGTCGCCGTTCTTTTTTGGTGTTGCGCCGTTCTGCCTGTGCTTCGGGCTCGCGAACTCGCGCACGATGTTTCCCGTGATGAATGCGAGATTCGCGGGGCGCTCCGCGAGACGGCGCATGAGATACGGATACCACTGCGTTCCGAACGGCACATACACGCGAAGCCGGTATCCGTCCCGTGCGAGTTGATCCTGCAGGTCGCGCCGCACGCCGTAGAGCATCTGAAACTCGAACCGCGAGCGATCGATTCCCTTTTCAGCGGCGAACGTTTTGGCGAGCATGATGAGCCCGGGATCGTGCGTCGCGATGCCGGGATAGCGGCCGCGCTCCATCAGCGCGTACATGCACGTCACGTAGTTCCGGTCGACCTCCGCCTTCAGCGGAAACGCAACGGCCTCCGGCTCGAGATAGGCTCCCTTGCACAAGCGCACGCGGCAACCGAGCGAGACCGCGCGCTCGACGTCCTTCCACGTTCTTCGCAGTGCGCTTTGGAGCACGATGCCGACGTTGTCGGGATACCGCGGGTACAGGCGGTTCTCGAAGAAATCGAGCGTGCGCTGGGTGTAGGCGCTCCCCTCCATGTCGAGGCGCACGAACGAGGCATGCTGCCGGGCGCGATCGAGAATCGTCCGCATGATGGACTCGCAGACGTCATCGCCGATATCCTGCCCCATCGCCGTGAGCTTCACCGAAACGTTGGCGTCAACCTTGTGGGCGGCGATGGCATCGATGAGGCGTATGTATTCGGCGCCGGCCGCGCGCGCCTCGGATTCGCTCGTGACACTCTCACCCAAAAGGTCGAGCGAGACGCTAATCCCCTTCGCGTTGAGTTTCTGAACTGCTGACATCGCGCTGTCTATCGTCTCGCCCGCGACGAATCGCGACGCCATGGCCTTCGCGAACGGATTGTTCCGTACGAACCGGAAGAGTTTCGGCTGACGCGAGAGATAGAGGAGCGAGTGACGCAGCATGCATTTCCCTACGGCACAATGCGCGTGGTGACCGCGAGCGGCACCGTGATGCGCGCGACGGGAAACACGCGATCCGCTGCCGAGGTCAGTTTCATGATGGGCTCGAGCGCCGCGTCGAAGTAGTTCCACGCGGTAAGCCCGTCGTCGCACTGCGGTTCGAGCAGGATCACGGAAAGCACCCCGAGCGCCTGCGCCCCCCGCACGAGATAGTCGCCGGGCTCGCCAGCGACGTGATCGCTCGCACTCCATGTTCCGTCGAGACGGATATCGCTGTGCCCATCGCCCGGCGGAAGTTTTTTCATCGAGTCGATCGCAAACTGCTCGCCGCGCGAGTCGAGCCGCGATGTGAGGCGCTCGACGACGATTCCGTGCAGGCGGAGCTGCGCAATGAGCGAGTCCTGGCCGGCCATTTTTCGAAGCAGATACGCGACCGGAAGTTTCGCGGTGAGCGTTCCCTCGAAGCGGTCGCGCACAAGCATCTTTTGATTCACAAACTTGCCGGTGCGTTTCATGCCGCAGCGCACGCCGGGTTCGCTCAGCGGCCACTGGCACGCGGCCGGGCCGCGGCCTCCTGCACCGCCGGCGCCGCCGGCACCGCGTCCCCCTCGACCGCCGCCGTTTGCTCGCGCCGCAAGCGCGGCCGCGGCCGCAGCCGCGGCCTGCGCGCGCAGTGCCTCACGCGCCTCCGGGATGGTGTCGAGCATTTCCTCGATCACGGTTTGCGTCGTGCCATGCGTCGTGAGCTGCGCGCGAATCGGCACGTCGAACGATTTGCCGGAGCCGAGCCCAGCGTCGGATCCACGGCTCGCCGCAAGCACGGAGCGCGAACGCTCTCCGGTGAACGTGAGCAGCTCGCGCACGAACGCGTACGTCGATTGCACGCGGCGCTCGAAGTGATCGTGCGAGAACGCCTCGCTCAGCACCGAGATACGGCCGCGCAGCGCGAAGTAGTTGCTGCCGTAGCGCGGCGTGTGCGAGTAGGTCGACCAGCTGCGGGACTCGCCGGGGCCAGCGCGAGGGCCTTCGTCACCGGAGAAATTTCCGTAGTCGAATATTTCGAACTTGTGGCGCGCGCGCAGGCGCTGGCGCAGCACCGGCAGCATCGAGTCGCGCGCGAACGCGCCCCCGAATGTCGCTCCCGGAATCGCCGCCGCAGGATGCAGCGACGGCGCGTACGTGAGCGCGTAGCCGTGGTAGCTGCCATCCGTCGTGTGCAGATCCACAAAAACATCGGGATCCCATGCGTTGAACATCTGGAGCGAGCCCTTGGTTTCAGGCGTCTCCGCCCGGACGTAGTCGCGATTCAGATTGATGCCCTGCGCGTTCGGACGCGTGCCGACCATCTCAGGGCCGTTCTGCGCGCCGCGACTGCGCGCCTGCGGTGCCATCGCCTCGTTGCCGTCGGCGTTGTAGTCGGGAACGGCGATGAGCACGATCGAGTCGAGCACGTTCGGCTTGGGATCGAGCGTGAGATCGCGCAGAAGCGCCTGGAGCGCCTCCTTTCCCTCGACTTCGCCGGAGTGGATGTTGCCCTGCACGTAGACGATGGGCCGGTTGAGACGCTTCGCTTCCATCGGCGACGTGACCAGCGGCCGCGACGCAATCACGTACGGAACATCGCGGCCCTGCATCGTGCGACCAATGAATCCGACGCGGATCTTCGCGCCCTTCATCTGCAGCGTATCGAGGAACGCGATGACGTCCGCGTATGTGGAAGTTTCGGTGTATTTGCTGCGCTCGGCGCGGGTCTGCTGCGCCGCGACGAGTGCGGGAAGTGCAAGCGCAAGGAGCCCGAAAACTGACGCGCGAAGAATTTTGGAGTTCATCTCAATTCCATGTGTGTCGGCTCACAACGGTTTTCCGGTTGCCGGATAGAAACGTTTTCCCTCGTGAGCCATCGTGACGAGCAGCGCGCACGGCTGGAATCTGCCGGTGTACTTCACATTGAACGCTTCGAGCGCGCGCACGATTTCTGCGGCGCCGAGCGAGTCGGCGTAGCGGAAGGGGCCTCCCCGGAATGGCGGGAAGCCGATGCCGAACACGGCGCCGATATCTCCGTCGCGCGGCACGCGGACGATTTTCTCTTCGAGGCAGCGCGCCGCCTCGTTCACCATCGCGAGCGCGCAGCGCTGCTGGATTTCCCCGCGCGCCAGTTCGGTGCGCTTCGTTCCCGTGGGGAGCAGCGCGTACACCGATTCGTCGACGCCGCCTTTCTTGCCGCTCTCGTCGTAAAGATAGAATCCCTTCTTTGATTTTCTCCCCAGCCGCCCGGATGCGAGGACTCTTCCAAGCGATTCGGACGGTTGCAGCCGATCGCCAAAGGCCTTCGACATAATCGCGCCGGATTTTCCGGCGATGTCGAGCCCGACTTCATCGAGCAGCGTGATCGGGCCGACCGGAAAACCAAAATCGAGCAACGCCCCGTCAATCGCTTCGATCGCCACGCCGTCGTCGAGCATGCGGCCCGCTTCATTTATATACGGCGCGAGAATGCGATTCACGAAAAAGCCCGGCGCGTCGTTGACGACGATGACCGTCTTACCAAGCTTGCGCCCGAACGCGACAGCCGTGGCGGTAACTTCGGGAAGCGTGCGCGGAGTGACGATCACTTCGAGCAGCGGCATCTTCTCCACGGGCGAGAAGAAGTGCATGCCGAGCACGCGCTCCGGGCGCGCCGCGCCGTCGGCAACTTGCGCGATCGGAATGGTGCTCGTGTTGCTGGCGAAAATCGCCGACGCGGGCAGCACCTTCTCGATCTCGGCGAGCACCTGATGCTTCACCGCGAGATCTTCGAACACCGCTTCGATCACGAGCGGCACATGTCCGAAGCCGGTGTATTCGATGGTGCCGGAGACGAGCGAGAGCTGGTCATCGAACTGCTGTTTGGTGATCTGTCTTTTCTTGAGACGCGAGGAGAGCACCGCGCGAACTGCGGCGAGACCGCGGCCCACCTGCTCGTGCTTCATGTCCTTGAAGCGCACCGGAATGCCCTGCATGGCCGCCACCGCCGCAATGCCGGCTCCCATGAATCCTGTTCCGAGCACGCCGAGCTGGTTCACTGGGAGCGGCGCTGCGGAATCACTGCCGTCTTTCTTCAGCGAGGTCGTCGCGAAAAAGAGGAAGATCAGTTCGCGCGAGACCGCGGTTGCCGCCATTTCGCCAAAGAGCCGCGCCTCCGTCGCATAACCCTGCTCGCTCGATCCCGAGTAGCCGGCCTGCACGGCCTCGAGTGCGGCGATGATCGCAGGATAGTTTCCGCGCGTTTTTTTCAGACTCATTTCGCGCGCCTGCCGGAACACCACGCCGCGTCCGAGCGGATTTCCCTCGAGCAGCGCGCCCAGTACGCCGGGAGATTTCGAGTGGTGCCCCATGAGGCTGCCCGCGGCGAGTTGCTTCGCGCGGTCGATCGCCGTGTCGCGCAAGATGGCGGGATGCACGAGCTCGTCGATCAATCCGCTCTGCAGCGCTTTTTTGGCGCGAACATTTTTTGCGGTGAGGATCATGTCGAGCGCGGCCTGCAGCCCGATCACTTTCGGCAGGCGCTGCGTTCCGCCCGCGCCCGGGATCAGGCCGAGCTGCGTTTCGGGAAGCGCGAGCACTGTTTTGGGATGATCGGTCGCGATGCGATACGCGCATGCGATTGCCGCCTCGAGTCCCGCGCCAAGGCACGCGCCATGAATCGCGGCGACGATCGGCGCGCGCGAGCGCTCGAGCCGCGCCATCATCCGGTGTCCGCTTGCGCTCGCGCTCTCTGCGTCCTTCGCATTCTTGAATTCGAGAAACGCGTCGATGTCCGCGCCGGCAATAAAGACGTCGGGTTTGCCGCTGATCAGCACGACCGCCTTCACCGCACTGTTTCCCTCGATCTGCGTCATCATCGTGTCGAACTCGGCAATAACGCCGGCGGAAAACTTGTTCACCGGCTCGCCCGGCAAATCAATCGTCACGATCGCTATACCGTCCTGGAGCTCGAGCGAGAGCGCCGTCATGCGCGCTCCACCACCATCGCGAAGCCGAGGCCACCGGCCGCGCAGACGGTCATGAGACCAAACTGGCCGCCGCGGCGCGCGAGTTCATTCACCAGCGTCGTGGTGATGCGCGCGCCCGTCGCGCCGAACGGATGCCCGATCGAGATCGAGCCGCCCATCACATTCAGCCGCGTGCGATCGACCGCCCCGAGCGGTTCCTTGAAACCGCCGCGCTCGGCCCAGTACGGCGATTCGAATCCCTGCAGGTTCGAAAGCACCTGCGCCGCAAACGCCTCGTGCATCTCGACGAGATCGATGTCCTGCAAAGAGAGTCCGGCTCGCTGCAGCGCGAGCGGCGCGGCAAAGACCGGCGCTTGCAACAATTGCTCGCCCGGATCAATCGCTGCGTACGCGTAGCTGCGGATGTACGCGAGCGGCGTGAAGCCCAGCGCTTTGGCGCGATCCTCGCTCATGAGCAGCATCGCGGCGCCGCCGTCGGTCAGCGGCGAAGAGTTTCCCGCCGTGACGCTTCCATAGCGCCGGTCGAAGAAGGGCCGGAGCTTCGCGAGCGCGTCGAGCGTGCAGTCGTTGCGGATGCCGTTGTCTGCGGTGAGCGCCTGGTCGTAGCGCGGCGGGACATACGCCGGCGCTATTTCCGCTGTGAGCCGGCCATCCTGCGTTCCCTTTGCCGCGTTGAGATGCGACGCCAGCGTGAACTCGTCCTGCGACGCGCGAGAAATATGGTTCAGCTTTGCCATTTTCTCGGCGGACTCGCCCATCGATTCACCCGTCGTCGGCTCGGCGATCGCCGGCGTGATCGGGATGAGATCGCGCGGCCGTAGTCTCGCGAGAATCGCGAGACGCTGGCTGAGCGATTTCGCTTTGCTCGCGGCGACGAGCACCTCGCTCATACCGCGCGAGTGGAGAATCGGCACGTTTGAGAGCGATTCGGCGCCGCCCGCGATCGCGACGTGGGCGCGACCGAGCGCGATCTGATCGGCGGCGTCGGTGATCGCCTGATTGGCCGAGGCGCACGCGCGGCTCACGCTGTACGACTGAATGTTCTTCGGAAAAACCGGCATCAGGGAGATTTCACGCGCGATATTCGGCGCGAGCACATTCGGCACGACCGTGCCGAACACCAGCATGTCGATCGTGTTCACGTCGACGCCGGTGCGGTGCACGAGTTCACTCACGGCCATTTTGCCGAGGTCGATCGCGCTCAGGTGCTTGAGCGCGGTGCCGGCCTTGGCGAACGGCGTGCGCACACCAGCGATGATTGCCACCCGTGGGGGAGCCATATCACTGAAAGCTAGGCTATGTTGTTCAGCGATGGGAATTGCCCCGAACGGACTAGTTCCAAACTGGCGTGACGCGGCGCGGGACCGTCTGTCGCGCGAGCACTTTGACGTGCTCGTCGTCGGCGGCGGGATCAACGGCGCGGGGATTGCGCGTGACGCGGCACTGCGCGGGCTTTCCGTTGCGCTGATTGAGCGCGACGATTTCGCGAGCGGGACATCGAGCCGGTCGTCGCGGCTCGTGCATGGCGGCGTGCGGTATCTCGAACACGGTTTTTTTCACCTCGTGTTTGAATCGAGCCGCGAGCGGCGGACGCTATTGGAAATCGCTCCGCATCTCGTGAAGCCGCTGCAGTTCACGTGGCCGGTTTACAGGGGCGCGCGGATTCCGAAGTGGAAACTCCTGGCCGGGCTGTGGCTCTACGACCTGCTCGCCGCGTTTCGAAATGTCGCGCGGCACCGGTCGCTGAGCGCGGCGCGAGTGCTCGAAGCCGAGCCGAAGCTCAAACGAGACGGCTTGAAAGGTGGCGCAACGTACTACGACGCCGCGACGAACGACGCGCGGCTCACGATCGCGAACGTCGTCGACGCGGTGCGCTCAGGCGCCGTCGCGCTCAACTACGCGGAAGTGACGTCGCTCACCTTCGATCTCAGCCGTGCCACAGGCGCAACTGTACGGGACCGGATTGCCGGCCGCACCTTCGCCATTCGCGCGAAGTCCGTGGTAAACGCGACGGGCCCGTGGACCGACGCCATCAGCCGCATCGAGAGCCCGTCGTCGCGCGCCGCGGTGCTCGGCACGAAGGGCGTGCATATCGCGGTTCCGGCGGCGCGTGTCGGCAATCGCGCGGCGGTGACGATGCTCGCGCAGGCGGACCAGCGCGTGATGTTCGTGCTGCCCGGCGCAACGCACACCATCATCGGCACGACCGACACGCACACGAACGAGCGGCCGGATCAGGTGCGGGCAACGCGCGCGGATGTCCAATACCTGCTCGACGCCGCCAACGCGTATTTCCCCGAAGCGAAACTCGGCAGCGACGATGTCGTGTGCGCATGGGCGGGCATCCGGCCGCTGATCGCGAGCGGCAACGCGGGCGATCCTGCGGGCGCGAGTCGCGAGCATGCGATCACCGTGGGACCGCGCGGCGTTATCGCGGTCACCGGCGGAAAGCTCACGACGTATCGGTCGATGTCGGAAGAAGTTGCTGACCGCGTGCAGATCTATCTGGGAATTCCCCGGACGCAATCACATACGGCGACGCGAGTCCTTCCCGGTTCGGAACTCCGTCCGGACGAAAACGATTCGGTGGGCAGACGCCTTGTGCCGGAACTCGCGTACACCGTGAACGACGTCGCGCACGCAGTCGACCACGAGTTCGCCTGCACCGTGGCCGACGTGCTCGTTCGGCGCACGCATCTCGCGTTCGAGACTCGCGATCACGGAATGTCGGCCGCGCCGCAGGTGGCGCAGCTGCTCGCGCCGCGGCTCGGATGGAGCGCGGCCGACATCGCGCGCGAACTGGAGGACTATCGCGCCGAAGCGGCGCGCCTTTTCACGATCGACGAGCGCGAGACGCGTTAGCCGAGCGCTTCCGGTTTTGCCTGGTGAATCGTGACGAGCTCCACGATCTTCAGCTTGCGCGTGCGCGCCGGAAGTTTGAGCAGCACGATGTCGCCCTTCTGCTTGTTGAGCATCACGCGCCCAATCGGCGATGACATCGTGACCTGACCGTCTTCGAATTCGACCGAATCGCCGAAGATCAGGTGGTAGGTCTCTTTTTCGTTCGACTCTTCATCTTTCACGACGATCTTCGAGCCGAGTCCGACTCGGTCCGTCGGAATCTGCGTGATGTCAATCTGCGAAAGCTTGCTGAGCCGCATCGTGAGCTGTCCGAGACGCGCCTGCACCAGGCGCTGCCGCTCGAGCGCGGCCTTGTACTCGGAGTTTTCACGCAGGTCGCCCATTTCAACCGCGCGCGCGATTTCCGCCGGGAGCGTGACGTTCAGCTCGATGCGAAGCTTTTCTACTTCATCGCCGAGTTTGGCCTTCAGGGCTTCGATCATCGTGTGGTGCTTGCGGTCGGAGGGAAACCCGGAGGGGAAACCCGGTGGGGAACCCGGAGGGGAACAATAAAACGCCAGCGCCCGACCGCGATGCACTGGTGGCCGGGCGCTGATGCTGAATCAAGACTACCACGAGCGCAGAGGTCCTGCAATCGGAAGAACTACGAGGCTATCGTTCGGTCATGCTTCGCGCAGAACGTCATGGAGATGTCACGCAACTCCGCTTTCAGTCGTGGTCGAGCCGGTCCATGGGATTCAGCGTGAGCGCGTACTTCGTGCGGGGCGCGCTCGTGGACACGGCGTTTCACGACGTGCGCAGAGAGCTCGACGGCTGGATGCTCGCGAACCGTCCGGATGGTGCCATCGTCACGCACTACCATGAGGATCACGCGGGCAACGTCGAACTGCTCGCGCAGCGCGGCCTGCCGCTGTGGATCGCGCCGGCGACGCTCGGGAAGCTGCGTGCGCCGGAACGGATTTTCCTGTACCGCCGCTGGTGCTGGGGCTCGCAGCCGCCGCTGACGTCGCCCGTGACGCCGTTCGAACACCGCGACCTCGAAATGATCCACACGCCGGGCCACTCGACCGAACATCACGTGGTGTGGGACGCCGAGCGCGAGACGGTCTTCGGCGCGGATTTATTTCTCGGCGTGAAAGTGCGCGTGACGCATCCGTGGCCGCGCGAGGACGTGCGCGCGCAAATCACGTCGCTGCGACGCGTGATCGCGCTCAACCCGAAACGGTACTTCGACGGCCATCGCGGGCTCGTGCCAAATCCGGTCGCGCAGCTGCAGGCGAAGGCGGATTGGACGGAAGAGACGGTGGGCCGAATCGACGCGCTGATCGACGCAGGGCTGAGCGATCGCGAGATCGTGAAAACGCTGTTCGGCCGCGAGGACAAGATGACGCTGGTGACGAACTACGACTACTCGCGGAGAAACTACGTGAGCTCGGTGCGCGCTACGCGCGACCCGCGACGAGAAAACTCTGTTTCCCCATGATCCACTGCGCGGGCGGGAACCTGAGGTAAAGCCAGACGAGCAGCGGGTGCGCCGGCATCTTGCCGACCATGGTGTACGGCAGGAATCGTGCGTGCGTCTCTCGCGTGGTGAGACCAGAAAGGGCGAACGCTTCCTCCAGCGTCTTCTCGGTGAGCGCGAGGTGGTGATCCACGAAATCCCAGTACGCGCCGCCGACGAGCCTGATGTTCGGCTGCAGCACGAGCAGGCGGCCACCCGGCCGCAGCACGCGCCGAATTTCGGCGAGCGTGCCGAGCAGCGCCTCGGTGGAAGGGAGATGTTCGAAGAAGTTGCTGACGAACACCACATCGACGGATTCGCTCTGCACGCCGCTCATGGAGGTGCTCGCGGCGATCACGACTTCGACGCCGGGCGCGGCGTGCGCGCGCACGTCTTCGTTCAGATCCACCGCGATCTTTCGCGTGCACTGAATGGTGTTGATGAATACGCAGAAGCCGGCCGCGAGATCGAGCACGGTGTCGCCGGAATTCACATATCGCTGGAACACGCTCGCGCAGAGCACGCGCCACACCGCGAGCCGGCGCTCGGCGTCGCGCTCCGGAAACCGCGCGCGATAGATGTCTTTGACCGGGTCGGTCACGGCTTCGCGGCGCGGTTGTAGTCACCGCGTGAGAAATATTTCTCGATCAGCACGTAGAGCACGATAAAAAGGTAGCGGCTCCCCATTTCCTGAATGCCGAACTTGGTTTCCCCCGCTTCGCGTCCGTACCAATTGGTGGGCACGACAGCCCAGGAATAACCGCGCACGATCGCCTTGAGCGGCAGCTCCACCGTGAGATTGAAATGTGCCGCCATCAGCGGCCGCACGCCGTCGATCGCCTCGCGCCGAAAACACTTGAACGCGTTGGTGACGTCGTCGTAGTGCAGACGGAACAGCATCGAGATGATCTTGTTCGCGATGCGATTGAGCAGAAGCTTGGAACGCGGATAGTTGCGCACGGTGGCGCCGGTGGTGAATCGCGAGCCAAAGACGCAGTCGTATCCCTCGAGCAGTTTTCTATAGTACGCGATCACGTCGCGCGGATCATCGCTCGCGTCCGCCATCACGATCACGACCGCATCGCCCGAGTACGCGTCGAGTCCCGCGCGCACCGCGAAGCCGTATCCGGCTGGCCCGGGGTTCGTGATGACGCGCAGCGTCGGCACCTCGGTCTGTACCCGCTGCAGCACCGCCTCGGTGTCGTCCGAGCAGTGATCAGCCACCACGAGCAGCTCGTGCGGCACCTCGCCGCCGCGCAGCGCGCCGAAGAGCGAGAGCACCGTCGGCGCGATCCCGCCGCTCTCGTTGTGCGCGGGAATGAGAATCGAAAGCTTCACGTGGCGCCTGATAGCCAGCGCTCGCGATTCTCGCCGATGATCTCGCCGAGAATCGCGGGGACGTCGCGCGTGATGCGCCAGCCGGGATAGTGCGCGGAGAACTTCCGGAGATCGCTCACGTACCAGATGTGGTCGCCGACGCGCGCGCTGTCGGTGAAATCCACGTGAAACGGTCTGCCGGTGATCGATGCGCAGAGTGCAATCGCCTCGCGCATCGAGCAGTGGCTCGCGCGACCGCCGCCAATATTGTAGACCTCGCCCGCGCGCGGCGCCTCGAAGAACGCGTCAAACGCGGCGAGCAGATCGCGGCTGTGAATATTGTCGCGCACCTGTTTGCCTTTGTGGCCGAATACCGTGTACGCCGCGCCCGTCACCGAACACTGCGCGAGATACGCGAGAAACCCGTGCAGCTGAGTACCCGAGTGTCCGGGCCCGGTCAGGCAGCCGCCGCGGAAACAGCCCGTCTTCATGCCGAAGTAGCGGCCGTATTCCTGCACGAGCACATCGGCGGCGACCTTCGACGCACCAAACAGCGAGTGCGTCGTCGCGTCGATGCTCATCGATTCGTCGATGCCGGCATACGCCGCATTGTGGGGATCCACTTCCCATCTGGTCTCGAGTTCGCGCAGCGGAAGCTCGTTCGGCCTGTCGCCGTACACTTTGTTCGTCGACGTGAAAATGAAGACGGCTTCAGGCGCGAACTGTCGCGTCGCCTCGAGCACCGTGAGCGTGCCCGTGGCGTTCACGGAGAAATCCATATGCGGGTCGCGCGCGGCCCAGTCGTGCGAGGGCTGCGCGGCGGCATGCACGACGAGCGCGATGTCGTGTCCGTATCGCTTGAACAGCGCTTCAATCGCGGCGCGATCGCGAATATCCAGATCGTGATGCCTGTACGACGGGTGCGCCTTCTCGAGACGCGGGCGCATCCAGGCGGTGGACGCGGCCTCACCGAAGAACACTCGGCGCATGTCGTTGTCCACGCCGATAACCTCGTATCCGCGATTCGCGTACCACGCGACGGCCTCCGCGCCGATCAGGCCGCACGAGCCGGTCACGATGACGACACTCATTGCGCTGTCCCGTTCACGAGGTGAAATACGGGCGCAGCCGCGCCTCGTCCGAGCGAAGCCATTCGTAAATATCCGCAAGCACTTCGCGCGGTTTCTTTGCGGGTTTCCATCCCGTCGCAGCCGTCACCGCGGAATGATCGCTCACGTAGCTGCGCACGTCGCTCATGTCGGTCTTCTCGACGGATCCGAGCGGGAGCGTGTTGCCTGTGATCTCAGCACAGAGCGCCGTCGTCTCGCGCAGCGACAGCGTGTGCGCCGCTCCGCCGCCGGCGTTGAATGTCCTGCCGCGCACGGCGGGCCATTCGCGAAGAACCGTTCGCACCAGTTCGACCGCATCATCGACGTGCACGACGTCGCGCACCTGCTTCCCTGCGCCGCCCCATCCGTGATACGCGAGTTCGCCGCCGAACAGATGCCGCGCCATCCAGTGACCGAACACGCCCTGCTCCGCTTTTCCCATCTGTCCCGGCCCGGAGATCACGCCGAATCGGATCACCGATGCTTCGAGTCCATGCGCCGCGGCATATTCCTCGATGAGCATCTCCGACGCAAGCTTCGTCGCCCCGTACAGCGTCCGCGCGCCGGCAAGGGGGAAACTCTCGGCCACACCAGCGCCGCTCGCTCCTGCGACATCCTGCCGGGCGCGCAGCTCGAATCGCGATTCCGTTTCATCCACCGTCAGTGCGTTGAGCGCCGCCATGGGATACACGCGGCTCGTGGACAGAAGAATCAGTCGCGCATTTCGTTCGCGCGCCAACTCGAGGCAGTTGAGCGTTCCGCCGAGGTTGGTGTCGAGCACGTAACGCGCCGATCCGGAGCGCCCCGCGAAGACGGAGGGCTCGGCCGCGCAGTCGATGATGATGTCGATCGCGTCTCCGCCACATGAGAGATCTTCGGGATTTCGCACATCGCCCTGCACGAACGTCACGCCTGCACCGCGCAACATGTCCACCTTCAGTTCGGAACCGCGCCGCCAGAGGCTGTCGAGCGCCGTCACGCGCGCGCCGCTCTGCGCGCGCAACCCGAGCGCAACGTGCGAACCGACGAAACCCGCGCCGCCTGTGATCAGGATGTGCGCGCCGTCGAGCGATCCGGTTGTGGGCTGATTCGGCATGGTTATCGAAGAATGACAGTGCGGGCGGCGCGGCGCGAGTGCGACGCGCGAGTACGCACGCTCGTCATTGCCGCGATTCAATCATCGTGAACGCCGGAATGCCGTACGCCTTCATCCGAAGCTCCGCGATCGCCCCCGCCCCGACACCGCCCTCGGGCCAGCGTTGGATCACGGCGCCGTACCAGGTGCCGCCGCGAGCGGACAACTCCTTCATCTGTGCGCCCCACGCCGCAAAAGAGAAGTCCTCGGGCGGACCCGGCTCCGGCGCCGGCATCAAATAGAACGGACCGTCGATTCCTCGTTGCCGCAAAAACTGCAGCGTCGCTCCAAAGGCCTCGATCTCGCCGCCCGAGTTCCAATGCACAACGACCGGCGTACCGGGATGCTGGCGCAGCGTGGCCGCATACGAGTTCAGGCTCGCGTCGAGCGCCTGGCTGTCGGCGGCCTGCCGCATCGCCGCGCCGCGGAGCGCCCACGGAAACTCGCGGCGCGCGATGAGCAACAATGCCACAACGCACAGCGCGCGAAACGGAGGAATCCACGATTTTCGCTCCGCGAGCGAGCAAAACGCAACGAACAGCGCGATCGACGCGCCGATCAGCGCCGTACTCGCGAGCCGCCCCGGCACGTCGTAGCGCGACGCGTACGTGGGCCAGCTCACGATCGGCGTGTAAATGAAGAGCTGAAATGCGACCACCGCCGCCGCGCACCACGCGACGGCGCGAAACGCGCGAATGCGTCTCTGCCACTCGTCGCGCACTTCGCCTGTTCGCTGTTCCAGCGCGATCAGCTTCCATCCAGCGGCCTGAAGCGCTGCAGGAAGAATCAGGATTGCCGCAAGTGCGAGTCCCCATCCGCCGAGCAACCAGCTCACGCGCGACACCGAACCGACCGGATGCGAGTACACGTCTGTGCCGGCGCGCAGTGAGTACAGCACCGTAGAGAGCGTGACGGCTCCCGCCACCGCGATCGGCAGAACCGCGAGCGCGATCGTCTCGCGTTTTCGCGGCGAGCGCCGCCGCACCCAGTCGAGCACGAGCAGGCATGGCACGATCAGCGGGAGAAAACTCTCCTTGGATCCGACGGCGATTGCCGTGCCGATTGCCGCAAACCACGCGGCCGCCCTCAGCTCGCCGCGAGTGGTGAATGCCGCGCCGAGCACAAACATCGCGAGCCCCACCGTGCCGAGTCCCTCCGCGGGCCCGAGATGCAGCCACACATCCTGCCAATACCAGTTCGCGGCCACAAAGATCGTCAGCGCCGAGCCGACCCACACACCGAGCCAGAGATCGAACGAAACGAACAGCAGAAAAATCACGAGGGCAAACATCGACATCCGCCATAAATGCCAGCGGCGCGGACTCGGCCCAAGCGCCGCGGTCTCGAGCACGCGCGTCGTGTAGTACACTGGGCGATAGCGCGCGGTCTTACCGAACTGTCCGACCTCGGTGCACGCCATCACCACCCCGGGCACGGCGCTCAGCGCGAGCGTCGCGCCCGGCGGAACCCACGAGAGTGTTTCCGCGTCGTCGAACAGTTCCCACTCGGCGCGCAACATCGGTCCCAGCTGATAGGTGACGATCGCAACGGCTAGCGCGGCCCAGAGCGGCGCGCGCCACCGCGCACGCGACGCGGCGGTGAGCGCCTCCAGCATTAGTTGCCTCGCGACGGCGACTGGCTCGACTCCTTGATGACGTACGGCGGCCGCCGCTGCACCTCGCGCAGTACCTGCCCGAGGTACGCACCGAGTATGCCGATCATGAGCAACTGCGCTCCGCCGAGCATACCAACGAAGATGATGACGGAGGCCCAGCCGGAGATCGCGGTGCCCGTCACGAGCCGGACGTACGCGGCGTAGATCGCAAAGGCGACGGCAAAGAGCGAAACGAAGAGGCCTACCATGCTCGCGAGAAAGAGCGGGCGGATGCTGGTCGCCGTGACTCCATGCAGCGCAAGCCTGAGCATTTTCAGTGTGGTGTACTTCGACTCGCCCGCGTACCGATCGAGCGGTCTGTAGTTCACGATCGCCTGCTGAAATCCGACCCACGGCATCACGCCGCGCAGAAAGAGCGCGTTTTCGGAAAGATTCTTGACCACCTCCACGACTTGCCGGTCGAGCAAACGAAAGTCGGCGGTGCCGCGCTCCGGCGGATGATCCGATAGCGCGCCGAGCAGGCGGTAGTACCAGCCGGCGGTAATTCGTTTGAGCCACGACGTGTTCAAGTCACTGCGGACCGTATAGACGATGTCGGCACCCTGCGCCCATCGCTCCAGCAGCTCGGGAATGAGTTCCGGCGGATGCTGCAGATCGGCGTCCAGCGTAACGACGCAGTCGCCGCGTGCATCGTCGAGTCCGGCGCGGAGCGCGTTCTGGTGTCCGAAGTTTCTCGAGAGAGAGATCCAGCGGAGCTGAGGACGGGTCCGTGCCTTCTCGCGCAGCAGCGCGAGCGTGCCGTCGGTGCTGCCGTCGTCAACAATGAGAATTTCATGCGGACCGATTCCCTTCAGTACCGCTTCAAGCCGCTCGAGCAGAACCGGAAGACTCTCCGCTTCGTTGTACGCGGGCACCACCACGGTGAGCAGCGCGGCGGTTCGGCGCACGGCGGGCGGCGTCACGCGCGCGCGCGGCCGGAGTCGCCGACGCGGACTGCGACGACCGTCAGGTACTCATGCACGAAGCCCCGAGTCAGCGTGAGCCAGACCCGGCGAACGAGCGCCACGGGATGCGCGGCGTACCATGCGACAAGATTTCGCCGGCGGTCTTTCTGGCGCGCGCCGCTTGAGTCGCCGCTGATGTCACCGAGCGAAAAGCGGTGCACCTGGCGCAGCTCGCGTTCCACCCGAAAGCCCGACGACACGAGCAATGCCCGAAAGCTCCGGCTCGTGAAATCCCAGAGATGGTGCGGGTTGCCATCAGTCGAGACCGTCACCGGCACCGACGCGATCAGCCGCGCGCCGGGTGCGAGCTGCGTGGACACGTGCCGCAGATAGCCGCGCGGGTCGGGCAAGTGCTCGATCGTTTCGAGACTCACCCAAACGGCAGCGGCCGGTTCGGCCGAGAACGTCAGCGCGTCGCCCGCGACGTATCGAATGCCAGCCGCCGCGTGATGCGCGCGCGCATAGACGATGGTCGCGCCGTCGCGATCGAGGCCCTGCACCGATCGTGCTCCGGCGTTCGCCATGATTTCCGATCCGTATCCCGTGCCGCATGCGCAGTCCACGACGTCGCGCCCCGCGACATATTCGGCGGCGAGCCGGTAGCGCTCGAGATGCAGCGCCATCGTGGCGCGATCGTACGCAGACGCGCCTTCGCCTTGCAGCAGCGGATCCAGGCGTTCGGACGTGACGGCAATGACGTCGGGCATCAGAGAGAAGCTATGCCCTCGCGCGTCGTCGTACCACGTTCGGCGGCGCGGCGCGCGGCGCGGCTCTATGATTGTGGTGGATGACCACGCCTACGCCGCCGCGACCAAGCGCCGCCTTTGAATCGCGGCTCGCCAGCTTTCTGATCGCCGCTGGCGTGACGCTGGCATGGAACGGCGAATCGCTGTGGCGCGGGTTCTTTCGCCTCGATGACTTCGCGTTTCTTCACGCGAACGGCGGCTTACCGCTGCGCGAACTGCTGCTGCTGCCGCACAACGAGCATTTCCTTCCGATATGGCGGCTTGAGGTGGCGGCGCTCGATGCTCTCTTCGGAATTCATCCGGTGGGCTGGATCGCGTTTGGACTTCTCGTATTCGCGCTCATGCTCTTTTTCGTGCAGCGCGTGCTGGTCTCGTGGGGCGTCACGGGGGCGGCGCGGGCAGTCGCGGTCATCGCGATCGGCGGATGGTCGCAGTGGGGCGAGATACTGTCGGGATACTTCACCCTGGTCATCTGGATTCAGCTGATGGTGTTCGCGTGCGCGGCGTTTTTGCTTCAGCGCCGCGTGAGTTCGACGCAGCCGCGCGCGCGCGATATTCTCGCACTCGGCATACTGCTCACAATCACGGCCGGCTTCGGCGAAGCGTCGCTTTGGGTGCCCGTCGCGCTGCTCATGATCGCGCTCGTCGACATCGCCGCCGAAATGCGCGTCGGCATCCCGCTGCGCGCCGCCATTCAGCCACGCCGGTGGCCAATCGGACTCGCGAGTGTCACCATCGCCGTCGCAACGTCACTCTATATACTCGCACTGAGTCGCGCGGGCCCGGAGCTCATGCGCGCGAGCCATGCCTCGGCCGTCGTTTCGATTTCAACACGCGGCGCTCTGCTGCTCAAGTTTCTCGCGGACGTCACGCTCGCGCCATGGCGCGTGATTCACACGGCGCCGATTCCCGATTGGCTCGCGGCTGTTTCGCGCGTTCTCACCGTGGTCGCGACCGCTGCGGCGATCGTCGGTGCACTCTGGCGCGCTGCACCGCCTCTGCGCCGCGCCGCGGCCGCGTGCGCGCTGATCATTGGCTTCTACGCTGCGCTGGTCACGCTGGGCCGGCCCTTCGATCCGGGCGTCTGGCCCGCGAAGCACATCGGCGTGCCGTTCATGTTTCTCGCGATGCTCGCGTCGCTCGCCGTGCAGGCGGGTATCGACCGCGCGCCCGCCGGCAGGCTCGCGGCGCGGCCGCTGATTCTCGCCGCTGTATTTTTTCTGGTGATGCAGCTCGCGACGGAAACGTTCGCCATGCACCGCGGCTGGCCGGAAGGCCGTCGTGAAGAGTGGGTGCTCGCGGGCCGCCGCCGCGCCGCCGTCGCCGCGCTCAGGGATTCGATTGTCGCGCCGCAGCTCGCGCGGGGGACGCGCGACATTCCGAATCTTTCGATGGATACGATCGAAGGCCTTTCCATCCAGCTCCAGCTCTACGACCTCATCGTGTACGATCGCTTCGTGATTCCTCCGGGCTCGGGCGCGCGAATCGTTCGCACGCCCGGCACTCCGGTGATCATCCCGCCGTGAGCCGCGCGTGCTAGCGCGTGCTAAGCGCGTGCTAAGCGCGTGCTAGCGCCTGCTCGCAGATGCTAGCGCGTTTTCGCGAACTCGCTCGTGAGGCGCTTCATGTTCGCGGCGCGCTGATCGTACAGTCGCTTGAGCTTGCGCTTCTTCCGCTTGGCAAGCGCGTAGCTCGTCATGAGCGGCAGCGCGATCGTGGAATCGAGATAGCACACCACGGCGTCGGGGAGCCGATCCGGATCGATCTTTCCCCAGCTGACCGCCTCGGCGGGCGTCGCGCCGCTCAGGCCGCCGGTGTCGGGCCGCGCATCGGTGACCTGCAGAAAGAAATCGTGCCCCTTCTCGTCGATGCCGAGCACTTCTTGGATTTGCGGCTCCGTCTGCAGAGCGAAATTTTTCGGACTTCCTCCGCCCATGATCATGATCGCGCTCTTGCCGCCGCCGCGCTTGGCACCGAGCACGATGCTCGCCGTCTCGTTTACATCCTGATTCGGATCGATCACGCACTTATATCCCTCGAGCGCGAGCGCAGCCACGTTCATGCCGATCGAACTGTCGCCCGGCGACGACGTGTAGACCGGCACGCCGCACGTGTACGCGGCGCTGAGCAGTGACTTGCTCTTGAGCCCGAGCGCTTTTTCCCGCGCCGCGACGTACTTGCCGCACAGCCAATGGAACTCCGCGCTCGACATGGCACGCTGAAACTCCGGCGCGCGAATGATCTTCCGGAAGAACGCGTCGGTGGAGAGCAGAACGTCGTAGTCGAAAAAGATGTCGTAAATGCGAACGACGCCCTCTTCGCGAAGCACGACATCGCTTTCCGTTGGGTTGCCCCGGTGCATCGACAATCCCAAACCGAAATGCGTGTCGTGATACAGATTCGCGCCCGTCGAAATGATCCAGTCCACGAAGCCCGCTTCGATCAGCGGAATCAGACAGCTCATCCCGAGGCCCGCGGGTGTGAGCGCGCCGGTCAGCGTGAGCCCGACGGTTACGTCGTTCTCGAGCATTTTGTCCGAGTACAGCTGGCACGCTTCGCGCAGACGGCCGGAGTTGTACGCCTGAAAGGTCCCGTCGATCAGCTCGACGACGCTCTCCGATCCATCGATGCGGCGCGGATCGATCTTCTTGCCGCGCAGAAATCGGCTCGCCTCGGCGGAGACGTGTTTCTTTCCGGCTGCCTCGCGCGCTTCCGCGGCTTTTTTCTGCTCGCCCTTCGGCCCGGCGGCACTGGCGCGCTTTCCTTTGACTTTCGATCCGTGACGTGACGCCTTGAATCCGCCGCGTTCTCTTTTTTGCTTGTCTGCACTCATCCCTTTGCGCGCTCCATTGCCGTCTTCACCTGTGCTTTGTGTGCCGCCACCACTTTTCTCACGACTTCTTTCGGATCGTCCGTCACGAACATCAAGTCGAGGTCTTCGGCCGAAACCTTTCCTTCGCTGAGCACGCGCGCCTGAATCCAGCGGAGCAAACCCGCCCAGTAGTGCGTGCCGAACAGTATCACCGGGAACTGTGAAATTTTTCCTGTTTGAATCAGCGTGATAGCCTCGAACAATTCGTCGAGCGTGCCGAAGCCGCCGGGGAAAATGATGAACGCGACGCTGTACTTGATGAACATCGTCTTGCGGACGAAGAAATAGCGGAAGTTCACCACCGTATCGACGTACGGATTCGCGCCCTGCTCGAACGGCAACTCGATGTTGCAGCCGATGCTGCGGCCACCCGCTTCCTTCGCGCCCTTGTTCGCGGCCTCCATGATGCCGGGGCCCGAACCGGTGATCGTCGCGAACCCGGCTTCGGCGAGCAGCTTGCCCACTTCGACCGCCGCTTCGTACTGCGGATCCTCGGCGTGGGTCCGCGCCGAACCGAAGACCGTCACGGCCTTCCCGATGTTCGCAAGTTTGTCGAAGCCCTCGATGAACTCGCCCATGATTCGCAGCACGCGCCACGTATCGTTGCGCGTGAAGTCATCGGGATGCGGAATTATCTCAAAGAGCTTCTCGTCCTCCGTGACCTCGGGCTCGTACTGGTCGCGGATTGCGTCGTCGATGCGCCGCATCGGTTTGGACTTCCGTGGCGTAACGGCAGGCTTTGCCTTCGGATCTGTCTTTCGTGGCATGCGAGCAGTTTACTTTCTTGCGTGACTTCCCGCGAGTTGGCGCGCCCCAGCACAGCCAGTGTTGTGATCCTCGTGGCGGACGGCATCCGCCCCGACACGCTTGCCGCCGCGATCGGCGCGGGAGAAGTCCCGGCGCTTGCGCGCATGAGCGCGGAGGGCGGCATGTTCACCGTAACATCGGTCTTTCCGTCGGTAACCGGTCCGGCGTACACGCCATTTCTCATGGGACGGTATCCGGGGCCCGTCGGCCTTCCGGGAATCCGCTGGTACGATCGCGCCGGCAGCGCCGCGTCGTTCTTTCCGCGCGCGCGAAGTTACGTCGGCAGCGAGTTTCGCAAAGTCGATCGCGACCTCGATCCTCACGCGCCCACGCTGTTCGAACTCTCGCACTCGAACGTCGCTGCGCTGAGCGTGATCGGCCGCGGACTGCAGCCGCGCGACCGCGAAGGGCACACGCTGCGTTTCGCCCTCCGCGCCGCGCGCACGCACTTCAGCGGGAACGTGCGCGGCTGGCTGGCGATCGACCGCGACATCGGCGCGCGAGTGGCGCAGCGAATCCGGGCGGAGCGTCCTGAGGTCGCGTTCTGCGCGCTCACCGGAATCGACAAGACGTCACACTCCGAGGGACACGACGCACCGATCGTCCGCGATGCGCTGCGCACCGTCGATGAAACCGCCGCGCAGATTCGCGATGGCGCCGAGCGCGACGGCCGCTGGGACGCAATGCACATGTGGATCGTGAGCGATCACGGCCACTCGCCGGTGCGCTCGCACGAAGATCTCGCGGGGCTCATCGCATCGTGGAAACTTGGCGTGATCGCCCATCCGTGGCTGCTCGGCGGCGGCAAGGATGTCGCCGTGATGGTGAGCGGCAACGCGATGGCGCACCTCTACCTCGAGATCGATGGACGAACGCACAACGCGCGCCCCGCGTGGTCGAGCCTCGAGAAAAAGTGGTCGTGGCTCGCCGACAAACTGCTCGAACGTGAGTCCGTGGATCTGCTCTTGATCCCACAGGAGGGCGGCGCGTGCGAAGTTCGCGCGCGCGGCCGCGGCGCGGCGCGCATCGTGATGGATGGCGAACGCATTTCGTATCGCACGATTTCCGGCGACCCGCTCGGGATCGGTCCTCACGAGTCACTCGATGACGACGCCGCGTACGACGTGACGATGAAATCCGATTATCCCGACGCGCTCGTGCAGATCGCGCACCTCGCGGCGAGCGCGCGTTCGGGGGAGATCATGCTGTCCGCGTCGCGCAACTGGGACTACCGCGCAAAATGGGAACCGATTCCGCATGTGTCGTCGCATGGCGCGCTGCACCGCGAACACATGCAGGTGCCGCTGCTGCTCAACCGGCCCGCGGCGCGCACGCCACGCCGCACCGTCGATGTGATGCCGAGCGCGCTCGCGGCGCTAGGCCGCGCCGTTCCCGCCGGACTGGACGGCCGCTCCTTCAAGTAGCCGGCGCAGTTCGAGCGCGAGCGCGTGCTGACGCGTTCGCAGCGCGGAGACACGCTCGCGCTGCAGGCGCACGACGAAATAACGGCGCACCGCCTCCCACGTGAGCCGCCGCGACTCGCCCACGGCCAGCGCTCCGAGCGCCACGAACGGCAGCGCGAAGAACACAACCACGCCGCCGAGCACGCCAATCGCAAACGACGACGCGATCGCCAGCAGCAAGAACCAAATCGCGAAAAAGAGGAATCCCGCCAGCACGCGATATGTCGGCACCGCATCCTCGCCCTCTGGTCGCGCGAGCTTTTCCGCGACCGCCCCGGTGATCTCGCGCGGAATCCAGAAGAGCACGAGTCCCAGCGCCGCGAGCGGCACAAAGGCGAGCGACGGCAGTCTTTTCAATGTCCAGCGGAGCGCCGCATCTGGAGAGACCTGATCCCTCAGCGTACGCGGCGTCAGTCCCAGGCGCGTGAGCATCCGATCGTGCCCGCGCAGCGAGCGCGCCACCTGCCGCCAGTCCGATTCACCGCCGCCGAGCCGCAGCTGCGCGAGCGCGTTTGTCGCCGCCTGCAGGCGCGCCATCTCGTCGCGCGCATCGTCCGAGGCTTCGAACTCCGCGCGCCACACGCGCTCCGCGCAGCGGACGAGCTGTTCGTCGGTCCAGTCGTGGAGATTCAGTGTGACCGAACGCATCGACGTCTCGATGCGGCGCGTCAGCTCGCGCACCGCCTCCTTGTCGTTCGGTCCGCGCGTTGCGATGTCTTCCCAGTCGAACGCATTGCCGACCACGACGTGTGCGGCACTCCGAAAGGTCCTGCGGTCACGAAACACCAGCCCCATCGGCACAATCGGAAACGAGTGACCGAGTTTTGCAGCGGCGCCGAGCGCGATGCGCGCAGCGCCGGTCTTGAGCGGCTGCAGGCGCGAAGCGCTGTGACTGATTCCCTCTGGAAAAATTCCGACGACGTGTCCTTCGGCGAGCGCGGCGCTCACGTCGCGAAACGAATCGAAGTTCTGCGCGACGGCTTTGCGATCGTCCTGCTGGCGGTACACCGGCACCGATCCGACCGCCTTCACGAGCCACGAGATCCCGGGATGCGTGAACAGCGTGTGCTTCGCCATGAATCGCACGCGTCGCGCCGCCGCGACCACCACGAGCGGCGGGTCCATAAGCGAGTTCGTATGATTGGCGACGAGCAAAACCGGGCCGTCGGGCGGCAGATGCCCGCCGCCTATCGAGAGCCGATAGTAGACGTAACAGGCGAGCCTGCTGATGGCCGGCATTGCGGGGTAGAGCCACATGATGCGCGAAAGTTGCCCTGGCGCACACGCCAGCGGGAGCCACGGGGCCTCCGAGAGTTGATGCTTGTCTCCCGCTCCGCGATCTTGAGTGAGATGACTTGGGCTTCACTTTCTTTTTCGCTCGCGCTCCGCGCCGTGGTGAACCCGGCGCTTGCACGCGACCTCATGATGGTCGCGTGGCTATTTCGCCGCCGCGATTGGATGACGCGCGCGCCCTTTCTGCCCGTGCCCTCGCGCGAATACGTCGCGTGGCGCATGTACACGGCATTCGGCGATCGAAACGCCGTGCCGTCTGTGCAGGATGTGATCACCTACGCTCGATGGGCGCGGCGCCAGCGTTTGCACGGGTGAGCGCCGCGTCAGAAAAAGTGCGCCCGGCGCCTTCCTCCGCGCAGCTGAAAGCACAGGCGTTCGGACTCGGATTCGACCTCGCTGGCGTCACGACGCTCGGCGTACCAGACACCGCTGCGGAGTTCGACGCGTGGCTCGCGAGCGGCTACGCCGGAGACATGCATTATCTCGAGCGCGGCGCCGATCTGCGGCGCGACGCGCGGCGCCCCGAGCCGGGAATGCGTTCCGCCATCGTCGTCGCCTTGAACTACGGCGGCACGCAGCCGGCGGGCCCTGTCGCCCGCTATGCGCGGGGCGACGACTACCACGATGTGATGCGTGAAAAACTCAGCGCCCTCGGCCGCTGGCTCGTGGACGCCAGCGGCGGCACGCTGCGCACGCGCGTGTACGTCGACACCGGACCCGTGCTCGAGCGCGATCTCGCGCGCCGCGCGGGACTGGGCTGGTTCGGCAAGAACACGAATCTGATCAATCCCGAACTCGGCTCGTTCTTTTTTATTGGCGCCCTGTTCACCGACGCCGATCTCGAGCCCGACGCGCCATTCGAAGCCGACCGCTGCGGCACGTGCACGCGCTGCCTGGACGCCTGTCCAACACAGGCCTTCACCGCGCCGCGCTCTCTCGACGCAACACGCTGCATCTCATATCTCACCATCGAACTGAAGAGTGAGATTCCGCGCGAGTTCCACGCCGCGATCGGCGAGAACCTCTACGGCTGCGATATCTGCCAGGATGTGTGCCCGTGGAACGTCAGCTTCAGCCGGGAGCCCCGCGAGAAATCGTTTGAGCCGCGCGCGTTTCTCGCTGGCAAGAGCGCGCGCGAACTCGCGCACGAAATACTCGAGATGAACCCGGAGAGCTACGCGGCCGCGTTCAAGGGCTCCGCGATGAAGCGCGCGAAACTCTCCGGTCTCCAGCGCAACGCGAACGTGGTGCTCTCCAACATCGAGAACCGCGCGGAGTGAGATGAACACGTCCACGCGCGAGCGCCTGATGCAGTTCAGGAAATCGCAGCCGCGCACACCGCGGCTCACCCGGCACACGGTGCACGCTCGCGGACTCACCTTCGCGGTTTTCATGTCGCCAGCAGTCCCGGATGCACTTCCACTCGTCTGCATCAACGGCGGCATGCTCTATGCGCACTCGCTGCTCTGGCCGGCGCTGGCGCCGCTTGCCGCGCGACGCCAGCTCGTGCTGTACGATCAACGCGGGCGGGGCGCGAGCGAAATTCCACCGGCTTTGAAAAATTCGCGCATCGAGTACGACGCGGGGGACGTGCCCGCGATTCGCGAAGCGCTCGGCATTGCCCGCTGGGACATGCTCGGCCACTCGTGGGGCGGCGGCATCGCGATGCTCGCCGCCGCGCGCGATGTGACCGGCGTGCGCCGCCTCGTGCTTGTCGATGCGGTTGGCGCGACCAGTGCATGGATCGCGGCTCTGCATTCAAGCGCCCTCGCACGGCTCAGCGGAGTCGAGCGCGAGGTGCTGGCGGCAATCGATCCGCGCATGCTGCACTCCGATGATCCGTTGGTGCATGCGGAGTACAGCCGCGCGATGTATCCCGCGTATTTCGCCGATCACGATTTGGCGCTGATGATCGCGCCGGCCCGCGAAGCGAGCGCCACAGGCGCCGCTGTTGCCGCGCGACTGCGGCGCGAGGGATACGATTGGAGCGAGAGCCTTCGCGGCATCGCGTCGCGCACGCTCATCGTGCACGGCGCGCAGGACGTGATTCCACAGCGGCTCGCGCTGGAAACCGCCGCGCTCATTCCGCGCGCCGGCACGCTGATCATCGAGCGTGCCGGGCACAATCCGTTCTTTGAGCGTCCGGAAGAATTCTTCGCGGCGATCAGCGACTTTCTCGACGAGCCGGACGCGGGATCATGAAGCGCTCCGACGCCGTGATTTTCGCTGCGCTGTTCGGCGTGCTCGTCGTGGTGGCCGGATTCGTCGGCGTGCAGATCGTGCGCGCGCCGCGCCGCATCACCGTAGAAACGCCGGCGAGCGGCGGATCGCACGAGGAAAAAGATCTCTCGAGCGTGCGATCGTCATCGCTCCCGCCGCCGCCGCCGAAGAACTATGCGCACATCGCGCAGCTCCTCGCCGACGCAAGGGGCGCGACGTACATGGACGCCATTCTCGCCGAGCGCGGCGGCAACGTGGCGCGGTGGGTGGAGCGGCGATCGAATCCGATCACCGTCTGGATTCAGCCGACGACGACGCTCCGCGATTTCTGGCCGGACTTCAAGGCTCGCGCGCGCGACGCGTTTTACACGTGGGCGTCAGCCGGCGTGCCGCTGCGTTTCCTGTTCGTGCCCGATTCCGACAGCGCTGCCGTGCACGTCGTGTGGGTCGATCGGTTCGACGATTCCGCCGCGGGCAAGACGTACTGGGAGCGCGACAAGAACTGGTGGATTGTCGGCGCGAACATCGAGATCGCGCTTCATCGTCCAAGCGGCGAAGCGTACGATCAGCAGATGATCCGCACGATCGCGTTGCACGAGGTGGGGCATTTGATCGGACTCGACCACAGTCCGAATCCCGACGACATCATGTCGGCGAAAGTCCACGTGATGGCCCTCTCCGCCGCGGACCTGCGCACGGCGTCGCTGATTTATCAGTTGCCGCCGGGCGCGGTCAAACAGCCTCCGGCTCCATAGCGGGGAGACGCCGCTCTACTTCTGCCCCCAGCGCAGCACCACCGCCTGTGGCTTGCTCCCGCGAATGATGCCAAGCTTCACCGATTTGGATTCCGAATTGCCCACGATCCGCGTGAGCGCGCGCAGCGACGAGATCGTCTCGCCGTCCACCGACACGATGACATCGCCCGAGTGCAGCCCGGAATCTTTCGCCGGCGAGCCATCGAGCACCTTCGTCACCAGAATGCCGTTGTCGACGCCGAGTGCGGAGCGCCAGTCGTCGTCGAGCGTCTGCAACGCCGCGCCGAAGATCATGCTCGACCCGCCCGAGAATGCAAACGCGAATCCACCAGCCATCGGCGCCATCGCGGGCATCGGCAGGCCTGGCACGCCTGGAACGGCCGGCGCCAGCACCCCCAACGGCGCATCGGGAGCGTTCGGCGCCCGCATGCGCGGCAGTGCGCCCGCGAATGGCCCGCTGCCCCCCCGCGCCGGCGTCGAGCGCATGTAGATCACCGGCGCGTCGAACTCGGGCCCGATCACCGAATCGATGTTCGCGCAGTTCGAGTTGTAGTCGCTGGGCCGCTTTTCGATCGTCAGAACGAATTCCTTCGTCGCGCCGTCGCGCTGAACGCGCACGGAAAGCTTCGTGCCCGGCTTGAGAATCTTGTCGAGCTGCACCGGCTTGCGCGTGTCCTGTCCGCCGAGCGAGAGCACGACGTCGCCACGATGCATTCCCGCTTTGCTCGCGGGCGATTCCGGATAGACCATGTCGATCTTCGGATAGTCGCGCAGCTGGCCGCTGGCCATCGGCGGTACCTCGTCCCCACTGAACGTCTGCAGCAGATCGAACTGCACGCCAATGTAGCCCTGCGGCTGGCGGTCGCCGGCGCAGCTCATCTCGATGGTCGTCATCAGCTGTGAATTCTTCTGCGCGATGCGGCCGAGCTGATCGGAGAGCTCGCGCATTTTCTTGGGATCAACCTGCGCTCCCGCGACGTCGCGCATGGACTGCGCGATCGTCTGCTCCATCGCGCGCGACGCGATGAGCTCTTGAATCATGCGCTCGACTTCGTCCGTGTTCACCATCACCTTCATGTAGGTCGAGTCGCCGTTGCGAATGACGCGAATCCGCTTGGGTGCGGGATCCTGCTGCGCCGCGAGCGCCCCCGAACCCAGCGCGCTGCCGACGAACAGCGCGAATAGCGCGAACAGCGCGTGACGATTGAGGCCGCGCATCAGTAGCTCCCCTTCCGCGACGCCACCGGCATCACGCCGCGCAGCTGCACGAGCGTCGACTGACGCGCGCTGAGCGTGCCCTGATAGTACTGGTTCAGCACGGGATCCTGCGGCGCCTGGTAGAGCGCCGCGCGCGTCGTCGCAAGAATCTCGTCGAGCGCGTTGAGCCGCGTGCGATAGGTGCCTTCGTTCAAGCCGATGAAGTGCGAGGTGGTGTCCTGCGCAGCGAGATACGCCGCGGCCGTGGAGTACGCCTGCTGCGAAGCCGAAAGCGCTTTCACCGCGTCGTCCGGCGTGCGAAACGCGACCGGGTCAGCGCCGGCCGTGACCTGTCCGCCATTGGCGACGCTCGTTCCCGCCGAACCGCCCTGCGCAGCCACCGACATCCGCCCCGCGAGCACTCCGCCCGCGAGCAGCGCCATCGACGCGGCCGCGCGCATTCCCCACGTGATTGCAATCGCGCGCCTGTCGGGCGCCGCGACCAATCCCTCCGCGCGAAGTCTCGGCAGCAGCGCGTCGAAATTCGAGATCGTGCCATCGGTGACAGGGCCGGCCGCCGCCGCCATGCGCGCAAGCTTTCGCTGCGCCACGAGCTCATGCGAGCAGGCGTCGCACGTGGTGATGTGCGCCGATTCAATGGGAGTCGGCGTGTCATCCGACAGCGCCGCCAGACGTTCAGAAGTGAGATGAGACATTTGATTCGTCGTCCTTCGCCGGCATCGATTCGTCCATGAGCGGCGCGAGCAGCCGGCGTAGCTTGGCCCGCGCTTTGAACAACTGTGATTTCGATCCGCCCGACGTTATGCCGAGCTCGACCGCGATTGCTTCGTGTGTGTATCCCTCGACGTCGTGCAGCACAAACACCATGCGTGCGCCGGGAGAAAGTTTCTGCACCGCTTCGTCGATCGTTTGCGCGAGCATGCTGCGATCGCCGTCGTTATCAACGCTCGAGGTGTCTTCTTCAATGTCGACCTCGATCTTCGAAACCCTTCGCAGCGAGCGCAGCGCGTTCAGCGTGCGGTTCACCGCGATCCTATGGGCCCAGGTCGAAAACGCCGAATCGCCGCGATATCCGGGCAACGCGCGAAAGATCTGGATCCACACTTCCTGTGCCACGTCCGCCGCCTGATCGGGATCGCCCACGAGCCGGCGCACGAGTGCGTCGATGCGTGGAGCGTGCTGCGTCCAAATGTCTCGCAGCGCGCGCTCGTCGCCATTGACGGCACGACGGATGGTGATCTGGTCGGTAGGGGGCATGTTTTCTGTTCAGGTCTTCGCTATTTGGGTCACGCGCGGCGGCAGGAAGGTTGCTCCCCTTCCATCGCCTCGTTACCGCTCTAATGATTGGAGCGTCTTGACGTATACGGTGTATTACCGTAGCTCTCGAATCGGCCGACACTTAACCGTAGACCGGGTTTCCTCTCCGCAACACCCCAATTTGAACTTTTTCCTCGCGCTTCTGACCGTCGCCGCCATAGCGACGCATCCAACGGAAGGGCTGCCCATCAAGGCGCCCATCGCCGTAGGCATGAACGCGGAGCGCCTCGAAAACATCGACCGGGTCGTGCGGCGCGGACTCGACGCCGGCGGATACCCCGGCGCCTCTGTGATCGTTGGCCGCAAGAGTGCCATCGTGTGGGAAAAGGGTTTCGGACATCTCGGCTGGACCTCAGACAGCCCCGCCGTCGCTCCCGACAAAACGATCTACGACCTCGCATCGCTCACCAAGGTCGTTGGCACGACGACGGCGGCGATGATCCTGTTCGACGAGGGGAAACTCAACCTCGACGAAACCGTTTCGCACTACCTCCCGACGTTCGGCGGCGGCAACAAGAACGAGATCACCGTTCGCATGCTTCTCGAGCATCGCGGCGGATTTCCCGCCGGTCGCGACTTGTGGCGCCATGCCCGCACGCCGGAAGAAGCGCGGCAGCTCGTGTTCGACACGCCGCTCGAGTACCGGCCGGATCACGGGCAGGTCTATTCGGACCTCGGCGCCGATATGCTCGGCTGGGTTGTGGAATCTGCGGCCGGAATGCCGCTCGACCGGTTTCTCGCCGAGCGCGTGTTCACGCCGCTCGGAATGATGGACACGGGATTTCGTCCGGCCGATTCGCTCAAGTATCGCATTGCGCCCACGGAAGTCACGCCGCCTCGCGGCTATCCGATTCGCGGCGAAGTGCACGATGAAAACGCTTTTGCGCTCGGTGGCGTCGCCGGTCACGCTGGCCTGTTCGGCACGGCGAGCGATCTCGCCGTGTTCGCGCAGATGCTGTTGAATGGCGGAACGTACGACAGCGTGCGGATCGTCAGCGATTCCGCCGTGAAGCTGTTCACCGCACGCGCCTCGGGTTCGCGCGCGCTGGGCTGGGAAGTCGCCGGCGGATCACACGGCGCGGGGAACTATCTCGGCGAAGGCGCATTCGGACATACCGGATTCACCGGCACCTCGCTCTGGATCGATCCGCAGCGCGAAATGTTCGTGATTCTGCTCACGAACCGCGTGCACGCGGCGCGCGCGAAGCGCCCGGCAAAAGTGATTTCCGATGTGCGCGCCGATCTCGCGGATGCCGCCGCTCTCGCCGTGACCGACGCGAATCTCGCGGTGGCGGAAATGCCGCGTTCGTTCCGCGCCGACCTCGCGGTCGACTGGAACCGCGCGGTTCGTTCCGCGCGCTCGGTCCGCCGCAAGGTGGTGGCCAAGGCGGTCGCCGTGAAAAAGGCGGTCATCTCCAAAACGCACGCGGCAGTCGCTAAGATTAAGAAGGTGACTGCGAAAAAGTCAGTCGCCAACAAGGCAATCACGAAGGTCGCCGCGGCGAACACGCCGAAGGACGCGAGCTCGAAGAAATGACGTTGACAGCCGAAGGCGAGGCTTCTCCCGCGCCTGGCCAGCTCACCGAGGATCAGATTCGCCTCGCGCTTCGCCGCGTGAAGGACCCCGATCTCAACCTGAATATCATCGATCTTGGACTCGTGTACGAAGTCCGACTCGACGGCAATAATGTTGTCGTCGATTTGAGTTTGACGTCGCCGGGTTGTCCGTCGGGCCCCGAGATCATGGGCGATGTCGAAACCCAGCTCAAGACCATCGATGGGATCGGGACAGCAGCCGTGAATCTGGTTTGGTCGCCGATGTGGACTCCCGAGAGGATTGAGCCCCGAGTGCGGGCGTATCTGGGTTTTTAGCGGAGTTAGTGGCGGTGTTAGTGCTCGAGATACGGCGAATCCTTCGCCGCTTTGTTTTCTTTGAACGCTCGCAGCGCCGCAACAAATCCCTCTCCCATCTCCGCGATCTGCCATTTGCGGAGGCCCGGAACGCTGAGCAACTCCTCTGTGCTTCGCGGCAGCGCACGCGCGATCGTTTCCATCCTCTCGCGCGAGCAGAGCACGCCCGGATCCAGCTCGAGTCTTTTCGCCGCGTCATCGCGCACCGATTTCAATTTCGAAACTTTCGAATCGAAATCCGGATCCTTGTCCCATCTCGCTGAGCGGGGAAACTTCGGCAGATTCGATTCAGGCACCGCGAGCCCGCGCTTCACCGCGTCGAGAACATCGCGCCCCGCGCGCTCCATCATGCCGCGCGGCATCCCCTTGATCGCGCCGAGCGCCTCGAGCGTCGACGGCGCGGTCTTCACGATCTCGAACAGCACTTCGTTCGCCACCACGCGGAAGGTCGCGCGATCGAGCTGCAGCGCGACCGAGTCGCGCCATGCCACAACCTCTTTCAAAACCGCGAGTTCGCGCCGCGTGAGATCGCGCGCGCCTTTCATGCGCAGAAACGCGCTTCCCGGCTCTTCCGGATTCCATTGCGTTCCCTCGAGCCGCTGAAACTCCTCCTGCGCCCACGGCCAGCGGCCCTTCGCCTCGAGCTCCGCCTTCAGCTGATCGCGCAGGCCGAGCAGATGCAGCGTGTCCTGCGACGCGTAGTCGAGCATCCCCGGCGTCAGCGGCCGCATCGACCAATCGGCGCGCTGATGTTTCTTGTCGAGCTTTAATCCGAACGCGCGCTCCAGCATCGCGCCGAGCCCGAACGCCTGAATTCCGAGCAGCTGCGCCGAGACGCGTGTGTCGAAAATATTTTTGACGTGCCAGCCGTAATCCTGATGCAGCAGCCGCAGATCGTAGTCGGCATCGTGAAAAACAACTTCGACGGCTGGATCTTCGAGCAGTGAACCGAGCGCCGCAGGCGCCGCGATCGGAAGCGGGTCGATGATTGCGTGGCTGTCGCGCGTCGAAAGCTGGATCAGATAGATGCGATCGATGAACCGGTGAAAGCTCGCGCCCTCGGTATCGATCGCGAGTTCGCTGGGACGGCCGATCTTCCCGAGAAAACGCGCGACCTCCGAGTCCGTGTCGAGGTAGGCGACAGTCGGCTGTGAGTTGTCAGTCGCTCGAGAGTTGTCCTGGGCCAATCGCGTCCCCGCTGTGCCGGCAAAGTGTGAAATGGAAAGCTAGCGAGGCGCACACGGAGAGTGACCGCCGCACCACTCACGATTTCGCGCTGAACGTTTTTCTATCACACGCGTAGGGGTTACAGACGTGATGACCAGTCGGCGCTAGTTCCGGGCGATCTCCCGAAATCGCCTCCGGCTCCGCTGAGTCAGGGCCGGCGATGGCCACGTCGCGAACGCTGAGCGATTCATCTCGGCGAATCCCGTAACAGCTGGCCACATCCGAATGACTTCCATCTCGCCGACCGCGAGCTCGCTGGCGTGCCCAGCGGAGCACGCGTTTTTGGCTCGCGCAGGCGCGTGGCTATTTCGAAACCGCGGATTTCTTCCGGTGCCTTTCATCGTCGTGCCCTTCCTCGCGCACCTGCAGATGGCCGCGGCGGGGTGGGTCTTCGGCGCCCTCTTCGTGGCGGTCGGAGAATCGTTGCGTTTTTGGGGTGTCGCCGCCGCAGGCGCCGAGACGCGGCGCCGTTCGCGCGGCGTGCGCCGGCTGATCACGCACGGTCCATTTGCGTGGATGCGAAATCCGCTCTACTGCGGAAACTTCTTTATCTGGACCGGATTCACGATCATCGCCGGGCTCAACTGGTTCATTCCGATCGCGATCGTGATGTTCGCACTCGAGTACACACCGATCGTCCGATACGAGGAGGCGGTGCTCGAGACGACGTTCGGCGATGAATATTTGCGCTACAAGGACCGCACGCCGCGCTGGATTCCGCTGGCACCTGCGCCCCATGTGGGCGGACCGCTCTGCTGGAAAACGGCGTTGCGCAGCGAGCGCAGTACGCTCACGCAGTTCGCCGTGCTCGTTGTGGTTCTCGCGGCGCGGGGACTTTACCAGTAGCCGCCCGTAGCCGCGTCTTGGCCGGCTCGGACTAGCGGGTGGGGCGCTTTGGCGGGTCCGCGCTCTTGAAGACTTCGCGGTTGATCTGCACGAACTGCGTCTGGTTCGAGGGAACATCTTCCTCGGGAAAAATCGCCGTGACCGGACACTCCGGCTCGCACGCGCCGCAATCGATGCACTCATCCGGGTGGATGTAGAGCATGTCCGGCCCTTCGTAGATGCAATCCACAGGGCAGACGTCCACACAGGACTTGTCCTTGGTGTCCTTGCAGGCTTCGGTGATCACGTACGGCATCGGGCAATCCTCTCGAAAACTCGGTAATGCGTGGTGCATGCAGGTGGGGAGGGAAGATTATCGCCCTCGCCACTCCTCTACAAGCGCCGGCTTGGCCTATTGCTCCTCAACTCCCTTTGACACTTCGCGTTACGGCCGTCTATTTCATCGGATGCGACTCAACGTAAACGGCCGCGCGCACGAGCTGGACCCCGCTCCGGCGGTGACACTTCTGGAGTTGCTCCGCGACCAGCTGGCGCTGACCGGCACGAAACTCGTGTGCGACCGGGGCGAATGTGGCGCGTGCACGGTGCAGCTCGACGGCGAAATCGTCTATTCGTGCCTCACGCTCGCCGTCGCGTGCGACGGATCGAACGTGCTCACCGTCGAAGGCCTGCTCAATCCAACCGATCAGTCGGATCTCGCGCCGATCCAGCGTGCTTTTGTTGCCAAGGACGCCGCGCAGTGCGGATTCTGCACGCCCGGTCAGCTGATTGCGGCGCACAACCTTCTGTCGCGCACCGCTCATCCAACCGACGACGAGATTCGGCACGGCATGAGCGGAAACCTGTGCCGCTGCGGGACGTATCCGAAAATTCTCGCCGCGATTCGCGCCGTGGCAAACGGTGAATTCGCGAATGAAAAGCGGGAGGGAGTCGCCGGTGCCGCGTAAACCAAAGTCCGCGGCAAAACCCGGCGGCTTCGTGCAAACGACCGTCGAGATTGAAGGTCGCACCGAGACACGCATCGTCGAGGTGCCCGCGTTCGAGCCCGAGCCGTGGGGCAACGATGCCGAGCTCGGCATCGTCGGCGCGCGCGTGCCGCGAATGGACGCGGCCGAGCGCGTGACCGGCCGCGCGCGCTACACGGCGGATATCGCGCGCCCCGGCATGCTGCACGCCGTCATCCTGCGCTCCACCGTTCCGCGCGGCACGATCCGGTCGATCGATCTCACGCGCGCGGCCGCGATGCCCGGCGTGCTCGACGCGCTCGGCCCGGGCGACGCACCGGCAGCGACGCGACTGTTCGGAAAAGAAATCTTCTACGCGGGTCAGCCGATTGCGGCGGTGTGCGCGGAGAGCCTGACCGATGCGGCGCGTGCGGCAGAGGCGATCGCCGTCGAATACAACTTGCTTCCCTTTGCGGCGACGTTCGAAGACGCTGCGGCGAAAGGCGCTCCGAAAGTTCGCGCGAAGGGAAACATGATGGAGAACGGGCCGCTCGTGATGCAGCGCGGCGACACCGACGCGGGATTGAAGGCCGCGGACATCATCGTGCGCCGCGAGTTCCGCACGCCGGTGCAGCTGCACACCGCGCTCGAGCCGCACGGCGCCGCCGCCGAGTGGGAGGGCGATCGTCTCACCGTGTGGGAATCGACGCAGGGAATTTTCCGCGTGCGCGCCGACGTCGCAAAGGCGATCGGCGTGACGCTCTCGAAGGTGCGCGTGATCAAGGAGTACATGGGCGGCGGATTCGGCGCGAAGAACGGCGCCGGAGCCCACACGTTCGTCGCCGCGATCTTCGCGAAGCGTCAGCGCCGCGCGGTCCGCTGCATCAACAGCCGCGAAGCCGAGCAGATCGACAGCGGCAACCGTCCGTCATCCGTGCAGCGTGTCACGATCGGCGCGAAAAAGGACGGCACGCTCACCGCGATCCACGCGAGCATCGACGTTCCGTTGGGAATCAGCGGCTGGGAGGGCGGCCCCGGCCAGATTTATCACGAGATGTACGCCTGTGAAAATGTTCGGACCGAAGAAACGTTCGCTTATATAAATGCGAGCGGAATGCAGGCGTTTCGCGGGCCGGGATATGTGGAGGGCGCGTTTGGCCTGGAGGGCGCGATGAACGCCTTGGCGAAGGAATTGAAAATCGATCCCGTGAAATTGCGCGTGAAGAATTTCACGAAGCGCGAACCAAGACAGGATCGCCCGTACTCCGGAAATAATTTGTTGGAGTGCTACAAAGAAGGTTCAAAGGTCTTTGGCTGGTCCGCAACTCACCAGCAACCAGCAGCCCGCAGCCGGAAACTCGTCGGCAAAGGCGTCGCAGCCCAGGTCTGGCCTACTGGAGGCGGCCCGCCCGCATATGCGCTGCTGAGAATTAATTCCGACGCCACAATAGACGTGCTGGCAGGAACCCAGGACCTCGGCACCGGCGCGCGCACCGTACTCAGCCAAATCGCCGCCGAATCTTTGGGCGCCAGCTTAAGTACCGTACGAGCAATCATCGGCGACACGGAGAGCCTCCCCTACACCGGCAACTCCTGGGGCTCGATGACCACCGCGTCCGTTGGCCCCGCTGTGCGCATGGCCGCCGAGGACGCGCGCCGCCAGCTCTTTGAAGCAGCCGCCGCGATGCTCAACGCGACACCCGAAGATCTTGAGTCTCGCGACTCACGCATCGTCGTGCGCGACACCGACCGCTCGATGACCTTCGCCGAAGTCACATCGAAACTCGGCAACGTCATGATCATGGGCAAAGGCTCGCGCGGCCCGAATCCCGCGGACACCGCTATCATGACGTTCGGCGCGCAGTTCGCGGAAGTCGAAGTGGATATCGAAACCGGAGTGGTACGCTGCACGCGATTCGTCGCGGCGCACGACGCGGGCCGCATCATCAATCCCACGCTTGCCGAGAGCCAGCTCGAAGGCGGAATCATCCAGGGGCTCGGCTACGCACTGTTCGAGGAGCGCGTGCTCGATCGCAAGCTCGGACTCGTAATGAATCCGACGATGCACGACTACAAGATCCCGACGATGGCCGACATTCCGGAGATCGACGCGTTTTTCGTGGGCGGCGCGGATCCCGCCGCGAATCACACGGGCGCGCGCGGCATCGCCGAGCCGCCGATTATTCCGACGGCGCCGGCGATCGCGGCCGCCGTGGCCGACGCGATTGGCGTTGAGATGCTCGAAATTCCAATCACACCCTGGCGCGTGCTCGCAGCGCTCGCATCAACAGCGATGGGGGATCGATGATGGAAGCTGGATGATATCGTGCATCTCGATCCTCCAACTTCCATCGCAGTTCTAGGTCAGTTTTCCCGCTTTCACGTCGGCGCGGAAATCGCGCCACTCGGCCGTCGTACGCGCCGCAATGCGCTTCGCCATCGCCAGCACGCCACGCTTCCAGTCGCGTCCGTTCGCGTACGAGATCAGCTCGTCTGCGGTCGCCGAGCCCTCGCGGCCGGACGCGCGCAGCGCGGCCCACGCGGAGAGCCGGCCCATCGTGATCATCGCGTCCTGAAGATTCGCGATGTCGCCATGCCAGGCCTCCATGCGCATGCGATCCTGCAGCGGCTGCAACTCGCGCAGCACGAAGCTGCGCTCGTTCACCCTCACCGACGCCAGCATCGCGGGACTCACCGCCTGCACGCGGCTCTGAATGCTCACGATGCGATCGGCTTCTGTCTTCCAGTGAGGCTGCGCGTACGGTGACCGCCTCGCTGGCGCCGCAGCGCGCGCTTCCTTGAGATCGAGCAGATAATTTCCGCGCGGCGATCCGCTTCCCTCAACGAGTACGATGAGGCGCGCGAGCCCGAGACTGCCGCAACCGGCCACGCGGCGCGTCACGTCGAGCACTCGATAGAACTTCTTCTTGCCCGAGCTCGCGCCGAAACGTTCCATCACTCGCATCGCCATCGCGACGTCCTCTCGCGGCGCCTTGAGCGCCTTCACGCTGTCGACGCGAATGCGCCGGCGCTCGCCTTTCATCTTCGTGCGCTCCTTGAGCAGCATCTTTCGCGAACGCACTCGCACGGTCTCGAGCAGTTCTCGTGCCATGCCCGTCGCGGTCTCGCGCTCGATCCAGCGCGCCTTGCCGATGGCGAGCGCCGCGCCGAACGCGTCCAGATACAGCGTCGCCAGCGCGAGCGCGTGCGACGAACTCACGCTGAGGGGCGCGGCACCGACCATGAGACTCGCTGCGAATCTGGTCAGATCCCACGAGACGGGCAGCAGCGCCGCCTCGTCGAAATCGTTGATGTCGAAGTACGCGAGACGATTGTCGCCCTTGTAGCAGCCGAGGTTTTCAAAGTGCAGGTCGCCACACGACCACACAGCCGGCGCGTCATTGAGCGACGTTCGCGCCGGCCACGCATCGACGAATAGCTGACAGCTTCCCCGAAAAAATGTGAACGGGCTCGACGCCATCGTCGCGTATTTTCGCTCGAGCAGGTCCGGCGCGCGGCCCCGATGATAGCGAACGATGCTCGCGGAGACGCTGCTGAGCTTTTTCAGCCTTCCCATGGCGGCGGCGCGCCGGGCTTGCGCTCGAGCTTCGGGTTGTGACGATACAGCGTCACCGTCTTGCCGATCACCTGAATTACCTCGGACTTCGTCGCGCCCGCAATCTGTGCGGCCGCTTCTTTCGCCGGAAGTTCTGCGTGTTTTCCAATCGCGACCTTCACGAGCTCGTGCGTGCGCAGCGCGTCGTCGAGCGTCGCGAGGAACGGACCGGTGATACCGTGTTGTCCGGCGTGCACCGTCGCGCTGAGTCGGTTGGCATGCGCGCGAAGCGCCGCGCGCTCCTTGCCAGTCAAAGTCATTTCGTAATTCCAGCCTGAGTCAAAAAGAACGGCAACGGATTCAGCGGCGGTCCGTCCGAGTAGCGCTTGCCGCTTACGATTCGCACGATCTGAAAATGGAGGTGTGGCGTGTCTTTCGGCGCATTTCCCGTGGTGCCGACGTAACCAATCACATCGCCGCGCGAGATCTGCTGTCCGTCGTGCAACCCCTTGGCATAGCGATCGAGATGCGCGTAATAAAACGCAAAGCGCCTTCCCGCGTCCGTCGCCCAAATGACGTTGCCGCCGAGCGCGTTGGTGCCGATATGAAGAATCGAGCCATTGTCGGCGGCGAGCACCGGCGTGCCGCGCTTCGCGAGAATGTCCTGAGCGTAGTGCACGCGCGCGCCGTCGCGCGGCGCATCATATGTATCGGGAATCTGCGAGGCGACGATTCCCCTCACCGGCACAAAGAGACCGCGCTCGCGCATTAACTCGACGGCAGAATCGCGTTCGGGACTCTTCGCTGCGGAATGCAAGATTGCGGGCGCCGGCGCCGGTATCGGCGACTCCTCCATCGGCACCGGGAGAGGCGCCAAAGGCGGCAGCGGCTGCAGCGGAGGTCCGCACGCGGCCGCGACGAGCAACGTGAGAGTAAGAAGCGCTTGGCGTGGCATTCATTGTGTACACGATTCCATAGCGCGCTGGTCACCATTTGGACTCTCTACCCTCTTCCCTCTTCCCTCTTCCCTCTTCCCTCTTCCCTCTTCCCTCTTCCCTCTGCCCTCTTCCCTCTTCCCT
>JBBRBH010000011.1:0-74582 GCA_038205995.1 Gemmatimonadales bacterium
GCTTCACGTAATCCGCCTTCACCACCCGCGGTTCAAGGCGCTCGACAGCAGCGGCGCGCAACTCTATGGCGGCCGCTGGAACAGTCCCGGCGCGCATGTCGTATACGCCGCGCTCACCTACGGCGGCGCGATTCTCGAAACGCGCGTGCACGCGAACGCCCGCAGGCCGCCCCGGCGCGAGATCGCGGTCATCACCATTCCAAAAGGCGCGAGCATCGCTGAGCTGACCGGCGAAGACGTGGAGGATTGGGACGACGTCACCGGGCAAAACAGCCGGACGGCGGGCGACGCATGGATTGCCTCCGCGCGCTCCGTCGCCCTGATCGTGCCGAGCAAGGCCGGAGCGCCGCTCGAGCGAAACATCGTGATCAATCTCACGCACCCGGACGCAAAAAAACTCGGCGTCAAATCGCTGGGCGATGTTCCGTGGGATCTGCGTCTCTTTGGTGATGCGAGCGCGCCGCCGAAATCCCACCGCGCGAAAAAAACCAGCGTTGCGCCGCGAAAGAAAAAGTAACGCGCGAATCTAGCGCCGCTGAAACTCCGGCGAGCCCAGCGCGATTCCCAATAGATCTTTCAGCGACGGTCGCGCCGGCGCCGCCGCACCATTTGCAGACCCAAGCGGATTCTGCCCCTTGAACAAAATGCTCCGCGTCTCAGGACTCGCGTTGCCGCCGAGGATCTGCTCCACCACGCCGTCCACCTGCCGCTCGAGCGACATCGCCGAGAGCAGCGCATAACTCGGCCACTGCTCCACCGGCGCGACCGGAAGCCGCCCCGCGCCCGCGTTCATTCCAAAATTGATTCTCGTGAGAAGAGAACCGGCGTTGATCCACTGGTCGCCGGTCTCAGGCCACCCGTTCGGCGTGAGATGGCCGAACAGCTGCTGGCTCATTTGAAAGAGACTTCCCACGGTGCGCACAGAAGTATCCGGCGACGCATTCAGTATTCTGCGAGCGCTCAGCACCAGCTCGATCGGACTCTTCACCTTCGCGCGATACGCGGCGCGCGAAAAAAATTCCGGACTCGTCACGATCGTGCGCACCACTTCACGCAGATCGCCATTCGTGCGCAAGAATACGTCCGCCGCGCGTGCCACCAGCGCCTTGCTCGGCGTATCACTCACGAACCGCCGCGCGAGCTTGAACGCGATGTAGTGCGCCGTCGCCGGATGACGCGCGACAATATCCAGCACTTGCTCGCCGTCCTCCACTCCCTGCCCCGCGGCGAGCTTGTGTCCGAGCACGACCTTTGCCTCGGCGTCGTGCTGTGCCTCGCGGAATATGAATCCGCCGCCCTCGCCGGGATTGTCGAGCGTCCACCCCGTGAGCGCGCGCGCCACGTCGATGACATCATGCTGCGTGTAGCCGCCGTCCACGCCGAGCGTGTGCAGCTCCATCAGTTCGCGACCGTAGTTCTCATTCAGACCCTGGCGCCGATGATTCACCGGACGGCGCTGCGTGCGCTGTTCGGTCCTCCACTCGGGCAGCGTCATGTGGTTCGAGTCGGCAAAGCTCTGGAAATTGTCGAGATAAAAGAGCATCGCCGGGCTGTGCGCGACCGCGCCGAGGAGAGCGCGGAAACTTCCAAGCACGTGTGGCCGGATGACGTCGCGATCGTATTCGAGCAGCGCGAACCGCGTCGGCATCTTGCCGACGAACACGGAGAAGTGATTCTCCCAAAAATCGGTCAGCACTTCGACGAGTTGCCGCTCGCTCATCTGCGCGCGAAGAATTTTTCCGGCCTGAATCTGCTGGAACTGCTGATTCATGCGGTCGTTCGCGGTCTTGATTGTGACGCTGTCCGCCGGCGTGGGAATGAACGGCGCGTTGGGCGCGAGTCCGCGCGACATGCGAAGGTTTCGGAGGATGACGTTCTGGTTCGGGAACGAATCGCTGAGCGCCTTCACCGTCTGCGACCACGCGGGAAGTTCGCGCAGGATTTCATCGACAGTCGGATCGAGAATCTTTTCGGGCGTGAGCTGCTGGTCGATCCACCGGTCGGTGCCCATCGCGATGACGCGCGCCAGGTCTCCCGGTCGCGGGCCGAACGCCAATCGATTGAGCGCTTGCGCGGCCTGTTGATCGGCCGTGAGTTCGCGCGACGATGCCGTTGGCGAGGTGCCGGGGCCGGGATTCATTTCCGGCGCTGCACTCGGACGCGCGGCGTTGCCTCCGCACGCGCCGAGAATTGCACACGACATCACCACAACTCCAAGGCGTATTCGCGGAGCGATCATGCTTAATGGTATGCAGGCGAACTGCAAATGTTGCGACGGGTTTGAATGGGCCGGCACGGGTCGGCACGTGTCGTGCAGCGGGTCGTGTAGCGGGTCGTGTAGCGGGTCGTGTAGCGGTAACCGCTGCGCACGTGCCGCGATTTGTGCAAATTGTGATGCATGACACCAACCGCCGAAGCACCCGATCTCCGCTTTCCGATTGGAAAGCGCGTTCCGCGCGATTCACACACGGCCGCGTCGCGCGCGGCGGCGCTCGCAACGGTGCGGGACACGCCCGCGAAAATTCGAGCCGCAGTGAATGGTCTTACCGACTCGCAGATGGACACCCCGTATCGTCCGGGTGGCTGGACCGTGCGGCAGCTCGTGCATCACATGGCCGACTCGCACATGAACGCGTACATCCGCACGCGACTCGCTCTGACAGAAGACAATCCGCCAATCAAGCCGTACGACGAAGCGGCCTGGGCCGAACTCGCCGATAAATCGTGCCCGATCGAGCCGTCGCTCAACATCATCGACGCGGTGCATCTGCGGTGGATGGCGATTTTCAATTCGATGACGCCCGAGCAGTTCGCGCGCACGATGTTTCATCCCGAGCACGGAAAAATTTCCATCGACGCGCTCGTGGAGATTTACGCCTGGCACGGCCCGCACCACACCGCGCACGCCACCGAGCTGCGAAAACGAAACGGTTGGTAGACGGTTCTCGGTTCTCGGTTCTCAGTCGGCGGATAACGACTTAAACTGAAAAGGCCGCCGACCTGTGCGGGTCAGCGGCCTAAAGTTGTTGCCACAACCGTCGTCATTGGAACTCTACGTCCTACCGAACGACGGCGGGCATTCACCTAACAGACTGCTTATTTATCAAAAAGGTTTCAAGTGGAGCTGAGGGGGATCGAACCCCTGACCTCTGTCGTGCGAGGACAGCGCTCTCCCAGCTGAGCTACAGCCCCGTAAACGACCCGGGTGTTGCCTCGCTGCACTTGCAGGACTAGACTCGCACTCAGGTCCTGTAAATGAAGAACCCCGCCGTGAACTGCGGGCGGGGCCGACTTCACTATCCTATATTATAGGTATGAGTACACCCAAAGTCAAGTCCGCGTGCCTCATCATGGCAATGCTCGTCGCATTGCCATGCCATGGTCAGAAACCGATGACCGGCATCGAGCAGGCGCGCGCCGACAGCCTTCGTCGTCCGTACACCGCCGCCGATATCGAATTCATGTCGGGGATGATCGGACACCACTCGCAAGCCGTAAAGATGGCCGGTTGGGCCGAGTCGCACGGCGCGAGCAGATCCCTCCAGATTTTCTGCGGCCGCATCGCCCTCGGACAGACCGCCGAGATCGGCCTCATGTCCGACTGGCTCAAGGATCGCAATCAGCCGGTGCCCGCGCCGGATCCGCGCGGAATGAAAATGGTGATGGGCGGCCAGGAAATGTTCATGATGATGCCCGGCATGCTCACCGAAGCACAAATGGCCGAGCTCGATAAATCGCGAGGCGTGGAATTCGACCGGCTCTTTCTCAAATACATGATCCAGCACCACCAGGGCGCGATCATCATGGTCGAAAAACTCAACAACACGCCCGGCGCGGCGCAGGACGAAACCGTTTTCAAATTCTCCAACGACGTGCAGGCCGATCAAACCACCGAGATCGAACGAATGCAGCAAATGCTCGACGCGCTATCACCCCCACTCTTCCAACACACGTAACCGGGAATCGTTATGAAAGGCAATTGGAAACTCGTCGTCTCACTCGTGGTCCTTGCGGGCTGTGCGAAGTCGTCGATCCCGACGACGAACATGTCGGCCTCTCCCTCCGGCATGCGCACCGCCGATGTGTCGGCACCGATCATGGCGGCGCCGTCGCCAGACCCGCGCGTCGGACTCAGCCCCGGCCTGCAGAACGCCGGCGAGGCCATCTGGAATTTCAAGAAGGTTGCGCACGTCCAGTCGCCCGAAGGGTTCGCAGGCATCACGAACTCCGACCTCGCGTTCTACGGCGCGAACGTCATCCAGGGCAACTACGCCGGCTTCCAGATTTGGGACATTTCCGATCCGACGCACCCGAAGCTCCGCGACAGCAAGCTCTGCCCGGCTTCGCAGAGCGACGTGTCGGTACACAAGAATCTCCTCTTCGTTTCGTCTGAAGCGCCAACGGCGCGCCTCGACTGCGGAAACAAAGCGCCGACCGAAGTGGTCAGCAAAGACCGCATCCGCGGCATTCGCATTTTCGACATTCACGACATCTCGAATCCGAAATACATCGCGAACGTGCAGACGTGCCGCGGTTCGCACACGCACACGGTCGTCGATGATCCGAAGGATCCGGACAACATCTACATCTACGTCTCGGGAACATCGGGCATCCGTCCAAGCGAAGAGCTCGCGCGCTGCAACGACAACCCGTGGGATCCGAACAACTCGAACTTCCGCATCGAAGTCATCAAGATCCCGGTGGCACATCCGGAGCTCGCCGCAGTCGTCAGCTCGCCCGCAATCTTCGCGGACCCGACGACGCCGGCTGGCGAACTGCTCTCGCCAATAGCGCACGGCGCATCGCCGGCCGACAGCGCAGCGAATCGCATGCGCGCAGAGTTCACGGCGGCCATCGCAAAGCTCGCACCGGTTTCGTCTCCAGCAGATTCCGCGCGCTGCGCGAGCCAGGTCGCAGCGCTCGCTACGCAGTACGGCGTGGCCACGGGCGGCCGCGGCGGCCCACCGACCTGCGGTCCGCAAGCAGCCGGTGGACGTGGTGGTCGTGGCGGCGGACGCGGCAACGCGGCGCCGGTGACGCACGCGGACTCCGCGCGCGTGAGGTTCCTGAGCGCGATGCAGGCAGTGCCGGCGCTCGCGGCGAGAGCCAGCGCGACGGACACGGCGAACTACAAGAAGCAGGTTGATGGACTCGCCAAGCAGTACGGCGTCGCTTCACCGTACGCGCCGCGCACTCTCACGCAGTGCCACGACATCACGGTGTACCCCGCGGCCGGACTGGCTGGCGGCGCATGCGCCGGCATGGGCCTGCTGCTCGACATTCGCGACACGCCGCACCCGACGCGCCTCACGGCCGTCGCGGACTCGAACTTCTCGTTCTGGCACTCGGCGACGTTCAGCAATGCCGGCGACATGGTGCTCTTCTCCGATGAGTGGGGTGGAGGCGGCGCCGCATACTGCCGCAAGGACGATCCGAAGAACTGGGGCGCCGACGCAATCTTCAAGATTGTCAACGGCAAGATGGAGTTTCAGAGCTACTACAAACTGCCGGCTCCGCAGACTGCGCTCGAGAACTGCGTCGCGCACAACGGATCGCTCATTCCGATTCCGGGCCGCACGATCATGGTGCAGGCATGGTATCAGGGCGGACTCTCGATGTTCGAGTGGACCGATCCCAAGCATCCGCACGAGATCGGCTTCTTCGACCGCGGGCCGAACGACGGCACGCGCGCGATGGGCGGCGGATTCTGGTCGGTGTACTGGTACAACGGCCTCATCATCGGCTCCGAAATGCAGCGCGGTCTCGATATTTTCGAGCTGACACCGAGTCCGGCGATCTCGCAGAATGAAATCGACGCGTCAAAAACAGTGCACTTCGATTTCCTGAACGTGCAGGACCAGCCCAGGCTCGTCTGGCCGGCGTCGTTCGCGCTCTCGAAGTCGTACACGGACCAGCTCGCGCGCTGGAACGGACTCTCGGCAGACAAAATCACGAACATCCGCTCGAAGATCAGCAGCGCTGAATCGATGAGCGGCTCGGCGCGGCGCGATGCGCTGAACGCGCTGTCGAAAGAAGTGAACGGGTATACGTCTGATGCGGCAGACCAGGCGCGGGTGCAGTGGCTCGCGGCGTCGCTGAAGGATCTCGCAGGGAAATAGCAGGGCGACACACACGAAGGGCGAGTCAAAAAAAGTCTCTGGTTGCTGGTTCCCGGTTACTTGTCGACCAGGAACCAGCAACCAGAGACTTTCAACTCCCCGTTCGTTTTTATTTCAGGAACATCCCGAGCGCATCGCGCAAAAAGCTGTCCAGCGCGGGTGTCGCGTGCGTTTGTTCTGGAACGGGTTCTCCTTTTTGCATCGCCGCTAGCCGTTGCTGCTCGTACACGAGCCGCTCGCGCTCCTTTTCCCGCGACGCGTCGAGCCCGCCATGCTCCACAAAATCGATGATGCGCTGAAGCTCACCGCGGTCGAGCCAAGCGCCGTCGTTCTTGCACACATCCACGATCACGCCCGACGAATGCGCGAAGTTGGTGCGGTTCATCAGTTTTTTGCAGGCAGGGCACGGGATGTACTTCACGACGTCGAACGCAATCGGAACCGCGGGCACGCGCGCTGAGAGCGCGCTGATCACGGCCGCGTGTTGTTCGCGTGCATCGCACAGCGCCTGCAGTCCGGCCGGATCGATCCACAGTCCGCCGCACTGTCCGCACTCCCGCACGCGCGTGGCGCCGAGCGCGAGCGCGTTCATATCGGATTTGCAGCGCGGGCACGGGAGCGGCGTATCGTCGAGCTGCTCGCGCACGGCCGCGGCGCCGCAGTTCGTGCAGAACCGGCTGCCGACGAACATCGCCGCGAAGCACTTGGGGCATGTGACCGTCGCGAGCGGCGCGTGGCAGAATGCGCAGGCAGCGCTGTCGGGAGAGGCGGGCGCGCCGCAGGAAGGACACCGCAGCGTCGCGTCAGGCATCGGCGTCCGGATCTCCGTGGAAGATGGAATCGCCAAGCAATTGCTTTGCAATGCATGGCGATTGCTTAACTACGCGCCAGACATGCCAATTTCAAGCATGGCTGATCAATCGATCCTTCCAAGTCCAACGGAAATCCGCGCGGCGGCAGCACGCATCGCCGGCGCAATTCGTGAGACGCCGTTCTACCGCTCGGAATCGCTGAGCGCATTTCTCGGCGGCGACGCATGGCTCAAGGTGGAGTCCGAACAGAACACGGGCTCGTTCAAGATTCGCGGGGCCACCAACGTCATTGCGACGCTGACCGACGAACAGCGCGCGCGCGGAGTGGTGAGCGCCAGCTCGGGCAACCATGGGCTGGGAATCTCCGCGGCGGCCAAGGCATATGGCGTAAAACTCACCGTGTTCGTGCCGCGCACCGCGCCCGCGGCCAAGCGCGACAAAATCGCTGCGCTCGGCGCGACCGTCGACGCGACAGCAGCGACGTACGATGAGGGCGAAGCGCTCGCGCGAGCCCTCGCCGCGAAAACCGGTGCGACATTCGTGAGCCCCGACGAGGGAAGACCGCTGCTCGCGGGACAAGGAACGGTCGCGCTGGAGATTCTCGAGGCGCTTCCGTCGCTGCGCACAATCGTCGTGCCGGTCGGCGGAGCGGGACTTGTCGGCGGTATTGCAGGATTACTGAAGGCCGAGGCGCCGAATGTGCGCATCGTCGGCGCGCAGAGCGATCGGGTGAACTCCATGACGCTCGCGATGGCGAGCGGCAAACCCGCCGCCGCCGCCGACGTGCCGACTCTTGTTGACGGGCTCGCGGGAGAGGCGGATGCCGTTGGCCTCGAGCAGGCACAGGCGGCGCTTGACGACATCGTCGCGTCGAGCGAAGAAGACGTGGTGAGCGCAATAGCGTACCTGTGGATTGAAGAGGGGTTCAAGGTTGAGGGCGCCGGGGCGTGCGCGGTGGCGGCGCTGCTTTCGGGGCGAGTGAAGAATCTCGAGTTTCCGGTCGTGGCAGTCGTCACTGGAGGAAACATCGACGACGCGCGGCATAAGGCGGTTCTCGAGGGAAAAACTACGGGCGAGTAGAAGGTTTCTGGCTGCTGGTTTCTGGATTGCCCGACCCGCGACCAGCAACCATTAACTTTCCACTCGTTTTTCAACTTTCGAAGTTAGATTTGCCGCGTGTCCCTCTCCCTCCGCTTCCTCGGAACGTCAGCGAGCCGCCCCACCATTGAACGTGGCGTTGCCTCGCTCGCCCTCGTGCGTGAGGGCGAGACGATGCTGTTCGATTGCGGCGAAGGAACCCAGCGCCAGATGATGCGCTACGGAATTTCGTTCGCGTTCGGTGATCTGTTTTTTACGCACTACCACACCGATCACGTCCTCGGAATGCTCGGGCTTCTGCGCACGCTCACGCTGCAGGCGCGCGCGGAACCGCTGCGCGTATGGGGTCCGGTTGGATTGCACGCGCTGCTAAAAAAGGCTGACGGGCTCGGAGTAGAGCGTCTTTCCTTTCCGCTTGAGGCAACCGAGATCACGCCGGGCACCGCGATCGCACGAAAGGGATATTCGATTCTTCCTTTCGCCGTCGAGCATCGTGCCGCCGGCTGCGTTGGCTACGCGCTGATCGAAGACGAGCGCCGCGGCCGATTCGATCCTGATATGGCGCGCGAGCTCGGAATCCAGGAAGGCCCATTGTGGGGAAAACTCGCCAAAAGCGAGACGGTCACGCTCGACGACGGCCGCACGATAGATCCCGCAGCGCTGGTGGGCCCGACGCGCAGCGGCCGCCGCGTGGTCATCACCGGCGACACGCGCCCCTGCGAATCCACGGTCGCTGCCGCCGCGAACGCGGACCTGCTCGTGCACGAAGCAACATTCGGCGACGAAGAAGCGCAGCGTGCGGGCGAAACGGGACACTCGACGGCGCGCGAAGCCGCCACTATTGCCGCGCGCGCGGGAGCACGAAAGCTCGTGCTCACGCATTTCTCGGCGCGCTACTCGCGCGATCCTTCCGATCTCGAACGCGAGGCGAAGGAACTGTTCCCCTCCGTTTCCTGTGCGCGCGATGGCATGGAAGTCGATGTGCCCTTCGCCGACGCCGATCCCGCGTCGTAGCTGACGGAGGTCTCGCCGCGCGTCCATCTCAGCGGCACCGCGCAGCCGTCTATTTCGCCGGGGAAAACAACCGAACCGGTGTCGAATGCGAGAACGTCCACGCGGAGTTCGTCGAGCTCGCTCACCAGCGACTCGATCTCTTCCGCGTGCGTCTCCGCTTCGTTCTGCAGCGCCTCCGCCTCGGGATCCGGCTTGTTGGCCGTGGATTTCGTCGTCGCATACTCGAATCGGCTCACGGCGTCCTGCCAATCGGCGTAGCGCATCACGAGATCGTCCACGATACGCCGCACGAGCGGTATGGCCCGGTTCGCCATCTCCACGCTGTAGATCACCGGGCGGCGTTCTTCGCGCTGCGGTTCAGCGCCTGCTCCGCCTCACGCTCCTCGTGGCGACGGCGGCGGCGCTCCGCGCCCGCTGCATTGCGGCGCTTTTCAACCGGCGTTTCGCAAATCAGAGCCGGCGCTTCCATCGGCTTGCTGTCGCGGTCGAGCGCTACGTAGGTGATGTAACACGAGTTCGTGTGCCGCCGCTCGCCGGTGAGCATGTTCTCCGCCTCCACGCGAATCCCGATTTCCATCGACGAGCGCCCCACGTAGTTGATACTCGCTTTGAGGATGACGAGATCACCCACGCGAATCGGCTCGCGAAAATCCACCCGATCGACCGAGACGGTCACGCAGCTCGCGCGGGCGTGACGCATCGCGCAGACGGCGGCAGCCTTGTCCATCATCGCGAGCACGGCGCCGCCAAACACATGGCCGCGCACGTTTTCGTCGGCCGGCATCATGAGTGACGACGTCTCGAGCTGCGATTCGCGAACGGTTCGTGCGGGTCGTTCAGTGGAATCCGGCATCAGAGTCTCCGTGATGCCAAAAGCATAACGCCGGGCCGCGGTTTCGCGCGACGCGGAATCTCAACGACCTTCGCGTCCTCGTTGTACATCGAGGCGTCGTTGAACGCTTTTCGCAGCGCTTTGCGCACATCGGCGGTCACGCTCGCATCGAGCCAGATCACACGCCACACGGGCGCGGCCACCGATCCCACGGGCCACTCGCGGCGCGTGGAATCCCTGAGAAAAAGCCGCGCGGATTCGCCGTCGTTGGCGAGCACGGCGGTCAGCTCGGTCGTGCCGCGCTTCCACGTGAGCAATGAATCCGGCCCCGAGGGCAGATCATCGCGAAAGTCGTTCTGCCACGCGGAGTCAGTCACCGTTTTCCCATTGCGCAGGTCGAGCATCGCGCGCCGCGCCGCGTGGCGATGCGTGTTGCCGCGCGGATCGAGAATTTCCAGATCCGTGCTGTACTCGAACGAGACGTACGGACCGTGCACGCCGAGCACTTCGATGTCGGCGGTGACGGTGGTGCGCGGATGCTCCGAAGTTTCGTCATCCTTCGCGAGCGGCGCTTCGTCGGGATGCTTCTTCGCATAGGCCTTCGCAAGGCGCGGCACGAGCGTGTCGGCAAAGATCACCGTCGAATCGCCGCGCAGGATATCGCGCGCCCAGAGCTGCTGTCCGACCATGACGGCGTCATAGTACGAGCGATCGTCGTCCCCCGCGAAGATTTCGACGAACCGGCCGTCCACTCGCGCGATCAGCATGGGGGCGCCCCGCATTTTCAAGCCGTGCGGTCCGCTGGTGACCCAATACGACGAGTCTGCCGTGGCGACGATGAAATCGGACGCCGGCACCGCGGGCGGCTTGACGCCGCCGCAAGCCGAGACGAGCACGATTGTCGAGACGATGCAGAAAAATCTCACGGTTCGACTAATATACTCATGTGAAATACACCCTCATACGAAGTCTCGCCGGAAGCACGGCATTCGCTGCCATTCTCGCCGGAGGCACGGCATTCGCGCAGGCGCCGGCCCGCGCCACAGTAACTCCGCCGGCCGTATCCTCTCTGCTCGTGGATACCCAGATCGTTCGCGGTCTCTACGTGAACCGGTTCGCCGCGCAAAGCACAAAGCGAATGCACCAGCTCATCGCGATGGCCGACGGATCCGAGGTCAACGCGCTGATCATCGACATCAAGGACGAGTTCGGGCTGAACTATTCGCCCGCCGACGCCGAGGTTGCGAAGAACGCCGGAAGGAGCGGTGTGATTCCGAATCTGAAGCAGCTGCTCGACACGCTGCGCGCGCACAAGATTCTCGCCGTCGCGCGTATTGTCGTTTTCAAGGATTCCGTCACCGCGCGTGTGCATCCCGAGTGGACGATCCGAAAGCAGGACGGCTCCGCGTGGCGCGACAAGAAGGGACTCACGTGGGTGAATCCGTATCATAAGGAACTTTGGGATTACAACATCAAGGTCGCGGAAGACGCGGTGCGCCTTGGATTCGGCGAAGTGCAGTTCGACTATATCCGATTCCCCGAGCCGTACAAATCGCTCCCACCGCAGGTCTTCCCCGACCAAAACGGCGCGAACAAGGAGCAGACGCTCGCTGATTTTCTTTCGCTCGCGCACACGCGCCTCTCGAAACTCGGCGTGCGTACCACCGCCGATATCTTCGGACTCGTGACGAGCGTCCCCAACGCGCTAGAGGTTGGACAACAGTTCGAACGTCTCGCGCCGGTGACCGATGTGCTGCTGCCGATGGTGTATCCGTCGCATTATCCGTCAGCGTCACTTAATGTGGCGCATCCGAACGCCGAGCCGTACGCGATTGTACACGCGGCGATTCTCCGGGCTCACGAGCGGATGGCGAAGCTTGGACTGAGTGGCGAGCGAGTGCGCCCGTGGCTGCAGGCCTTCACCCTCGGCAAGCCTCCTTACGGTGCGGAGGAGGTGCGCGAACAGAAGCGCGCAGTGTACGACGCAGGTTACGAAGGGTGGGTGCTGTGGAATCCGGGATCGAAGTACGAGCCGTTCCTGGCCGCGCTGGAGAAGACCCGCGTTTCGCACAAGAAACCATTCGTCGCACCGGCGACCGCGCCAGTTACTAGCAAGAAGGCGATCAAGCAGTAACTTCTGCGGCATGGAGCTACGCGATCAACTGCAGGCGGCGCTGGGTGCCAGTTATACTGTAGACCGCGAGCTCGGCGGCGGCGGTATGTCGCGTGTCTTCTCCGCAACTGAAATCGCGCTCGGGCGGAAGGTCGTCATTAAAGTCGTTCCGGTCGAACTCGGCGCCGGTGTGAACGTCGAACGGTTCAAGCGCGAGATCCAGCTCGCCGCCGGGCTCCAGCATCCGCACATCGTTCCCGTGCTGGCCGCCGGCGAAATGAACGGCGTGCCGTACTATACGATGCCGTTCGTCGAAGGCGAACCGCTGCGCACGATACTCGCGCGCGGCCCGATGCCTATTGCCGAAATCACGAGCCTGCTGCGCGATGTCTCGAAGGCGCTGGCGTACGCGCACGAGCGCGGCGTGGTGCATCGTGATATCAAGCCGGACAACGTCGTGCTCACCGCCGGTTCAGCCGCCGTGATCGATTTCGGAATCGCGAAGGCGATCAGCGCTTCGCGCGCGACGGCTGACGAGGACTCGAACCTGACGCAGGTCGGCACTTCGATCGGCACGCCGACGTACATGGCGCCCGAGCAGGCCGCGGCCGATCCGAGCGCAGATCATCGCGCCGATATCTACTCGTTCGGCTGTATGGCGTACGAGCTGCTCGCGGGTCGACCGCCGTTCGCGGGGCTGGCGCCGCAGAAACTCCTGGCAGCGCACATGGGGAGCAAGCCAACGCCGATTTCCGAGTTGCGCGCCGACACGCCGCCGCAGCTCGCGGCGCTCGTGATGCGCTGCCTCGAAAAGGATCCCGACGATCGACCGCAGAACGGGAACGAGATCAGTCATATTCTCGATGCGGTCTCAACGGGCGAAACAACAGCGTCGCTTCCGGCAATTGCGTTCAGCGGACCCGGCGGATTGCGCCGCGCGTTGATCGTATGGGCCGTTTCGTTCGCCGCGGCGTACATAGTGGCAAAGGCGTCGATCGTCGCCATCGGGCTCCCCGATTGGGTGCTCCCCGCGACCATCGTGCTGATGGGTCTCGGACTCCCGCTGGTCTTTGCGATTTCGTTCAAGCAGCAGCTTTCATATAAGAAGACCGCGTCCCGCAGTGCGTTCGGCGTAGTGGGATTCGCGGTGGGCATCGCGTTCATCATGGCGTTGCGCACGATGGGCGTGGGGCCGTTCGCGTCGCTGATGGGCGCGGGAAAACTGAAGGACAAAGACAAACTGCTCGTCACAGACTTCACCGCGGGCGGCGACAGCACGCTCGGCGCCGTGGTGGCCGAGGCGGTGCGAACAGATCTCGGTCAGTCGCCGATCATCTCGATCGTTACGCCTGCGGCGGCGACCGCAACGCTGGCGCTCATGCAGCGCGACCCAAAAACCCGCGTCGATCTCGCGGTGGGGAAAGAGATCGCGCTGCGTTCCGGCATCAAGGCGATCGTCACCGGTGATGTGCATCCGCTCGCAGGCGGCGGATTTCTCGTCACGATGCGCCTGGTTTCGGCGGATTCGGGCCAGGACCTCGCTTCACTCTCCGCCAGCCCGGGGTCTTCCGCCGATCTCATTCCTGCAATCGGCAAGCTCACGCACCAGCTGCGCGGCAAGATGGGCGAGTCGTTGAAACACCTGCAGGCATCGAGCGCGCTCGCCGAGGTGACGACGGCGTCGTTGCCGGCGCTTGAGAAGTACACCGAGGGACTGCGATACGTGAATGTCGAGTTGAACATCGACAAAGCGATCCCGCTTTTTCAGGAAGCGATCAAGCTCGACACTTCGTTCGCATCGGCGTATCGCGCGCTTGCCGTAGCGTACGGCAACTCGGGACGCGATCGCGCCGCGCAGATCAGCAATCTCGAACATGCGTACGCGCACATCGATCGTCTGCCCGAGACGGAGCGCTATCTCACGCTCGGCACATACTGGGCCTCGGGCCCGCGGCCGAACACGGACAGCGCCACGGCGGCGTACGAGACGCTTCTCAAGATCCGGCCGACGCAGTTCGCCGCGCTCAATAATCTTTCGAATATTTACGGCAGCCAGCGCAAGTATGCGAAGGCGATCGACCTGCTGCACCGCTCGATCGCGGCAAACCCGAGCGCACTCACCGCGTATGGCAACCTGATGAATTATCAGCTGCAACTCGGGAATATGGCTGCCGCCGAGTCGACGCTGAACGCGCAAATAAAAGCGTCGAACAACAATCCGCGAATCGTGCTGAATCGAGTCAATATCTTGTGGAACAAGGGCGCGTACGACGCGGCCATCGCGCTCTCTGACTCGCTCTACAAACTCGACCCGTCATCAATGGACATGCAGTCGCAGAAACTCGCCGTCGGAAAGGCAGTGGATGTGACTCGCGGACAGCTCAAGGCGGCGCAGAAATTGACGAGCGAGATTGCCGTGATGGGGGTAAAGCGCGGATTTCCGACCGCGGTACTCGGCGCATCAATTGATTCTGCCATGGTGCAGATCTGGTTTTTCGATGACAAAGAAAAGGCGCTGAAGCTGCTCGAAGCGGGGCTCAAGCGCACGCCGCTCTCGAGTTTTCCCCCGATGCAGCGCCCATACAACGGGGTCGGGCAAATCTATGCGCAGGCCGAGCGGCCCGATCTCGCGCGCGCCGCGCTGGCGGACTTCGAGAAAATCTCGACGTCGATGACCACCGAAGCGGCCGCCGCAATGCGGCACGGCATCAACGCAACGGTCGCGCTCGCCGAGAAACGGTATCTCGATGCGGTGAAAGAAATACGGGCGGATTCTTCCGGTTCGTGCCAAAGCTGCGACGCGCCCGGGCTCGCGATGCTGTACGACCGCGCCCAAGTGCCCGATTCTGCATTCGCGTTTTATACGCGGTACGTGGATTCGAAACCGTTGCAGCGGATCTCCAGCGATCCGTACTACCTCGCGATGGCCTACCGCCGCCTCGGCGAGCTGTGGGAGAACAAGGGCAACAAGGCGAAGGCGGTTGAGTACTACACGAAATTCGTCGACCTGTGGAAGGATGCGGATCCGGAGCTGCAGCCGAAGGTCGCCGAGGCGAAGGCGCGCCTGGCGAAACTGACTGGTGTCGAGGGGAAGAAATAAAAACTCGCCCTTATTTGCCTTTGAGTTCAGCGACGCCCGCGATCAACCGCTCCACCTCCTCCGGCGACGTATAGCACGCGCACCCCACGCGCAGCAGCCCGTCGTCCTTGTGCCCGAGCAGATCCACAATGGTCGCCGCATAAAAATCCCCGTGCGAAACGAAGAGCGAGCGCGTGGCCAGATGCTGCGCGATCTCTTTCGAGCTATGCCCGCGCATGGTGAACGAAACTGTTGGCGTGCGCGGCTGATCGGGCGTCGGGCCATACATCGTGACGCCAGCGATGGCGGACAGTCCGCTCCAGAGCCGCTCGACGTGATCCTGTGCCCGCGCGTGCAGTCCCTCGAACGCCGCCTCGAGGCGTTTGCGGCGCGTGGCGACTTTCGAGAGCGATGCGAGGAAGTCCACCGCGGCTCCGGCTCCGACCATTCCTTCATGATTCAGCGTGCCGGTCTCGAGGCGGTCCGGTGAATTATTGTGCGCCGGTTCGAGTCGTGGAACGTCGAGCGCTTCGATGCGCGCTTTTTTGCCGAATAGCACGCCGGTGTGCGGCCCGTAGAACTTGTACGGACTGCAGCCTAGGAAATCGCAGTCCATTGCCTGAACATCGACCAGCTGGTGAGGCGCGTAGTGCACCGCGTCCACAAAGACCAGCGCGCCCACCTGGTGCGCGAGTTCGGCGGCGCGCGCGACATCGTTGATCGTGCCAATCGCATTCGACGCCGCGCCAATCGCGAGAAGTTTTGTTTTCCGCGTGAGCGCTCGCTCGAGCGAATCCCAGTCGAGCACTCCTCTCGCCACATCGACGGCGACGCTTTTCACAACAACTCCGCGTTCCCGCTCGAGCCGTCTCCACGGCGCGACGTTCGCGTGATGGTCGAGATCCGTAACCACGATCTCATCGCCCGGCCCCCACGCCGCGCCGAGCGCGCGCGAGAGATGGAAGGTGAGCGTGGTCATGTTGTTGCCGAACGCAATCTCCGATGCATCGGCGTTCAGGAAATCGGCGAGTGCGCTGCGCGCGCCCGCAATCAGCGCGTCGGTTTCCGCGCTCGTCGGATATGCCCATTCGGTGTTCGCGTTGTGATGCAGAAGGTAGTCGCGCATCGCTTCGACAACCGTATTCGGAACTTGCGTTCCGCCAGGCCCATCGAAATAGGCAACTGGATTGCCCTCGTGAAGCCGCTCGAGCGCCGGGAAACGCGCGCGAATCGTCCCGAGCGGCGCCACGCGTGCGGAGCCTGCCGAGCGACTCATCGGCCCGCTTGTTCGCGCGTGCTTGGTGCCGGCCGCCGGCGTTCTCCTCATGTGATCTCCGCGCCGCCGGTGCGCTCGATGACTTTCACCGCTTCGACGTGATCGGCTTCCTCGCCGAGTTCGGCGTGCGCCGCGGCGAACAGTTCGGCCGTCAGCTGAATCAGCGGCGACGGCACATTCTGCTCGCGCAGAAACTGCGCACCAATGCGCACGTCTTTATCAATGAGCGCGAGCTTGAAGGTCCGCGGAAATGCGCGGCCAATCACGCGCTGCGGAAAAAGATTCATCGAGGTATTCGAGCGGCCACTCGACGCGTTGATCACGTCGAGCGCGACTTCGGGCTTCACGCCGGCCTTCGAGAGCGCGAGCATTCCCTCTCCGAGACTCCAAATGTGCACGGCGAGCAACGCCTGATTCACCGCCTTGATCGCGTGCCCGGCACCGACCGGCCCGCAGTGCACGATCTTTTCGCCGAACGTATTGAGCGCGGGCATTGCTTTCGCGAGGAGCGCAGCGTCTCCGCCAACCATCACGGTGAGCTTCCCCGCCACCGCTCCGGCAACGCCGCCGCTCACCGGCGCGTCGAGAAATCCGATTCCTTTTTCTGCCAGGCGTGCGGCGGTCACGCGCGATGTCGCAGGATCGCCGGAGGTGCAGTCAATCAGCAGTGAGCCTTTGACCATCGTCGCGAGCAGACCATCTGCGCCGTCGAGCAGTGCGGCAACTTCTTTCGACGTGGGCAAGCACGTGATGACGATCTCCGCTCCGCGCGCGGCGTCTGCGGGAGTTTTCGCATGGCGCGCGTTGTTCGCGGCGGCAAAGGAGGCCGCTTTGCCTGCGGTGCGATTCCAGACGGAGAGCTGCCAGTCGGGAGCTTTGAGGTGCTTGGCCATCGGAGCGCCAATCGCGCCGAGGCCGAGGAAGGCGATAGTCGACATTCCACAAAACTACTACTGAAAGCGTCAGTTGGGAGCTTACAACGGCAGAGTGAGTCTGAGTGACAGCGGACAGAACAAACAACCGCAGAGTGAGTTTGAGTCGGAGGGGACAGAATCGCAGCGCTCGTTCTGTCCCCTCTGACTCAGACTCACTCTGCCGTGGCAGTTATTAAATTGCGACGGGCAGTTGGCATCGAGGAAGGCCGGCCCCCCACCAGCACCGGCCTGCGCCCCGCTACCACCTGCCCGTCGCGATTCTCTTCGTTCCCTACACCGAGTTAGAACCCTCAGCACTCCGAAAGGTTGCATTCAATACGAATGCCATTTGTCAAAGTTTCGTCACCGGGCGCTAAAAGTTAAACCAGTACGATGTCTTGATCAGAAATCCATTGATCGGCCGAATCCGAAACAGATTGACACCATCTTTCCCAATATTGAACGTTCCATCGTTGAGTCCTGACTGATCGCGTCCCTGTGTCCACACCAGGTACAGCGTCGAGCCGGGCCGGAACTCCCATCGAATCACCGTATTACTACGGAACTGCTGCACGTTGAATCCGCCCGGATCGCCCTCGAGCGTGAATGGCTGAAATCGGTCCGCATTGTTGCTGGCGCGCGGCGTGTTCGAGATTTCGCGCCAATTCGAGTACGATCCGTTGGTGATGAACGGTGACGCATACAGCTGCAGCGTCAGCTCTGGCGTGGCGGTGAAGTTGAGCCTCGCGATCATGGTGGTGATGGTCTGGTTGAGCGCGGCGAACGAATAGTGCCGCGTTCCGAGCGTGTCGAAGTTTCCGTTCCATTGCTCGGCGCGGTAGAGCCGGTAAAATGCGCCCGCGATCGACGCCTGAAAACGGCTGCTCAGCACCATGTTGATGGTCGGGTCCAGCTCATAGTACCATGTGCCCGCCACATCCTTCTTGCGCAGCGTGAAGTTCAGTGTCGGCTGCACGCGCCACCTGCGCTCGGCCTCAATACCGCCGTACAGAATCCAGGCCTCCGGCCTCGGGAGCGCCGGGCCGCCGCGTGAAAGCCGGTCGTCGTACGTGCGTCCCAAGTGCGCATCATACAAACTCGCGTGCAGCCACCACTGGTTCAGAAACTGCACGTCGGCATTGCCGCCGAGAAACGCATCGAGCGGAAGTCCTTCGGTATTCCAGCTGTACGAGTACGACGCGGTCAGCGAGGCGGAGCGGAACCAACGCGTGGGCTTCTGAAGTTCAGCACCCACATTCGCGTACACGTTGCGCTGGTCGGCACGCTGCAGGTATCCGGCGTCGTTGAGCTCCAGCCCGATCGAGTTCTGCGTGGCACCGGCCGAGAATCGGCTCACGCCGCCGGTCTTCGCGATCGACAACTGCGCCGAGTAGCCCCTGAGTGAAGTTCGCGTAGAATCGAAAACAAAATGCGCGTCGGGCTGCTGATAGTAGTGCACAGCGTCGCGTTGCGTGCTCGCAATCGACGCAGCGGAGCCGCTCACGGCGGTGCCCACGAGGTTCGCATCGATCTCATAATGGTTTCCGCCGAAACGATGTTTCCCGTCGAGCCCGGCGGTAAACGCGTTCTTGCGGAGTGAGTCGCGGCTCCAGACATCCAGCTGACGGTTCGTGGCCGTCAGCATCAGCCCAAGCACGGTCTTGCCGCCGCGTAGATCCTGCGTGAGCCGACCGACGAAATAATTCGTCTGCGGCTCGGCCGTTTGTCCGCCAGGTCCTGAAACGCGCTCTGTTGCCGCGTCGAGAAATCCCACCGAGAGTCCGTTCGCCAGCCGCCCCGTGATTTTCGTCGCGGCAAGAATGTTGGTGCTCTGCTTCGTGCTGCCGTCGCCGTACAGATACGCGAGTTGGGGCGCGCGGCCGATGCGCCGCGAATAGAACACGGTGTTGCATCCGGTATCGCCGCAGCCGAGCTGGTCGCTGAAAATTCCGGCGCCCTCGAGGAAAAACGGACGCTTCTCCGCAAAGAACTGTTCGAACGCCGTCAGATTCAGCACCGACGGATCGGCTTCGACTTGTCCAAAATCCGGATTGATGGTGGCGTCAACCGTGAGATTCGACGTGAGGCCGAACTTGAGATCGGCGCCGACGGTCGCCTGCCGCGTGCGGCCGATTGTTCCGTCCGCGCGCGTGGCGCCAAGGTCCTTCGCCACAACGTACGGCAGCAGTTCGAGACGGCGCGGCGAGCCGAGTCCCTCGAGGTTTTCCAGATCGCCGAACTGCGACGCGATGCCGTTGATGTTGCGATGATATGCCGGCCAGCTGACGTGCACATTGCTGCGCGCGATGTCGCGCGCGATCGCCAAGCCGAACGTCGCCGACTCCGATTTCGGATAGCGCATCTGACTGAGCGGCAAGCGAAACTCGGCGGTCCATCCCTTATCGTCGATATGAGTCGCAACATCCCACACGCCGTCCCAGGAGTCGTCCTCGGTCACGTCGGCGCTGAGCAGCCAATCGTGCTTCACGCCGGCGGGATTCACTTCGAATTCGTAGCCCGTGCGGCGGTCGTGATACGAGTCGATCAGAATTTTGACGTGATCGCTCACCGTGCTCACGTCGCGGCGGCTGAGAAACGATCGTATGCTGTCGGGGTGCTGATCGAACGCGCGCACGAACACGTAGATGTACTTGTCGTCGTACGCGACCTTCGCCTCGGTGTTCATCGGCGGGTCGCCGTTGTCGCCGGGATCGTATACGCGAAACGCAACTATGCGCTCGGCCATGCGCCACACGGCGTCGTCGTCGCGGCCGTCGATGACCGGCGGTTTGCTCGCGCGAACGGCGTGTACGGTGCGCGCGCCGGAAACTGCGCCCTCTGGTTTCTGGGGCGTGACGATTCCAGCGGAGAGCGTGAGGCCGGCAGCGGCCTGAAACGCGAACAGGAGCGACGGAATCATTTCAGGGCGACGGAGTGAAAGGCGGGGCTGTCCGCTACCTACGAATCAGACAATGAATCGGTTACACTGGTTGCCATGGAACTGAGCAGCCCGGCGCCCGCACGAACGACCGCTTTGCAAAACGAGGCCGGCGCTGGCACGATATATACGCTGCTGGCCGCGCTTGGGTTCGCCGCGGTGAGCACGTTTACCAGCATTGCGCTCCGCGAGCACGTCGCGCTGCCTGTGATTCTGATGTGGCGCTATCTGATCGGCGCCACGGTGATGGTCACGTTTGTCGGCACGCGACACTATCCACGAATGCCGTGGCGTGAAGCGCTGCGCTACATCGTGGTCGGCGGTGGCGGGCAGGCACTGCTTGTTGGCATGGCGCTCTCGAGCCTGCAGTACATCACCGTCGCGACGCTCGCGTTTCTGTTCTATACGTATCCCGCGTGGGTGACGCTTGTGCAGACGATTCGCGGCGCCGAAGCCGTAACGGCGCGACGCTTCGCAGCCCTCGCGCTCAGCTTCGGCGGCATCGCTGTGATCGTTGGAGCGCCGCTTGCCGGTGGAACATCGCGCGGTGCGATGACCGGGGTCGCGCTCGCACTCGGCGCCGCGATCGTATACGGCATGTACATCCCGCTGATGCAGGTTCTCCAAAAATCGCATCCGGTTGCGGTCACGAGCGCATACGGAAAAATCGGATCGGCGATTTGTTTTTTGATCTTGGCGGCAAAGGATCAGTCGCTCGTGCCGACCTTCAGCAGCACGGCGTGGATGGCGATCGTGGCGCTGGCGCTGTTCAGCACGGTGCTGCCATCGGTGTTCTTTCTGATGGGGCTGATGCGGCTGGGGCCGGTGCGCACCGCGATCGTTTCAACGGTCGAGCCCTTCTTAACCGCCGTGCTCGGCGCCGTGGTGCTGCGGCAGGCGGTCACCGCGAACATCCTGCTGGGCGGAGCAATGATTGTTGCAGCAGTGGTCGTGCTGCAGTTCAGGCGAGAGCGGGTCGCTTAAACGCGAGTAGAAAGTTTCTGGTTTCTGGTTGCTTGTCGTCCGACCAGAAACCAGTTACAAGAAACTTTCCACTCGCAGTTAAACTCCGACCGGCTCGCGCCGCTCCAACCTCTCCACGGCCTGCGGCACACTCTCGTGGTAGTACGCCTCATCCACGATCCCCGACTCCAGCCACTCGTGCTCTCCCCTCAGCACGCTCATCGCCAGCGCGTACAGCTTGTCGTCGTTCGCGCCGTACAGCGACTCGAACAGCTTCTCGATTCGCTCTTTCGCCTGTGTGCAAAATACATCCGCAAGCTGAACAGCTTCCGGCTGGTTGAGCTTCGTCGCCAGCATTTGCGCGCGGGCGCAGGCGGCTGACATCGCGAAAAGCTCGGCGCCAATATCCACCGCGCGAAACAGCACCATCTGCTTTCGCTCGAGCTTCGGCCCGAAGCGCACCATCGCGTGGAACAGCGAACGTCCCAGCCGGCGCGTGGTGCGATCGGCGAAGCGCATGTGTCCCGCGAGTTGCCCAAAATCTCCGTAGGACTTGAAACTCGGAATCCAGCGCGCCGGATACCACGTCACATAGAACGGCGCAGCCTTGATGAGCGCGTTGATGCGCGTTGAGAAACTGGACTTCGGATCGACAATTGGAAATGCGATCGAGAAGTGCGCGTCCACCGCCTCGCGCGCGATGAACAATCGCATGATCTCGCTCGAGCCTTCGAAAATCAGATTGATGCGCGAATCGCGCATCATGCGCTCCACAGGAATCGGCTTCTCGCCGCGCGCGCGCAGCGAATCGGCGGTCTCGTAGCCGCGGCCGCCGCGAATCTGCATCGCGTCGTCCACGCCGTGCCACGCGGCTTCCGTGTTCCACAGCTTCGCGATGGCCGCTTCGAGGCGGATATCGTATCCGCCCCGCTCGTACAGCGCCGCGGAAAGCACCGCAATGGACTCCATCGCAAACGTGTCGGACGCCATTCGCGCGATTTTCTGCGCGACCGCCTCATGTTTTCCGATCGGCTGTCCCCACTGCACGCGCTCCAGTGCCCACGCGCGAATCGATTTCAGCAGCGCCTTGGCGCCGCCTACCACACTCGCCGGAATCGTGAGGCGCCCCGTGTTCAGCGTGATCAGCGCGAGCTTGAGTCCCTTCCCTTCGCCCCAGAGCACGTCCTCTACGGGAACCATCACGTTCGTGAACGAAAGCCAGCCGTTCTCGATCGCACGGAGCCCCATGAAATGGCAGCGCATCTTCACTTCGAATCCTGGCGCCTTGCGATCCACGATGAACGCCGTGATCTGCTTGCGCGATTTCCCGTTCACGGTTTTGTCCGGGGTGCGCGCCATTACCACAAACAGCTCGGCGCGCGTGCCGTTCGTGCACCAGAGCTTCTGGCCGTTGAGGATCCAGTGCTTGCCGTCTTCGGAGAGCGTCGCGGTCGTCGTCATGTTCGCCGGATCCGATCCGGCGTTCACCTCGGTGAGCGCGAACGCGGTGATCGCGCCCTTGGCGATGCGCGGGAAATACTTCTTCTTCTGTTCTTCGGTGCCGAACAGTTTGAGCGGCTGAGGCACGCCGATCGACTGCGATGCTGAGAGCAGCGCACACAGCGAGCCGCACTTCGACGTCACGAGCTCCATAGCCTTCACGTACGTCATCTGCGAAAGACCGAGCCCGCCGTACTCCTTGGGAATCTTGATGCCCATCGCGCCGATCTCGCGCAGCGCCTGAACATCGGACTCCTTGATGTTGCCGGTGCGATCCACTTCGTCCGCATCGTAGCTCTCGAGGAATGCCGTGAGCTGACTCAGGAACGGTTTCGCGCGTCCTGCCTCGGCCGGATCCTCCAGCGGGTGCGGATGGATCAACTCGGCGCGGAATCGGCCGAGAAACAGTTCGCGCACGAAGCTCGGATGCGTCCACTCGGTTTCGCGCGCGGACTCGGCGACGTCGCGGGCTTCGGCTTCGGTGGCGCTGGCCTTCGAGATAATTTCTTTCATGCTGTGAGTCGGAGCTATGGGTTGTCTCTGAATGGTCTATAGCTAATGCGAACGGCGCGAGAGCACCACGCCCCCAACGACTGCGACAATCGCGAATCCAAACCACTGAAAAGCGTAGCTCTGATGCGGGCCCTCGTCGAGCTTTGGCAGCACGAGCCGCACCGGAACTGAATCTGTTCGGGACGCGCTGTCGGAGGTCTCGACCAACACATAGGGCGCGACGGGAAGCCCCACCAGAAGTTGGATCGCCGCCCGATCGAGCGCGTGCACGCGACGCGAGGTGGCTGAACTGTTTCCGCGCTCGGTCCCGGCGAAGGTCTCCGCGAAGCCGGAGACCTTCGCCGAGTCCTTCTCCCGCCAGCGCGTCGCGTCGATCGATGCCGCATCGGCCGAGTACGCCCAGCCGCGGTTCACCATCACGACCGTGTCACGATCTGCTGTGCGCATCGGCGTGAGAAAGTCCACTCCCGGTGAGCCTTCGTGCGTGCGGCCCGCGTACGCCACTTCGCGATCGTACAACATCGCGCCGCTCGCGGATACTCGGCGGTAGTGACCGAGCGCGGTGTCGGCAGGCAGTCTCATGATGTCGGTGGAAGCGGACGCGAGCCGCTCGGCAAGCACGGCGTTGAACGCGCGCCTGTCCTGCAGCCGGGAGAGTTGCCAGACGCCGAGCCTGACGAACAGCGCGGCGCAAGCGAGCGGGATGCCGAGGGCCAGCAGTGCGCGAGGTCGCACGGTTTTCTCTTGGAGTCGGTTCGACTGGGAATTGAGCGTCTCCCCTCAAGAATAACCGTGTTTCTGTGATGTGATGTGCGTCACAAACAGTTGGAGACACGCTCTTGTCAACGCCGACAGCGATCGCCATTGTTGGCTTGGACTTGTCTCTTCGTTCTATGGTAGCCCCCTTGCCGCCAACCTTTCCGATCGCAAGCAATCCACTCCGCCGCCTGGCCGTCCTCGGCTTGGTGTTCGTTGGTGCGATTCTCAGTTGCGGCAGGGATGTCACCGGCCCACTCGGATCGGCGGCGCGGTTCGTGCGCGGTCTCTCGTTCAATCCGGTGTTCCCGCCGGCATTCCAGGCCGCGGGCGGCAGCAGTTCCGGCGTCGTCTCGTTCAATCGCGTCCACGTCGTCCTGCATCACTCCGACGGCACCGTCGCGCTCGACACCACCATCGATTTTCCCGCAGGCGCCGACGAAATCACGGTGAGCCTGACGGTCAAGCTTCTCGATGCCGCGCCAGGGGGCGGCGAGGCCATGAGCCTCAATCTCGGCTACCTCAACGCAGCCGGCGACACCGTATTCAAGGGCGGACCAGTCTCAGTCACCGCCGCGCCTCCGCCGACGGGCGGCGGACCCAATCCGCCAGTGCAGATTCCCGTCTCGTACAGCGGACCCGGCTCGACCGCCGCGTCGGTGCTCATCTCGCCGCGCTCGGGCACCGTTGTGGCCGGAGCGGGATTCAACTTCACCGCGATCGCGAAGGACAACGCGGGCGCAACGCTCTCCGGCACGCCGATCATCTGGAACTCGCTCGATCCGTCGATCGCGACGATCACATCGGCGGCGGCAGGCGCTGGCAACGCACTGAATTTGCGTGGCACCGCGCGCATCATCGCGCAGCTGCTCACTGGGCCGGCCGACACCGTCGTGCTGACCGTGACGCTGCCCGCCTCGCAGATCATCGTGCAGTCGGGCAACGCGCAGAGTGGAATCGTCGGAACGAATCTCGCGGCGCCGCTCGTCGTGAAAGTCGCCGCGAGTGATGGCGTGGGCGTCGCGGGCTCGACCGTGAACTTCGCGGTCGCGACTGGCGGCGGATCCGTGGCGAACGCGAGCGTCGTTTCCGATGCGAGCGGCCTCGCGCAGACGACGTGGAAACTCGGCACCGGGATCGGCGCGCAGAGCGTGACCGCCAGCTCGGGCACACTCACGAACTCGCCGCTCACCTTCACCGCCACCGCACAGGCTGCGACGGCGACGAAGCTCGTCGTCACCACGCAGCCGGTGAACGGTGTCGCGGGCATCGCTCTTCCCGCAATCGTCATCACCGCCGAGGACAACAACGGGAACATCGCGACCACGTTCACGGGGCCGATCACGCTCGCGCTCGGTGCGCATCCGGCGGGCGCGACGCTGAGGGGTGCGGCGACGGTGAACGCCGTCGCGGGCGTCGCGACGTTCACCGGAGTCACGATTAACAAGAACGGCACGGCATATACACTCGTCGCGTCGGCCACCGGCCTCACGAGTGCGACCACCGGCGGATTCGACATCGCAGTGGGCGCACCGAGCAAGCTCGACTTCACCTCGCAGCCCGCGTCCACCAGTGCCGGCTCGCCGATTTCTGTGGCGGTGACGGCGGAAGACAAAGAGGGAAATGCCGTCACGACGTTCGCCGGGGCTGTCTCGATCGGACTCGGGCTCAATCCCGGTGCGAGCACGCTCGGCGGCACGACGAGTGCGACCGCGATTGCCGGCGTCGCCACGTTCCCCTCACTCACTTTGAACCGGGCGGGCAATGGATACACGATCATCGCAAATGCGGCTGATGTCACCTCGGCGACGAGTGCGGCGTTCGACATCGACATCGGCCCGGCTGCGAGCCTCGTGGTTGCCTCCGGCGACCGTCAGTCGGGAACCGCGAACTCCCCTCTAGCCGGACCGGTGATCGTACAGGTAACGGATCTCGGCGGCAACGGAGTCGCCGGAAAGACTGTCACCTTCACCGTGACTGGCGGCGGCGGTTCGGTCAGTGCGGCGAGCCGCGTCAGCGACGGATCCGGATACGCATCGACCAACTGGACGCTCGGACCCGCCGGTGGCCAGGCGATGTCGGTGGCAAGCGCGGGCCTCAGATCGACGCTGACGGTCGTCGCGGTGATTGCTGCGGGCGGCGGCTCCGGCACGATGACGGTGTTCGGTGGAAATAACCAGTTCGCGGTCGCGAATACTCCGGTCCTCACGCCGCCGAGCGTGCTTGTGAAGGATGGCGCGAACAATCCCGTGAGCAGCGTCGCCGTGACCTTCACTCCGAGCGCCGGAAGCTCCATCACTGGGCCCGCGTCCGTTGTTACCGGAATCAACGGCATCGCCACGGTTGGCGGCTGGACGCTCGGCTTGTCAGGGAGCTTCACGCTCTCTGCGTCGGCAACGGGATATACGACTGTCGTCTTCACGGGAACGGTGAACACCGTGCCGATGAGTGTCAGCTCGGCGGAGAAGTTGCCGAACGGCACGCAACAGTTCCAGGTAAACGGCGGCAACCCCGGTGACAGCTACACGTGGACGGTGAACGGCATCGTCGGTGGCAATTCCACGTTCGGCACGATCGATGCAACCGGATTCTATGTCGCCCCTGCAGCGGTGCCGTCGCCTGCGACGTTCGCCGTGTGCGCACAGAGCGTGCAGACACCAGCCAATAAAGGGTGCATCAACGTCACGATCACCGCGACGCCCACTGCAGGCGGAGAGCTGATCGTGATGAACGACATCAACTGGGGCGACATCGGCCTCTCCAAGAGTGGCGCCAATTACAGTTATCCGGGCAACGCGCAGTTCGTGAAGAACCTGGTCGCCTTCACTCCGACTGGTGTGCGCTCCTCCGCGACCAACGTCCTGTTCTTCTCCGACAATCCGACCGGTGCGGCCTATACTCCCACCTCCAGTTGGCCCGAGGTTGGCAACATCATCACCGGACTCGGCTATTCGACGGCTGTGAGCACGCTGCACTCGGACCTCAACAATATTCCCAGCGACGTAAAGCTGCTGATGATTACCATGCCCGGGATTCCGTTTGCGGTGAGCGAAATCAACGGCTTGAAGACCTTCGCCTCTCAAGGGGGCCGGATCATCTTCTTCGGTGAGAACGGGGGCTACTACTCCTTCGGCCTTCCACTCGAGAACGCGTTCCTGGCGAGCATGGGTGCGTTGATGACCAACACCGGAGCCTGCGACGCGCCGGGAGTCATCGTCAACTCGGTGCCTCATCAGCTCACCACCGGCATCAGCGCGTCCGGGCCCGGCGGGTTCTACATGAACTGTGTCTCGCACATCAACTTGGGTCCGAACGACTTCGCCTTGATGACGGAGATCGGAACAGGCCTGGTGATGGCCGGCATCGCCAAGATCGACTACACGCTGCTCCCACTCCCGTCGCGTAGCCTCGCGCCGCCATCTGTCGACGGGATCGCCGCTCAGCAGCTCCGGAACGCTGACGGTTCACCGGCGCCAAACATCGCCGTGCCGCTCGGCCTTCCTGGCTGGACTTCCACCGGCCCGCCGACAACCAAGAAACCGTAGCTCGCGAGCGGCGACGCTATTCGGCCTCATGTGACACGCGTCACATAGATAGCGCGACCCCGTCCCTTGTCCCGAACACTCGGGCGGGTCTAGCTTACAACCTTGAATTGAAGTAACCCGCGACGGCACGCTGATCAAGCTGCCGCGGCATTCTCCCGGCACAGACAATGCGCCTTTTCTCGCGGACGACCACGCAAGCGCCGACGCGTCGCCTAGCCTTCCTCGGCTTGGCGCTCGTCTTCGCAATTCTGAATTGCGGCAAGGACGTCACGGGCCCGCTCGGCGCCGCGGCACGCTACGCGCGCAACTTCGCATTCAATCCGGTGTTCCCCCCCGCGTTCCAGGCCGCCGGCGGCTCGGCCGCCGGCATCGTCGCCTTCAATCGCGTGCACGTCGTGCTGCATCACTCCGACGGCACCGTCGCGCTCGACACGACCATCGATTTCCCGGCCGGCGCCGACGAGGTCACGCTCAACCTCACGGTCAAGCTGCTCGACACCGCGCCCGCGAGCGGCGAGCCGATGAACCTCGACCTCGGCTACCTCAACGCCGCGGGCGACGTCGTCTTTCATGGTGGCCCCGTGTTAGTCACGGCCGCGCCGCCGGCAGTGCCGGGGCAGCCGAACCCGCCGGTTTCCATTCCGGTGTCGTACACGGGCCCCGGATCTTCCGCCGTCGGGGTCGCGATTTCACCGCACTCCGTCACGGTGGGCTCCGGCGCGGGATTCACTTTCTCCGCCGTCGCGAAAGACGCCGGGGGCAGTCCCCTCGCCCTCACACCGATCATCTGGAACTCGCTCGATCCTTCAATCGCGACCATCACGTCGGCGGCGTCCGGCGCGGTCATCGCACAGAATCTGCGCGGCACGGCGCGCATCGTCGCACAACTGCTCACCGGACCGGCGGACACGGTCCAGCTGATCGTGACGCTGCCCGCCACGCAAATCATCGCGCAATCGGGCAACGCGCAGAATGGCGTCGTCGGAACCAATCTCGTCGCGCCGCTCGTCGTGAAGGTCGCCGCGAGTGACGGCGTCGGCGTGGCGGGAACGACGGTGAACTTCGTCGTCGCCACCGGCGGCGGCTCAGTTGCGAACGCAAGCGTCGTCTCCGACGGGAACGGCCTCGCGCAAACCACCTGGAAACTCGGCGGCGGCACCGGCGGGCAGAGTGTCACCGCCGCCGCTGGATCGCTCGTGAACTCGCCGCTCACCTTCACCGCGAATGCGCAGGCCGCAACCGCATCGAAGCTCGTCATCACGACGCAGCCCGCGAATGCCGTCGCCGGTGCAACGCTGGCGTCCGTCACGGTCGCGGCCGAGGACAATAACGGCAACGTCGCCACGACCTTCAACGGAACCGTGACGATCGCGCTCGGCGGGGGCCCCGCAGGCGCGACACTCAGCGGCAGCGCGAACGTGAATGCGGTCGCCGGCATCGCGGTGTTCCCATCGCTCTCCATCAACAAGAACGGCACGGGGTACACGCTCGTCTTTTCAGCGGCCGCACTCACCAGCGTAACCACGAACTCGTTCGACATCGCGCTGGGACCGCCGAGCAAGCTCGCCTTCACCGTGCAGCCGTCGAGCGCGAACGCGGGGAGCCCAATCGCGCCTCCGATCGTCGTCAGCGCGCAGGACGCAGCGGGGAACCTGACGCCGTCGTTCACGGGAACCGTTTCGCTCGCGCTCGCATCCAATCCCGGAGCAGCAGCGATAGGCGGCTCCCTTGCGGCGCCCGCGGTCGCGGGATCCGCCACATTTGCCAACGTCACGCTCAACCGTCCGGGCGTGGATTACGGAATCTCCGCGAGCGCTTCGGGACTCAGCCCGGCTTCGAGTGGGTCTTTCGGCATCGCCATCGGCCCGCCGGCAATCATCTCTCTCGTGAGCGGCGGCGGTCAGTCGGGCGCCACTGGCGCGGCCCTCGCGCAGCCGATCGTCGTTCGAGTGACCGATCTCGGCGGCAACACAGTCGCCGGCGTACCCGTGAGTTTCGCGGCCGCCAACGGAGGCAGCACGTCGCCGTCGAGCGGCGTGTCGAACGCCGTCGGCCTGATCTCTACCGCGTGGACGCTCGGTGGCTCGCTCGGCGCGCAAACCATGTCGGCCACCAGCGCGACGACCTCACTCACCATCAGCGCGACGGCCACCACAAGCGGAGTCTCGGTGTTGCGCACGTGGACCGGTACGATCAGCACCAACTGGGCGATCGCAGGCAATTGGTCACCGTCCGGCGTGCCGACGAGTTCCGATGATGTGATCATTCCGATCGTCACGAACGTGCCGATCATCAGCGCGCCGGTAACGGTGAAGAACCTCAATGTCACAAACGATGCGACGCTCACGAACACGAGCACGCTCACCGTCAGCGGAGACTTGGACAGCTACGTGATGAACGGCGGGGGCACCGTGATCCTGACGGGCACTGGCCATCTGACCGGCCTGATCACCGGCAATCTCCTGGTGAATGGCGGCGTGCGCACGATCATCAATTCCACCAGCATTTTGGGCAACGTGACGGTGAGCGGCGCGACGAGTGTACTCGACATCGGCGGACAGTACGTGGAGATCCTCGGCAGCTTCACCACCGCCAGCGGCGGCGTGCTGCAGATGATCGATGTGAATGGCAACGACGAACTGCTGATCAGCGGCAACGCCACGTTCGCCGGCGGCAGCACGGCGGGCAGGCTGACTGGCGGCTACCTCGAGGTTGACGGCAACTTCACGCAGTCCGGTTCGCCGAGTTCGTTCTCGGCGGATGCCGCGCTCGAGACGGACGTCGGCAACTTCACCAGCGGCGGCGGCGCGCTCCGGTTGACTGGTGTCACGCTCGCAACCGCGAAGATTGCCGTGCCGCGCTCCGGAAGGGCGACTACCACGGCGAAGCAGCTCTTGCGTCCCGCGCCAAGGCGGAGCGCGCGGTCCGTTGCGCGCGCTGCGGCCCATACGGCCCGAAAGGCGATTATCGCGCGGCGCAAAGCCGTGTTCGCCGCGCGGCGGCAGCAGCTGCGCGCGAATGGGCTCTCCGGCGGATCGAACGAAATCGCAGCACAGGTGCTTCCCGGGAACTCGACCATCAGTTTTGCGAACCCTGGATTCGGAGCGGGCGCATCGCATTTCGGCGACTTCGCGCTGAATGGGTACGAAGACGACCTCTCGACGAATGTGTTCATCGAGGGCAAGCTCATTGGCAACGGAGACGGAGGAGTCTTGGCCGGTATGGGCTCCAACAAAGTCCTGACATCGAAGGGCGTGGACGCCAGCTTCCTCAGCTTCAGCAACGTGAGTTGGGTGCTGCTCGACGGAATCTTCTCGACGTACATGTACCAGATGGATTTCGAGAACATGGACCCGACGGTCGACCAGTTCACGGTGCAGCGCACGGGCAACCTGCCGCCGGCCTGTGATTGTTCGTCGCCGCTGAACCTCGACTACTGGACGTTCGGGACGGTCCCGACCACCGGCCACTACATCAGGGCCGTGGACACCGACGGCGCGAATCCTTCGATCCTGACCCTGAACATGTACCTGCCCACGCCGGCCGTAAACGGCGGGTTCGTCTCGACGGCCGGTGGCGCGATCATCAACAACTGGCCGCAGTTGTTCGAGTGGGTAGACGGCGGCGTCTCCACTAACTGGAACGACGGTAGTAACTGGAGCACCGGGCATGCGCCCGGCTCGGCAGACGACATTCTCATCCGCAGCACCACGACGACGAACCCGGTTCTGAACGGCAGCGCGAACTTCCATAACATCACCATCGAAGCCGGAAAGAGCATCGAGCTCAACGAAAACGCTTTGTTCGCGTACGGCAATATCAGCGCGCCGGTGGGCACAACTGCCATCACCTGCGTCGGAGGCGGCAACTTCTACCTCTACGGCGACGGCGGCGTGAACAACGTCGTGGGCAAGTTCTGCGATACGCAAATCTTCGGACACTATCAGGTGTCCGGCCCCGGCAATCTGCTCTCCGTCTCCCAACCTGTGTACATCTACGGCAACCTTAAAGTCAACGGCGGCGAGTTTGACGCGAATGAGCTCTGGACGCAAGGCAACGGCACGCTCACGATGCAAGACCCGGCCGACGCAGTTGTGATCGGATCGGGCGGCGCGTACTTCGACGGCGGCAGCACCACCGGATTGATGACGGCGGGCACGCTGACCATCAACGGGGGCTGCGTGCACACCACCAACAGCGACGGAGCGCCTGATGCGTTCGCGCCGAGCGGAACGCACACGACGGTGTTCAACAACGGAACCAGCAGCGCCGAGTTTCGGGACAACGTGCACAGCGGATTCCAGAACGTGGGCATGACGGGCGGCTCAACGCTGCAGTTGCTGAGCTCCGTGAACATCAACGGAACGCTCGCGCGCAGCTTCAATCCGGGCGCCATCACCATCAGCTCCTCCAATAGCTCGACGCTGACGGTGTCGGGGCTGAACCAGACCGGCGCCACTGCCATGTCGTTCATCAACGTGGCGCTCCGGTTCGTTGACGGCACTTCGAACGCAACGTTCAATCAGGTGAGCTTCATCGGGCTCCCAACCGGTGCCGTGATGTTCGAGGTGGCGCGCACTACGGGCGGCCCGTTCACATTCACGTCATTGAACTTCAACGGGCTCCTCAGCGGCGGGCTCTACATGCTCAACTCGGGCTCGCAGGCCGTCACGCTTGTCTCGCCCAACCCGTCGGCGGCCTCCGCGAACAGCGGTTGCGGTTGCGTCACCTATCAGAACACGACAGGAACAGGAAGCATCGCCTGGCCGTAGGGAACAGCTTCGTTCACAGGTAGTGTGACGCGCGTCACATTATAGAAGCGACGCCTTCCCTTGTCGCTCGGCTCACAGCCAGCCTAGTTTAGTCTTCCTGCTCGATGCTCTTCGCGCCCACGCCCCTGCGACGTGGGCCGCGTCATTCTTCGGCCCTACCCGATGCGCGCATTTACGGATCCGTCCAACAGCTCGCCCCTCCGACGAGTTGCCCTGCTCGGCATCGCTTTCGTCCTCGCAATCCTGAGCTGCGGAAAGGACGTCACCGGCCCGAACGGCTCCGCCCGCTACGCGCGCAATCTCTCGTTCACTCCCGTCTTCCCGCCCGCGTTTCAGGCGGGCGGCGGTTCCGGATCGGGAGTCGTCACGTTCACAAAAGTGCACGTCGTCCTGCATCACTCCGACGGCACCGTCGCACTCGATACGCTAATTGATTTCCCCGCCGGCGCCGATTCGCTGACGCTCGAGCTCACCGTCAAGCTGCTCGACAACGCGCCCGCCAGTGGCGAGCCGATGACGCTCAATCTCGGCTATCTCAACGCGGCCGGCGATGTCGTCTTCAGCGGCGGACCCGTCAGCATCACCGCCGCGCCGCCCGCAGTGCCAGGCCAGCCGAATCCGCCGGTGAACATTCCGGTCACGTACACGGGCCCGGGCGCCAGCGCCGTCTCGGTGACCATCGCGCCGCGCACACTCAGCGTGATCGCCGGCTCGGGCTTCAACTACACAGCCGTCGCCAGGGATATTGGCGGCAACGTGCTCGCAACAACGCCAATCATCTGGAATTCGCTCGATCCCGCCATCGCGAGCCTCGCGTCGGCTGCAGCGGGCGCGGGCAGCACGCACGGTCTGCGCGGCACTGCGCGCATCGTCGCGCAGCTGCTCACCGGTGCGGCAGACACTGTTCCGCTCATCGTCACGCTTCCCGCCTCGCAGATCATCGCGCAGTCGGGCAACGCGCAAGCTGGAACCGTCGGCACGAATCTCACATCGCCGCTCGTCGCGAAAGTCGCCGCGAGCGATGGCGTCGGTGTCGCCGGCGTCACGGTGAACTTCGCCGTTGCGTCGGGCGGAGGCTCCGTTGGGTCCGCTTCTGCGATCTCCGACACGAACGGTCTCGCGCAGACCACGTTCAAGCTCGGCTCGAGTGTTGGAGCGCAGAGCGTTACCGCGACCTCCATAGGCCTCACGGGTTCTCCGCTGACCTTCACTGCAACGGCTAACGCTGCCGTCGCATCGAAGCTCGTCGTCACCACGCAGCCCGTAAACGGCGTCGCCGGAATTCCGCTCGTTGCGATTGTCGTCACCGCTCAGGACAGCCTCGGCAACACCGCCACGACGTTCAGCGGCAACGTGACCATCACCTTCGGCGCGAACCCGACCGTTGCCACGCTCGCAGGCGCCGCGTTGCCGGTCACGGCCGTCAATGGAGTCGCGACGTTCTCCACGCTCGCGATCAACAAGAACGGCGCCGGCTACACGCTCGTCGCCTCGAGCACCGGACTCACCAGCGCTACAACCAACACATTCGACATCGCCGTCGGCGCGCCGAACAAACTCGTGTTCACCGCGCAACCGTCCACCGCGAACGCGAACGCCGCGATCACGCCCGCGATCGTCGTCAACGCGCAAGATTCGCAGGGCAACGCAACGCCGCTGTTCACCGGACTCGTGACACTGGGCTTCGGAGTTAATCCGTCAGCTGCCTCGCTCGGCGGCGTTTCGGCGCTGAACGCAGTCGGCGGCGTCGCGACGTTCGCGAACGTCACAGTGTCGGCGGTAGGCGTGGGATATACGCTCACCGCGAGCACGCCGGCTCTCACCGGCGCGACCAGCTCGGCATTCAACATTGGCGGCGGCGTCGCGACCACGCTCTCGGTGTTGAGCGGCGCCGGGCAGACCGCTGCGCCGAGCGCTGCGCTTGCGTTGCCGGTCACGGTGCTCGTGACTAATGCCGGCGGCAGTCCGATTGCGGGTTCCACCGTGAATTTTGCCGTGCTCACGGGCGGCGGCTCGGTGCTGCCGACGTCCGGTGTGTCGAACGGCGCGGGCCAGGTGCAAACCACTTGGACGCTCGGCGCTCCCCTCGGCGCGCAGACGATGTCTGCGACGAGCGCGGGCCTCGCGGGCTCGCCGCTCACGATCAATGCGACCGCGGCGTTCGCCGCTGCCACACAGCTCAAGTTCTCTGTGCAGCCGACCAACGCGACAGCCGGCGTCAGCATCGCGCCGTCGATCGTCGTCGCTGCGAAGGACGCCGGCGGCGCGCTCGCCGGATCGTTCGTCGGCAATGTCACGCTCGCCATCTCGGCGAACCCGGGTGGATCCACGCTGAGCGGCACACTAACGCAGGCGGCCGTTGGCGGCTTCGCGACGTTCAACAACATCTCGCTCGACAAGGCAGCGGCGGGCTACACACTGCAGGCCACATCGGGCGTGCTCACGCCTGATGTCTCCGCGCCGGTGTTCACGATCGTCGCGAGTGCGCCAGCGAACCTCGCGGTGAGCGCCGGCCAGGGGCAGAGCGGCCTCGCGAGCGCCGCGCTCGGCACGCCGCTCGCCGTGCTGGTGACGGACTTGAACGCGAATCCTGTTTCGGGCGTCACCGTCAACTGGGCTGTGACCACGGGCGGCGGAAGCGTCACGACGCCGACCTCGGTCACGAACGCCGCTGGCATCGCGACCATGGCGTGGACTCTCGGCGCCGCGGCCGGTGCGCAGACAGTGACCGCGACGAGTAACGGTTTGGCCGGCTCGCCACTCACGTTCAACGCGACCGCGACGCTCGCGCTCGCGAACAAAACGTGGACGGGCGCGACCAACGCAACATGGACGGTCGCAACAAACTGGCTGCCCGTCGGCGTGCCGGCCGCCACGGACTCCGTGTTCGTGCCCGTGTCTCCGAACAATCCACAGATCGTCGCCAACACGACGGTCGCGAGTCTCTATCTCGCGAGCGGCACGACGCTCACGCTCGGCGGCGGCGTAACGCTCACGGATAACGGCAACCTCGACGCAACGGGCCCGATCATCGGGATCGGCGCCGTGTCGCTCGGCGGCGCGCCCGGACGCACGATCAAGGGAAGCATGTCCGCCGCGCTCACCGTGGGCGGCACCTACTCGCTCAACGGCGCGCTGGTGGTGACGGGCACGATGGCAATCCAAAGCGGCGGCGCGCTCACGCTGAATGGCCAGACCATTACGCAGAGCGGAAACTTCAGCACGACTGCCAGCGGCACGCTGACCATGCAGAATGCGGCCGACAACTTCGTGATCACCGGGAACGCGACGTTCGGCGGCGGCGACGAATCCGGATTGCTCACGGCAGGCAACCTGCTCGTGTCGGGCAACTTCACGCAGAACAGCGGCGCGAACACGTTCATCGCCGGCGCGAATCACACGACCGTGCTCAACGGCGCGGTTCTGCAGACGGTGAACTTCGCGAATCCAAACTCGTCAGTGTTCGGCGGACTAATCTTCTCGAACAGCTCGACGATCACGCTCGCAACGAACGTTCAGGCGATGGGCGGCGTGCAGGTGCTCGCGGGAACAGTCAACGGACCTGGTGTTGGTCTCTCGATAAACGGCGCATTGACCGACGCGATCACGGGCTTGAACGTCACCGCGATTTCCTTCGGTGGAGCCGGACCGAATCCGGTGAGCGCCACGACGCCAATAATTAATTCGTCGGTCACGTTCAACGGGCCGAGCACGCTGCTCGCGAATCTCACGGTGACTGGCACCGTCAACGTCAACTCGGCACTGGGCGTGCTGACGATCGGCCCGAACACGCTGACGGTGAACGGCCAGTTCACGACGGTGAACATCGGAACGGTGATCATGAACGTCGCCGGCGCGGCACTGACGGTGAACGGCAACGCGATATTCTCGGGCGGCGCGAGCGCACTGACGAACGGTGTGCTGATCGTCACCGGCAACTTCACGCAGAACACTGTCGCGAACGCATTCGCCGCGACGGCGCCGCTCATCACACGCTTCACCGGTGCTGCGCCAACGATCAGCTTCGCGAACCCGGGTACCTCGAACTTCGGCACGGTGCAGTTCCAGACGGTGGGCGCCGTAACGTTTGCGACCGGTGCAGTAACGGCCGGCCCCGTGTGGCTCAAGACGGGCACGACGCCGGCTGTTACCGGCGCCGGTCTGACGGTCACCGTGGGTGGCCCGCTGTTCGATACGACGGGCGGACGCTGGCAGGTGACGAACACGGTGATGAGCGGATCGGCGACGGTGCCGAGGCACATCACGTCGAATATGACGTTCAGTGCGAATGCGGTCATGACGGATTCGGCGGTGGTCACGGGCAACGTGCTCGTGAGCGGCGCGGGCGCACTGCTCAACATGAACGGAAACTTCCTGTCGGCGAGTGGAACTTTTGGCACGGCGGCCAGCGGCGTGCTGCAGATGGCGAACGCGAACGACGAGATCATCGTGGTCGGCAACGCGTCATTCAACGGCGGCAGTACAGCCGGCAAGCTCACGAACGGTCTGCTCTACGTGGCCGGCAACTTTACGCAGGGCACTACGGCGGCGGCGTTCGCTGCCGACTCGCCGCACGAAACTCACATCTTCGACACGACGGCGGGCCCGCTCTCTCACACCGTCAACTTTGCCAATCCGGGATTTGCGACCTCGCACTTCGGCGGCGTGTACTTCGCCGATACGCTGACCGTTCTGACGAGCGCGTTCGTCGCGAACGGCGAAATGGAAACGGGCATCACGACGTTCCACCACATCAAGGCGGCGAGCGACCAACTCGTGATCTCGAAGGGTGCGGACGTGCGCGACCTGCTGTTCGACAACGTGCGCTGGCAGCTGCAGGACGGCTATCCGGTGAACACGATGGATATGGTGCAGTTCGAGAATATTTCGAACACGACGGCGACGCAGTTTGAAATGATCAGGCCGACGTCAACGATCGCGTCGTTCACGAACTGGTCGTTCTTCACGGCGCCAACGGGACCGGGCTTATACATCAAGCTCACTGGGCCCGACGTCATCACGATGAGCAATCCGTTTCCGAGTGCGAGCGGCGGATTTACATCGGTCAATAGCGGCGCCTCGCTGCTCGGTTGGCCGAACACCACGACGTGGACCGGCGGCGCTACCACGAGCGCGTGGAATACACCAGGCAACTGGGATACTGGCGTCGTGCCGGGCGCTGCGGCCGATGTCGTGATTGGCGCTTCGATCTATCAGCCGACGACGCCGGGTGTCGTTACGATCAAGACGCTGCAGGTGAACAGCGGCATGACGCTGACCGTTGGCGGCGGAAATATGACCGTGAACGGTGATATCACCGTGCAGCCGGGCGCGGCGATCGCGCTGACGACGTCGAACGTTGGTATCAACGCATTCGGTAACGTCACCACTGACACCGTAGGCGCCACTGGCGTTACGGTGTGTTCAGGACCTTCGTCGCCGTTCTTGAATCTCCAAGCGGGCACACATACTGTGACCGGAAAGTTTTGCAACCTCTCGAGCTTCGGCACATACAGTGCGGTCGGACCCATTCAGGTGGTCGGCACTGGGAGTACCGGAGGACTAAACATCGGATCCGGTGGAAGTCTAAACTTCAACGGCAATCGCGTCGATGTGACGTCGATTAATACAGCCGCCACCGGAACGATCACCATGCAGAACGCGGCGGATGCGCTGTATTTGCATGGCGGAAACGCCTCGTTCAGCGGCGGAAGCGAGACCGGACTCATGACAGCCGGCACGGTCTTTGACCGAGTCGCAAACTTCATCGTAGCTGGTACTGGCTTCGACCAGAGCGGTGGAACGGGCACGGTCGTCGTCGACACGACGTTCTTCCAAACACTGACTTGGGGTGGTGCAGTCCCCGGTCACGGATTCAACAACCTCACCATGAAGGGCACGTCCGCCAAAGGATTCTCCCAAGACCAGTGGATCACCGGAACGCTGCTGTTCGACGTCTCGATGGTCGGCCCCGGAACCGTGTCGGGCTCGTACAACATTCACGTCAACAACCAGATTGATAACTCCACGATCACCGGCGGCGCGTGGAGTGGCAGTACGATTCTGCACATGACAGGCAACGGCACGTTCAACCGCGATACGCTGCGGGTGAACACTGTGGAGTTCGACGGCGGCAGCCTCTTCACCCTCACGCACAACCTGCTCACCAACTATATGGTTGTCGACTCAAATTCCACGCTGGTCTTGAACGGTCACCACATCGATCTCCAAGGCAACAACTTCACCACGCAACACGGCGGCGTGCTTAGCATGACAACGCCTGGCGACAGCGTCATCGGAAACTCGTTCTACTTCAATGGCGGAAACGAAGTGGGAGCGCTCACGAACGGCGGCATTAACGTCTCCGGCCCGGTGTTCAGTTCGTTCTACCAGGGGTACGACAATGCGCACATTGCCGTGCCGACTGCGTCCGCCACTTCGTTCGCTTCGAGCGGCACGCGTGTCTGGTTCAATCCCTCCTTCGGCGCGGGCCTCGCCTTCGCGAATCCTGGCACGGGAGCCGGCGGATCGCACTTCCATTTGGTGCAGGCCACGAACGGCGCTAACGTCACGCTGCTCTCGGACATCTTTGTTGACAGTCTTCTGAAGGGTGAAGTCAGCGGCGACACCTGGCAAAGCGATGCGCTCGGCGTAACCGTCCGCACGATCACGACGAAGGGCATCTACAACTCTGGTACGTTCGCACTCGCACTCAAGGCCGTGGCCATCGTGCTCACCGATGGCACGGCGTCCTCGACGTTCTTCAACAGCGTCAACTGGACCAACTTCCCCGCGAGCTACACGGGATCGCTCTTCACGCAGAACCGGAGTGCATCAGCCGGTCCGTCCATCGGCCTCAACAGCTTCTCTGCCGTCACGATCACCGGCGCCGGAAAGTGGATCAACAATATCGGAACACAATCGCTCTTCGTCGGCGTGTCGAACATCGGCATCACCGGCTCGATCATCTGTACCATCGGCGGGGCCCTGCTCGGCGGCACGTCGTGTCCATAGCCTGATCGAGTTCAGAATACGAAAGCGGGGCGCTCCGAATCTGGAGCGCTCCGCTCTGCATCAGGCAACCGGCTCGTTCGGACCAAACCACGTTTACCGCCTCCACGGCGGCAGCTACAAGCGATTCGGCTTCAACGGATTCTTTTTTCGCGTCGGCGAACCCGACGTCATCTACGTCAACGATTGGCGCTGGGACCGGACGGTCTGGTTCTATATGAAGATCCCGATCACGACGGATACTATCTCGCCTACAACACGCGCACGGGAACGTACGTGCATGTCTTGGTGATCGAACACTGAGTTAGAACAGCGTGAGCTGCGTCCCCAGTTTCGACAGATCCGTCACCGGCAGTCCAACCATTTCCTGGAGCATTCGCACATTCGCCGGCGAATGCCCGGCGAAATGGTTGTTCACATATCCATACGCGACGCGCATCCTCCCCGCGATCATCGTCAGCGCCTTCGCCCACGTCTCGAGTTCTTTCTTTCTGTCGATCTGAATGCGCGAGTAGTCCACCAGATCGCGGTTGGGCCCCATCCATCGCACATAGTGAAAATCCGCCGTCGGCTTTTCCAAGAGGGCGAGCATCGGCTTGCGCGGAATCCAGCGCCCGTCCACCAGCGCGAGCGCCACACGATGTTCCGCGAGCAGTGCGATGATTCCCTCGGTGATCCAGCCCTTCTGCCGAAACTCGATCGCGAACTTCATGTCGGCTGGAAGGGTCGGCAGAAAACCCGCCAATGCGGGGAGCTCCGCCGGCCCGAAGTCCGGGCCCATCTGAATGAGTATCGGGCCGAGCTTCGGTCCGAGTTCGCGCGCCACATCATAGAACTGTTTGCACAGATCGCCCGCCGCGCGCAGCCGCAGCTCGTGCGTGATCTCCTGCGGCAGTTTGAGCGCAAACTCGAATCCGTCACCCACACGCGAGGCCCAGCTCCGCACGGTCTTCGCCGCCGGGATCGCATAGAACGTGGAGTCCACCTCGACCGTGTCGAACGCGCGCGAATAGACGGTGAGGAAATCCGCCGCCCGCGTTCCAACCGGATAGAACCCGCCCATCCAGGCGTCGTAGTTCCAGCCGCACGTGCCGAGACGAATTGATCGCATACAGGGAATCGGCTCCCCCTCCCAGCCAGTGTCAAGGTAGCAATGTTACACACTATACCTTGCACAACAAGGTATCTGGTGCTACAATCCAGTCATGATCGAGTTGCACCGTCCCGAAGAACGCAAAGGCATCGAGCGCGAACTCAAGCGCGGCTCGCTCGAGCTGATCGTCCTGCATCTGCTCTCGCAGGGCGAAGCATACGGCTATGAGATCGTCACCAAGCTCACCGAACAGACCAACGGCGCGCTTGAGGTCACCGACGGCACCCTCTACCCGGTGCTCTACCGGCTCGAGCGCGCGGGTGCAGTGACGGTGCGCTGGGAAACGCCCGAGCGCGGCGTGCCGCGAAAATACTACCGTCTCACCACCGCCGGAAAAGAGGAACTGCACCACCTCGAAGAAGAATGGACCACCTTCACCAAGGCCATGGCGAAGCTGCTGCGCCAGGACCGGGAGTCACGATGACTACCCCCGAGGAATACATCGCCAGCGTGCTCGAACGGATGCCGCGCGATACGCCAATGCGTTCGCAAATCGCGATGGAGCTCCGCGCGCTCATCGACGAGAGAACGCGCGAACGTCGCCCGCTCGCAGACGTGCTGCGCCAGCTCGGCGACCCCGAGAAACTCGCGGAATCGTATCTCGCCGCAGTGCCGCTGGTGCCCGTGCCGTTCGCCGATCGCGCCTTGGCGAAACTCATGGACCTCGGAATCGTACTGTTGCCTGCCTGGGCGCTCTGCGCGTGGCTCAGGCCGGTCGACGCGACGTACATCATCTATATAGTTGTCGCGGCGTTCGTCGCCTGTCCGCTGTTCATGGTGTACAACATCATTGCGGAGAGCAGCACGGATCAAACGCTGGGCAAACGGGTGATGGGCACGCGAGTCGTGCGTGAGGCCGGCACTCGCATCAGCGCGGGACAGGCGATTGTGAGACAGCTTCCGTGGCTTCTTCAAGTATTTTGGATCGACGCATTTTTCGCTTTATTCACCGACCGGCACCAGCGGGCATTCGAACTTCTTTCGAGAACCCGCGTGGTGCGCGTACCAACCGAGGAGATGGCACCATGAAGCCGCAAGCGATGAAGTTTGCATTCCTGCTCTGCGGAGCGGCTGTGACTGCCGCCGCGCAAACACCCGCCGCTGCGCCGACCGCCGCGCCTGCCGCATCAAAGGCCGTCGGCCATTGGACGGGCAACATTCACATGGGCCCGAACGAAGTGCCGATGATCATCGACCTCGCGAAAAACGCCGCCGGCGCGTGGGTCGGAACCTTCGGCGTCGCCGGCTCGACGCAGACGGGCATTCCGCTCGCTGATATCAACGTCGCCGAAGCGAACGTGAAGTTCAGCATCGACGTCGGCGATCGCGCCACGTTCGACGGAAAACTTTCGGCAGAAGGCAACGCCATCGCCGGCACCGCGTCGAACAGCCAGGGCTCGGTGGGGTTCGATCTCGCGCGCAGCGGCGAAGCGAAGGTCGATCTCCCGGCGCCGAGCACCGCGCTGCCAAAGGAATTCGAAGGACGATGGGAAGGCGCGATCGCGATGGGCGCGCAGTCGCTGCGACTCGCGATCAAGCTCTCCACCGGCGCGGATGGCAAGGCGGCCGCAGCGCTGACCAGCATTGATCAGGGCGGCCAGGAATTCCCGGCGACGAGCGTCGCGGTGAACGGCAAGGAGATCACGATCGAGGTGCGTCCGATCGGCGGCTCGTACAAGGGCACGCTCGGCGCGACCGGTGAAATCGCAGGCGCGTTCACGCAGGGCGGAAACAATCTGGCGCTGACGCTGAAGAAAGCGCCGTAACAATACGCAGGGGCACTCAGGTGCCCTTGCGTTTTGCTGATATGTTCTACATTATGAATCCATATGAGACTTCCCGGCATTGGTGAACTCGAGCTCGCGGTCCTGCTTTCGGTGGCGCGCAACGGTGACGACGCGTACGGCGCCGTAGTCCGCCGCGATCTATCCGCGCGCGCGAATCGCGACTACGCCGTGGGCGCGATCTACACCACGCTGCAGCGCCTCGAGGACAAAGCGCTCGTCTCCTCCGAAATGAGCGAACCGACGGCGGTGCGCGGCGGACGAGCCAAGCGCTGCTATCGAGTCACCGCCGCCGGCTCAAAAGCGTTGCGCCGCGCGCGTGAACTCTCCAGCGCGATGTGGAAAGGCGTGCCCGCGCACATGGCGCCCGCATGAGCGCGATTCATCCGCCTGCGCTGGCGACGATGTTCGCCGAGTCGCTCGTCTACGACCGCGATCTGCGCGACGCGGCGCTCGGCGATCTTGCCGAGGACTTCGCGGTGAAATGTGAATCGAACGGCGCGTCAGCTGCGCGCGCGTGGTACTGGTCGCAGGTGATGCGATCAGTGCTGCCACTCTCGATGATGTCGCTCCGGCGCGCGGGTTTCACGGGATGGCTGCGCCTGATCGCCACGGTGGCCGTCGGCTACATCGTGCTCGCGGTGCTGGTCGTCATCAGCGGCAATTTGTTCATGGGCGTCGCGACGAACGCGATTTCGCTCTACTCGCTGATCTCGCTCGCACTCGGCGCAGGGAGCGCGATCATCGCTGGCTATTTGACTGCGCGTCTCGGCGGCAAAACTCCGATGCTCGCGGCGCTTTCGCTCGGAGTGCTCTGCATTTCCATCAGTATGCTGATGTTCGTGTATGCGGACGGCACCGATGGATCGCCGCTTTGGTATCGTATCGCCCTCGCGCTGATTGTTCTGCCCTCAACCGTTTGCGGCGCGATGCTGCGATCAAGGCAAGTCAAATGAAGATTCAACGAGCTGCCGTAACCATGCTGCTCTCGCTCGCCGCGATGACGCGTGCGAACGCTCAGCGTTCGGGAAATCTCGAACAGGATCTCGAGCGCGTGCGTGGCACGTTCAGTCTCGCGAGCGGCACAGCGGACGGCGCCGCGATGCCCGGCCCAATGGCAAGCAGCATGAAGCGCGTCTCCGACGGATTCGTGACGACAGTGACGATGGGCACGATGCTGTACATGAAGGCGAGTTTTTCGATTGATCCGAACAAATCGCCGAAGACGATCGACTACGAAATGACCGGCGGATTTTCTGCAGGGAAAAAGCAGCTCGGCATTTACAAAATCAGCGGCGACACCGTAACCTTCTGCTTCGGTTCGCCTGACAAGCCGCGGCCGTTGGAATTCGAGTCGAAATCAGGCAGCGGCGTGACCTGCACCGCCTGGCAACGCGAAAAAAACTGAGCGTCCGATTTCGAGGGTGCCGAAGGCTCCGGGTTGGGCTACTTTAGACCCGGCAGAAAGACAGCCTCTACCGGAGCCAAGTGATGTCGAAACGCCTGTTCGCCTCTCTCGCGATTTTTCTTGCGAGCCTCTCGCTCAATTCCCGCGCCGCTACGGCGCAGAGCGCGCCCGCCACACCGCCCGCGGCGCCAAACACGCTGCCACTCAAGCCGACGCGAAGCCAGACTTTCACCACGACGAAAGGAACCTGGATCTCGCTCGACGTCTCGCCCGACGGCAAGACGATCGTCTTCGACATGCTCGGGCACCTTTATACGATGCCGGCAGCGGGCGGCAAGGCGACCGCGATCACCAGCGGGCTCGCGTACGACGCGCAGCCGCGTTTCTCACCGGACGGCAAACGGATCCTGTTCGTGTCGGACAGGAGCGGCGGTGACAATCTCTGGATCATGTCGCTCGATCGCGCCGATACCACGCAAGTCACCAAGGGGAACGACAACGGCTACGTCTCGCCGGTGTGGACGCCCGACGGGAAGTACGTGATTGCGTCGAAGAACGGCGGGTTGGGCGGCAATTCAAAGCTTTGGATTTACAATGTGGACGGCGGCAACGGTCTCGCGCTCAACACCGGCGCGCCGCCAACGCAAAAGGCACTGGGCGCCGCGTTCGGAAAGGATCCGCGCTACGTGTGGTACGCCGCGCGCACCGGCGACTGGCAGTACAACGCCATCGGACCGCAATACGAGCTGTGGGTCTACGATCGCGAGAACGGAAAGTCGTCGCAGATGTCGACGCGCATCGGCTCGGGGTTCCGCCCCGCGCTCTCTCCCGACGGCAAGCTGCTCGTCTACGCGACGCGGCTCGAGACAAAAACCGGATTGCGCGTTCGCAATCTCGAAACGCAAGCCGAGGATTGGCTCGCGTTTCCCGTGCAGCGGGACGATATGGAATCGCGCGCGCCGCTCGACGCGTACCCCGGATATTCGTTCACGCCGGATTCAAGAGCGATCGTCGTGAGCTACGGCGGCGAGATCTGGCGCGTGCCGGTGGACAAAAGCGCCGCCACAAAGATTCCATTCGAAGCAACCGTGAAAATCGAGATGGGCCCCGAGGTGAAGTTCGCGTATCGCGTTGATACGACGAGCACGTTTACGGCGCATCAGATTCGCGACATCGCGCCCTCGCCCGACGGCACAAAGCTCGCGTTCTCCGCGCTCGATCGTATTTACGTAATGGCGCTGCCGAGCGGAAAGCCGGAGCGCGTCTCGACGCAGGACGTGGGTGAACACGCGCCCGCGTGGGCTCCGGATTCGCGCTCGATCGCGTATGTAACGTGGAGCGATCAGAGCGGCGGGCAGATCATGCGCGCAAATCTCGCGGCGGGCGGCGGCACGGCGACCGTTACACCGGTCACGCAGTCGCCGGGATTCTACGCGGACATCGCGTGGGCACCGACTGGAAATCGCATTGTTGCAGTGCGCGGCGCGGCGCGCGAAATGCAGGAGGCCGGCGGCGCGTTCTTTGGCCCGGCCGCCGCGGATCTCGTCTGGTTCCCCGCGGCGGGCGGTCCCGCCACGCTGATTATGCCGGCCGGCGGCCTCGGCAATCCGCACTTCACGCAAAATCCCGATCGCATTTTTGCATATGGGCGCCGTGACGGTCTCGTGAGCTTCCGCTGGGACGGCACCGACATGAAGTCGATCATCAAGGTGACTGGCCCGATGCCGCCGCAGGCGAATGCCGCGGGCAATCCGACGACGCTTGACGCGGGCCTCGTTGAAGAATCCGCCAAACACTGGAGCGGCGGACGCGCGGCTCGCATGGTGCTCGGCGACGATGATCCGAGCGAACCGAATCCGGCGCCGCAGGCCCCCGCTGCCGCGCTCGTGCTGATGGCGCCGCGCGGAGATCAGGCGCTCGCGATGGTCGGCATGGATTTCTACACGGTGGCGGTTCCGCAGATTGGCGCAACACAGCCATCAATCTCAGTTGCGGCGCCAGCCAATGCCGCGGTACCGGTGAAAAAGCTCAACGATATCGGCGGCGAGTTCCCGACGTGGAGCGCCGACGGCCGCAAGGTGATGTGGTCGCTCGCCAACGCGCTCTGGACGTACGATCTCGATCGCGCGAAAGTCGTGGAAGATTCGCTCAAGGCCGACACGCGTGTGAAAGCGCAGGCGCGCCGCGACAGCATCGCGCGGGACAGTGCAGCGGGACGTCCCGCCACGCCGGCCGCAGCAGCTCCAGCCGCGGACACATCGAAAAAGGAAAAGCCTGGCTACAAGCCTGCCGAATCGCGAGTGGTGGTTTCTGCGGCGCGTGATCTGCCGCACGGCACCCTGCTCTTCCGCGGCGGCCGCGCGCTCACGATGAAAGGAAAAGAAATTATCGAGAACGCCGACGTACTCGTGCGTGACAATCGCATTGTGTCGGTTGGCGCTCGTGGAACTGCGAAAGTTCCGGCGGGCACGAAGATCATCGATGTCTCGGGCAAGACCATCATGCCCGGATTCGTCGACACGCATTATCACCCGCAGTGGCTGTACCCGGGCATTCACACGAATCAGGTCTGGCAGTATCTCGCCGAGCTCGCGTATGGCACGACCACCACACGTGATCCGCAGACCGCGACGACCGATTTCCTGACGTACGGCGATCGCGCGGAAATGGGCGACGTCATCGCGCCGCGCGTCTATACGACCGGCCCGGGCGTGTTCAACTCCGAGCAGATCAAGGATCTCGACCACGCGCGCACGATCCTCAAGAAGTATGCGAAGTACTACGACACCAAAACGCTCAAGATGTACATGACCGGCAACCGCCAGCAGCGCGAGTGGGTCATCATTGCGGCAAAGGAACTCGGCCTCATGCCGACCACGGAAGGCGGTCTCGATTTCAAACTCAACATCACCCACGGTCTCGATGGATATCCGGGAGTGGAGCACACGCTGCCGATTACGCCGAAGTACGAGGACGTCTTTGATTGGTACAAGGCGACGCAGCTCACCAACTCGCCCACGCTGATTGTTGAATACGGCGGACCATTCGGCGAGAACTGGTTCTATCAATCGGAGAATCTCGCCGGCGATGCAAAACTCAAGCACTTCACGCATCCCGCGGACTTCGACGCGAAGATCCGCCGGCGCGGCCAGGGCGCAGGCGGATCGCCGGGGCCCGCTGGCTTCGCGCTGAAGGAAGAGTATACGATGTGGCAGCATGCGCAGGATGTCGCGAAGACCGTCGCAGCCGGCGGCCGCATCGGCGTCGGCAGTCACGGGCAGCTGCAGGGGCTCGGCATGCACTGGGAGATGTGGCTCCTGCAGAGCGGCGGACTTTCGCAGCACGATGTGCTGCGCGCCGCGACGATTGTCGGCGCCGAAGCGATTGGAATGGGACAGGATCTGGGATCGCTCGAGGCGGGCAAGATGGCGGATATTATTGTGCTCGACAAGAATCCGCTGACGGATATCAGGAATACGAACACGCTCTCGATGGTGATGAAAAACGGTCGGCTGTACGACGCCAACACGCTGGACGAACTGTATCCGCGGCAGAAGAAAATGCCGGTGCAACAGTGGATGGTGGGCGCGCCGAGTGTGGGCGCTGGAATTCCCTGAGACTGGCGCGGGTCGGTAATGATCTGGACTTGGTAACTGCAACAGCCCTGAGTTATCGGAACTGCCTGAGAGCTGCCGGCCCTAAAGCTCTCAGGCAGTTCCGCAAGCTGACCACAGATGCCGTTAACAGTAGGTCCCGCAATAACTTATGGTTCCGCTTGACTCTGAGATAGCAATATGATATCATTTTGCTACCACTCAAACGGAGTCCGCTCCAAATGTTCCGCGAAAACGAGTACCGCGCGTCGAATGGGCTAGTCGTCATGCTGGTGCTGCTCGCAGTAGCCATCGCCGGCTTCATCGTGCTGCTGATGTCTGCAGCGAGCCAGCAACCCGCCGGAGTTGTGCTCAGCCTCCTGGTCATTGTCCTCGCCTTCATCATGATGGGCGGCCTGTTCATCGTGAACCCGGGCGACGCAAAAGCGCTGATCCTGTTCGGCAGCTACAAGGGCACCGCGAAAACGCCGGGCTTCTGGTTTGCCAATCCGTTTCTCACGAAGCGGAAAATCTCGCTGCGCATTCGCAACTTCGAAACGCAGAAGCTGAAGGTCAACGACAACCGCGCGAACCCCATCGAGATCGCATCGATCGTCGTGTGGCGCGTCGTCGAAACGGCCGAGGCGCTGTTCGAAGTGGACGACTATCAGAAGTACGTCGCCGTGCAGAGCGAGTCCGCGGTGCGCGCGGTGGCGCAATCGTATCCGTACGATTCGCACGCTGATAACGAAGAAGCGCTCTCCACGCACACTGCCGAAGTTTCACGGTCGCTCCAGCAGGCAATCCAGGACCGTCTCGCGAAAGCCGGAGTCGAAGTGATTGAGGCACGTATCTCGCACCTCGCATACTCGCCGGAAATCGCGCAGGCCATGCTGCAGCGTCAGCAGGCCACGGCGATCATCGCCGCGCGCTTCAAGATTGTCGAGGGCGCGGTTGGCATGGTGGAGAACGCGCTCGAGCTGCTGAGCAAGAAAGGGATCGTCACGCTCGACGAAGAGCGCAAAGCGCAGATGGTCAGCAATCTGCTCGTTGTCCTCTGCTCTGAACGGTCGGCAAGTCCGATCGTGAACGCCGGCACGATCTACCCGTAGGCGAGGGTCGAGCAGTGGCGGAGAAAAAGTCGTTCCTGTTGCGCATAGACCGCGAGACGTTGGACGCCCTGCAGCAATGGGCGTCCGACGACTTGCGATCGCTCAACGGGCACATGGAGTTCGTCCTGCGAGACGCACTGAAACGGGCCAAGCGTACGCCGAAACAATCGGCGGACGAAGAAAAAGAAATACAGCCTTCGGAGGAATAGATGTCGTTCCCGAGTGGTAAGAAGCGGTCGCCGGAAGAGCAGAAAAAGGCGGCCATCATTGCAATGGCCGTCGCGATCGCGGCCGCGGTGCAGGGAGTGATGGTGGGCGCGGGCCGTCGCGGCACGCGGCACCTCGGCACCGGCGACATCGGCTCGATTCAGACGCTCGCGATCTTCGGCGCGCTCATCGCGGTTCCGGTGATCATTTTCATCATTGTGAAGCTGCGCAGCAGCGGCGATGATGACGATCATGCGCGCACGGAGGACCCGAGCGATTCCTCGATGAGCCGTGCGGACGACGGCTCGCGGGAGTCCGCCGACGACTCGCCGCTCAAGTACGTGCTGCTCGCCGTCATCGTAGTGCTCGGCATCGTCGCTGCTTTATTGGTGATGTCGGACAAAGCGCGCGCACAGGGCACTTCGGATCGCGGCGCGTTCATCCTGGTCAGCGGCAATGACACGCTGATCGTCGATCGCTTCTCGAGAACGCCTCACCTGCTGAGCGGCACGCTCTACATCAAAGGGCAGGCTCGCGTGGAATACATCGTCTCGCTCGGCGATGACGAGCTGGTGCGCTCGTTGAACATCCGTCAGTACAAGTGGAGCGCGACGCCCGCCGAAGCACCGGCCATGGAAGTCGTGACGACCATGCAGGGCGATAGCGCCCTGATCGACATGGCGGGGAAAACCACGCGCCTCGCGTCGAAACGCGGCGCGATACCATCCGTCAACAACGCGCTCGCGATCACGGAACTCTTCACGCGGCGCGCGCACGCAACCGGCGGCTCCGGCGACTTTTGGTATCTCGCGATCAACGGCGGCATGACGCTGCCGCTGACGGTGCGGCCGATCGCGTCTGATTCAGCGCTGCTGACTATAGCCGGACAGCAGGAGCATCTCAAGATTGACGGCGATGGACGAATTCTCGGCGGGGCGATCACCGGACAGCCGGCGCTGATGAAGCGCGTGAGCTCCGACGACGCCGACCGAATCGTGCTCGCACTGACGGTCGCGGCGTCGCGCGTTCCCGACAAGCCCGACTACTCGGCGCCCGCGAACGCGCCCTATACCGCAGAAGAAGTTTCGTTCAAGGGCCCCGGCGGAATCACCCTCGGCGGAACGCTCACCAAACCAAAAAATGCGAAAGGTCCGCTGCCCGTCGCCGTCACGATCACCGGCTCAGGTCAGGAAGATCGCGACGAATACATTCCGTTCGCGGGCGGCATCCGGCTTTTTCGTCAGGTGGCGGACACGCTCAGCCGAGTGGGGATCGCGGTGCTGAGGTTGGACGATCGCGGCCTCGGCGGGTCGACCGGAAATTTCGCGGCGAGCAACACGGCCGACTTCGCCGATGATACGCGCGCAGCGGTCGAGTGGCTGCGGACGCGGCCGGATATCGACGCGAGTCGGATCGCGCTCATTGGGCACAGCGAGGGCGGGATGATCGCGCCGATGGTCTCTGCGACCGATCCGAAAATCAAGGCGATCGTAATTCTTGCCGGACCTGGTGACTCGATGTACGACATCATCATCGCGCAGAATCAGTGGTCGGTGGATCACGCGCCGAATCTCAGCAAGACGCAGCGCGATTCGCTCATGAAGATGGCGCACGAGATGCTGATGCCGGAAAAGCAGACGGCGCCGGCGATGAAATTCTGGATGGGATACGATCCTGCGCCGACCGCCAAGAAAGTGAGGGCGGCGACGCTGATTCTGCAGGGTGCCACCGACCGTCAGGTGCCGCCGGCGAACGCCGAGAAACTCGCCGGCTTCATTCGCTCGAACGGCAACAAGGACGTCACCGTGAAAGTATTCCCGGCGACGAACCATTTGTTCGTGGCGGACTCGACAGGCGATCCCGCGACCTACGCACAGCTGAAAGTGAACAAAGTCAGCCCGGCCATCATGGGTGCGATGGCGGACTGGCTCGTGCTCAAACTTGGCCTCAAATAGCTCGTGTTAGTTCTTGGCCGGGACGAACGAGATATCGAACGCGAGGTTGACCTCATTCGCGACCGGGTTCATCGGCGGATCATACCCGACGTTGTAGTCCTTGCGCATCACGAGGAACGTGCCCTTCACGCGCCCGCGGTTGGCCTTGCGGTCGTAGAACACGAGCGTCGCCGGCACGGTGATGCTCTTGGTGATGCCACGGATCGTGAGGTCGCCGGTGATGTTGATCTTCGTGTTCGACATGAGCGAGTCGGCCGGCGCGCCGGGCAGCTTGTTGATGATCTTCGACTTGAAGAAGATTTCGGGAAAGCTGTCGGTGAAAAAGAAATTCTTGCTGCGCAGGTCCTTGTCGCGCATCTCGACGCGGGTATTGATGCTCTTGGCGTCGATGGTGATGTTCACCTGCGACTTATCGAGTGCGTCGGGATCGAACATGATGTTTGCGGACCACTTCTCCCAGTAGCCCTGCGCGTCGATCAGGCGCGAGCTCGCCTGGAAATTGATCTGACTGTGCGCTTCGTCGCGGACGTACGCTTTCGGAATGAAAGCTGCGGCGGCGAGCGCGGGGACGAGCACGAGCGAGGCTAAACGGGTACGGCGGGTCATCGGTGCAATGCTCCGGTCGGTGTATATCTCTTAGTGATAAGATATATACCCCTGAGCTAGAACACAAGTTCCTCAGTGCGGATTTCGCCTTCGCGACACTGCGCGATTTTGATACGTATTCTGCACGGGGAACTTCGTGACGTCGATCCAGTAGGTCAGTCGATCGTGCACGTTGCATTCGTGCGCCGAGCATTGGAGATTACCAAGTATGCGAGCGAACTTTAGAGAAGACCGCGCGACTCAGGCTGCGGCACGCTTGCTCAGGCTCCAGGGCGGCAAGATGAACGTCATGAAGCTCATCAAGTTGCTCTATCTCGTGGATCGGACGGCTCTGGTGAAGCACGGGCGTCCAATCACGTTCGACACATACGTGTCCATGCCCCACGGACCCGTTTTGAGCAGAACGCTTGATCGGATTAACGAGGAGCAAGATCCCAATCAAGCGACGTACTGGCGAAAGTACATCTCAGAGCGTCAGGAATATGACGTGCACCTCGTTGCGAATGCTCCGAACGATCAGCTCTCGTCGGCGGAAGAGTCTCTGATCGATGAGGTATTCGGACGTTTCGGGATGCTGGATCAATGGCAGTTGCGCGATTGGTGCCATACACATCTTCCCGAATGGCAAGATCCGCATGGGTCGGTACTGCCGATTCAGATCCGTGACGTGCTGTTGGCCGAGGGGTTCAGCGAGGAGGAGGCAGCGTCGGTGGAAGACGCGCTCTGCGCCGAGGCAATGCTGGAACAGATCGCGCAGTAGAGAGGATGGATTTTTTCTGCGCCGGTCGGGCCTTTCTTCTCGCGGGAGGCCTGGTCGGCGCTCCGCACTTGTGGTTTGTTCTGACCGATCCCGACCCGGTATCGCACCAAGTGGTGATTGTGATGCTGGTATCCGCGAAGGCCCACACGGACAAGACCGTCGTGCTTCGAGCGGGCGATCATCCGTGGGTCCGTCACGAGTCGAACGTGGACTTCGGTAGCGCCCGTCCGATTCCGGTGAGCAAGCTCATGGACGCAAACTCGAGCAATCGACTGGTCCTTCAGGACGACATGTCCAAGGAACTCCTCGCTGTCGTTCGCGCCGGCCTTCTCGCATCATCGCGAACGATCCATGCGGTAAAGGACGACTGCAAGACCAAGTTTTGATGTCTCGATGAGCGTGGTGTTGCGCGAGCCGCGCTGCTCCTAGATCGTCCGCTCGACGAACACCCTCGCCGCGGCCGCGGTGCCAACCGTGTGCTTCGCTCGCCCGACCGTAAGCGTGATCGGTCCGTCGAAGGGCTCGCGAGCAGTGACCCTAACTGTCGCGCCAGGCAGAATCGTGCGTTTCGCCAAGTACCGCAGAAACTCGGGATCGCGGTCGCTCATTCTCACGATGCGCGCCTTCGCGCCCACGGCGAGATCGGCAATCGTCGAAAGTCTTCGCTCATCGATGCGCCCCGCAGCCGTGGGGATCGGCGCGCCGTGCGGATCTTCCGTCGGATTTCCCAGCGCATCGGCCATGCGGTCAATCAGTTCCGTCGTCGCTGCGTGCTCGAGACGCTCGGCCTCTTCGTGCACATCGTCCCAGCCGTAGCCGAGTTTCGTGACGAGGTAGCTCTCGATAATTCGATGCCGGCGCAGCAGCTGCAGTGCAATAGAGCGTCCCGGCGCGGTGAGCCGCGCGCCACGATAGCGTTCCACTTTCACCAAGCCAAGTCGCGCGAGCCGCTGCAGCATCCCGCTCACGCTCGCCGCCGCGATGTTGAGCTGCTCGGCGATATCCGTGGTCGCAGCGGGCGCCCCGCCCTGCTCTATCTCATAGACAACCTTGAGATAATCCTCGGCCTGGCGGGTGAGCGCCTTTTCGCGCGCAGCGGGACGGCTCACGATGCGGCGGGTTTCTCGCGCACGAGCAGCACCGGAATCAGCGACTGGTGCCGCACCTCGTTCGCGACGCTGCCGTAGATGAGATCCTTCACGCCGGTGTGGCCGTGCGTGCCCATCGCAATGAGATCACACTTTTCGCGCAGCGCCGCGGCGGTGATCTCCTTTGCGGGATCGCCGGAGGCGAGCACAGCTTCGACGGGAAATCCCAGCGCCGCGAGACCCGCCGCGACTGAATCGAGATAAGCGCGGTCCTTCCTGATCTCCTCCGATTCTTTGAGCTCGAGTGACTTGAGATTGCGCGCGGCGAATCCGTCGGCGACGTGAATCAGCACGATGCTCGCGCCGCAGTGCGTCGCGAGATCGCGAAGGTGTGCGAGGATGGCGTCGTCAGTGCGGGAATTTTCAAGCGGCACGAGAATGCGTTTGTACATCAGAGATCTCTCACGGTTTCTTTCAGGCGAGCCATTCCGTAACGGACTGCACAATGAGCCAGACATTAAGCACGGCGATGAACACCGCCGCAGTCCACGCGAGCACCCTGATCCAGCCGGGGTTTGTGAACTCCCCCATTTTGGCACGATCGCTGGTGAATTGCACCAGTGGCACCACGGCGAACGAGAGCTGCAGACTGAGAATCACCTGACTAAGGATCAGCAGCTTGGCCGTTCCGCTCTCTCCGGCCACGATCGAGACGATCACGGCCGGGACGATGGCGATGGCTCGGGTGATGAGCCGGCGGACCCACGGACGAAGGCGGAGATCGAGAAAACCCTCCATCACAATTTGTCCGGCGAGCGTTCCCGTGAGCGTCGAGTTCTGGCCGCTTGCCAACAGAGCCAGCGCGAAGATCGCGCTCGCGCCGGTCACGCCCAGCAGCGGTGTGAGCAGTTTGTAGGCGTCCTGAATTTCCGCGACGCCGATATAGCCGCTGAAGTGAAACGTCGCGGCGGCGACGATCAGGATCGCGGCGTTGATAAAGAATGCAATAGAGAGTGCGATGGCCGAGTCGATGGACGCATAGCGAATCGCCTCGCGTTTTCCGTCGGACGTTTCCTCGTAGCGCCGCGTCTGCACGATGGACGAGTGCAGATAGAGATTGTGCGGCATGACGGTGGCGCCGAGGATGCCGATGGCGATGTAGAGCTGCGCGTGATCCATGAGGATGGATCCCGCCGGGAGGAACCCGCCAGCCACCGCGCCGAGGTTTGGGCGCGAGATGAAGAGTTCAAACAGGAAACACGCGCCGATTGTTGCAATGAGCGTGATGACGATTGCTTCGAGCAGGCGGAACCCGCGGTGCTGGAGCACGAGCACGAGCAGCACGTCCGCCGCCGTAATCACAATGCCGATGGTGAGCGGGATATTGAACAGGAGTTTCAGCGCGATGGCGGAGCCGATGACCTCGGCCAGGTCACAGGCGGCGATCGCGATTTCGCAGCCGATCCAGAGCGCGATCGAGACGGGGCGCGAGTAGTGATCGCGGCAGGCTTGCGCGAGATCGCGGCCGGTTGCGATGCCGAGTTTGAGCGCGAGTCCCTGAAGCAGCACGGCGATGAGATTTGAAACGAGGACGACGGAGAGCAAGGTGTAGCCGAAGCGCGCGCCGCCGGCGATGTCGGTGGCCCAGTTGCCGGGATCCATGTAGCCGACGGCGACGAGGTAACCGGGGCCGGAGAACGCGAGGACTTTCCGCCACCTGCTGAGGCGGTTGACGGGAATCGAGCGGTGCGCCTCGGCGAGGGAGGGCGCGCTGCGGGAGCGGCGCCAGCCGGATGGCGGCGTCGGATCGTTCGCAGGCGGCGGAAGAATTGTGTGTGCCATCGAAATCATAAGTTAGTACGTACTAACTTTTTCCGCCAGCCCTTGTGGACAATTACACCTTGAACCCGAGCTTCTTCGCGACAGCGCGCTGCCGAACGTCGAGCGTGAGGAAGGTGAGCTGGCGCGGATCCGGCGCAAGAAAGAGTGCGGTCGCGACGTGCCAGCAGTCCGCCCCCCGCAGATATCCTGCGGCTAAGACGCGATCAATTTCAGCAGAAAGAGTGAGTGGCGTCTGAGTCCATGAAATCGTCGCGAAGCGCTCGTCGGGTGGCGGAACGCTCTCGCGCACACACGCCGACCGCACCTCGGCCTCGAGCAATGCGTGCGCGTAGATCTTCGCAAACCGGCGCATTCGATCTGCGACGGCGCGGGCGGCAGGCTCTCGCAGCGCGATCGCCACGAGGCTTGATGAGTCGACGAACGCGTCGCCGCTCACTCCTCGTTTCGCTCGTCGAGGAAGCGCTTGAGGCCGCCGGGCCGCCTGACTCCCGGCGTCCATGACATTTCACTGGGCTTCCGCAGCGCCGGTCGAATCATTCCACGAGACTCCAACTCCGCGATACGGGCGTCGAAATCGAGCGGCAGCGGCTTGTAGCGTCGTATTTCTACGGCGGGCTCGCCATGGACCGTGATAACAACCGTTCCACCGTCCTCACGGACCTGTCGAACGATCCGAGAGAGCTGAGCCTTTGCATCGTAGAGGGAATATTGGTCGGCCATGCTTTGACATTATTCTATCTAGTCAGACTAGTCAAGGTATCAGAACAACCCGATGCCGTCGAAACGGAATGCGCCCGGCGAATCTTCAACTGCCACGCGTACTCGGCATCCGCCCTGTGAGGGGGATACTTGTGTGGGCCATCGAAACAATAAGTTAGTACGTACTAACTTCTCCCGCCAGCCTTGCGCTGAATTCAGCCACTGGCGGCTTCGCACAGGCGCGCGATCTTATTGTGATGCTACGCACCCGACATGTGCTCGCCGTCCTGCTCGTGGCCGCAGTCAGCACGCCACTCATCGCCCAGACGGCACCAACGCACCGCGAAGTGATCAGCGGCCGCGTCACCGGAGACAGCAACAAGGTGGTTGTGGGCGCGCAGATCATCGCGACGCGCGCGCCGGATCGCGGCGAGTTCCGCACGACGACAGACACCACCGGCCGCTACCGGATCGTCGTGGACACGGGAACGGGCGACTATCTCGTGCACATCTCGATGCCGACGCAACCCACGTGGGTCGCCGTGCGAAAACGCCTCACGCGTGCCGCACCGGCGGATTCGGTTTTTGTGTTCGATGCCGTTCTAAAAGCCCCTGTCAAAGCGGTGCAGCAACTCTCGGCGGTGACCGTCTCTGCAAAGAAACCCACGCCGAGTCGGGGCAGCGACGAAGGGATCGGACCTGGCGTCGGCGCGAGCGAAGCGCAGTCGATGGGCGTCGCTGCCGCGCTCGCGCCCGACCAGAAAGGCGATCTCACGGCGACAGCGCTGACGATTCCCGGCTTCAATCCTGTTGCGGGCGGCTTTTCGGTGCTCGGGCTTGGCGCATCGCAAAACGGGGCGACGCTGAACGGGATGTCGTTTGCGGGAGGCAGCGTCCCGCGCGACGCGCAGACCACCACAACGGTCTCGAGTTCGACGTACGACGCATCACGGGGCTGGTTCTCCGGCGGACAAACGCAGGTGAATATGGGGACGGGAAATATTTTCTCCGGATATACAGCGCACGTCACGCTCGATGCGCCGGCGCTGCAGTACGGCGATCCCGTCTCGGCGCGCCTCGGACAGCAGTTCACGAAAGCGATCGCGAGCCTCGGCGGCTACGGCATCACGGCCAAGGACAAACTCACATTCAACTATGGCCTCGATCTCACCCGGCAAACGGCGCCGGTGTCGACGCTGACGGATCTCGATCTGCAGGTGCTGCAACAGTCGGGCGTTTCGCGCGATTCGGTTGCGCGACTGTTGCAACTTATGAGCGCGGCCCACATCCCGGCGACGGTCGCAGGCGCCCCGAATTCACGGGCGACCAACAAAGTCTCGTTCATCACGCGACTCAATACGCCGGAGTACAACTTCAACACGTTCGATGCGCTGCCGCGTGCGGGCGGCGTCATCCTGTGGGTAGATCACTCACAGACGGACGCCGCGCAGACGAATCCACTGACCACATCCGCGCGCAACGGGCAGACGGCGAGTACGAATGGACAGATTCAGGGTGTATTCTCTGGGTTCGTGACGAAAGACTTGCTCGAGGATCTGCACTCCTCGCTCACCTGGAGTGAGTCGAGTGCTTCGCCATATTTGCTGCTCCCATCGGCGAGCGTGCGCGTCGGATCTACCTTCGCCGACGGAACGCCGGGCATTTCATCGCTCGGCTTCGGCGGCTCGTCGCAGTCGTCGTCGAGCAAGACCTTCACGTGGGAGACGCAGAGCGAAACCAAGTTCTATGCGCCGGGCAAGCCGAAGCACCGCGTGAAAATCAACGCGGACATTCGGTTCGACGCGACCTCGACGAATTCCAACAGCAACGCCGACGGTTCGTTCAGCTACAACTCGCTGGCCGATCTCGCGTCCAATACTCCGGCGAGTTTCACGCGAGCGCTCAATAACCCTGGGCGCTCCGGATCCGTGTGGAACGGATACGCGGCGATCGGCGATTACTTTCGCGTGACCCCGGCGCTGCAGGTGCTCTATGGCGCGCGCCTCGAAGGAAATGTTTTCAGTCAGCGGCCGGCATACAATCCGGCGGTGGACGCGGCGTTTGGTGCGCGCACGGACTTCGCGCCGAACACGATGGCAATCAGCCCGCGCATCGGATTCACCTGGAACTATCCGAAAAAGCGGGCCGGCTCGGGGATGATGTTCAATCAGATAGGGCAGTTCTATCTGCAGCCGCCTGGCGTACTGAGCGGCGGGTTCGGCGAGTTCCGCAACATCATGCCCGCGAGTCTTCTCTCGGGCGCGTCGGTCAACACGGGCCTGCCAAACGGATATCGGCAGGTCTCGTGTATCGGAAGCGCGATTCCATCGCCTGACTGGAGTTCGTATCTCACGTCGACGTCCAATATTCCGGGCGACTGCACCGGCGGCGCGCCAGCGAGCGAGTTTCGCGACGCCGCGCCGAGTGTGCAGCTGATCGACAAGGGCTACGACGCGCCGCGCAGCTGGCGCGGAAATCTCCGCTGGACTTCGGCGTATAAGAAACTGCTGTGGTCGATCGAGGGAATCGTCGCGTACAACGTGAATCAGAGTGGGCAGTACGATCTGAACTTCGGCAATGCGCCGCGGTTCAATCTCTCGGACGAGGGGCGGCCGGTGTACGTGCAGCCGACGAGCATCGTGACATCATCAGGCGTCGCATCATCGATCGACGCGCGAACGAATGCAGCATTCGGTCGCGTGGCCGCCACGCGCAGCGATCTTCGGTCGGACGCAAAGCAGCTCGTGCTCACGCTTTCCCCCGATCTCAACAACGGCGGTCAGGGGCGGTTTTATGGATCGATGTCGTACGCGCTCGCCGATTTCCGCCAGCTGCAGCGCGGATTCGACGGCTCGACGTTCGGTTCGCCAATCGATCGTTCATGGTCGCGGAGCGATCTCGATTCGCGCCATGCGATCGCGCTGCAGTTCGGAGCGGGCTTCAAATACGCGTCGGTCTCGCTCTTCAGCCGCCTGCGCTCCGGTCTGCCGTTCACGCCGATGATCGCGAGCGACGTCAACGGCGACGGCCTCGCGAACGATCGCGCGTTCATCTTTGATCCGGCAAAAACTCCGGATGCTCAGCTCGCGGCAGACACCCGCGCGTTGCTCGGCGGCGCGACGCCCAACGTCAGGAGCTGTTTGACGAGTCAGTACGGCATTGGAGCCGCGCGCAACAGTTGCGAAGGACCATGGACCGCCGACCTCAATGCTGCGGTTCGTATTAACACGTACCCGCTCGGTGCTTCGTGGCGGAAATTCAACATCTCCTTCAACATTTCAAACCCGCTTGGCGGCCTCGATCAACTCTTGCATGGCCAGCACCTGCAAGGATGGGGTAATCCAGCGACGCCGAGCCCGACGCTCTACTACGTACGCGGATTCGACGCGCAGAATACGCGCTATCTCTATACCGTGAATCCGCGTTTCGGTAATACGCGCGCGACGAACAATGCGATTCAGGCGCCGTTCCGAGTGACGCTCGATGTTCAGCTGCGCTACGGTCCCGAGACCGGACTGCAGCAGCTCGACCGCTGGCTGCGCCCGGGTCGCGACATGCCGGGCTCCAAGATGACCGCGGACGACCTCAAGAAGCGGTATGCGCGAAACGTGCCCGACCCGTACCGCCCCATTCAGCTGGAGAGCGATTCGCTTCTGCTCACGACGGATCAGGCGCGACGGATAGCCGAACTGCAGAAAGCCCACACCGCGAGAGTCGACAGCGTGTGGACGGATCTCACGACTTGGATGGCTGGGCTTCCTGACCGGTTCGACGCAAAGGCGGTGTTGCAGCGTCAGGAAGCGACGATCGATGCGGTATGGGAAATGGGGCGCATGGAGTTGCAAACCCAACTGCCGAAGGTTCTCTCTCCGGTGCAGCTGCAGATTCTTCCGGGCTGGTCGAAATCGTTCTACACGTCGAAGTCGATGAAAGGAACGCGGTTCTTCAGTTTCGGAAATTGAGATGAACGCGCCGCTCACCAATTCGCAGCAGGACGATCGAGATCGCGCTGAGCGAGACTGGCTCGCGCAATTGCGCACAGGGGACGAACGCGCGTTCGAACAAGTCTTTCGCCGCTTCGTGTCGCCACTCTGCTCCTTCGCGTACACGTACGTGCACTCGCGCGACGAATCAGAAGAGATCGTCCAGAATTTATTCTGCTGGATATGGGAGCAACGGTTCACGCTTGAGATGCCGCGCGGCATGCGGCCCTACCTCTTTTCAGCTGTTCGAAATCGGTCACTCAATGCGCTGCGCAACAGCCGCGTTGAACTCGCGCTGCACGATCGGCTGTCCCGCGAATCAGATCGGAACGCGCTGGCGAAGACTCCGAAGGGCACCGACGCAAACCTGCTCGCCAACGATCTCTCGGCAAAACTCGCGGTGGTGGTGGCCGCGATGCCCACGCGCTGCCGCGAGGTCTTCACGCTGTTGCGCGACCAGCAGCTCAGCCACGCGGAGGTGAGCGAGATTCTGGGAATCTCCACGAAAACCGTCGAGATCCACATGACCCGCGCGCTGCGCACTCTCAGGATTGAATTGGGACCTTGGATCGAGCCGTAGGAGACAGTTAGGGGTTCGCCCGCTCTGCCGTGTAGTTCTGGCATGAGCGACACACCTGATCCACAAAACAATCCGTCGGACTGGGACGAGGACCGCCTGTGGGCCGAGTTGCGCGCGAAAACACTCGACGCGAAGCCGGACCTCATTTGGAAGGTATCGCAACCGGCCCTCTTCAAGAACATCACGGCGTTTGAGAACGAAGGCCGGCTCAAGTACGCGGCCGCCGCGATATTTCTAGTTCTCTTCGGCAGCGGCGCGCTGATCGTTCGCCTTCGAGAACGCGCGGCGGCGCGTGCGATGACGGCAGTGGCCGAGCCTACGCACTACAGCACAGCGCGCGCGCAGTATGCGACGATTCGGCTCACGGACAGCAGTCAGGTGACGCTCGCGCCGGAAAGTCGGCTCACCATTCCCTCGAATTTCGGGCAGGGCGTACGGGAGATCTCGCTCGACGGGGAGGCGATTTTTTCGGTTCGCCATGATTCGTCGCGGCCGTTCCGGATTCGCGCGAACGGCGCTGTGATTGAGGACATCGGCACGCGGTTTGATTTGCGAGCGTACGCGAATGAAACAACGGTCTCTGTTGCGGTCGCCGAGGGCAGTGTCACACTCGGCCAGGATCGCGCGGACTCGTCACCGCACCGGGCAGCGGGCACTCAAGGTGTCGTACTTCGTCGCGGGGACGTCGGCTCGCTGAGCAAAATGGGACTGGTGTCTACGACGCGAACGACGCGCGTTGAGAACATGCTTGCTTGGGCGAACGGCCGGCTGTCGTTCGCCGGACAGCCGTTGCCTGAGGTGCTGCGTTCGATCGGCCGATGGTATGACATCGACGTGCGCGTGCCTAACGCACAGCTCTCCGGGCGGCTCGTGACTGCGGAATTCTCCACGCAGTCGCCGTCGGAAATGATCGACGCACTTGCCATCGCGCTCGATGCAACCGTAGAGCGAGCCGGACGAATCTACACGCTACGGCCTCGATGATCGCGCGAGTGCGATTTATTCCGCTGCTCCTCGCGGCGTTTTTGGCATCATCGGTTGCGGCAGCTCAGGGAATCGACGCCGCGCGGCCATCGCAAGCGCCGCGTTTTTTGCGAGCTTCCGCCGATTCGAGAGACGCGCCAGTCATCCTCGATCCGTTGACGATTCCGGCGCTGCGCCGAAAGATCGCCGTGCACCTTCGCGATATTCCGCGCGGCGACGCCTTGCGGCAAGTAGGCGCCGAGTCTGGTTTGCAGTTCGTATTTGCGAACGATGTCGTGCGTGCCAATGAACATGTGACCGTGCAGGCCGACAGCATCACGGTCGCGGCGGCAATCGAGCGCATTCTCACCGGAGCTGGCGTGGATGTCGCGCTCGGCGCGAACGGCAGCGCGATACTCGTAAAGAAGGCACGCGTCGCACGCACTGTCCCGCGCGGCAGCGAGTGCAAGATTCCTGCCGCCGATGAAGAACCGCTGCCGCTCTGCCTGGACGGCAACGGCGTGCCTGGGCTCAAGGCATTTGTAAAACTCGAGGGAAACGACGCGTCGATCGCAGCGGCGCTGCGCGGCATCGCGGCTACCGCGCGCGTGCCGATTTCACTTGATGTCGACGTCCTCGCGCTGCACGCGGAGATGGCGACTCCGGAGGGTTTTTATAGCGTGGCCGAAGCGCTTCTGCGCACGGTGAGCGGCAAGCCGGTCGCGATCTTCGTGACGCCGAGCGGCGGGCTTACCGTGCGCGCGCTGGCGGATGGGTTCAGCCTTGCACCGGTGGTCACCACTGCGGCAGCCGACGCGCGGCAGACGTTCGAACTGAAGCCGATGATGGGAAGTCTGAAGCTGAGCGTGAAAGATCTCTCGGCGGCGCCGATGATTTTTGAAGGCGATGTGTTTAAGTCCCTGCAGCTGCTGCCAGGCGTTGAAGTTCGCAACGATTACTCCGCCGGCCTGAACGTGCGCGGCGGCGAATCCGATCAGAATCTGATTCTGCTGGATGGATATCCGATCTACAATCCGTTTCACCTCGGCGGATTACTGGGAACGTTCATTGAGCCACTCGTCGGGAGTGTTGAGCTGATCACGGGCGCGCAGCCGGTGCGATTTGGCGAGCGGCTCTCGAGCGTGCTCAACGTGACGTCTGCGGAAGCGACGCAGGAGGGATTTCACGGAGCAGCGGACGTCTCGTTGCTGTCGGCGGCGGCGGCGGCGGGCAGCGTGTTCGACGGCGGCGGATCGTGGATGATCGGCGGACGCCACACATATGCGGATGTCATCGCAAACATCATCAAGAAAAATAGTCTTCCGTATGGATTTTCCGATGTGCAGGCGCATATCTCGCGGCCGGTGTTCGGGAACGCGATTCTGTCGGCGACAGGCTACAATGGTGCGGACGGTGCGCAGATCGTCAACAACACCGGCGATCTTGAAGTCGCGTGGGGAAATCGTGTGTTCGGCGCGACGCTTTCGAAAATGATCACGGGGCGGCGTCGCGCGCTTGGCTTGTTCGCAGTCGATAGCATGTTGCTGGTCCAGCGCCTCTCGGCCACGACATTCGACGCGCGGGTGATCACCACTACGAGCGATTTTGCGCTGCGCAGCTCCGTGCGCGATTTCCGGACGTCCGGCGCAGCGACGTTTTTCTCCGAAGCTTTTGATCACGCGATCGGCTATGAGATTTCGTCGCAGCATGTTCGGTACTCGATGCATTCAGGACTGACGAGCATCACGAACTTTCTTCCGCAGGGTTCGTTCGATGAATCGCTCACGCCGGTGAGTGGATGGTACGATGCCATTTGGCGTGCCTCGCCCAAGCTTTTGGTGAATGCGGGCGCGCGAGTCGACGCGGTGAGCGGCACCGGCTGGGCCGGACTGTCGCCGCGACTCTCGCTGAAGTATTTCCTCACCCGCGACCTCGCGCTGATTGCTTCGACGGGATCGTACGCGCAGTGGCTGCACTCGCTCGCTCAGGAAAACGCGCCGGTGCAACCCCTCGAATTCTGGATCGCCAGCAGCAAGGCGATTCCGATATCGAGAGCCTGGCAATCGTCGCTGGGCATCGAGCGCTGGACGAGTCCAACGCGGCAGCTGCGCGTGGAGGCTTTCTATAAGAAGTACTCGAACCTGATTGAGACGAATCCATCGAACGATCCGCTCGTCAACGGCGACGAGTACATCGAGCTCACCGGAACCTCCTACGGCGCGGACGTGCTTTTGCGGCAGCTCGACAACGGAAAGTTCGGCGGCTGGATCGCGTATAGCTTCGCGGTGAGCGCCCGCGTGACGTCTGGGGGCGTGAGTTTCAGCCCTGGGCAGGACCGGCGACACGCCCTCAATGCGGTCGGTACTTGGAAGGTCGAGCGCTATCGGATCAGCGCGCGCCTCGGGCTCACCACAGGAACACCGTACACTCCGGTGACCGGCGCATTCACGCGCGAGCGGTACGATCCTGTGGGCAACAGCTACGCGCCGGACCTCGGCGGCGGTGACATTCAATACATCTCGGGCGTGGCGAACAGCGCGCGCATGCCGTTCGAGCATCGCGTCGACATCAGCATCATGCGACCCGGTTCTGGCGACCGCGTGCAGATATCGCCGTATCTGAGCATCGTGAACATTTACAACGCCGCAAATCCGGCGGGGTATGTGTTCAACTACAGCACGGGGAAATATCCGAGCAGGCAAGCCTTCGTGCCGACGCCGGAACGCGTGTCGATTCCGAATCTCCCATTTCTGCCGACGATCGGGGTGCACATTGCGTACTAGGCGCGCGATGCGTGCGCGCGCCGTCGCAGCGATCGCAACGATCGCAACGACAGCCGCGATCGGAGCAACAGGCTGCATCGTGCGCTCGCCGCTCGAGGCCACGTCGAGCGCGCTAGTTGTGCACGCAGTTCTGAACACCGTACAAGATGAGCAGGTCGTCGATGTGCAGCGCATGCTGCCAGGATATCAGAGCGGAAATGCGGTGGACAGCGCGCTCGTGACGATCACGGGACCCGACGGCATCGCGATGAAGGCGGTCGAGGACACCGGAAAGCTGGGCACCCGCGTATATCGCATCAAGCTTTCGCTATATCACGCGCAGCTCATGCCCGGCGCCACTTACCACCTTCGTGTGCACCTGAAGAGCGGCGAAGAGGTGACGGGCACGACAACGATTCCAAACACGCAGCCACTGCCCGACACGCGGCTGGAGTTACTCGTCTTCAATAAATCGCGCGACACACTTCGGCTCGCGTGGCCATCGGTGCAAGGGGCCGCCAGCTACGAGCTGCGCGTACAATCGAACTCAGGGACCTTCGTCATGTTTGCCGATACCAGCATCGTGGTCGCCGGAAACATGACGTCACTGGAAGGGCGAAACGTTTTTGAGAACGGCGAGAATCACCAGATTACGGTAAGCGCCGTCGATGTGAACTATTACCAGTACTATCGCTCGAACAGCGATGAGTTCACTGGCGCGGCCGTGCAGGGCAATCTCACCGGCGCGCAGGGTGTGTTTGGTTCACTCGTCATCATCGCCGCGCGATACCTGCACGTGACCACGAACTGAGACAACAGCTCAGCCAAATAGTCCCGGAGTCTCGAGCCGGACAGGTCCGTTCGAATCTTCGATTGTCACGCGGACACGATTGGTCGCGGTCGCCGCGAAGCGATCGATCTTCTTGTGCCCGATCGTCGTGCCGCGCGAGACCGCGCGCCACTCACCGCCCACCTGCGCTTCGACGCGATAGCGGCACACAAACTCTCCGCGCGCAATTTGCTCGCGCAGAACAATCATCCCAATCGACTCAGGTGAGCGCAGCTCGAGTTCGACACCATCGTTCGTTCTGCGAACCTTCGCGTTTTCTGCGTGATCGACCGCGATCGTCTCGCCGAGCTTTGCGCCAAATTCCGCGAGACGGCGCGCGTCGGTTTCATGAAATAGTCCATCGCGCGTGGGCGGCACATTGAGCAACAGATTCGCGTTGCGCCCGACAGACGCGTAGTACAACTCCATCAAGTTGTCGACGCTACGAACTTTCGCGTTCTCGTTCTCGTGATGGAACCAGCCCGGCCGAATCGAAACGTCCGCCTCGCCCGGCCGCCACACCGTTCCCTTCTCCTGGCCGTGCTGCAGCCACTCGCCAACCTGCGGCGAATCAAAACCCGCGTACGGCACGAGAACCGGATCAACCGTGCAAAAGTTTGGATCGCCCGCTATCCCGCGCTCATTGCCGATCCACCGGATATCCGGCCCCGCATCCGAAAACATCAGTGCGTTCGGCTGCAACCGGCGTACGGTTGCGTGCACACGCGGCCAATCGTACACCTGCTTCTTGCCGTTCGGGCCCTCTCCGTTCGCACCGTCGAAAAACAATTCGACGATCGGACCGTACTGCGTGAGCAGCTCGGTCAGCTGCGCGATGTAATAGTCGTTGTACTTCGGGCTGTCGCCGTAACTCTGCTCATGCCGGTCCCACGGCGATAAATACAATCCCGGCCGCAGTCCCTCCGCGCGCATCGCATCAACAAACTCGCGCACCACATCACCGTGCCCGTTTTTCCACGGGCTGCTCTTGACCGAGTGCTCCGTATACTTGCTCGGCCACAAACAAAAACCGTCGTGATGCTTCGCGGTGAGAATCACATACTTGAATCCGCCGGCCTTCGCCGCGCGCGCCCACTGCCGCGCGTCGAACGCACGGGGATTGAACATCGATGGCGTCTCTTTTCCATCGCCCCACTCGCGATCGGAGAACGTGTTCATGCCGAAATGCGTGAACAATCCCATCTCCGCGTTCTGCCACCAGAGTTGCGATCGCGTCGGCCGTGGAACGAACGGCGGAATCTCCCGCAGCATCGACGACACGCACGCACTCGCGCCCACCGCAGCGGCGCCAGCGACGAGGAAATCCCGCCGCTTCACGCGGGCGTCGTGCCGCTGGAATCGTCCATCCATGATCCTCGATCTTCCATCGTCGTTCCGCCCCACTGAATCCAGATGCCCCACCCCACAGCCCAGCCGAGCAGCGCGCCGAACGTGACGTCGCTCAGGTAGTGCCCCCGCGAGAGCATCCGCGTCGCGCCGCAGCCCCACGCGAGCAAATAGAATACCCAGCGCGCCCGCGGATACATCCGCGCGAGCATCGTCGCCGCTCCGAACGCGACCATCGTGTGACTGCTCGGCGTCGCGAGCCCCGCGCTCGACCACCACTGCGGAACATTCCAATCTCGAAAGACCCACGACCCATGATCCACGTCGGGGCGCTCGCGACGGATCACGACCTTCATCACTTCACAGAGAATTCCCGCGACCGCCGGCGAGCCGAGCAAGAGGTATGCATTCTTCTTTGCCTCGAGCATATCGCGCTCGCGCTGCACGAGCCAGAGAATGATCGCAACCGGAAGCCAGACGTAGAACGTGCCGTACGCGCGCAGTGCCATCGCCCAGTCGCGGTCGTAGATCCTATCGATGTGCAGATGCGTGTATGCCCACTGGTCGCCCAGCGCGGGCAGAAGCAGAAACGTGAGCGTGATGACGAGCGCCACCGTTGAGCGCAACGCGAGCGGCGCCTTGGAGTAGCGATTCCAGCCGTCGGAGCTCATCGCACGATCTCCGCGAATTTGCGGAGGATACTCTCGGTCATCCCCCAGATCACGTGTCCGCCGATGTGAATTGCGGGGCGCGTCATCTGCATCTGGCGCACATGGAGTTCCGTTTCGCGCGTATTGGCGGGATTGAAGACTTCGTCGAGTGAAGTCCAAAAATAACCGGCGACCTCATCGCTCACGCCGGGCGTCGCCTCCGGTGAAATCGTCGCAACGAACGGGCGCACGATCACCGGCGGAAGCACCTGAATGCGCGGACGGAATTCGTCGATCGATCCAATCACGATGCCATCGCGATGCAACTCGAGCCCGACCTCTTCGCGCGTTTCGCGAACGGCGGTGTCCTCGAGCGACTCGTCGGTGCGATCGTAGCGCCCGCCCGGAAACGCGATCTGCCCGCTCCATGGATCGTCGCTGCGCGCGGCGCGCTCAATGAAGAGCATCTCGACGTCATCGTCACGCGTTTCGCGCAGTATGATCGCAACGGCTGCCTCGAAGTAGTTTCCGTCGCGCGCCGCCATCACGGGCGCATGCGCGCGCACCGCGCTCGCGATGTGCAGCAACCGGGCGCTCGCGGATTGTCGCGTGAGCGTCATCCTTCGACCGGACCGTCCACTGCCATCCAGTCGGCCCAACCGCCAGCGAGCGAGTACACGTCAGAGTAGCCCATCACCTGCATCGTGTCGGCGGCCAGCGCCGAGCGATTCGCCCGCGCGCAGTACACGATCACCTTGGCCCCGCGCGGCACGAGCCCTTCGACTTTGCTCTCGAGATTTCCGCGCGGAATGTGAACCGCTTTTGGAAGGCGGCCGAGGTTCCACTCGTTGGGCTCGCGCACGTCGAGATACACCACGGTATCGCCGTGCTCCATCATGGCCTTCACGTCGGCGGCGGCGATCTCCTTAATTCGCGCGCGGGCCTCGTCGACGAGGTCTGCTCCGGTCTTGTGGGTCATAGAACAAATATGCTACTGACATCTGAATCCCGCACTCCGCATCGCAGTGCTCATGCAGACGGCATGGGCGCACCGTACTTTGTGGCATGACGCTCGCTGTAAAAGTGCTGATCGCGCTCGCTGCCGGGCTCGCGCTGGGCCTGCTGATTGCGTCGAGCGGATCCGACGCACTCCGATCGGTGGTTTCGGTTATCGAACCGATCGGCACGCTGTGGGTCGCGGCAATCCGCATGACGATCATTCCGCTCGTCGTCTCGAGCCTGATCGTCGGCGTCGGCGGCGCGGCGAATCCCGCGAGTGTAGGCCGGCTCGGCGCGCGGGCACTGGTGCTGTTCGTCGTGATGGTCTCGGTCGCCACGCTCGCCGCGGTACTCGCCGGCCCGCCGCTGATGTCGCTCATTCATATAGATGCGGCGTCCGCCGCGAGCCTCCGCGCGACCGCTGCGCCATCCGCCGCCGCCGCCTTTGAGGGCGCCAAGACGCTGCCGACTGCGGCGCAGTGGATTATCGATCTCGTGCCCGCGAATCCGGTGAAAGCCGCGGCCGACGGCGCCATGCTTCCGCTCATTGTTTTCTCACTGCTCCTCGGCGCCGCGGTCTCGCGCGTTGCGCAGGACCGGCGCTCGATTTTCCTGACGACCATCCGAGGCATCCAAGACGCAGCGCTTCTGCTCGTGCGCTGGGTGATTCTGCTCGCGCCCATTGGTGTCTTCGCGCTCGGTGTCGCCGTTGGCTCGAAGGTCGGACTCTCGGCTGTGCATGCGCTCGCCGGCTACGTGCTCGTCGTGTCGGGGCTCATGGTCGTGTTCTGTGCGGTGGTGCTGTATCCCGCCGCGATTCTGCTCGGCGGCGTCTCGCTGAAGACATTTGCGCGCGCCGCGCTTCCGGCACAAGCCGTGGCGTTTTCGTCGAGATCGTCGCTCGCCTGCCTGCCTGCCTTGCTCGAGCCGGTGCGCGAGCGGCTCGGCATGCCGGTTGCGATCTCCTCGTTTGTCTTTCCGCTCACGGTCACTCTGCTCAGGTGCGGAGGAGCTATTGCCGAGGTCATCGGCGCGCTGTTCGTGGCGCGTCTGTACGGAATAGATCTCGGCGCGGCACAGCTTGCCGCGATTTCGGCCACGACGATTCTCACGACGTTCTCCGTTCCAGGAATTCCAGGCGGCTCGATCATTATGATGGTGCCGGTGCTTCTCTCGGCGGGACTTCCGGCCGAGGGCGTGGGACTCCTGCTCGGCGTCGATACGATCCCCGATATGTTCCGCACGCTCGCGAACGTTACCGGCGACGTGACCGCGGGCGTCATTCTCTGGAAGCAAAGCGCCGGTCGCGGCGAAACGGTCGCTGCATGAGCGCGCAGGCCGTCGCGGCGTGGTCGCTTCCGTGGATCGTGGTTCCGGTCGCGATTCTCTGGAAGGCGCGGAAGTCGTCGCTGCTCGAATCATTCTCGGCTGAGGCGCCGCCGCACGCGCCGCTCGTCAGCGTGATCGTTCCTGCGCGCGATGAAGCGCGCAACATCGACGCGTGCGTGCGTTCTATTCTTGCCTCGACCTGGCCGAACCTCGAAGTCATCGTCGTGAACGATCATTCGACCGACGGCACCGGCGAGATCGCGCGCCGCATCGCAGATCCGCGATTGCACGTGATCGACAATCCCGATCTTCCCGATGGCTGGTTCGGCAAGCAGTGGGCGTGTCAGAACGGCGCTGCGGTCGCGAGCGGTTCGTTTATGCTGTTCACCGACGCCGACACGCGGCACGGCGCGGAGCTGCTCGCCAGATCGATGCACGCGATGCGTGAGCGCCGTGCCGATCTCTTTTCCGTGGCCGGCTCGCAGACGATGGACACGTTCTGGGAAAAACTGCTGCAGCCGCACGTTTTTGGGTTGATGCTCGCGCGATTCGGCGATCTCGATCGCGTGAGCGCGTCGAAGAATCCATACGACAAAGTCGCCAACGGCCAGATGATGCTGCTGCGCCGCGACGTGTACGATCGCGCTGGCGGCCACGAGGCCGTGCGCTCGCATGTGGCCGAAGATCTGCGGATGGCGCAGGAATGGACGCGGCTCGGCTACTCGGTGCAGCTCATCTCCGGTCTCGACTTCATGTCCACGCGCATGTACGTCGGCCTCGGCGAGTTCGTGAAGGGATGGGGCAAGAACATCTATGCGGCCGGGCGTGACACGCTGGATCTCGGCCCGGTGGGGCGAGCGCTGCTGCGACTGGTCTTTCCGATGCCGTCGCTCTGGGAAATCGTACCACTGGTGATGGTAGTGCTCGCTCTGCTGGGAATTGTTTCGCCAGCGTTCGGCGTGTGGGGTGCGATCGCCTACACGTGCAGCACGATCTTTTGGATCGTGCTGCACTGGTATTTCCGTTCGCCCATCTGGTACGCGTTTCTCAATCCGCTCGCATCGGTGATCATGTTCGGCACCTTTGCGCGCGCGGCGTGGAAGGGCGATCGCGTGGAGTGGAAAGGCAGAGCATACGTCTCGAAGTAGCGCACGTCGCTAGTTTTCCCGGATGCAAAAACCGCTTCGCGCCGTTCTTTTCGATCTCGACGGAACGCTGATCGACTCGATCGGCCTGATCGTTGCCGCTATGCACCATGCGTTTGAGGGATTCACCGGCACGATTCCCGACGACGCGACGTGGATGGCCGGTATCGGCACTCCCCTCTGGAAAATGCTGGCGGTGTATGCGCGGAGCCCCGAGGAGCTGGACGTGCTGCGGGAGAGATATCGCGCATACCAGTTCATCCATCATGACAACGTGATCAAGGAATATCCCGGCACAACGGCGATGGTGGAGTCGCTGCACGCGCGTGGAATCGTGATGGGAATCGTGACGTCGAAGGGCGATGTGCTGGCGCAGCGCGGACTCGATCTCACAGGACTCTCGAAATTCATTCCCGTGATCGTGGGCGCGGATTCGGTGGAGAAGCACAAGCCGGAGCCTGAGCCGGTTCTTCTCGCGATGGCGAAACTCGGCGTCACGGCCGAGGAGTCTGTGATGGTCGGCGATTCGCCGCACGATATCAGTTCGGGGAACGCGGCGGGTGTGCGAACTATTGGCGTACTGTGGGGGCCATTTTCGCGTGAGCAGATCGCGGTCGCGAATCCGACATACTGGGCGGCGGACTTCGTTGAACTGCAGTCGATTCTGGCGAGCCTCTGATACTTTTCATACTTTTTCGGCGGTCAACAATTCCGCAATGATTTGATGCTGGTCGCCGTCGCGCGGTGACGGTTCTGCGCGCGCGCGCAGCGATCGTAGCGGGTGTCCTCGCTACGCGCCGCCGCCACGCTGCTCTCGAGCGCCAAATCCCATCGCGATCTCGCGGCGGTTCTTGCGCCGCTCGGGTTCGCACCGCCGCTCCCGCTCGACGCAGAGGCCAGGCGCGCGCTCGGGCTCGACCGCGCAATTCGGCGCGCCGCCGTGGCGAACGGACCGTCCACACTGCGAGCGCTCGCCATCGAATGTCCTGCGGACCAATCGCCGCGCGAAACGATCACGAGAATCGCGACGGCGGTCACGGCACAGTCGCCGCATCTGCTGTGGCTCATCGTGCTCATCAAAGCGGCGACCAGCGAACTGATCGTCGCCGCGCCCGCGCCCGGCGCGCGCGCCAGAATATCCGCGCTCTCAGTCGATACCACCCGCGTGACCGATTCCGACGGCGAAACCATCGCGGCGATGATCGATGCTGCCGCCGGCATCGACTTGCTCGTGCACCATCGCTGGCGCGAGCTGCTCGGCCGCGACGCGCTCACGCGACGCTTCTACCGCGAGCTCGAATCGGTCGTCGGCAAACTCGCCGCGACGGCATCGGGCCGCGCAGGCGAGGCCGCGCGGCGCGAACTCGCCCTGCTCTGCTCGTCGCGAATTCTCTTCCTCGCCTTTCTCGAGGCAAAGGGCTGGCTCGACGGTGATCGGGAATTCCTGCGACACGCGTTCGATGCGCGCTGCTCCAGGAACGGCGAGGTGCATCGCCGACTGCTCGACCCGCTTTTCTTTGGAACGCTCAACACGCCGTTCACCAAACGCGCTGCCGCCGCGCGATCACTCGGGCGGATTCCGTTTCTTAACGGCGGACTCTTCGCGCGCACCTCGCTGGAGCGGCGCACGCGTGATTTGCGCTTCACCGACGAATCGCTTGGCGAACTGATCGGCGGATTGCTCGCGCGATATCGCGTGACCGCGCACGAGTCGTCGGCCGCGTTCAGTGAGGCGGCGATCGATCCCGAGATGCTCGGGCGCGCGTTCGAGTCGCTGATGGCTGCGGGCGACCGGCGCAGTTCCGGCGCGTTTTACACGCCGAGTGCGATCATCGAGCGCGTCGGCGGCGAGGGACTGTTGTCGGCGCTCGAGTCGCTGGACGTTCCGCGCGACATCGTGCACGCGGCGGAAGCCGGTGTCGCGCTGAGTACGTCGCATCGCTCGAAGATTCGCGACGCGCTCACGCGGCTCCGGCTGCTCGACCCGGCGTGCGGATCGGGAGCATTCCTCGTGCACCTGCTCGAGCGCATCGCAGAACTCTCGCGCGCGGCCGGCGACGGTCGCGCGGTTGGAGATCGCCGGCGCGAGGTGCTTACGCGGTCGATCTTCGGCGTTGATATCAATCCAACCGCGGTGTGGCTGTGCGAGCTGCGGTTGTGGCTCTCGGTGGTGATCGACGCCGACGAGCGCGATCCACTCGCGGTGACTCCGCTTCCAAACCTCGACCGGCACATTCGCGTTGGAGACGCGCTCGCGGGCCACGCGTTCGACGAGCACGCCGTTATCTCTGCGCCGGCCGCGCTCGCGCGATTGCGCGGGAGATATTCACGTTCGACCGGCGCGCGGAAACGGTCCCTCGCGCGCGCTCTCGATCATGAAGAGCGGCGTGCGGCGATTCTTGTGGCCGAGCGTGAGCATGCGAGGCTCGCTTCGCGTCGGCGCGATCTCATTGCCGTGCTGCGATCGCGTGATCTGTTCTCGGAACGCACGGTCGCGGCGGCTTCGCAACGCGACGCGCTCGCCGAGCTGCGGGAGCTCGCGCGCCAGCATCGCCGCCGCATTGCGGCGCTCAAATCCGGCGCGCCGCTGCCATTCTCGTTTCCCGTCCATTTCGCCGACGCCGGCGCACGTGGCGGATTCGATTTGATCGCGGGAAATCCGCCGTGGGTGCGGCTGCACCACATTCCGGTCGCCGCACGCGATTCACTCCGTGCGCAATACCGCTCGTTTCGCGAGGCCGCGTGGATGCCCGGCGCCGCGGAAACCGGAGCGGGGCGCGGATTCTCGGCGCAAGTGGATCTCGCGGCGCTCTTTGTTGAGCGATCGCTCGCACTCGCGCGGCCTGGCGGCAGCGTTGCGCTGCTGCTGCCGGCGAAACTCTGGCGCTCGCTTGCCGGCGGCGGCGTGCGGCGCGTGATCGATGATCTCGCGGAACTGCACGCGATCGAAGACTGGGCGGAATCCAAGTCTGCGTTCGATGCGGCGGTGTATCCGTCGTTTTTTCTCGCAAGAAAACGTGATCCGCGCGAAAGCGAATTCAATGAAGACGAACCGTCGGTCGTTCGAGTCGCTGTGCATCACCGGGAGAGCGCGCTGGAATGGACGATGGCCCGCGCGCGAATTCCGCTCGACGATTCACCGGGAGCACCCTGGCTTCTCCTTCCACCAGATGCGCGCGCCGCGTTCGATCGCCTCGCCGCTGTTGGCACGCCGCTCGCGCGCACGCCGCTCGGCCGGCCGATCCTCGGCGTGAAGAGTGGCTGCAATGATGCGTTCATCGTCACTCCTCTCAACACTCAGCAAGTGCGGCGCTGGCGCCAAACCTTTGCGACGACATTTCACTCGTCGTCACGACCGATCTTCTCAGCGAGGGCGTCAATCTTCAGGCGGCTTCCATCATCGTTCACCTCGACATCCCGTGGACGGCCGCCGGCCTCAATCAGCGCGTCGGGCGCGCGGCCCGCATGGGCTCGCCGCACAAAATCGTTCACGTTCACGGCGTCTCACCGCCTGCGGGAACTGAGCGACTCCTCTCGCTCGAACGCCGCCTCGCGCGCAAACACCGCGAGCATCTCGAGGGCGCGCGCGCACCCGAAGCAATGGAGCGCTTGCGAACCATCGTCGCCGACTGGCGGAGCGACCACTGTGCCGACTCGCCTGCGCTCGTGGTCGCGACAACCGTCGCGGGCCGCGCGGGATTCATCGCCGTGGTGGAGGATCGCGGCACTCTCGTGACCGTCGGCAGTGTGCCCCTCGGCGCAACACGCTTCACCATCAGCGACGCGCCGCACGCGATACTCGCGCGGGCGCTCGACGTGCAGCGCCGTGCCGCCGAAACCGAACCGCACCGGGAGTCCGATGCCCGGCGCGCGCTTGCCCGCTGGCTCAACGATCGTCTCGCGCGAGCCGCAAGCGGCGCGGGTGATGCATCATCGCGGCAGCGCCGCGCACTCCTTTCGCGAGTCGATGCGATCGTGGCGCGGGCACGCTCTCACACGCGCGCAGCGATTGCCGAGCGCGCAATTCGCCTGCGCGCGCTAATCGAGAACGCGGTCGGCGCGGGAATCGAGCGATCGTTCGCAAAACTCTGGAGCGCCGAACCCGGCGATGACGACCTGTGGCTCGACAAGTGCGAACGGCTGCTCGCCAATGCCTCCGGCCCGCGCGCGCCGAATGCCGGCAAGCCGAGCGGAGTGCGGGCGCTGTTGCTGCTGCGCGAACGCGGCGGCGGAGATAACGCCTTGGAGGCTCAACGGTCGCAGGTCAAGCTCGCGGGTCACAGTTTGGGAGTGTCATGACTAGCTGTTCAAGGCTCAAAGCTTGCGGTTATTCACGGCTTTCGGCTTTGAAAACTCGAAGCTCCGAGCTTTGAACAGATAGCTTTGACACTCCTGAACAGACGGGCTGATAGGTGAGCGGTAAACCGGGCTGATAGGTGAGGCGTCGAGCGACAGCAGGATCATCATCCGGGTGATGCCGTGCAGTATGAGGATGCGGAGGTCGGCGCGTCAATCCAGCGGACGCGCGGCGTA
>JBBRBH010000012.1:0-71116 GCA_038205995.1 Gemmatimonadales bacterium
CATCACGATCATGCACTCCGACGATCCCTCGGGTTCGCAGCGCCTGAATCAGGAAGCAGCGAAAGCGATGGCCGCTGGCAAAAAGGCCGGCATCAACATCACCGAGGAAGACGCGATCCGCTGGATGACGTACAATCCCGCGTGGGCGATCGGACTTGAGGATAAAATCGGAACACTCGCGCCGGGCAAGAATGCCGACGTCGTGCTCTGGTCGGGAAATCCGTTCTCGATCTACACGCGCGCCGAGAAGGTCTGGATCGACGGCGCGATGCTGTTCGATCGACTGGACCCGCGGCAACAGTGGCGCACCGATTTCGAGCTTGGCTTCGTGCCGGTCAACATGGGAGGAAAGAACTAATGCGCGCCATGACGATGTCTCGCGTGGCCGCCCTCTCGCTATTGGGGCTTGCCGCGACTGGTTCCGCCCAAACGATCGCCATCACCGGCGGCACAGTCTATCCGGTGAGCGGGCCGAAGATCGAACACGGCACGGTGATCATCACAAATGGAAAAATCTCAGCCGTAGGCGGCGCAAACGTTGCCGTACCCGCAGGCGCGACGAAAATCGATGCGACCGGCAAGTGGGTCACGCCGGGAATCTTCAATGCTTCCACGTCGCTGGGTCTCGCGGAGGGAAATCCGCAGAGCGGTGGCTACAACGAAGCGCGCGCCAAGGGTGATAAGGGCGTCGCGGCCGCATTCAATGTGTGGGAAGGAATGAATCCGGCGTCGACATTCATCCCCGTCGCCCGGCAGGACGGCGTCACGACGGCGGTGATCGCGCCGGGCGGCGGCAGCATCATCAGCGGCAGATCGGCGGTCGTCGATCTCAATGGCGAGAGCGTTGCAGCGATGCTCGTCCGTGGACCGGTCGCGATGTACGCCGAAATCGGCGATGCGGCCGAAGTTCGCGGCGAAGATTATGAACATCTGCGCCGGATTCTTTCCGATGCAAAAGCCTTTCCGCTCAAGAAGACGGCGTACGAGAGCGGCGCGATTCGCCCGCTCGAAGCGTCGGGTGAAGATCTCGCCGCACTCGCGCCGGTGCTCGCGGGCACGATGCCGCTGGTGATTTCGGCCAACAAGGCGATCGATATTCGCGCTGCATTGGGCATCGCGAAACAGTTCGGCCTCAAGATCATTATTGAGGGCGGCGCCGAAGCATGGGAATGCGCCAAAGAAATCGCGGCCGCTCATGTGACGGTGATGGCGGGCGCGATGAACAACATTCCGAATTCATTCTCGACACTGGGCCATCGTCAGGAAAATCTGGCGATCCTGCGTTCCGCAGGCGTGAACGTCATCATTATGGCGGACGGCGGCGGATTCGGCGAAGACAACTACAATGCCGGAAATATTCGATACGAAGGCGGCAACGCTGTCGCGTACGGCATGAGCTGGGATGACGCGTTCAAAGCGATGACGCTTTCCCCGGCCGAGGCATTCGGAGTCGCCGACAAAGTCGGCTCACTGCAGATGGGACGCGAAGCGAATGTCGTCGTGTGGAGCGGCGATCCGTTCGAGTTCGCGACGGTCCCGGAGCACGTGTTCGTGCGCGGAGTCGAGAATAACGAGAGGACGCGGCGGGATATGCTGACGGATCGGTACAAACAGAAGCCGGCCACGTATAGAAAACCGTAACGGTAACGGTGCCGGTAACGGCTGCGCTGTCACGCACCTGACGGCGCAGCCGTTGCTTTTACGGTGCTGGTTTGTCCGCGCCCGAGTGAGTGTTTGCCGCGAGTTCAGCCTCAAGCCGCGTCGCGTCGGTCTCGCGCTCCGTGAGCGTCATCTCGAGACGCTGAATGGTGTCGGGAGCGGGTTCTTTTCCGCTCTGATGGGCTTGATGCACGGCATATCCCAACGCCTGTGCCGCTTTGTCGGCGAGCTGACGAACTCTGAACAGCTCAAGCCGGATCTTTCCTTCGTCGAGGGCTCCGCGCGCGGCCTTGCCAGCGCTGCGGAGTTCGGTGGACAACTTATCCCAAAGAGCCATGCGAACCTCCCGCGTTGGCTTGTACTACGGGATTTATGCTGCTGAAGTTGCGGCTTCGACGGGGTACACGCTGATCTTGAAGCGCGACTTGCTCTTGTGCTCGAACTTCACGAAGCCGTCGATCAGCGCGAAAATCGTGTAATCGCTGCCGAGGCCAACGTTGCGGCCCGGATGCCAGCGCGTTCCGCACTGGCGCACGATGATATTGCCGGCGCGAACGCGCTCGCCGCCGAACTTTTTCACGCCGCGATATTGTGGGTTCGAATCGCGCCCATTGCGCGTGGAACCTACGCCCTTTTTATGTGCCATTTTCTCAGTTATCCGAGCTTGATGTCGTTGATTCGAATTTCGGTGAAGCCCTGCCGATGGCCCTGTTTCTTTGCGTAGTTCTTGCGGCGACGGAACTTGAAGACGACGATTTTTTCGCCGAGTCCGTGCTTGACGATCTCAGCCGTGACCTTCGCGCCCTTGAGCATCGGGACGCCGACTTTCGCCGTGCTGCCGTCGGAACCGAACAGAACTTCGTTGAATTCAATCGAGGTCCCCGCGTCGCCGAGCATCGTCGGAACGCGAAGGGTCTTGCCGGGCTCGGCGCGGAACTGTTTGCCGCCGGTCTTGATGATGGCGTAGGACATAAAGCCTTATTTCGAATGGAATAGTTGCGAGCCTACAAGAATAGCTGGTTTTTTTGCGAGGGTCAAGCCCCTACGACAAAATGACTTAGCTCGTATGAGAGATAGCTTGGGCCGTCTGGTGGTGCAACGAGCTGGGAGCTTTGAACAGAGGGTTCGAGTGCATGGCTGTTGGTCACTACGGTTTTTGACCTAACTACCGAGGGACGGATTGGGGCGGCGGACGGATGTCGGCTGCGCGAATTCGGTGATGGTTCTGGGAGGCGGTGAGCTTACAGTGTGGCTCACTATGCAAGACTTTCGCAAACTCGAAGTCTGGCGCAAATCGCATGCGTTAGCGCTGAATATTCAGCGACTGACTTTGGCGATCCCAAGGCAGAGCAACTCAGGACTGATCAGCCAGATACGGCGCGCGACGTTATCGATCCCAGCGAATATCGCCGAGGGATGTAGTCGCGGATCTCAAAAGGATTTTGCGAAATTTCTCCAAATCGCAATCGCATCAGCAGCCGAACTGGAAAATCATCTCCAATTCGCAGCCGACAGCAATCAAATACCGCGCTTCGAGTTCGACTCTCGACTCGCCGACCTAATCCAGATCCGCAAAATGCTCTACGCCCTGCACAAACGAGTCGCCAACCCGACCTGTCCCTCAGTCGTTAATTCAAAAACCGAGTAGCCAACAACCGGTCACCCGAACCCTTTCGCACCAAATACTGGAAACCGCCGTTATCAGTTGTTAAGCGACCGCGTACTGTTGCGTTACATCGCGCCCCGCCCCCTTCACCACCAGCTTGAACTCGTCCGGCCGCAACAGCGGATCGTCGCGCATTTCGAGGGAGAACCCAAGCCCCTTCTCCAGCCGCTTGAGAAGATCCCTCTCGTTCTCCAACAGATAGATCGCGGTATCCGGATGCAGCTTCACCACCAGATTGTCCCGCCGCCCCTCGACCGCAATTCGGCGCACTGACCGCTCCATCCGGCGGACAATCGTTTCAGGCGTAAAGACCCTGCCGGTCCCGTTGCAGATCGGGCACGACTCGGTCATCGACTGCAAATGACTCTGCCTTACGCGCTGCCGAGTCATCTCGATCAATCCGAGATCGCTCACCGCGAACGCCTTGGTTCGCGCGCGGTCGCGGCCGAGATGGCCTCGAAGTTCATTGAGAACCCGTTCACGATTTTGCCGCGTTTCCATATCGATGAAATCGCACACTACGATTCCGCCGATATCGCGCAACCGGATCTGTCGCGCGATTTCGCGGGCCGCTTCTGAATTCGTTTTGAAGATGGTCTTTTCGGGGTCTTTCTTCCCAACAAAACGCCCGGAGTTCACATCGACCGAAACGAGCGCCTCAGTAGGCTCGATGATGATATAACCGCCACTCGGCAGATCGCAGCGCCGCTTGAACAGATCGCGGATTTCCGTCTCGATTTCCGCCTTGTCGAACAGCGGGATTTTCTCCTCGTACAACTTCACGCGCTCGACCAGTTCCGGCGCGATGCTGCCGAGGTATTCGACGATCTCGTTGAAGATCTGCTTGGAATCCACCGTCAGCGAATCGATCTTCTCGCTGAACAAATCGCGAATGATGCTGCGCGTCAGCGAACTTTCGCGATGCAGCAGCTTGGGCGGATTGCCGACGAATTTCGTTTTCTTGTTGATCTTCGCCCACTGATTGATCAGCGAGGTGATTTCGTTCTGAAAAGTTTCCTGCGTGATGTCTTCGCCAACGGTGCGCACAATCACGCCGCCGGAATTTTTCGGCAACACCTTGTTGACCTGTTCGCGCAGACGCTGACGCTCGGCGCGCTCGCCGATCTTGCGCGACACGCCAACCCGCGAAGCGAAGGGCATGAACACCACGAACCGGCCGGCGATCGAAACCTGCGCTGTGACGCGTGGCCCCTTGGTGGAGATTGGCTCTTTCGAGACCTGCACGATGATCGACTGCCCGCGCTTCAGCACGTCCTGGATTTGCGGAGGCTCCGCGCGCTGCCTGCGGCCGCCGCCTCGGCCACGGCCACCGCCGCCGCGTTTGCCACCACCACCACCACCACCACCACCACCACCGCTACCGCCGCTACCGCCGCTACCGCCGCCAGTCGGGGCTGCGATGGCCTCGACAGCTTCCTCGACAGGCGCTTCGGGCGACTCACCGGCTGCCGCATCGGTCGGCGCACCGGGTGCACCTGATGCGCCGGGTGCACCACCGCCACCACGTCTGCCACGGCCACGACGTCCTCGGCGGCCGCCGCTTTTCTCCGACGGCTTTTCCGTGGACGCAATGACTATCCGGGGATCCGTCGGCTCCGGCGCGTACGGCGAATCTCCCGCATCACCCGAGTCGGAATCGTCGGCGTCGTCTGGCTGATCCGTTTCCGCCGACGGCTCGCCGACGACCGCATCCTCGGCGTCGTCGTCGTCTTCATCATCGTCGTCGGGATCATCGCCCTCGTCGAACACGAGGTCGGACGCATGGAGAAACGCAGCTTTCTCGGTGCCGATGTCCACGAATGCCGCCTGAATTCCAGGAAGCACCGCGTCCACCTTGCCCCAGTAAATATCGCCGACCATCCGTCGTGCTTCGGGACGATCGACCTGCATCTCAACGAGCTGGTCGTCCTCCAAAATTGCAACGCGAACTTCGCGTTGCGTCGCGCTGATCAAAATCTCTCGTTTCATCGTGTACCGCGTGAAGGCCCATGATCGTGCATGCCCTTGCCGCCCATGCCGCGCGCGCAGAAACACCCTGCGACGGGAATGGAGTAGAACGGCTCAGCGTGCGATCGGGTGCGTTCGACATTCTTTCTATAAAGAGAGTCGAGGAATATTCGGTCCTATCGCGCCCGCAGCCCACTGGGCGCTTGCTAGGATGTAAATGGGATGACTTGCCCTGCGCAATCCCGCAGGTGCATTCGGACCTCAGATCGCGACAAGATCCTTGAGCAGATGGCGAGCGATCACGATCCGCTGGATCTCGGACGTTCCCTCCCCAATCTCGCCGATCTTCGCGTCGCGCATCATCCGCTCCACGGGATATTCCTTGGTATATCCGTAACCACCGTGGATCTGAATGGCCTTGGTTGTGGCGCGCATTGCCATCTCGGAACAGAAGAGCTTCGCCATCGCCGCTTCTTTCGAGAACGGGCAGCCGTTTTGAGCCAGCCAGGCGGCGTGATACACCAAGTGCCGCCCCGCTTCGAGCTCCGTTGCGATATCAGAGAGCTGGAATTGAATGCCCTGGAACTCGGCGATCGGCTTGCCGAACTGCTTTCGCGTTGACGCGTACTGCAACGATAGATCGAACGCGCCCTGTGCGAGCCCGAGCGAGAGTGATGCGATGCCGATGCGCCCGGCGTCGAGCGTGCGCATGAAGTTCACGAAACCCTCGCCTTCCTTCCCCAGCAAATTGTCAGCGGGAACTTCGACGTCGTTGAAAATGAGCTCACGGGTGTCCGATGACCGCCAGCCGAGTTTGTCTTCTTTCTTTCCGCTCGTGAAGCCTTTCATCGGGCAGAGATCCGGAAGATGGCCGACGCCCACTTCCTTGGCGCGCGAGAGATCGCACGTGTCCTTCGTCAGAATGAAGGAGCTGATGCCGCGAGTGCCGGCCGAGGGATCGGTGACCGCCGTGACCACAAAGATTTCGCCGACGCCCGCGTGTGTGATGAAGCGCTTGGAGCCGTTGAGCACATAGTGACCGTTCCTGCGAACTGCTGTGGTTCGCGTGCCACCCGCGTCGCTTCCCGCAGTGTCCTCGGTGAGGCCGAAACCGCCGATCACGCGCCCCGAGGCGAGCGGCGGCACGTAACGCTCCTTTTGCGCCTTGGTGCCGAAGTTCACAATTGGTGAGGTACCAAGTGTGGTGTGTGCCGAGATTGTGATCGAGTGCGACGCGTCAACGCGCGCGAGTTCTTCGATCGCAATTATGAAACTGATAATGTCGAGTCCCGCGCCGCCGAGTTCCTCCGACCACGGGATGCCGAGCAGCCCGAGCTCGCCCATCTTGCGGACGTTTTCCCACGGGAATTCCTGCGAGTCGTCGAGTCGCCGTGCTACCGGCGCAACCTCATCGCGTGCGAACTTGCGAACCATTTCGCGCACGGCAAGGTGCTGCTCTGTGAAGTACAAGGAATCTTTCATAGCCCTTAATATAGCTACGATTCTCGAAGAACCGCGAGAAACTCTTCCCCGTATTTCTCCATTTTCGATGGTCCTACGCCGTAGACATCGCCAAGTGCGCCAGCGGTTTGCGGCTTGGCGCGCGCCATTTCGCGCAGTGTACGATCCGCAAAAACGACATACGCGGGCACTTTGTCACGCTTTGATATGGTCGTTCGAACGGCCCGAAGCGATTGCAAAAGTTCGAGTTGTTCCCGGGAGAGATCATCCAGCGTGACGGCGTTAGTTTTTGTGCCGCTCGCGCGGCCCGCGCTGCCCGCGCCGGTGCGACCGCGACGGCCTTTCTTCGGAACGCCTCGCACACTGGAACTCGACCGTACCGCTTCATGCTTAAGTGCGAGACAATTGTCGCACTGCTCGCAGCGATTCGTGGCGGCGGGATCGCCGAAGTAACGCAGCACGAATCCGCGCCGGCACCGATCCGTGTACGCGTACTTCTGCATGACATCGAGCTGCGACGATTCCGCGCGACGCCGGCGGTCGAGCGTCTCCCAGTCCACGGGCCAGCGATCGATCGGCGCGGTGCGATCCGCAACTACCAGTCCTTCGCCGACCTTCGACCACACCACAAACTGGCGCGCCTGCAAATCGTCGAGTACCGCTGCGGCGCCTTGAGGGCCAGCCAGTCCCGGCGGCAGCGAATCGAGATCGACGATCGCACCTTGGGCCACCGCTCCGCGCGTCCCACGCCAGAGCGCGCGCAGCACGCCGACCTCGATCGTCTCTTCGGAACCGAGTTCTGTGCGGATGCGCTCGGGGGTGGCAAGCAGTCTCACCCGCGCTCTGCTGCGCGATCCCTCGGCAACGCTGAGCGCGCCGGCCGACGTGAGAATGCGCACGGCGGACTCGGCTTCGCGGTCCGAAACTTTCCCTTTTGCCGCCGATGCCAGTCCGGCTGCATCGAGCGAGAGCATGCCGGCATCGTCGCAGCGATTGCACGCCGCGTGGTACACCGCGGTCACGACATCGCGCTCGGGGCACGCACCCTTGATGAAGAACTCGTGCGTGAACCGATCCTGAAATGCGTGCAGCAAGTAGCAGTCCGCGGGAGCGCCGTCGCGGCCCGCGCGGCCAGCCTCCTGATAGTATGCCTCGAGCGAGCCGGGCATCGCGTGGTGGACAACGAGTCGAACGTTGCGTTTGTCGATGCCCATGCCGAACGCATTCGTCGCCACAATCGCGCGCACGCGCTCGGACATGAATGCATCTTGCACCTCTCTGCGCCGATCGTCGTCGAGGCCGGCGTGATATGCCTCGGAACGGATGCCGGCACGCGTGAGTACGTGCGCCACGCGATCGACCGTTTTCCGGGTGGCAGCGTAGACGATTGCCACGCCCTCGTGCCGCGCAAGAATATCCACGAGCGTGCCATCTTTCTCAGAATCGTTTTTCGTGCGCACGACGTGCCAGCGAAGGTTCGGGCGATCGAATCCGGTGAGCACCACTTCGGGATCGCGAAGGTTGAGCACGCGGGCGATGTCGCGCCGCACCTCGGGAGTGGCGGTGGCTGTGAGAGCGAGCGTAGGCGGAAATCCCAGTTTCTCGCGAATCTCGCGGACGCGTCGGTAGCTCGGCCGGAAGTCGTGGCCCCATTCGCTGATGCAGTGCGCCTCGTCGATCGCGAGAAGAGAGACGCCCATGGCCGCGATTTTTTCCGCGGCACTTCCGAAGTCGAATCGTTCAGGCGCGAGGTACAGCAGTTTGATCTCGCCGCGGCGCGCCTTGCCGAGCCGATCGCTGATCTGTGAAGCCGAGAGCGAACTATTGATGAACGCGGCCGGAATCCCCTTTGCCTCGAGCGCGTCCACTTGATCTTTCATGAGTGAGATCAGTGGCGACACGACCACCGTGATGCCGCTCAGCACCAGCGCGGGAACCTGATAGCAGAGCGACTTGCCGCCGCCGGTCGGCAAAATCACCAGCGTATCCCGGCCGGCCAGCACCGATTCCATCGCGCGCTCCTGTCCGGGGCGGAACGCGGTAAAGCCGAATCGCTCGTGGAGAACGACTCGCGCGGCATTGATCGGTGTTGAGGTCACGCTGAAGAATAGCGGCTGGCGGGCTCCGCGATGAGCGCGGAATCTTGCCGCGAAAGCCTTTACACTGCGCGAGCGAAGTGGCCGCGCGTGAAGCGATCTCCTACGAGCGATCTCACCGCGGCGGCATCCGGCCGGTTGCCGGTGCTCAGCGCGTCGAGCATCGCGCGATATCCCGCGATCAGATCGGCCACCGGCTCGCCGGCGGTATTGAACACCGCCCGATATCCGCGCACACCGCCGCGCCAGAGCCGCGGGATGAATTCCGATCCCTCGACCACGCGCGAATGAAGAAGGCGGTTCCTGCAATTGCTGTCCGTCGCCACCGGAAACGCGTAACCGGCGGGATCGGTGAGCTCGACGTTGGGGTGTTTCTGAACGCAAAGATCGCGGCAAGTCGTCACAACGCGATCGAATGCAGCCGAGAGAACGCAATGCTCGAGCGTCATACCCTCGGGACGGCCGTAGATGAGGACGTCGAACGCATCGCCGTCCCACGGCGCAACGAGTGAGGCGATTTCGTCGGCGGTGAGTTCGACCGACGCGGTGATTCTCTTCGCGCCGATGCGAAACAGTTCGACGGCCGTGAGCGCATTGAAGCAGTTGACGGCGTAGTCGGCGACGACGTCCCGGCCCGCGTGCGACAGCTCGGCGAGCAGGCCGAGATGCCCCGTTTGTATCGGAAGTTCGAGGGTGAGCCACTTGTCGAGTTGCGACCGGTCTTCGGGCCGCACGATCGTCGGTGTGCGAAGACGAAGAACCTTGCCCTGCTCTTTCAGCTCCGCAGCGAGCGCCGTAACGCGCGAGCGCGGCGGCGACGGATGGCGCAGGAACGGGTCGAACACGATTTCATTCGCGCCCGCCGCGGCTGCAACGCGGGCGTCATCAAGACTGAAGACTTCTGCGGACAGCGTGAACCCTTCGCGTGGACGCACCGCAGGTCGCGCGGCGATTTCGGGCGTGTGCGCGGCCGTCGCGATTCGCTCGGCGCGATCGGCCAGCACGGCGTCGCGAGCCCAGTCGCGGTGCAGCAAGAGTTCGTCCACCGCGCGCTGACGAAGATGATTCAGCGCACTCACCGGAATGAACAGTCCGTCGGCAAGTCCGCTCGTATCGACGGCACCGAGTGCGAACGGCGTATCGCCCAGCCGGCCGAACTGTTCACGGAGCTGCGACTCGTCGAGCACGCGTTTGGAAGCGGGCGCGAGCGAGATCTCGCTTACGACGCTCGCCTCGTCGGCGCTCGCGCGGAAGATCGCTTTGAGCGGCGCGCCCGCGCCGCCGAACACGCGAACGTCGAGCGACGTTTTGGTGGTCGCTGCCGCGCCCTTGAGCGACGCAAAGCTCGCGCGCGCCCGTTCGAGCAATGCGGCGTGCGCCGTGCGCAACACACGCCAGCCCGCGTTCACACGAATGCGGCTCGATACGGCCTGCCGCGTAATTCCGTCGCGCGCGCCTATGGTGCTGACCGCCGTTACCGCGAATCCCGTGCTCTGCGCGTGCGTCGTTCCAGCCGGCGGTTCGAAGCCAAGACCGTCGCCCACTTCAATTGGAATGCTGACGTCGACGATCACTTCACCCGGTTCATTTGCGATCACCACGCCGAGGTCGAATCCGTGGTTGTCGGGTTGCGTGCGCGTGATGTAATCGCGGCCGGCGCGGCCACCGTACATGCCGCCGGTGAATCCGCGGCTGAAGATCTGCACCAGCGGCTCCACTTCATCGAAGGTCGGTTTGGCGAACGTGCCTTTGTCGACGCGATCGAGAAACTCGCGGTATCCCTTCGTAACAGTTGCGACGTACTCTGGTTTCTTTTTGCGGCCTTCGATCTTGAGGCAGCCAATGCCCGCGTCGGCGATTTCCTGCAGGTGGTCGTACGCGCCGAGATCTTTCGCGGAGATCAGATATCCGCGATCGAGTTCATCGCCGGTCGTTTTATCGGTGAGGACATAATCTTTGCGGCACGACTGCGCGCAGGACCCTCGATTCGCGCTCCGCTCGGAGATCATGCCGGACATGAAGCACTGGCCTGAGTACGCGATGCACAGCGCGCCGTGAACGAACGATTCCAATCCGAGATCAGGCACCGCAGCGTGAATCGCGCGGATATCGTCGAGCGTGTTTTCGCGAGCGAGCACCACGCGATCGACACCAAGTTCGTTCATGACCGCTGCGCCGCTCGCGTCGTGCACCGTCATCTGCGTGGAGCCGTGGATCTCGAACTCCGGATAGACCGCTTGGATCGCGCGCACGAGTCCGATGTCCTGCACAATCGCGGCGTCGATTCCGGCGTCGATGCAGTGACCCAGATGGGCGAGCGCGTCGTGCATCTCGTCCGGCTTTACGAGAATGTTCAGCGTGAGATAGATGCGCACGCCGCCGCTGTGAGCGATCAGGCACGCCTGCTCGAGTTCCGCGATCGTGAGTTGCGCGCCTTCGTCGCGGGCATTGAACTTCTCGACTCCGAGGTACACGGCGTCGGCGCCATTCGCGACGGCTGCGCGAACGGCGTCGAGGGAGCCGGCGGGGCTGAGGAGTTCTGGGCGGGACACTTCTTTGACGATCCGGGATGCGGGACTCCCGTAGACGATCCGGGATGCGAGACTCCCGTAAAGATATCCTGATTCGAGGTTTGGGACCTAAAGGTGTGAGGTGACAGGTCGCAGACTTTCAGGTTTGAGACGATGGGCCTAGGACGGGGCCGATTGTCTCAAGCCTGACGCTCTGCTCCCTGACACCTCACACCCTTAGGTCCCAAACCTGTGGTCAGTACCTGAAAGCTGTCGATTGACTCCCCTGCATCCGTCCGATACTATCCTCATATGACCCGCCCGAACTCCACGATGATGTGCTGCTGCTGCATGTGCCCCCAGGCACATGGAGGAGCGGGAGCGCGCGCGTCGTAGCAACGACCTAGTCAGGCGAATCTGCCTGAACCATCGCCCTCGATCCTCCACGGATCGGGGGTTTTTTGTTTTTCACCATTTTCCAGCGAGTGAAGCCATGAAAGAATCAAAACCGATCGCGATTTACCACGAGCACCCGGACTGGTTCAAACCGTTGTTTGACGAGCTCGACCGACGAGCGCTCCCCTATGCCAAGCTGGATGCCGCCGCGCATTTCTGGGATGCGTCAGAGACGGAATCTCCGTACTCCGTGGTGGTGAACCGTGCGTCGCCCTCCGCGTATTTGCGAGGGCATGCACAGTCGACGTTCCATACCCTGCACTGGCTCAAGCATCTCGAACGCATAGGCGTGCCGGTGATCAACGGCAGCGTGGTGTACGCCAACGAACTGTCGAAGGCGCTGCAGCTCGACATCCTGCAAGAGCTCGGTCTCGCGTATCCGCGCGCTCGCGTCATCAATCACGCGTCGCAGGCGCTTGCCGCAGCAGAGGGTCTGCGTTTTCCGGTCCTCGTAAAAGCGAACATCGGCGGAAGCGGTGCCGGCATTCAGCGCTTTGATTCACGCGAAGCGCTCGCGACGGCAGCGGCCGCAGGACTGCTGGACCTCGGTGTCGATCACACCGCGCTCGTGCAGGAACTTGCACCGCTCACCGACGGACACATCACGCGCGTCGAGGTCCTCGGCGGCAAGTTTCTCTACGCCATCAACGTGTATCCCGCAGACGGCTCGTTCAATCTCTGCCCGGCCGATGTGTGCCAGACAACCGACGGGCGCGAGCTCGAGCGCACGTTCTGCGCGGCTGATGCGAAGAAGAACGGGATGCGAGTCGAAGGTTTCACGCCGCCCGAGGAAATCATCGAAGCGGTGGAACGCATCGCGAAACGGGTGCAACTCGATATTGGCGGCATTGAGTATCTCGTCGATGCACGCGATGGCAAAACGTACTACTACGACATCAACGCACTCTCGAATTTTGTTGCGGACGCGCGGAATGTGGTCGGGTTTGATCCGTTCGTGCGCTTTGCCGACTACATCGAAGTTCGCGCCGGACTCACTGCGCACACCAGCGGCAACTCACCCACGCGCGCAGCCAAGCGCGAACTCGCCGGAGCGCGCTGAACATGCGATACGGATATTGGATGCCCGTGTTTGGCGGCTGGCTGCGCAACGTGCCGGACGAAGGAATGGAAGCGTCGTGGGAGTACGTCAAAAAACTCGCGCAGCGCAGCGAGCAGATCGGATACGATCTCACGCTCATCGCCGAACTGTTTCTCAACGACATCAAAGGGATCGACGCGCCGTCGCTGGAGGCGTGGAGCACCGCCGCGGCGCTGGCCGCGGTCACCGAGCGGCTCGAGCTGATGGTCGCGGTGCGCCCGACCTTTCACAACCCGGCGATCCTCGCGAAGCAGACGGCGAATCTCGATCAAATTTCAAACGGCCGCCTCTCGCTCAACGTGGTCTCGAGCTGGTGGGCGGACGAAGCGCGGAGATACGGCGTGCAGTTCGACGCGCACGACGATCGATATGCGCGCACGGAGGAGTGGCTCACGATCGTGAGCGGGGCGTGGAGCGAGAAATCGTTCTCGCACTCCGGGAAATACTACAGCGCGCAGGATACGGTGCTCGCACCGAAGCCGGCGCGCCGCCCGCGCCCCACGATTTACGCGGGCGGCGAATCCGAGGCGGCCAAGTCGCTCATCACACAGCGCTGCGATGCCTACGTGATGCACGGCGATCCGCCGGAGCGTATCGCGCCGAAGATCGCCGACATGCGCCGCCGCCGGGGAGAGACCGGTTTGCCGGAGATGGAATTCGGAATGGCCGCGTTCACCATCGTGCGCCCAACGGAGCGCGAGGCGAAAAAAGAACTCGAGCGGATCACCAATGTGAATCCGGGATCGGCCGGCTATAACAACTATCAAGACTGGATTTCACACACCAAGCTCGACCAGCAGGTCTCGCTTGAGGACTACTCGGTTTCAAACCGCGGGTTGCGCGCGGGACTGGTGGGGACGCCCGAGCAGGTTGCGGAGCGCGTGCGCGAATTTCAGGAGGCCGGGGTGGGGCTGCTCTTACTGCAATGCAGCCCGCAGCTCGAGGAAATGGAGCGGTTCGCCGCTGAGGTTATGCCTTTGGCAGAAGGCAGTGGGCAGACGGCGGAAGACAGGCAGACGGTCGCCGCCTAGCGAACGGTTTCCCTGAGCTGGGCAAGGTGGCGTTCTTCGTGCTTTCCAATCATGAGGATCCACTCGTAGCCGTTGAGTGGTCCGAAGATCGGATGAGGGGCGCTCACCACCGCGAGGTCGCGGCCATCAACGGTCGCGACCGCGCGTTTCAGACGCTCGCGAACGGCTTGCAGTGAACTCCACGAGGCAGCGAGGTCGGCGGTCGGGTCCGGATACAGCCGCTCGGGCGCGTTGATGCGAACGCTGCGGTCGTGGACGTTGAATTTATCGAGCGAGGTGAGCCAGGATTTTTTTTGAGTGTCGAGCGGCATATTCGCCGCGAGCGCGATGGCGAAAAGCCCCTCGAGCAGTTTCGTCGCGGCTCCCTCCACTTTGCCCATATGCTGCACGATGCCGGTTCCGCTCCATCTGCCCACACCCGGATCGCGATTCATCGCCTCGAGCGGCGCCAATGCAATGAAGGCGGCGAGCTCGGTGCGGACGCCGGTCATGTATCCGAAGATCTCTTCAACGTTTGGTTGCATGCGAAAAGAATAACTCAGAGTGGCGGATTGCGAAAAGGTGGCTGAAACCCCCGGCAAGCCGGTATCGTATTGAGCAGAAAAGGAGGTCATATGTGGCCAATCATCGTGCTCGGGGTTTCTTTCGCCGTTTCATGGGTCAGTTATGGAACGGCTCGGAGATTTGTTCGTGAGCGGCTTCGCTATGTCGAGGCGGCGCTGAAGCCAGGGGCCGCGATCGTTGCCGGTATCGTCGCGTGCGTCGTTGCGGTGCCGATCGTGACCGTACTCGGGTTCATTCCGCTGCTCGGATCGCTGGTGGGCGGCGGGACGGCGCTGGTGTTCGGACTGAGTGTCGGGCTTGGCACACGAGCCGGCGCGCAGGACGTGAAACGCGGCTACGTCATCACGTCGGGGTGACGGCGCTCGTCACCGCTTTGCCCTGCGAGAGTTCGATGAGCGCGCGGTACAGCCGCGCACGCGTCGCTTGGCGCTCACTCGCCTTCGACAGGTAGCGAAGCACCACCCGGACGCCGGCGCCAACGGGACGCACGCTGGCGGTCGGCTGCGCTGAAAACGCGCTCGCGGCGTATGCCGGAAGGACGTGTCGCCATTCCTGCTCGGCCGCGCCGGCGGTCGCGGCAATCTCGCTCGCCGCGATTTTCTGAATCGCCTCGGCGACGGCGTACGGGTCAACTCCCTCTGCGACCTGGACCTGCAACTCGTCCCACAGCCACTGGCCTGACGTCGAGAAGTTGAAGTAATGCCCGCGAATCGCGAAGCTGTTCACGAACGTCACCTTCCGGCCCGTGGGGGAGACGGACTCCGCCCAACTGCCCGTCTCCAGCAGGACGGTCTTGAACACGCCAACCTGCAGCACCTCGCCCGCAACGCCGTTGATCTCGACCCAGTCCCCCGGCCGCATTCCGTCTTTTCCCATCAGGATAAACCAGCCGATGAACCCGATGATGAAATCCTGCAGCGCGACCGTCAGGCCTGCGCCTACCACAGCGAGAACCGTCCCGAAATTTCCCGGCGATCCGAACATGATGATCAGGATCAGCGCGACGCCTATGGCCTGCATGGCGAACAACGCGATTGTGCGAAACGTGTGAAGCTCGCGGCGCTCTGAGGAGATGCTCGAGAAAACGTGGTTGATGCTCGCGCTCAGCGCGTACACCAGGAGTGCGATGAGAAATATCCAAAAGACGGCGAGCAGCTCGCCGTGTATGAATGCCTGCTCGCGAGCGTGCACGTACGAGATCCAGCTGCCGTACGTCGCTTCAAGATCCTGCTCCGTGTCGATCTGATGATCGAGTCCGCTGAGTTTTTTCTGATTTGCTCCCTCAGCGGTGAGCAGCTGCAAGTCCTTGGAGGCGCCGCTCTGCGCCTTGAGAGCCGCTCCCGCCTTTTGGAGCGAATCGTGCGCGGCGGAAAACCGGACTTCGCGGTCGCGGGCCGCCTGCCGCGCCTGCAGCAGCAGTGCGTGCTTCGACCGCAGCGACGACAACGCCTCCGCTTGGGCGACAATGTTGCCGGACTCGGTCAGCTCGATCGAGGCGGGTGCGGCGGCGGCGGATGGTGATGCGGTGGCCGCGCCTGCGATAGGCGCCGGCGCGCCGGAGGTGGCTGCCGCGGGATGGTGCGAAGCCTCGTGCTCGTCCCGGAGGCGCTTTATGGAGGCCTGTTTGTCTCCGCCGGCGCGAGCCATATCCTGATGCGCATCGTCGAGGGCATCGATGTCGAGGCCGTGCTGCGCTTTTGCAAGATCGAGTTGCGCCTGGATGTTGGAGCCCGATCTTGCAGCGCCGGCAAGATGCTGCGTGAGCTCGGCGATTTGGCGATCGTCCGCCGCGACCGCGGCGGCATAGCCGTCGATGCGAGACGAGATCTCGCGTGTTTCCGCCGTCAGCGGCGCCGGCGTGTCGACCGCATTCCTCAGTGCGGCGGCGAACGCGTAGTCCACCGCGTACTCGGCGACACGGAGCGCGTCGTCCGCGAAGCCCTTCTCCGTGCGGGTCTCCGCCAGCGGCGCGAGTTGCTCGGCGGCGTCGAGCGCCCGGATATCGACCGACACCCCGGGTTGTGCGGCCGCCGCGCGCATCTCGCGGAGTCGCTCCCGATAGTTTCCCCAATTCCATGTGAGAAGTACCGCGGTGAGCGCGGCGAGCGTCAGAACCGCCAGGATCGTGGCCGGTACTTTTTTGATTTGACGCTCGCCGCTGCTCGACAACTGAACCGCCACTATCGAGGGTCTACTGCTTGGAGAGTCCCGCGATATGCACGCTGATGTTGTGATTCACGCGCACCCCGTAGATCCCGCCGCTCGGCATCATCCCGCCGTTGGCCACCGCCGCCACCTGCGTGTCGTTCACTAAGAACCGCACGGAGTCAGCGCCGACTTTTATTGCGAGCTTGTTCGAGGCCGAGCCGCCGTTTGCCGGTGCCGCCTTGATTGCCGCATTGGGACTTCCCTTCATCTGCGCGACCACCGTGTGCGTGGTCGTCGAATTCGCGCGATGCTTCACGATGAACGTTCCGTCGCCGTAGACGAGGAAGTACGCGTACGATTCCTTGTCGCCCGTCAGGTCATTTCCGCCCCAGAAAAGCCCAACCGCATCGTGCAGCGGCGTCGAACGAACGCCAAACGTTGCCGAAATCGTGTACGTCCCGGAGGCCGTATTTGTCGGGTTCCAATAAATTCCGGCCGGTCCGGCCTCGACGTGCATTCCCGGACCCATCGTCGTGAAGTTCACGTCGGTCGGCGCGGCTTTCGCATCGTCGAGACGCAGCTCCCAGCCATCCGGATGCGGCCCGACCTGCGTGACTTTTTTAGTCATGTCCATTCCGGCCATGCCACCCTGCGCGTGGGCCGTGCTGGTGAGCGCGGCCAATGCAAATAGTGCGAACATTTTTTTCATGATCCATCCTCCGTTTTATTGTCGTGCCTGCCCTTCGCGAATCGAAGAATCAGTGCTGTGGCCATCAGTCCAATGCCGATCATCCGCAAACTCGAGATATCCAGACGCAATCCCATTCCCCAAACTAAGATGCCCGCCAGCGCGAGCGCGAACTTCGCGATGGTGATCGGAGTCATGCGCGTTTCTCCGTCGTGTCTGGAATATCTTCCCGCTCGGTTCCCGCAATCTCCAAAATAAAATCAGCACCGAATGCGAGGGATGGCGTTTGGAAGCCCGGCTTTGCGCCTCCGCCGAGCACTTTTTCCGCCGCAGCGACGGTCGTCAGCGCCGTCAGACTGTAACCGTCCGGTGAACGCAGCCGCGACTGCATGCGGTTCCCGTCGTCGTCCCACACCTCGCCCCACAAACGCGCCTGCGCGGCAGATCGTTGCTGGTCGCTCGGTCCCGGCGCGCCCGCGCGAACCCTGCCCTTCAGAAACGACTGCAGGGGTGGGGTCGCCAGCAGCCATCCGAAGTACCGTGCGACCATCATTCCGCGAATCGCGCCCGCTGGCGCCGCCGTGTACACCTCGACATTCGGAATTCCGGTGCTGTGGAACGCCGTCGAGACATCGCCCCACGGAAGCGTGACCACGTGCCGCACCTTGTCGCCGAAATCGATATTGCGCTCGCGCCATCCTGCGGGGACATGGGTAATTTTTCCGGCGCGACGCACCGCGCCACCGCGCGCGACGTTTTCGATCATGGTCGTCGCTGTGCCGCGTGAAAGTCCGGTGCCGCCCGAGAACGCGAGGGTCAGCCATGTCGCCGTCGGTAAGCGCCGCTTGAGATGCGCGGCAAGACAGTCACTTGGCACCACGTCGAATCCCGCGCCCGGCAAGAGCATCACGCCCGCCGCTTTCGCTTCGCCCGAACGCGCTGGCGACGCGAGCGCCTCAAACACGGAGATCTCTCCGGTGATGTCGAGATAGTGCACGCGATTCCGCACGCACGCCTCGACCATTGCGCGCGACGTTTTCGAGAACGGGCCAGCGCAGTGAATGACCACCGTGCATCCGGTGAGCGCGGCATCCAGTTCAGCCGGATTGTCGAGGGCAGCGGGCCGCGCCTCGATTCCATACTCGCGCGCGATGGACGAGATCTCCTGCGCATTGCGCCCCGAAAGAATCGGTCGCAGTCCGCGCGCGATCGCCTGTCTCACGATCAAGCGGCCGGTGTAGCCGTTCGCTCCGTAAATGAGGAGCGGAGTGTTCGCCGCGCCGCTCGCGGTCACGAGCCCGAGGGCGTTGTCGGCAGCGTTTTTGGCGGCGTGTTGCGCTGGTGGCTCGAGATTCCCGTCCGAAACGCCTCGGTCTGCCGCGCCTCGACATTAGCCAACACTCCCTCCGCGATGCCGTCGCGAAACGAGAGCAGGTCGAGCCGATAGAACAGGCGTTTCGTGAGGCCCATCGACGACATCGGATGGCTCGCGAGTCCGAGCACGTAACGCTCCACTTCACTCTCGAACGCGGCGGCGGGAAGCACCCGGCTGACAAGTCCGATGCGCTCCGCCTCGACCGCACCAATCAATCGCCCCGAAATGACGAGATCAAACGCGTGTTTCTCGCCGACTGAGCGGCGCAGCATGTTCATGACCATCGCGGGGATGAAGCCGATGCGCACCTCGGGATAGCCGAACTGCGCGTCGTCTTGCGCGAGCAGCACGTCGCATGCAGTGGCCAGTCCGCAGCCGCCCGCGAGCACTTTGCCCTGCACCGCCGCGATAACCGGCTTTTGCATTCCACGAATCGTGGTGAAGACACGCCCGAGATCGGCAGCGTCGCGCTCATGTGCCTCGGTGGACGCGTCGAGCATTTCGGCGAGCGCGTCGAGATCGACGCCCGTGCAGAAGTCCGCTCCATCGGCACGCAGGAGCACGGCGCGGACGGCGTCGTCGCCCTCGAATTCCATCAGCGCGTCAACCAGTTCGTGCACACTCTGCGCGTCGAGCGCGTTTTGCTTTTCTGGTCGCGCGAGGTGAATGCGCCCGACCGCTCCGGCGATGTCAACGCGAATACGTGCGCTCAAGCAGTCTCGCTGGCTCGCGGAAGTTTCTTTGCGAGCGCCTGCGCCTCGGAATCGGGAATCTCCACTACCATGCGAAGCAGCGCGGTCGAGAAAACTTTTCCCTGCGCATCGGTCTTGAGGGAAAGTGTGCCACCGCCATCGAGCGCGCCATGCAGGAGAAAGTTCAGCGCGTTGAGATTCGGAAGTTCGTAGCGGTCCACGCCGCCCGTGATGACGCCCGTGAAGTGTTTTGCGACGGCGTCCCGCGTCACAAACTTCACCAGAACCGGATACCACTCGGGCTGCAGCGCGATCAGACCCACGTTCGCGGTGTCGCCTTTGTCGCCGGAGCGCGCGTGGGCGATATCGAGGAGGCGCACTTTCATTGGATCACATCCACGCGGGTCTGCACCACCGTCTTATCAACGAGTGCGGGCCAATAGGCAACAATCTCCTCCGTCTTCGGACGGCCGCCGGCGAATCCGGTCACGCTCGGCGGCCCGTTGAGCACGAGCGGAACGATCTCGCGGGTGAAGCGTTCGACTTTCTTTTTGTCCGCGTCGCGCACGCCGATGCGATACTGAACCTCCGGCGCGTGCTTCCCCGCTTCCGCGCCTGCGAGCGGGCCGTGTGTCGCGCTCGCGCCGACGAACTCGGAGAGGACCTGCTCGAAGCGGAGGCCGAGCCGGTCGAGACGTTCGCGGAGTACACGATCGGCGAGCTGCGCTTTCTCGAGGGCATCCGGCCACGCGTAGACGAGCGAGCCGACGGCTTTGAATCCGGACCGGTAGGCGATGGAGACTTTGAGTTTGTCGGTGGCAGGTTTGCCCTGAATGCCAAACACCTTCACCCGATTCGCGCCGTCGGCCTTCAGATGAATAGAAGTAAAGTCAGCGACGACATCAGGCGTGATGTACGCGTGCGGGTCGCCCATTTCGTAGACGAGTTGCTCGGTCACGGTCTGCACTGACACCCGGCCGCCGGTATTCGGATGCTTCGTGACCACGAACGTGCCATCGGCCTGCGCCTCGATAATCGGATATCCGACATCGGCGAGATTCTCGATCGTCCGCCACTCGTAGAGGCAGTTGCCGCCCGAGCACTGCGCGCCGCATTCGATGATGTGGCCGGCAATGATCCCCGCCGCGAGTGTGTTCCAGTCGTTCTCCGCCCAGCCGAACTCGTAGCGCAGCGGCGCCATGGTGAGTGCGGTGTCGGTGGAACGGCCCGTGATCACGACGTTCGCGCCTTTCGTGAGCGCTTCGACGATCGGCACACTGCCGATGTACGCATTCGCGGCAACCACACGATCTCGAATGATCGAGAGCGGCTCGCCGGTTTCCATGTTCTTGAGCTCGTGACCTGCGGCGAGCAGCTCGTCGAGGCGCGGGAGCAGATTGTCGCCCGTGACGACGCCGACGCGCAGTTTGCCCGCCGCGCCCTTTGCCTTCGCCATCTCGAGCACGGCCGCAGCGCACGCCTCAGGATTTACGCCGCCGGCATTCGCGATCACTTTGATGCCGCGATTCGCGACGCCGTCCAGCACGGATTCCATTGCTCCAACAAAATCTCGCGCGTAGCCGGCCTTCGGATCACGCTCCTTCTGTTTTTGCAGGATGGACATCGTGACCTCGGCGAGATAGTCGAGCATCAGGTAATCGACCGGTCCGCCTTCGGCCTGACGGCGCGGCGCTTCGAGCCAGTCGCCCCAGAATCCCTGGGCTCCCGCGACCCGCACAATCTTCTGTTCTGCTTTCGCGGCGCTCATTCGGTTGCTGCTTCCATGCGTGCAGGGAGAACGAACGCGCCGAGGTGCGGTCCGAGGTTTTGCAGCGCGCTGCGCAGCGCGATGCCGAGCGCGGTTCGTGTGTCTTCGGGATAGACGATGGCATCGACGAATCCGCGCGCGGCCGCGTAGCGCGCGTCGAGCTGTTCATCGTAATCCTCGCGCATCTCGGCTGCGGATGCGCTCACGGCTGGCGGCACGGGCGTCCCAGCTCTCTTTGCCGCGTCCATCGCGGGCCCATGAACGGCCTGCACTGCGGCTTCGCCCTCCATCACTCCCATGCGGCCCGACGGCCACGAGAGAATGAAGTCCGGGTCGAATCCCTGCCCCGCCATCGCGTAGTATCCCGCCCCCGATGCGTGATTGACAGTGAGAACGATTTTCGGCGAGACCGCCGTCGCCATCGCTTCGACAAAACGCGCGCCGGAGCGAATGATTCCGGAGTGCTCCGCCTCCGGCCCGACCATAAAGCCAGAGACGTCCTGGATGAAAAGAATCGGCGTCCCCGCGCGACTGCAGCGATCAATGAAGTACGCCGCCTTCTCCGCGCTCTCCGCGTAAATAATTCCGCCGAACCGCGGCTTCTCGCCCTCGCGCCCTTTGATCAGCCCGCGCTGATTCGCGATGATCCCGACCGCAATCCCCTCGATCCGCGCGTCCGCGCAGATCATTTCCTTCGCGAGATGCACTTGGAATTCATCGAGCGAATCCGCGTCGACGATGCATTTAAGAATCGCGTGCATATCGTAGGACATGCGATGATCGGTGGGAAGCATGTCGTACAGAGCGGATGGATCTGTCGCCACAGGCGTTGCGCGAGAGCTCTCAAGCGGCATCTGGCGCGCGACCGCGTTGCTGTTCGGCAGTCGGCTCACCAGCTCGCGGATTTTTCGTATGCACTCCGCATCATTCTCCACCGCATAGTGAGCCACGCCGCTCACCTCTGTGTGCGTCACCGCGCCACCGAGCGTCTCGGCATCAATCGTCTCGCCGGTAGCACCTTTCACGAGGTTCGGCCCCGCCAGACCCATGAATGACGTCCCCTTCACCATGAGAATCACATCGGAGAGCGCCGGCAAATACGCCCCGCCCGCTACGCACTGCCCCATAACCGCAGCAATTTGCGGAATGCGGAGATAGCGGCGCATGAGAGAGTTGTAGTAGAAAATTCGAGCCGCGCCGTATTGCCCGGGGAAAACTCCACCCTGATACGGCAGATTCACGCCCGCTGAATCAACCAGATAGATGATCGGAATCCTGCAGCGCATGGCAATTTCCTGTGCGCGCAGAATTTTGGTGATGGTTTCAGGCCACCACGAACCCGCCTTGACAGTCGCATCGTTTGCGACCACCACGCATTCCCGGCCGCCGATCATCGCGATGCCGGTGATCACTCCCGCGCCCGGCGCCTGACCTTCGTACCGATCGTACGCTACGAACAAGCCGACTTCCATGAAATGCGAATCGGCATCCGTGAGCTGTGAGACGCGCTCGCGGGCGGTGAGTTTTCCCTGCTTGTGCTGTTTGGCGACTTTATCGGCTCCGCCACCCTCGCGAAGCTTGGCTTCGAGCTCGCGCGTGATCGCGCTGAGCTCCCGGAGACGTGAGGTCACACTTCCTGTGCGCGCCGCGCTTCGTTCTGGGTGAACCAATCCTTGATGTATTGCACGAGGTCAGCGGTGGAAGTACCTGGTCCAAATAGCTTTCCGACGCCGAGCGCCTGCAGGGCTTCCATGTCCTCTTTCGGGATTATCCCGCCGCCCGTCACAAGAATATCGCCTCTTCCCTCGGCTTTCAGCAGTTCGTGAACCCGAGGGAAAAGCGTCATGTGAGCGCCCGAGAGAATCGAGAGCCCGACGACGTCCACATCCTCTTGAATCGCAGCGCTGGCAATCATCTCCGGCGTCTGATGCAAACCGGTGTAGATGACCTCCATTCCCGCGTCGCGGAGCGCGGCGGCGACGACCTTCGCGCCACGGTCATGGCCGTCGAGACCGGGTTTGGCGACGAGAACGCGGATGGGGCGGGTCATTCAATGAATTTGACCGCGTGTGCGGGCGCGGGCAACCTATTGTGGTCGCGGCTTCATATACCTCGCCGCGCCTAGCCTTCCCTGCGGGCGAGGAGGAGCATCTCGCTCGACTTTCTGGTGAGCGGCCTGTCGCGCCAGCCATCCCAAGCCTGTTCCACAATCAGTCCCGCCTCCGAGCACAGCTCTGCAAGACGAGTGGCGGTATAGAGTCTGATTTTGTGCTCGCGCTCGACGGCCTTCTTCCCCCCTTTGACGGTCGTGTGCACCGTCAGCACACCCGACAGCGGATCGAAGCTGCGCTCGTGGCCGATCATCGTTCCGTTCTTGGCGGTCCACCAATCGCGCGTGATGAACGAGCGCACGACTCCGTCTCTGCTGCCACCGTGCCAGAGCATCACACCGCCGGGCTTCAGCACGCGCGCGAATTCGCGAATTACTTTCGCGTCGTCGGCCGGATGTGAAAAGAACCCAAAGCTTGTGAAGAGATTCAAGACCGCGTCGAAGTTGCGCGTCCACTTTTTAGGCAGCGCTCGCATATCGCCGCGTTCGTAACGGAGATGGGTCCCCGTTCCCCGGTCTTTTGCGCGCTTCAGAAGTTCGGTCGAATAATCGAGCCCGGTGACATCGAACCCAGCCTCGGCGAGCAGATGCGCGTGCCGGCCCTGCCCGCACGGCACGTCGAGAATCTTCGCATCCGACGGCAACTCGAGCACGTCCATCATGCGCGCCACATCGCGACGGTCGGTCTCAGGCGCGAATATCGGTTCGTACTCGAGCAAATACTGCGCGTCGAAGTATTCGCGCCACCACTCGCTCAAAAGAAAACCGGCTCGCGATAGGCCCCGAACTGACTCTCTAGCGCCGCTCGAATCTCATAGAGCGTGCAATACGACCGCGCGCAGTCGAGAATGAACGGAACAACGTTCTCCTTTCCGCCCGCGGCCTTGCGCAGCGCTTCGATATTGCGCGCGCACAAATCACTGTCGCGGGTTTTCCGCAGTTCTGCGAGCGCGGCGGCCTGATCTTTTGCGGCCTGCTCGTCGATTTTCAGGAGCGGAATCGAGAGCGAGTCTTCTTCAGTCACGAACTCATTCACGCCAACAATCACGCGGCGATGCTGTTCAATCTCCCACTGCTGACGTGCGGCGGCTTCCGCGATCTTCCGCTGGAACCATCCCGTCTCGAGGCCGCGCACGACCCCGCCCTGCTCTGCTATGGCGCTAAACAGTTCTTCTGCTTCGTGTTCGAGATCATCGGTGAGCTTCTCGACGTAGTACGATCCGCCGAGCGGATCGGCGACATTCGGCACGCCGCTCTCGAAGGCGAGCACTTGCTGTGTGCGCAGTGCGACTTGCACTGCATGTTCCGTGGGCAGCGCAAGCGTTTCGTCCATCGAGTTGGTGTGCAGCGACTGCGTACCGCCGAGCACCGCGGCCATCGCCTGGTATGCGACGCGCACGATGTTGTTCATCGGCTGCTGAGCGGTGAGCGTTACACCTGCCGTTTGGGAGTGGAAGCGCATCGTCCACGATTTCGGATCCTTTGCACCATACCGTTCCTTCAACTGGCGCCCCCAGAGGCGCCGCGCGCCGCGCAGCTTGGCGATCTCTTCAAAGAAATCGTTGTGAATATCCCAGAAGTACGAGAGGCGGCCGGCGAACTCGTCAACCTTGAGTCCGCGCGCGATGCCACGCTCGATGTAGGTGAATCCGTCCGCGAGCGTAAACGCGAGTTCCTGCGCGGCCGTCGCGCCTGCTTCGCGAATGTGATATCCGGAAATCGAAATCGTATTCCACTGCGGCGCGTTCTTGGAGCCCCACTCGAACATATCAACGATCAATCGCAGCGCCGGCTCGATCGGAAAGCACCAGGCGTGCTGCGCCATGTACTCTTTCAGAATATCGTTCTGCACCGTGCCGCGAAGTTTCTCCGCGCTCACGCCCTGCTTCTCTGCGGCGGCGATATAGAAGCACCAGAGAATGATCGCGGGCCCGTTGATCGTCATCGAGGTCGAGACTTGGCCGAGCGGGATGCCGTCGAACAGCGATTCCATATCGGCAAGCGAGCTTATGGCGACGCCGCACTTTCCGACTTCGCCCTCTGAGCGAATGTGGTCGGAGTCGTAGCCCATCAGCGTCGGGAAATCGAACGCGACTGAAAGACCGGTCGTGCCGTGCGCGAGCAGAAACTTGTACCGCTCGTTCGTCTCTTTTGCGGATCCAAATCCGGCGAACTGCCGCATCGTCCAGAGACGGCCGCGATATCCGGTCGCGTGAATGCCGCGCGTGAACGGATACTGGCCGGGCACTTCGAACGCCGTGCCGGCGGAGCCTTCGAGATCAAGCGCGGAATACAACGGGGCGATTTCGCCCGCCGAGTTCGTGAACGCGATGTCGCGCTTCGGCGCGCGATCGTACGCTGCACGCCACGCGGCGACTTCCGTGCGGAGGCGGTCGAGCTCCTCCTGCATTTCAGCGAGCGTGGCGTCTACGTCTGAGATACCGGTCATCGTGATTTCACTCCCGAGATCAGGTCGCCGCTGCGCACGAGCAGCGCATCGGCCACAGCGTACGGCGTCGTTGCACCGGACTCCAGCTCCGGAATCCGCTCGTCGATCCACGCGGCGGTTGCGGCGTCGTTCCACAGCCGGCGGCGCACCCGCTGTTCTGCAACATCCACCACCCGGTCGCGCAGCCTCGCGCGGCGGCGGGTCAGCAAAGTCCCGCTCCGTTCAAGATAGCCAAAATGGCGGTCCAGAGCGGCGAGCAGTTCCGGTATTCCCTCTCCTGTCGTGCCAACGCTACGGAGCACCATTGGCGTCCAATGCGCATCGTCGTCGGTTTTTGCGAGCGAGCGTGCCGTCTTAGCGGGGTTCATTGCCGCCTTGAAGTCGACTCCGTGGTGGCCGGTCGCGTCACCGGTCACGGCACCGCTCCGCAGACCCAGCATCAGCTCGAGATCATTGCGCAGTCTGTCAGCGCCCGGGCGGTCGGCCTTGTTCACGGCGAACAGGTCGGCGATCTCCATCAGACCTGCCTTCATCGTTTGAATAGAGTCACCTGACTCCGGCGTGAGCACCACAACGCTCGTGTCTACTGTTCGCGCGATATCGAGTTCGCTTTGGCCCACTCCAACCGTCTCCACTAGAATGCGATCGACGCCGAACGCGTCGAGCACATCACACACTTCGCGCGTCGCGGCCGCGAGCCCTCCAAGCGACCCGCGTGTGGCCATCGATCGAATGAAAACCCCCGGATCGAGCGCGACGCTCTCCATGCGCACGCGATCGCCGAGCAGCGCGCCGCCGGTAAACGGCGACGTAGGATCGACCGCGATGATGCCCACCGTGAGGCCAGCCTTTCGAAGATCCGCTGCGATCAGCGTGGTGAGCGTACTCTTCCCTGCGCCGGGCGGTCCGGTGATGCCGATCCGTCGCGCCCGGCCAATGTGTGTGTGCATCGCGGCGAGCAGGAGATCACTTCCCTCGCGCTGATTCTCGACGATGCTCACGGCTCTCGCGAGCGCGGCTTTTTTTCCGGCGCCGAAGTCGGCGCTCAGCGCGCGCAGCCCCGGCGCGGCCGATGCAGGCAGAGCGAGCGTACTCACGACCGGCTCATGCGTATCTCACGGCGCCGCCGTGTGCGGTTCATCGTGCTCGTCGCTGATATCGCCGACGAGTTCTTCGACGAGGTCCTCGAGTGTCATCAAGCCGAGTGTTTCGCCGGACGTGCCCCGGATGATCGCCAGATGCACGTGTTCGCGAAGCATGGCGCGCATCACCTCGTGGCAAGGCGTCGCCGCCTCCACGAGCGCGACGCGCCGCGGTGACGACACCGGCGTGTCTGGATGCGCGAGCACGTCGAACGAATGCACAAGCCCGACGATGTGATCGAGATCCTTCTCGTACACGGGAATGCGGCTGTACTTCGATTGCGCCACAAGCTTTGCGATATCCGCGGCCGGCATCGCGCGATCGACCGCAATGATCTCCGTGCGCGGCGTCATCACTTCCGCCGCGAGCTTCCCCCCGAACTCGACGACGCCGCTGATGATCGCGCTCTCGGACGCCTCACCGACGCCCTCCAGCTCGCCCTCGCGCAGCAAATCCTCGAGCGCGTCGCGATCCTCCTGCGCCGTGTTCGCGCGCTCGATCTTGCGGGCCGAAAAAAGCCTGCCGATCGCGAACAGTGGCGCGCTGAGAAAGAAGAGCACTTCGAGAACAAAAATCAGATAAGGCACGAGCGGCGTCGCCCAGCGGCGCGCAATCGCGCGCGGCACGAGTTGGCCGACGATCATCAGCAGGAGCAGCGCGAGCCCGACCTGCTCCACGCCGCCTGCGCCCGTCTCGCGAAGACCGATAACCGCGCCCATCGCGAACACCGTGGCCGCGATGCCGGTTCCGGCCGCGAGCAGCCATCCCCGCGGACGGTCGAGTTGCATCTCGGCGATCCCGCCGTCTGCGAGCTGTGATTCGACCCAATGGCGCAGCCAGATACGGCTCACCGCTCGAAGCGCCGTTCCCGCCGCCGTGATCCACGCCACAACGAGCGCGAGAAGCAGACTGATTGCAAATGTGGTCACGGCGCCCCGTGTGAGATCGGGTGCAGCCGCTCGAGGTACAGACGCTCGACGCGGCGCCGCACAACACGTTCAACGACGACCTTGAAGTTGCCGACGATCATCGATTCACCGTTCTTCGGCACGCTTCCCACGAGTTCGTAGACAAGACCGCCAACCGTCTGCACGTCCTCATGCGTGAAGTCCTGGCCGGTCAGTTCGCTTAAATCCTCGAGCGAAACGCGCGCCGACACCCAGAACTTGTCGTCGTCCTCGCGCTGGATGTCGGGCTCCTCGACGTCGTTCTCATCGCGAATCTCGCCGACAATCAGCTCGAGGGCATCTTCGAGCGTCACGAGCCCGGCCGTGCCGCCGTACTCGTCCACGACGATCGCGATGTGCCGATGGCTCGCCTTGAACTCACGCAGTTGATCGTCAACGGTCTTTGCCGCGGGAATAAACGTTGCGGGGCGCACGAGCGAGAACCAGCCGGCCTCGGGCTCGGCGTCGTTGATCACGGCAGGCAGGAGATCCTTGGCATACAGCACGCCGACGACTTCATCGAGCGTGCCGTCGAACACCACGAGTCGGGCATGCCTTGCGCTGCGCACACGATCGACGACTTCCGACCAGGAGGTTTCGCGGTCCAGCCCCGTGATGTCCACGCGCGGGACCATGATTTCCTGCACTTCGGTGTGGCCGAGCGAGAACACTCCGCGCAGCAGCACGGCTTCATCGCGCGTGACATCGGCCTCGGCTTCGACCACCTCGCGGAACTGCTCGAGCGTCGCTTCGCGATCCTCTTCGTCGGGCGGAGTGGACGGAAGCACGCGATTCAGCAGCGCATCGCACCAGGAACCGAACTCGACTACCGGCCGGAGCAGCCACTCCACTCCCAGCACAAATGGCAGGAGCCGCCCGACGCCCTCGGCTCCACGCGCGTCGCCCACCGTTCGGGCCGCGCTTTCAGCCGCGGCGACAATGACGATTCCCGCGAGCACGGCAAACGGCACGAGCCACGCGGAAGGAACTCCACTCATCACGAGAGAGCGCGCGCTGAGCGCACCAGCGAGCAGCTGCGCGAGAATTCGTCCGAACGCAAGCGCGCCATGCGCCGACTCGCGCCGCTCGAGCAGCGCGCGGAGGGCCGGCGCCGACGGTGGTACGTCCACGTCAATCGCGAGCAGCGCGCCGTCGCTGAACGCGCACAGCGCAGCGAGGGCTGCAGCCACCAGCGCAATGATCGCGGTGAACATCATCACGCCGCGCTGCGCATCGCGCGGTTCGCGCGGTTCACGAGCTTCACGAGCATTTCCTGCCTGCGCCACATGGCCGATTTCACCCGCGCCTCACCCTCGGGATGATCGTACCCGAGCGCGTGCAGCACGCCGTGCACCACGAGGCGCGCGAGTTCCTCACGAACCGCAACGCCGTGCCGCTTTGCATTCTCGCGCGCGATCGCCGGCGCGATGTAGATGTCTGCGACGAGAGGCCCCTTGCTATCGCTGGAAAAGCCAAACGAAATGACATCGGTCGGCCCGCGATGCTTGAGATGCTTCGCGTTGATGGACGCGATCCGCGCAGCACTCACGAGCGCGATCGAGACCATCGCATGCCCGACTTTTTCCGCGCGCAACACGGTTCGCGCGACATCGGCGAGCCGCAGTGCGGAGACTGAGGAGCGCACGCCATCAAGCGAGACAGCCACCAGCAGCCGCGATTTCATGCGCTCTCGGCTTCGGCGTTGTACGCCTTAATAATGTCCCGAACCAGACGGTGTCTTACCACGTCCGCATCACTGAAATAATGAAAGCCGATCCCTTCGATCCCCGGCAAAATCCGCTCGATCTGCATCAGCCCGCTCTCTTCCCTCTTCGGCAAATCGATCTGCGTTTTATCGCCCGTGATCACCGCGCGCGAATTCACGCCGAGCCGCGTCAGGAACATTTTCATCTGCATCGCCGTCGCGTTCTGCGCTTCATCCAGAATCACGAACGCGTCCGCGAGCGTCCGGCCGCGCATATACGCGAGCGGCGCGATCTCGATCACCCGTGTCTCCAGTGATTTCATCACGCGCTCGGCAGGCATCATGTCCTCGAGCGCATCGTAGAGCGGCCGCAGATAGGGATCAACCTTTGCCTGCATATCGCCGGGCAGAAAACCGAGCGACTCGCCCGCTTCGACCGCCGGCCGTGCCAGCACGATGCGCTTCACGCGCTTCCTCGACAGCGCATCCACAGCGGCGGCGACGGCGAGATAGGTCTTTCCCGTTCCGGCCGGCCCGATGCCGACGACGATATCGTTTGCCGCGATCGCCTCCAGATATGCGGCCTGTCCCGAGGTCTTCGGCTGGATGACCTTTCGCACGCCTGGAAGCACAATTCGTCCGGGTGTCGCGCTGCCGCCGCTTTCCATCGACATACGCAGGACATCGTCGGGTTCGAGCGGGGCGCGCTGCTTGGCTGCGTCGATCATGCGCTGTGCGACAGGGAGCGCCTTCTCCACCGCGTCGGCGGCGCCCGTGATGGCCATGGCGTCGCCGCGCAGCGTCACGCGCACGGGAAATAGTTTCTGCAGTTCGAGAAGATTGCCGTCGGCGACGCCGGCAAGCGTGAGTAAATCGGCGCCTTCTGTTGAGAGGCGCTGAACGACGGGCTCAGTGTTCCGAGTTCCAGAAGCCGTGGTCTCTGGCATCAGACAGAACCGCCGCTGTCAGCCTGTGCAGACGCACGTCGCAAATGAAGCGCGGCCATCTCATCCGCCGACACTTCTGCGGGGGCGCCCTCGAACAGCGCACGTGCCGTCGTCGTTTTTGGAAATGCGATCACGTCGCGCAATGATGTTCCGCCTGCCAACAACATCGCGATGCGGTCCACACCGAACGCAATCCCGCCGTGCGGCGGCGCACCGGCGCGAAGGCCCTCGAGAAGAAAGCCGAACCGGCGCTCCTGTTCTTCCGGATCGTTCATGCCCAGCAGCGCGAACATGCGCGACTGCGCCTCGGGGCTGTGCGTGCGAATGCTGCCGCCGCCCAGTTCGAGACCGTTCAGTACGATGTCGTACGCGAGCGCCCGCCACCGGTGCGGCTCGTTGGGAAGCTGCTGCATATCGTTTGCGTTGGGCGCCGTGAACGGGTGATGCACCGCGACCAGCGCGCCCGTCACAGCGTCGCGCTCGAACATCGGGAAGTCCGTGACCGTGAGGAAGCGCCGTGCGGCAGCGTCGACCATGCCTAGCCGCGCGGCGCATTCCTGCCGAACGCGATCGAGCGCGGGATTGGTTACGGCGTCGGCTCCGGCGACGAACAGCGCGAGCGAGTTGTCTTCGAGGGCGAGTGTGGTCTGCGCCTCTGGCGTGAGAAACTTCGCGATCGGCCCGTCATACGCGCCGCCTGTTTTCTTCACGCGCAGCAGTCCGAGTGCGCCTGCGCTCTTTGCGATCGCCTCGAGTTCGTCGACTTGTTTTCGGCTCCATGCCGCGGCACCGGGCAGGGCGATCCCGCGCACACGACCGCCGGCCGCGAGGGCCGATTGCGTGATACCAAACTCGAGTCCACGGAACAGCGAGCTGTAGTCCACGATCTCCAGCCCGTACCGGAGGTCCGGCCGGTCGCAGCCATACTTCTCCATCGCTGTCTCGTACGTCATGCGCTCGAAGTGCTCGGGTATCTCGTGCCCCGCTTCCCGCCAGAGCGCGCCGATCAGGCCTTCGGCCAGCGCAAGAATATCGTCTTGCTCGACGAACGAGGCCTCGATATCGATCTGCGTGAACTCGGGCTGGCGATCGGCGCGCAGCTCTTCATCGCGAAAACAACGCGCGATCTGGAAGTAGCGATCAAACCCCGACATCATGAACAGCTGCTTATAAATCTGCGGGGATTGCGGCAACGCGAAGAACTCGCCCGCATGAACGCGACTGGGCACGAGATAGTCGCGCGCGCCGGCCGGCGTGGGCTTGGTGAGAATCGGCGTCTCGAGTTCGAGATAGCCGCGCTCGCTGAGATACCTCCGCGTCACCTGCATGAGCCGATGACGCAGCATCAATGCCTTCTGCAATTCCGCACGCCGCAAATCGAGATGGCGATGACGAAGCCGCAGCTCCTCGGACGGAAGCTTCTCGCCTTTTCCGAGGGCGACAGGTATCGCTGGCGTTTCCGCGGGTCCGACGATCTCGAGCGAAATCGCGCGAACTTCGATCTCTCCGGTTCCCATCTCCGAGTTGCGTGTTTCACCGACTCGCGCGACGACCGTGCCCTCGACGAGCACAACGCTTTCCACGCCAACCGCGGCGGCGAGCGCGATGCACGCCTCGCTCGACCAATCCGTGCCGAACGAGACCTGAACGATCCCGTCCCGATCGCGCAGATCGATGAACACGATTCCGCCAAGGTTTCGCGAGCGATGCACCCAGCCGCCGAGCGAGACTTTGGCGCCGACATCAGCGGCGCGCAGCGAGCCCGCCATGTGTGAGCGGAGTGAAGTGGCGTTGAGAGAGTTGTTTTGCAGAACGGTCAAGCGGCCTCGGAGGTTCGAATTACGGAGAGAAAAGCTTCGGCCGACTGCGCCGCGAACAACGCGTCACGGGATTCGGGCTTGTGCATCAGTCGCGCGATTCGCGCGAGCAGCTTGACGTGCTGTCCGCTCGCGGACGTCGGCGTGAGCACGAGAAAGACCACGCGCACCTCGCTGTCGTCGAGCGCGATGTAATCAGCGACATCGTGTACGAGTCCGGCGGCCACCCGCACTTCTGATATGAGATCGGTGCGGCCGTGCGGAAGTGCGAGTCCGCCGCCCACCGCCGTGCTCACCTGGGCTTCGCGCGCTTCGACGGCCTCGAGAATTCCACTGATGGATGTCTCGTCGGCGGCGCCGACGGCCAAACGAACGAGTTCGCGCAGAAGTTCGGCTTTAGAGTGGCTGCCGAGCGGAACGCGAACGCGGTCCGCGGTTAGCAGCTCGCTGAGCAACAGTGGGGGCTCCGGTGTGTTCTTTCGGGTTCGAACTCGTGCATGAACGTGCGTTAAATATATGGGGCATCGTCACTTGGTGGTAGTCGAAGGGTTGCCCAAACTACTGTAGACCAGCTAACTTAAGTCAATGTGGCGTATAGCGTTCACTCTTGGGGCACTCAGCCCGCTCGCCGCCTGGGGACAGTCCTCTGAGGTTCCAGCTCGGGACCTGCTCGCGTTTCCGGTCGGGCTGACGGCGGAGCCCGCCGCGCTCGGCACCATCACGGGCGCCGGTCTTTGGAATCCGGCAACGGCCCTGTTGCCCAATGGCTATCGATTCCGGGTCTCCGCGGCCGCGATGAACGCTCCCAGCGACATCTCGGTGTCCGCGCAGCTCTTTTCGGTCGCCGCGGCGTGGCGGAATACCACTTTCGGATTGAGCGTGACGCGTTCGTCGGTGGCCGACATTCTGCGCACGGACACCGATCCGCAGAGCATCGGAAATCCGGTCCCGTATGGCACGACCGTGATCTCATTGCTGGCCGCCCGGCGCGTGCTGCCGCATCTCGTAGCCGGTCTCGCACTGCGCGAACGCTCCGGCGCGCTCGACGACGTGAATCGCTCGGCGCTGTCATTGGACGTGGGGCTCATTGCCGAGCACCTGTTCTCCGCTGCCGACGTTCGGGTGGGCGCATCGACGTTTCTGCTCACACCGGGATATGCGTCCATCGAAAGGGCGAGTTGGCTCTTTGCCGCCGACGCGAAGGTTGTCGGTCCCGACAGTCTTCACAGCGTTCGAGCAGGATACGCGCTGCAGGTGGCGCAGTCGCTGTTCACCGAACACTACGTGTACGCGAGCGCGCGCTGGGCCGGTTGGGAGGCGCGCGGCGGACCCGTGCACACGGACATCTACGGCGGTTCGAACGTCAGGGTCCGGCTCGGAATCGTGCTGCACTACGGGGGCTACAACATTGGCGTCGCGCGCGAAGACGGCGTCAACGGACTCGCGCCAACCTATCAGTTCTCGCTGAGCTCACTGCTCAAGTGACGGAAACGGCGCGCACGAATCTTCTCGATCTCACGCCCGCGGAATCGCGAGCTGCACTTCGCGCGTTCGCCGAGGCGCACGGAGTGCCCGCGTACCGCGGAAATCAGGCGGCGAGGCATCTGTGGGGAACCGTTCCTGCCGCGTCGTTCGAGGCGATGAGCGATCTGCCAAAGGAGTTCCGTTCGTTGCTGGAGGAGCATTTCGAAATTCCGCGCCTGCCGCTGGCCGCGGAGCAGGAGTCCACCGATGGCACGCGGAAGTTTCTGTTCACGATGCACGATGGACAGGCGATCGAGACGGTCGCGATTCCGGACGGCGACCGGATGACATTTTGCGTGTCTTCGCAGGCAGGGTGCGCACTCAAGTGTTCGTTCTGCGCCACCGGCGCGATGGGTTTCGCGCGCAATCTCGAGCCGCATGAGATCGCCGGCCAGGTGCGGGAGCTCGCCATGCTCAGCCCGCCGATCTTCGCGACGAACATCGTGTTCATGGGAATGGGCGAACCGCTCATGAACTGGAAATCCGTGGACAAGACGCTGACGATTCTCAACGATCCGGACGGGTTTGGAATTGGCGCGCGGCACATCACGGTTTCGACGGTCGGCTGGCTGCCGGGAATTCAGGCGATGGCCGCGCGAAAGGAGCAATTCCGTCTCGCGATCTCGGTTCACGCTCCAACCGATGCGCTGCGCGCGACGCTGATGCCGGTCAACACGAAATTTCCGCTCGAGGACGTGATCAGCGCGGCGGCGGAGTTCGACCGGCGCGTGACGTTCGAGTACGTCATGCTCGGCGGCGTGAATGATACGCCGGCGATCGCATCGGAACTCGCGGCGCTGGCGCGACGATGCCGGGCGTTCGTGAATTTGATTCCGTTGCATCCCGGCGGAGCCATGGGCTTCACTGCCACGCCGCGTGACGCCATCAACACGTTCGCGCGGCAGCTCCGTGCGCACGGAGTGGAAGTCGCGATCCGGAAGAGCCGCGGCGTGGATATCGCGGCGGCGTGCGGCCAGCTACGGGTAGAGCGGCTCGAGCGGCGGCGTCCAGTTCCGGCCAACCAAGACGGTTAGGTCGAGAAAGCGCGAGGAGTCGGACTTCTGCTCGACGTGCGCGCGGCCCATCGCCCTCGCGGCGAGCGCGGCCCAGTCGGAGTGGCCCGAGCGATCCAGGATCAGCGTGGTGTCGGCGCGCTCGCTCGTGTTGCCGAAGAACACCACATCGAAACCGGCGTCGCGCATCACGTTCATCGCGCGGCGGGCGAGGCCTTTCGTATCGGTCGCGTTGAGCACTTCGATGCGCACGTGCGCGCCTTCGGGAACCAGGTGCGTCACGACACTCTTCGAGGCACGGAGGCGGGGTCCCGAGCGCAGGTAGAGCCGCGCGATCGCGCCGATCGAAATGAGCAGCGCGGCAACGAGCACGATCCAGCGTCCGATTTTTTTGCGTCCCTGTTGGCTCACGATTCAGTTATGTGCCGCAGACGGAATTCCACAGCGCCGCGCTCTCGGGAAAGAGCGGTTTCCCTTCCCGCAGCGTCCACACGAGGCGCATCGCCACTACCTGTCGGAAGACGCCGTCAAAGTCGCGCGGCAACAACGACGCGAGAAAGGCGCGATCGGTTTTCATGAATCCGCGCCCGGGCTCGAGAAAGTCGGCCATGAAGAGCGCGCGGCCGGTGCGATCCCACTCGACGTTCCCCACCGTGTGCCACCGCACGGCCATGAGTACGCCGGGTCTCGCCTCGCCCTCGCGCTCGAGCATCAGCGCCGCGGCCGGTCCGTGCAGCACGCCCGCGGGAGAGTCCTCGAATGCGGTGCCCTTCACCATGCCGCGGAGTTCGCTTTCCGGCGCGTCGCGCAGCGCATCGTGCCAGCGTCCCGCATCGTGCCACGCTTTAATTTCGCTGGCGCTCAGCGACATTTCGCGTCCCCACGTTGCGAGCAGCGCCGTGACCCTGGCGATGTGGGCGCGCCGGTTCTCGCCCGCCTGTGCCCATCCCGGAAGCTCCGGAGCAATCGCGTCCATCAGGCGATGTTGGTAATGCGGTGAGCGAGATCGTTGAGGCTCGTGACCACGTCGCGCAGGCCGTTGATCGCGCCCTCGAGACCGCGCAGCGCCTCGGCTTGATCGGCGGCACTGGATGTCACGTCTTGCGCGCCGTTGAAGTTCCGCCCGGCAATCTCCGAGACGCGCGCAACGCGCTCGAGCAGCACGGCGAACTCGTTCTGCTGTTCGCTCGACGTGACGGCGATGCGATGCGCGCTCTGGGCGCTCTGCGCGGTCGACTGCACGATCTGCTCGAGCGCGCGGCGCGACGCTTCCGAGAGCTGCTCGACATCCGACACGAGCGCCTGCCCGCTCGACATCTGCACGGCCACCGATCGCATCTGCGCCTCAAACTTGAGCAGAATCTCACCCGCTTCGTCGCTCGCCCTGCGGCTCTCTTCGGCCAGCGCGCGCACTTCTTCGGCCACGACGGCAAACCCGCGCCCTTCGACTCCGGCGCGCGCCGCCTCGATTGCGGCGTTCAGCGCGAGCAGGTTCGTTTGGTCCGCGATCTGCGAAATGATCGCGATGAAATCGGTAATCCGGCGCGTGCTCGCCGCGAGCGCGTCGATCTGGCCGCCGCTCTCGCTCACGAATTTCTTCGCGCTCACGAGCCTGGCGATGGCTTCGCCGATCTTTTCACGGTTCTTCGCGGCAATCTCCGTCGCGCTGCGGCTGGCGCCCGCGGCGTCGCGCGCATCGCTCACCACGCGCCCGGTGGCATCGAGCAGCGTTTGCGTCATTTCGAGACTCGACTGTACCTGCTCCGCTTCCTCGGAAATGCCCCGCGTGATATCCGCCACCGTGCGGGCCACCGCCTCGCCGCCGCCGCGGAGCGTGCGGGCGGATTCCGTGAGCGTTTCGAGTTCGCGTGTAATGCGCGAGACCGTATCCAGCAGCGGATTGCGCAGATCATGAATGTGCAGTGTGGTCGCGAGCTGGTTCGCGAATCGCCGCACGAGCATCGCCTCTTTGTGCCCGTACGCATTCGGCTTGTGGTGTTCCAGCTCGAGCACGCCCATCACACGGTCGCCGAAACGCAGCCGGATGGCGACCGCCGATTTCATGTCGGCGCGCAGGCGCTCCACCCGGGCATCGCGCGATCCATCGTGCACGATCACGGGATCGACGTCGTCGAGCGCGAGTGTGCGCAGCGTGGCGCCGTCCGGGCCGGCGGGCTCCGGAATCGGCAGCAGTCCGTCGCCGCCGCGGTAGACGACCAACTGGCGGTCGCCATCCACGCGCGTGATGCGCAGCGCGCGCCAGTCCACCAGACGGTGCGCGAGCGACTCAATACGGCGAATGGCGTCGGCGAGTCCACGATCGCTGGAGACCACCTGCTCCATCGCGAGAATGGTGTTGAGCTCTTCGGCCGCGATCGATTCTTCGATGATGCGCTTGAACAGCAGCCCGCCGAATCCGAGCACCAGCGCGACCACCGCGCTGCTCGCGAGGCCGACGAGCTGCAGCGCGCCGACCAGCACCGCCACTCCGGCGGCACCCGCGCCATAGGTCAGCACTTCGTACCGCAGCAGCAGCGAACGCTCGTCCGGGAGCAGCTTTCCGCGCACGAGCAGCGAGAAGTAGAGCAGGCCGCGGCTGAGCAGGAAATGCACGAGGAAAAACAGCGTGATCGCCGGAATGAACTCCGACCCCGTCGCGGTACTGGTGTTGGGGTCGATGGTAATCGCCGCCCACGCGTAGAATCCATACGCGGCGTAGAGCGCAAGCGCTTCGCGGCCCGCGTTGATCCACGCGACGCTGACGGTCTTGGCGAGCAGCAGCGTGTCGCACACGATCAAACCCGCGAACAGTCCGATCGCTGCCGTGGAGGGACCCGCCACGAGCGTGCCGCCCACCGCGACGATGCCGAGCAGATTCACCGCGCCGTATTTCGTGATTGGCAGTTGAAAACGCCGGAACGAAACCGTCGCTCCGAACAGCATCACGAGCACGGCGGCCTGCAGCAGCGGACTTTGGCCGCGCCAGCTGGTGTCGTTGATCGCCCCGACTACGAGCAGTACGGTACCGAGGAGCGGCACGAACCTCGCGTAGAGCGCGACCAGGCGCGCGATCATTTCGGCTCGTCGAGCGCGAGGCGCAGCGAGCGCGTGAGCGCGACCGCCTCATCCACGCTCCGGCCCGCAGCCTGCACGATCGCGCTGCCCACCACGATGCCATCGGCCAACGCGCCAACGGTGCGGGCGTGCGCCGGCGTCGAAATGCCGAAGCCGACGCAGATCGGGAGCGAACACACCGATCGAAGCTGGATGATCGACGCCGGAAGCGTGGATGCAAGTTCTGTTTGCATCCCTGTCACGCCGAGACGGCTTATGAGATACACAAACCCGCGGCCGTGTTTCGCGATCTCCGCCATGCGGCTGCGCGGCGTGGTGGGTGCGACGAGCCGCACGAAGTCGAGCGGGCCGGCGCCGAACCATTCCTCACGCTCAGCGTCCGCGCCCACCGGCAGATCGGTGACGAGCACGCCGTGCACGCCGGCCGCCTTCGCGCGATTCAGGACATCCGGCCCCGCAGCGATGATCGGATTGAGATACGAAAACAGCACGACCGGAATTGCGAGCTTTGCTTCTGCAATAAGTTCGAGCGCCCCCTCAAGCGTCATCCCCTGCTCGAGAGCGAGCTGCGAACTCGCCTGAATCACGGGGCCGTCCGCCACGGGATCCGAAAACGGAACGCCGATTTCGAGGACATCGGCGCCGGCAGACTCGAGGCCGCGCATCAGCGCGAGGCTCGCTGCTCGATCGGGATGGCCGGCGGTGACGTAGCAGACCAGCGCGCGACGTCCCGCCGCGCGCAGAGAGGCGAATCGTTCGCTCAGCACGTTACAGGAAGTAGTCGCCGATCTTGATGCCGTAGCGATCCGGATCCGCCGTCTTGATAATCGTGCGCCGGAAATTGCCCCCGGCATCCTGCTCGCCGAGGTTCACGAGCTCGCCCGGATGGCGAACATTGCCAAGATCGTCGCTCACGACCAGCGCATTCGGCCGCGAAACCATTTCGGGGTCCGCGTTGGCGGAGTGAATAATCGCGAGCTCGAAGGTGTCGAGCACCACGAACGTACCGACCGGATAAATACCGACAAGATTCACGAACGCCTTCACGATGATCGGATCCATGCCGCGCCGGGCGTTGTCGCGCATTTCGCCAAGCACCGCCGCGGGATTCATGGGCTCGCTCTGATACGCGCGGCGCGACGTGGCCGCGTCGAATCCATCCGCGACCGCGACGATCTTGCTGTAGAATCCGATCGCCTTCGTGCGCAGCGAGCGCGGATATCCGGTGATGTCGCGCTTCATGTGATGTTCGTATGCGACGACCATCGCGCGGTACGGGAACTCCTGCTGTTCTTTGATCTGAAAGAGCGAGAGCAGTCCGAGCCAGGGATGCGCCGCGATCGCGCGCCACTCTTCGTCACTGAGAAGATCCGGCTTGTTGAGAATGTCGACGGGCACGCGCGACTTGCCGATGTCATGAAACAGCGCGGCGAAGCCGATATCGTACAGCTGCAGCCGCGTGAGTCCCAGGCGGCGCCCGAGCGCCACGGAGAATATGCAGACGTTCACCGAGTGCGTGAACGTGTAGTCGTCGTAGTCGCGGATCGTCGTGAGACCCATGAGCGACGTTTCGTCGGCGAGGATCTGGTCGACGATGCCCTGCACCACCCGCTTGATCTTCTTGATGTTCGGGCTCTGTCCCAGCCGCACCGAGTTCATGACTTCTTTCGTGGCGGACACCGACTGCGTGAAGGTGCGCTTGGCCGCTTCCTTCGACTCGACGCGGATTTTCTGATCGTTCTCCGTCTCGACGGGTGGTGAGACTTCGAAGCAGAGGACGCCGGTATTGTCGAGGCGTTTCAGCAGCGCGTCGAAGCGCGCCTCCGGAATGTCACCCTGCGGCGAGAGAAGAAACGAGAGGAACACCGTCCAGTCGCGCGACGACGGTTTGCTCTTCACGCGCAGCACTCCCACGCCGCACGCGCGGCAGAGCGCGAGCAGGTAGCTGAACGTCGTGTAGTTGTCGAGATCGAGGCGGAGTCGCGTGGAATTCACGAAAATGAATTCCCCCGAGACGCGGAACTCGAGGTCCCCCTCGGCGTCGCGCAGTTCTTCCGTGACTGCGGTCAGTTCCTCGAGGCCCTTTTGCACCACCGGATTCTCGATCGGATACATGCGGATGCTGCGCACGCTTCCGTACAGCGCCATGATAAAATTCCGCCCGACGGATCGCGTGTATGCTTCACCGCCCTTTTCTCCGACGGCCGGCGTCTGCGACGTCACACGCGGGCGAATGACCTGGGATGGACGGTTCATGCGCCGCCTCCCTTCAGCGCGCGGTTCACCGCGTTGCGCACAATCACGTCTTTCTCGGCCATGGCCTTCTGCAGCGCCTGCTGCGACTTGGGCGTACCGATTTTCCCGAGCGCGATCGCCGCGCACGCGCGAAGCTCCGGATCTTCCTTTTTGCTGAACAGTCCGCCTTTGGGATTCAGCAGATCGTCGAGCCATGATACGCCGCCGTCGCCGCAGAGCGCGCCGTACAGTTCGAACATCGCGAGACGCTCTGTGCGGTCCGCCTCTCGAATCTGATTGGCCTTCACGAGCGCGGTCACCTTGGAGAGCGCCGGTTTGTACGCCTTCTGCGCGAGCGCCTTGATGGCCGCAACGCGCACGTCGCGATCGACATCCTCCAGCGCCTTTTCCAGCGCCTGCATCGCGCCCGGCGTTCCGATTTCCACCAGCGCGGTGACCGCCGCAATCCGAAGCTCGCGATACGGCTCGGAGAGAACTTTTCCGAGCGCCGGCACGGCCGCGGCAGTTTTGAGTCCGCCCGCGCGGCGCACCGCTTCCATCGCGACGCTGCCCTCAGCCGACGAAATCAATTTGACGAGTTCACCCGTGTTCGACTGCGCGAGCCGTTCAGCGGCGCCCTCGAGCAAGAGGCGCAGCTTGGAATTCTGAGTGGAGCCGAGCCATCCGAACACCGTGCCGAGCGCCGATGCACGCAGTTGTCCAAAAAGTTCTTCGAGATCGGCGCGCGGCGGAAGCGTCTCCGCCTCGTCCATCGCTTGCAGCAGCTGCGAGAGCGCACCCGGATCGCTCAGCCGATCGGGCAGACTCGCGAGTCGCTCGCGGTGCTCGGGCGCAAGATCTTTCGCGCGCTCGAGCACCGTGCCGATTTCGCGCAGCAGAAACGCGACGTTCGAAAACTGGCGGCCGGCGAGCAGGTGCAGCGTCAGCGAATCGAGGTTCGCCGTGACTTCCTTCCGCACGCCGGGATCCGTCTGCAGTTCGAACACGTCGAGCAAACCCGTGAGCACCGTGCGCCGCAAATCCGTCGCGTACTCGCGTTCGGTTTCGCGGCGGAGATACGCCACTTCTTCGGCGTCGAGGAAATACAGCGTGGAATCGAAGTCCTCCATCTTCACGATTCCGCCGGCCGATTGTTTCACCTCTTCAGCCGCGGCGCCGCCACCCGGTTTGCCGCCCTCCTGATTCCGCACGTCATCTAATGCACGGTGCGCTTCTTCGATGGCGAGACGCGGGTCGTCAACAACTTCTCCCGGCTCGACCGGCCACCGTCCGGGCTCGGCGGAGGGATCGATGGGCATTCCGGCTTCGCTCGAAACTTCCACATAGCGATAGGTGAGGTGCGCGAACTCCTGTTCCCACAACAGCGTCAACAGGTCGTCTTCACCAGCTGCGGCCTTTCGCACTTTGGGAATGATGTCGAGCAGCAGTTCGAGTTCCGGTCCTTCGAATCCGGGAGACAGTGTGATCTCGCGAAGACCGTCTTTGTAGAACGTCCACGGAAGCGAATCGGACGCGCGCTCGGATTGGCTGTGCACCGAGACGCCGCTCCACGTGAAATCTTTGTCAGACACAGAAAGCGCGAGTGCGTCCGTCTCCGCCCACACCGGCACGAATGCCGTGCGCAGCGCGTCGACGGCTTTCAGGTACGTCGGATTGTTGTGCATGTACAGCTGATGCGCGCGAACCGTCTTGTCGAGCTGACGCAACAACTCCTCCACGAGCGCCGGACTGAAGGGCGGCGGCTCGCGGCGTTCCGACTCTTCTGTGGAGGGCGTGGCTGTGTTCGGCGTCACTCTGTCAAGATACGCGTTTCCGCGACCTGCGCTACGTCTTTGTCGCCGCGTCCACTGACGCAGAGCAGGATGGGCTCGTCACTCGCCCACCGGCTCTTATTGGCATCGATCCAAGCAATCGCATGCGCGGTCTCGAGAGCAGGAATCACACCTTCCAGTTTGGCCAGGAGATGGAATGCCCGCAGTGCTTCGTCGTCTGTGATCGAGACGTACGTCGCGCGTCCGGAATCGCGGAGGTGCGAGTGCTCTGGCCCGACGCCGGGGTAGTCGAGTCCCGCCGAGATCGAGTGCGCGGGATGAACCTGTCCGTTTGCATCCTGCAGGAGGTAGCTGAGCGCGCCGTGCAGCACCCCCGGCGTTCCTTTCGAGAGCGAGGCTGCGTGCTGCGCCGTGTTCAATCCGTGGCCGGCCGCTTCGACGCCGACCAGCTCGACTCCCTGATCAGGCACGAACGCGTGGAAGATGCCGATCGCGTTCGAACCGCCGCCCACGCAGGCGACGACGGTCCTTGGCAGCTCGCCGGCCAGCTCGAGCATTTGCGCGCGCGCTTCGCGGCCGATGATCGCCTGAAAATCGCGAACCATGCGCGGGTACGGCGCGGGGCCAACGACTGAGCCGATGATGTAATAGCTGTCTTCGCATGTGCTCACCCAGTCGCGAATCGCTTCGCTTGTCGCGTCCTTGAGCGTGCGCGTTCCCGACGTGACCGCGACGACGGTTGCTCCCATCATTCGCATGCGGAACACGTTCAGTGTCTGCCGCCGCATGTCCTCTTCACCCATGTACACCACGCACTCCAGTCCGAGACGCGCGCAGACCGTGGCGCACGCGACGCCATGCTGGCCGGCGCCGGTCTCCGCGATGATGCGCCGCTTTCCCATCCGGCGCGCGAGCAGTCCCTGCGCGAGCGCGTTGTTGATCTTGTGCGCGCCGGTATGATTGAGATCTTCGCGTTTCAGCCAGACGGGAGCGCCAATTCGAGCGGACCAGCGCGGCGCGTCGCTCAGCGGCGACGGTCTGCCCGCGTAATTTTTCAGCGCGTCATCCAGCGCGCTGGTGAACTGCTGGTCCTGCATGGCGTCGGCGTACGCTTCCGTGAGCGCGTCGAGCGCCGGAATGAGCGTTTCGGGTACATAGCGGCCGCCAAACGCGCCGAAGCGATCCGAGATTTCTGCGTGCACCGTCACCGTGCGCTCCCCTGCGCTGCGTCGAAAAAGGCGCGCATCTTTGCGTGATCCTTGATACCCGGCGCCGATTCAACGCCAGATGAAACGTCAACAATGTCGGGCGCAAGCAGGCGAACCGCCTCCGCCACATTCTCCGGCGTCAGTCCGCCGGCGAGCACGACCGGCGTCCGACCGCGGAGCGAACTCACGGAGTCCGCGAGCGAACCCCACGCAAGGGCGACGCCAGTTCCTCCGAGTTTTCCCTGCACCCGCGCGTCGAGCAGCACGGCGTCAGCCTCGTGAAAAAGTTCTTCGGTCCACTCGGGAAGCACCGACCCGTCCGCGCGAGCCACTGCCCAAATCTCTCCACCGAACCTCGAGCGCATCGCCCGGACATCTGCGGCGCGCGGATCGCCGTGCAGCTGGATGACTTCGACTCCCGCCGCCGCCGCGGCCTCGGCGATTATGCGAGTGTCGTCAGCGCCGAACACTCCGACTGCCGTCGGGCCACCGGAGGCGGCGTCGAAAACGTCTCGCGCCTGTGCGGCCGTGACCCTGCGCGGGCCCTCCGCGAAAATGGCGCCGATGTACGCCGCGCCGAGCAGCATCGCGTGCGCGGCGTCCTCGGGTCTCTTGAGACCGCAGAACTTTACCTCAGCCACGCGAGCGCCTCGCCACACCCGTCAAACGCACTGCTGCCGCACCGCCGTCGTTCGTCGACGAGAGCGAGGATCCGACGAGCACCGCGTTCGCGCCGAGCGAACCGGCGCGCTCCACATCGGTGCGATCGCGCACTCCGCTCTCATACACCGCGGTTCGCGCCTCGGGTACGAGCGGCAGAAGACGCTCGCTCACGACGTCGTCGATTTGCAGGGTCTCGAGGTTCCGGTTGTTGATGCCGATGACCGCGTGACTGATGCTCAGCGCATGCTCCAGCTCAACTTCGTCGCGCACCTCCAGCAGAACCTCCAGCCCGAGCGCGTGCGCTTCTGAGGCGAGCGTGGCGCGATGTGACGGCGGCAACGCTCTCGCGATGAGAAGCACGGCCGACGCTCCAGCGGCGCGCGCTTCAAGCAGCTGCAGCCGGTCGACAATAAAATCTTTTCTTAGCAGGGGGATCGTCGTGACTGCACACGCGGCGCGCAGATCGTCGAGCGAGCCGCCAAAGCGGACGGGCTCGGTCAGCACCGAGAGCGCCGCGGCGCCCGCGCTCTGATAGGCTGACGCGCGTGAGGGGACATCCAGCCCCTCATTGATCGATCCTTTGCTTGGGCTCCGGCGCTTGAGTTCGGCGATCACGGAAACATGGGCTCCGCGCAGCGCCGCCTCAAACGGACGCACCGGCGGAAGCTCGAGAATCGAGGCCTCCAACGCCCCCTTGTGCGAAAGAAGCGCCTGCGCGCGAAGCCTCGCAGCCACAGTGAGTTCGCCGAGCGGACCCTGTGGTGCCGACCATCCTTTTGAGGCTGATTTTGTGCCTTGCGCTTCGGGCAATGTTCGGCTACCGTTACTTCGGGTGTTGTTCGGGCGTCTGCATCGCGGGATATCAACCGCACACTTCCATACCGAGACTACGCTATGCCGCTCACCAAGCGCCAGCGGGAAATCCTCGATTACCTCACCAGTTATGGATCGGTGAACGGCTACGCGCCGAGTTTTGAGGAGATCGCTGAACAGTTCAACTATAACTCGCTGGCGACGGTCCACGAGCATCTGAGCAACCTGGAGCGAAAGGGTTACATCAAGCGGAGCTACAATGAGAGCCGCGCGATCGAGATCCTGACGTCCGATGTCACGCCGCACTCGGTCGAGCTTCCCCTCTTGGGTGCCGTCGCGGCGGGCCAGCCGATCGAGGAAATGGCGGCCGGCGAGACCGTTGCGGTGCCGCAGGACTTCGTGCGGCGCGCGGGAAATCACTACGTGCTGAAAGTGCGCGGCAACTCGATGATCGAAGATCACATCGCGGACGGCGATATGGTCGTCGTGCACGATCGTCATGCCGCGGACAACGGCGATATGGTCATCGCGATGCTCGACGGCGATTCGGCGACCGTGAAACGTTATTATCGCGAGCGCGACGGACGGATCAGGCTTCAGCCCTCAAACGAAACGCTGCAGCCAATCTACGTGCAGGAGAATCAGATGCGGGTTCAGGGGATCGTTGTTGGAGTTCTGCGGCGGTACTGATCAAATCTGCGAGTTAGGTTCTGGGCGCCGTCGCTCTAAGGCGTTTGAGCGCAGCCGTCCCCGCCCCGCTCATGAGTGCCGCGCGAGCCGCCTCTATCGACCGCTCGAAGCTTGGCTCCGCTCCGCTCACATATATGGCCCCCGCCGCATTCAATAGAACAGCGGCCTCGGCGGCCGGCGGTCCCGAACCAGCGAGCACTCGCTCAATGAGCGCTGCGTTTTCAGCTGGTTCGCCTCCCGCGAGTTCCTCGGCCTTCATCCCCTTGAACCCGTACTCCGCCGGCTCGAGCGTCCACCGCTTCAGTTCCGCGCCCTTCAACTCGATCACGGCCGTCGGCCCGATCGGCGAGATCTCATCCATGCCCGGGGCTCCGTGCACGACGAGCGAATGCGTCGTGCCGAGCAGTTGCAGCGCACCGGCGATCAGCTCGACCCGAGCTGCCGCCGCCACGCCGATCACTTGTCGCCCCGCGCTCGCGGGGTTCGCGAGCGGGCCAACGAGATTCATTAGCGTCTCGATCGCGATCTCACGCCTGATCGGCCCGACGTGCCGCATCGCCGGATGCATCGTGGGCGCGAACATAAATACGATTCCGGCTTTGTCGAGAACTTCGGCCATCCGCTCCACCGGCACGTCGATCGCGACGCCAAGCGCCTCGAGTACGTCGGCGCTGCCGGACCGCGTGGTGAACGAACGATTGCCGTGCTTGGCGACGCGCACTCCGGCTCCTGCCGCGAGCAATGCCGCTGCCGTAGAAATGTTGAACGTGGTGATCGCGCCGCCGCCGGTGCCGCAGGTATCCACGAGGCCGCTCGGGCTCGACGTTTTGAGTGCGGTCATCGCGCCGCGCAGCGCGCGCGCGGCGGCTGCGAGTTCGCCGGCCGTCTCACCCTTCACCCGAAGTCCCATGAGCAGCGCAGCCATCTGCGCCGGACTGGCGTCGCCGGCCATAACCGTATTGAAGGCGTCTGATGCCTGGCTATCGCTGAGCGACTCGCGGGCCGCGATTGTGCGGAGCGCCGCTTGAAGCGACGCGGCCGGATTACTCGTCACTGATCGAACCGAGCAGACGCTCCGGCAGCGAGTTCTCCTGCGCGATCAACGATATGACCAAGCCGAGCAGCCGCACGCGTTCAACGTCTTCTTCGGTAAAGAGTCCCTGTTGCGCGCGATTCGTCAGGTTCACGACGCCGAGCAGTTCGTCATGCAGCACCAGCGGAAAGCTGATGAACGATCCGGTCGTGAGATATTCGTCGCCTAGCAATGGATGCGGCGTGGCATCTTCGCCGGTGTCCACCACCAGCAGCGGTTCGCGCGATTCGGCGACCTGCCCCGCGACGCCCTGACCGACGGTGATGTGCGAGCCTTCCTTCACGTGCGGAGCAAGCCCGCGGCCCGCGGCGAGATAGAGCGTTTTGGGATCGCCGGGCGTGCGCAGAAAGAGCGAGCAGCGGTGCGACTGCATGTCGTCACCGACCAGCGCAAGCAAACCCTCTGCGAGTTTCCTCGGCGTTTCGCGCCCTGCAGCCAGCGAGAGCACTTTGTCCAGCAGATACAGCGTTCGTGTGCGCTGACGCAGCGCCTCGCTCCGCCGATGCAGTTCCACGTGGGCTTGTTCGAGTGCGCCGACGCTCGCGGTGAGCTGATGTTCGAGCACCGCAAGCTTTCGTGTCGAGCGCCGATTCTCTTCTGCCGCGCGGGCGTCTTCGCGTTCGCGCGTCAGCAGTGCGGCCGCGTCGGCGGCATCTCCGCGCGCTGCGCTCCGCGCCTCAACGAGCTGCGCCTCGGTGGCGGCGAGTCGCGCGAGATAGTCTCCATGCACTTTTTGCGTCACATCTTCGAGCGTCTGGACGGCCTCCATGCGGGCTTCGCGCTCGACGAATCGCATGAACGCCATTTCGAACAAGGCGACCATCGGCGCGAAGCGCTCGGAGACGCGGGTGCCGAACGCGCGCTTTGGCTCGAGCAGCGCCACCACGGCGGCCAGCTGGCCGTCCACGCGAAGGCCGAGCACGGAGAGGTATCCGCCGTCTGCGACCTTGGGGAGGACGAGCATGCGCGCAAAGCCCGGCGACTCCTCCGCGAGGTCGGCAAACACCACGCCGCCGCTGATGGTGCGCGCCACGGCCCGCGGGAACTGATCGATCGACGCCTCGAGCGGCTGCCGCTGGACGGCTCCGTCCACCACGAGTGCGCGCTCGATGAGCATGGCGCGTTTCGCGTCGAGTCTGAAGAGCGCGACGTGCGCGCTGCGATCGGTCTCGGCGAGCCCCTCGGAAAGCGCAACGAAGGCCGCGTCGAGATCGGTCGCGGCACTCAAAGCATGCGCGAGCGAAGCGAGGGTATGTGGAGGCATTTTTCCGAGTGAGAACAATAGCATCCCGCACCGCAACGCGCTTGAATCCGTCTGCGCGTCCGGCTACTTTTCTCGTGATGGCGGGACGTACCCTGCAGCTCGTGTTGCACTACGATGGCAGCGCCTTCGCCGGCTGGCAGGTTCAGCCGGCGCAGCGAACGGTGCAAGGCGTTCTTGAGGCGGCACTATCCCGATTGTGCGACGCACCGATGCGAGTGATGGGTGCCGGACGGACGGATGCGGGGGTGCATGCGCGCGGCCAGGCGGCCGGCGTAGAGGTTCCCCTGCATTGGACCACGGAGAAGCTGCGACACGCAGTGAACAGTCAGCTCCCTGGTGACGTCTGGGTGGCTCGGGCATTCGAGATGAATCCCGGCTTCCATGCCCGTTACAGCGCGACCGGACGGCGCTACAGCTACGCGGTGGGGCTCGACGAAGGCACGTACTCTCCTTTTCGCCGGCGATGGGAATTCGGCTGGACAAAGGCAGACCGGGCCCTCAACCGCGAAGCGCTCGACTGGTGTGCGGAGCGGACGATGGGTTCGCATCAGTTTTTCGGATTTGCGGTGCGCGGAACGGCGCCCGCAACAGACGAACACCGATGTGACGTGAAGTGCTGCCGTTGGCGCGATGCGCCCGGCGGGCTCGTGCTCGACATAGAAGCGAACCGGTTCCTGCATCACATGGTGCGTTTTCTTGTCGGCACGATGCTCGACGTGGCGAGCGGGCGACGGCCGCGGGAAGATTTCGAATCTCTTCTCGTAGCAGCGGCGAACGATGCGGTCTCGCCGCCCGCAGCGCCCGAGGGACTGTGTCTTGAACAAGTCACCTATCCCAGCGATCTGTACCTCACCGCCTAAACCAAAAAAACGAGCGACGAGACCCATGCGCATCTTCCTCGCCACCACGTCACTCGACGACATCAAGTGGGCCACCGCCGCCTCGCTGATCGACGGCGTTGTCGCGACGCCGACGATCATCGCAACCGAACTGCCAACGGCGGACGCGCGCGAGGTCGTCGTTGAGATTTCCAAGGCGACGAAACTTCCAGTGTGCGCGAGCGTGCCGGCGATCGGTGCAGCCGACATCTACAAGGGCGCGAAGGATCTCGCGAAATCGGTTGACCATCTGATTGTCGCGGTGCCTTTCATCGAGGACGCGGTGCCGGCGATTCGCAAACTTTCGCACGATGGCATTCGCGTCGCGGCAACGCTCGTCTACTCTGCCGCCCAGGGAATTCTCGCGGCCAAGGCTGGCGCCTCGATGGTCACCATCGCGATCGACACGCTCGAGTCGGTGGGCCAGAGCGGTCCCGATGTGATCTATGAAATGCGCGCCGCCTTCGATCATGCTGGCACCGAGTGCGATATCGCAGCGGCGGGCCCGTCGAGCGCATCGAGTTTCGCTGCGTGCGCGGCGGTCGGCGCAGATATTTCGATCGTGACCCCATCAGTTCTCCGCGCGCTGCTGCAGCATCCGCTCACCGATCGCGGGCTCGACCGCTTCCTGGGCGACATCAGCCGGCGGCCGAAACCGCGTCGCGCCCGATGAAAATGCGGCCGATCGTAATGCTGTGTGCGCTGCCGGTCCTGGTGGCCTGCGAAGGCGCGTCTCCGTCGCCGTCGTCGGCGCAGTCGTTGCGGAATCCGCCGAACACGACCATCGACGCGTCACGTCGAACGGCGATTACCAGTGCGGTCGAAAAGATTGCGCCCTCGGTCGTGACCGTTCAAACAGAAGTGATTCAGCGAGTGCAGGCCTCGCCATTCGAAATGATGTTCGGCGCACCGTCGAGCGGGCAGCAGGTGCAGGCGGGCATCGGATCGGGATTCATCGTTCGAGAAGACGGCGTGATCGTGACGAATGCGCACGTCGTCAGCGGCGCATCGAAAATCAGCGTCGCGCTGCGCGATGGCACCTCGTACCCGGCCAAGCTCGTGGGTATCGACGAGCAGAACGATCTCGCGGTACTCAAGATCGAAGCCAGGAAACTTCCGGTGGCGGTGCTCGGCACTTCGCGCAGCCTGCTGATTGGCGAGTGGGCGATCGCGATCGGAAATCCGTTCGGCTTCATTCTCGGCAACACCGAACCGAGCGTGACCGCCGGGGTGATCAGCGCGACCGGACGCAATCTCACGGCGCGCGGCGAAGGCCCGGGCGTGTACGTCGACATGATACAGACGGACGCCGCGATCAACCTTGGAAACTCCGGCGGGCCCCTCGTGAACGCGCTCGGCGAGGTGGTGGGCGTGAACAGTTCCATTTATTCACCCAGTGGTGGTTCGATCGGGCTCGGCTTCGCGATTCCGATCGATCGCGCGCGCCGCGTGACAGACGACCTGCTGCTGCACGGCAAAGTGCGAAAACCGTGGATCGGTGTGAAGATGGAATATCCGCAGCAAACGGCGCTGAGCCGCGACGTACTCAATTCTGGCGCGTCGATTCACGAGGTCGTGCCGGGCTCGCCCGCGGCCGCGGCGGGACTGCTGGCTGGCGATGTGCTCGTGCGCTCGCGTGACCGCACGCTGCGCAACACGTACGACTGGGATGCAGAGCTGCTCGAGCTGCACGTGGACGACGTCGTGCCGCTCGTGGTGCGCCGCGGCGGCCGCGACATCACGACCCGGGTCACGGTGCAGGATTTCCCCGAGGTAAACGCGCAGCGCGTCGCGGTCCTGAAGGAACTGGAGTTGATTACGCTGACGCCGGCGATTCAGGTTGAGCGCAATATCAAGAACACGCACGGCGCGCTCATCGCGACGGTCAGTCAGCAAGTGTCGACGAGCCTGGGAATTCTTTCCGGCGATGTCATCGTGCAGATCAACCAGATTCCGATCACTGATGCGCCGCACGCCAAGCGCGTGCTCGAATCACTCTCCGGAAAAGGCCAGTCCGTGATGGTCTACGAGCGCGGCGGCCGGATGTTCCGCGCGGATTTCTCAATCAAGTGAGCGACGACCGCTATAGCTCTCCGCTCGCCGAGCGCTACGCCTCAGCGGCCATGCTCAGCCTGTGGTCCGCGCAAACGCGTCATGGTTTGTGGCGCCGGCTATGGCTCGCGCTTGCGGAATGCGAGAAGGATCTCGGCGTTGATATTCCGGGCGCGGCGATCACCGAAATGCGCGCGCACCTCGACGATATCGATTTTGCGAAGGTCGCTGAGTACGAGAAGCGTTTTCGCCACGACGTGATGGCGCACATACACGCGTTCGGAGAAGCGGCGCCATCGGCGAAGGGCGTGATTCACCTCGGCGCCACCAGCGCGTTCGTGACGGACAATGCCGATCTCATCCAGATGCAGCGCGGCTTGGGATTGCTGCGCGCGAAAGTCGTCTCCGTGCTGCGCACGCTCGCGACGTTTGCCGTCAAATGGAAAGCGGAACCGACGCTCGGCTACACGCATCTGCAGCCTGCGCAGCTCACGACGGTCGGGAAACGCGCGACGCTCTGGATGCAGGACCTCGTGCTGGACCTCGCCGACATCGACAATCGGCTCGCGAATTTTCCTCTGCGCGGCGTCAAGGGAACGACGGGCACGCAGGCGAGTTTCCTGGAACTGTTCAAGGGCGACGGCGCCAAGGTGCGCGAGCTCGATCGTCGCGTGACGCAGGCGATGGGATTCCAGAGTTCCCTGTCCGTCACCGGCCAAACGTATTCACGAAAGATCGACGCGCAGGTGCTGGGCGTCGTCGCCGGGATCGCGGCGAGCGCAGCGAAATTCGCGAGCGACATGCGAATGCTGCAGGCGTTTGGTGAGATCGAGGAGCCGTTTGAGAAAGAGCAAATCGGCTCGAGCGCGATGGCGTACAAACGGAATCCCATGCGTTCGGAGCGCATCAACTCGCTCGCGCGCTTTGTGCTCTCGCTCGAAACAAACGCGAATCAGACGCACAGCGTGCAGTTCTTCGAGCGGACGCTGGACGACAGCGCGAATCGCCGGCTCACGATTCCCGAGGCCTTTCTGGCGACAGATGCAGTGCTGATTCTCATGGAGAACATTGCGAGCGGCCTCGAAGTCCATCCGGCGCGGATTCGCGCCCGTATTGCCGACGAACTTCCGTTCATGGCGACCGAGGCGCTGATCGTGCGCGCGGTCGAGGCCGGCGGCGATCGCCAGCACGTGCATGAAGTCATTCGCAAACATTCGATCGCGGCGGCTCGCGCGATGAAGGACGAGGGCGCCGAGAACGATATGCTCGAACGGCTCGCGGCGGACAAGGAGTTCGGTGTTCCGATTTCCGATCTCAACGCCGTGGCAAACCCGTCGCGATTCATTGGACGCGCCGCGAATCAGGTGGACGAATTCATCTCCGAAGTAATCCAACCCATCCTCCAGCGAGCCGGCAGCGCTGCCCGCCCACCCGAAGAGGTTCGTGTATGACAGCTGTCGTCGGCCAGACTGATCTCCCGCTCGAACGTGTTCGCCGCGGCAAGGTTCGCGATGTGTACGCGGTTGATGCCGATCGTCTTTTGCTCGTCGCGAGCGATCGCGTCAGCGCGTTCGACGTCGTGATGAACGAGCTCGTGCCAAACAAGGGCGCCGTGCTCACGCAGATCACGGCATGGTGGCTGCGTCAGTTCGAGGGCGAGCTGGCGCATCATATGCTGAGCGCCGATGCGGCGGAGATCGTGAAGCTCGTGCCCGTGCTGGCTCCGCACCGCGTGATGCTCGAAGGCCGCTCGATGCTCTGCCGCAGAACCGACGTCTTTCCGGTGGAATGCGTCGTGCGCGGATACATCTCGGGCTCGGCGTGGAAAGAATACAAGGCCTCGGGCACGCTCGCCGGCGAGAAACTCCCTGCAGGAATGGTGGAGAGCGATCGCTTCGACAATCCGATTTTCAGCCCGGCAACAAAGGCCGAGACCGGACACGACGAGAATATCACGATCGCGCAAATGCAATCGGAGCTTGGCCTCGCCACGGCAAGCGAACTGGAACGACTGAGCCGCCACATCTACTCCCGCGGGCGTGATGTCGCCGCGAAGAGAGGGATCATCATTGCGGACACGAAGTTCGAGTTTGGCCACGTCGGCGGGACGATCATCTTGATCGACGAAGTCCTGACGCCGGATAGCTCGCGCTTCTGGGCGGCCGATCAGTTCAAGCCGGGCAAATCGCAGCCCAGCTTCGATAAGCAGCCGCTGCGCGATTGGCTCGACGTCGAGAAGAAAGCGGGCCGCTGGAACGGGAATGCCCCTCCGCCTACGCTGCCGATGGAAGTCGTGATGGAAACCAGCCGCCGTTACCTGAACGCCTTCGAGCGGATCACCGGCGCGCCGCTGGTCCTGAAGGAGACGCAGTGAGCGTGGCAAAAGAAGGAATCCCGTTCATCCTGATCGCCGCGGCCCTGGCCGCCGGTGCGTTCGGACTCGCGCTGATGCGCCGCTCGTGGCCGCTCTGGCTGCTGGCATTCGCGCTGACCGTGGTCGCGCTCTGGGTCGCGTATTTCTTTCGCGATCCTGAACGCACCGGCGAGCGCGGCGACAAACTCGTGATCTCGCCGGCCGACGGTCGCGTGGTGATGATCACCGACGTGGACGAGCCGAATTATGCGCACGGCACGATGACACGCATCTCGATTTTCATGAACATCTTCAACGTGCATGTGAATCGATATCCGGTGAATGGCACCGTCCGCTACACGCACTACAATCCCGGCAAGTTCATGAACGCGGCTTCCGACAAGGCGAGTCTCGACAACGAACAGATGTCCGTCGGAATTGAGAGCGGCGGCCACAAAGTGCTCGTTCGGCAGATCGCCGGCGCGATCGCGCGGCGCATCGTGACGTACAGCAAGGACGGCGATGCGGCGAAACAGGGCGATCGGTTCGGCCTCATTCGCTTCGGATCCCGCGTTGATGTGTTCGTGCCGGTGGGCAGCAAGATTCGCGTACAGCTCGGCCAGAAACCTTCTGCGGGCACGACAGTCCTGGCGGAGCTTCCCTGATGCGCCGCCCCCGCCTGCCGCGTCCGTCGATGGTGATGCTGCCGAACGGGTTTACTCTCGCGAACCTGTTCTTCGGCATCTTCGCGATCGTGTCGGCCGCGAAAGGCGAACACGAACGCGCGGTGTGGTACATCATCGTCGGCGCGATGTGCGATGCAATCGACGGACGCGTCGCTCGGGCGACCGGAACCGGAAGCAAGTTCGGCGAGGAACTCGATTCACTCGTGGACGCAATCTCGTTCGGCTTCGCGCCGGCGATGATGATGTACTACGCGGTGCTGAACAAGAACGGGCTCGACTGGATTCTCGTTTTCTTGTTCGCGGCGTGCGCGGTCATGCGCCTCGCGCGCTTCAATGTGGAGCAGGCGGGCCGCGCGAAGACACACTTTCGCGGGCTGCCAAGCCCCGTCGCCGGCGGCGTACTGGCCACCTACTACTGGTTCAGTCAGACGCCGATCTACAATGAGACCGTCATCAGCGATCTGCCGTGGCACACGATGGTTCGCTTTCTGATGATCGGACTCGCGTTTCTGATGATCAGCAACGTGCCGTACCCCGTGTGGCCGACCTACAATCCCAAAACGATCCGCGGCGCTCTCGGACTTCTGGTCGTCATTGCTCTGGCCTTCGGGCTGATCTTTCTGCCGAAAGATTTCTTCTTCCCCGTTGGCATGCTCTACGTGACGTATGGCCTGGTGGCCGCAGTCGTGAGGGGGATGCTCGACCGGCAGCAGCTGATCGATGGCGATTTGCGCATCGACAGTGATGAGTTCGACGACGACGACGATGACCGCGCCGAAGACGACACCGCGCGCCGCCATCGTCGCCGCCGATTCCGAGGATCGCGGAAAAAACAAGAACACCAGCAAGACCGCACACCACCAGGAGAGCCCACAGCGTGACCCGGTTCCGAGTTTCCGTTCATATCATTCCGCGCCGCGGCCTGCTCGATCCACAGGGCAAAGCGGTCACCGATGCGCTGCACACGCTGGGATTTTCTGGAGTCGGCGAAGTGCATGTGGGTCGCCATCTCGTCATCGAAACCGGCGCGAAAGATGCCGCGGCCGCCGAGGCGAGCGTGCGCACGATGTGCGTCAAGTTGCTCGCGAATCCGGTGACGGAAGATTTTGAGATTGCCGCCGTGGTGAAAGAATGAAAGTCGGCATCGTCTCGTTCCCGGGCTCCAACTGCGAAGACGATGCGTATCACGCGATCGTCGACGTGCTGGGCGAGCAGGCCGTGAAACTGTGGCACAAGGATCACGACCTGCAGCAGAGTGACGTCATCATTTTGCCGGGCGGGTTTGCGTACGGTGACTATCTGCGTGCGGGCGCGATCGCGCGGTTCAGTCCCATCATGACCGAGGTGGCCGCGTTCGCGAAAAAGGGCGGCGTGGTGCTCGGCATCTGCAATGGATTTCAGATCGCGTGCGAGGCCGGTTTGCTTCCGGGCGCGCTGCTGCGGAACGATGTCGGATACCGGTCGATGCCGGTCACGATTCGCGTCGAGCACACAAACACGCCGTTCACGTCGGCTGCCACGGTCGGCCAGTGCCTGACGATGCCGATCGCGCACGGCGAGGGGCGATACGGCGGGAGCGAAGAACTGCTCGACCAGCTCGAGAATGACGGACAGGTGCTCTTTCGTTATGTGGATGCGAAGGGCGGAACGACCGTCGACGCAAACCCGAACGGCGCCATGCGCAACATTGCCGGGATCTGCAACACCGATCGGAACGTGATCGGACTCATGCCACACCCCGAGCGCGCGGTCGATCCGCTCCTCGGGTCGGAAGATGGACTCGTGCTTTTTGAATCGCTGCTCGTCGCTGCCCACGCCTGACCTCTATTCGGGAGACGCTCATGCGCCGCTCTGCACTCGTAACGATGCTTTTGCTTGCCGCCGCGATTCGCGCGAGCGCGCAAGGCACCATTGATCCTGGAATGTCGAGGGCGCAGGTCATCTCGAAGCTGGGGAAGCCGTCGTCGGAACGTTCGAGCGGCACGCAGACCTTTCTCTACTATAAGAATGGCCAGGAGAAGAAGATGGGGATGAACGACATGGTCGCGCTCGACAGCGACCGGGTCATTGATGCCGTGTTTCGAGCGGCCGACAGGAAGTACAGCGGCAAGAGTTCGTCGCCGGCGCCGATTTCGGCTGAGGCGGCAATCCGCAAAGGCGGCGGCACTCCGCGTGCCGCGCCGATGAAGATGCCGGCAAAGATGCCGGCGAAGATGCCGGCACAGTCGCCAACGAAGGTCCCGGCGAAAGCCGCCCAGGTTGCTCCGACAGTTGCTCCGAAAGCCGCTCCGAAAGCAGCACCCGTTCCCGACACAAAAAAATCCACTCCCGCACCGACCAAGAAACCTTGACTCCGCTTCCCCGCCCCGGCGATCCCGTCATCACTCCGGCTCTCGTTGCCGAGCACGGGCTCACGCGGGACGAATACGATCGACTGGTGAACATGCTGGGCCGCACGCCGACATTTACCGAGCTCGGAATTGTCAGCGCGCTCTGGAGCGAACACTGCTCCTACAAGCACTCGCGGCCTCTGCTCAAAAAACTTCCAACCAAAGCGCCCTACGTGCTGCAGGGACCTGGTGAGAACGCGGGCGTCATTTCGATCGGCGATGGCCTCGCCGTCGCATTCAAGATCGAATCGCACAATCATCCGTCGGCTGTCGAGCCCTACCAGGGCGCGGCGACTGGCGTCGGTGGTATTCTCCGCGACGTCTTCACGATGGGCGCGCGGCCCATTGCGATGCTCAACTCGCTGCGGTTCGGCACACTGGACAATGCGCGCGTGCGCTATCTCGTTGCGGGCGTGACGCGTGGGATAGGCGACTACGGCAATTGCATGGGGGTTCCAACGGTGGCCGGCGACGTGATGTTCGACGCCGCGTACGAGGGGAATCCGCTCGTCAACGCGATGTGCGTGGGTATTCTGCGCGAAGACGAGCTCATTCGCGCGAAGGCCGAGGGTATCGGCAATCCGATCATGGCCGTTGGTGCGCGCACGGGGCGCGATGGAATCCATGGCGCTTCGTTCGCGTCTGAAGACCTCTCGCACAACAGCGACGCCAAGCGTCCGCGTGTGCAGGTGGGCGATCCATTCACGGAGAAGCTGCTGCTTGAGGCGACCCTCGAACTCATCGCCTCCGGGAACGTTGTTGCCGTGCAGGACATGGGTGCCGCCGGGCTGACGTCGTCGAGCGCGGAAATGGCCGAGCGCGGCGATGTTGGCGTGACGATCGACACGCGCAAAGTTCCGGTTCGCGAATCCGGCATGACGCCGTACGAAATTCTGCTCAGCGAATCGCAGGAACGGATGCTTGTCGTCGCCATCAAGGGCCGCGAAGAAAAAGTCCGCGCGATTCTCGCGAAGTGGGATTTGACGGCAGAAGTGATCGGTGAAGTCATTGCCGAGCCCGTGTACCGCGTGACCGAAGGCGATACGGTCGTCGCCGAATTTCCGGGCACACGCCTGGTGACCGACTGCCCGCAATATCATCCGGATGCCAAGGAGAGCGACGCGATCATCGCGCTGCGTGCGCAGGACGTTTCAGCGATCGCTCCACTCCCGCTCGAGCGCAACGCCGCGTGGACGCTGACGCGCCTCCTCGAATCGCCGACGATCGCGAGCAAGCGCTGGCTGTATCGCCAGTACGATTCGACGGTGCGCACCAACACGGTCATCGGCCCGGGCAGCGGAGACGCCGCCGTCCTCCGAATTCGCGGAACCAAAAAAGGGCTCGCGCTGAAAACAGACTGCAACGGTCGCTACGTCTATCTCGATCCGCGCGTGGGCGGCCGCATTGCCGTTGCCGAGGCGGCGCGCAACGTCGCGTGCGTTGGCGCACGCCCAATGGCCATCACGAACTGCCTCAACTTCGGCAATCCCACCAGACCCGATATTTTCTTCCAGTTCCGCGAGGCGCTCGCCGGCATGAGCGAAGCGTGCGTTGCGCTGGGGACTCCGGTCACCGGCGGAAACGTCTCGCTCTATAATGAGAGCCCGGCCGGCGCCGTGTATCCCACGCCAACGATCGGCATGGTCGGACTGCTCGACGACGTTTCGCTCGCGACTCCGATGGAGTTCCGCGCGGCTGACGACGTGATCATTCTCCTCGGCGAACCCACCAGCGAACTCGGCGCGAGCGAATATCTCTCTTGGATCCACGGCGTAGTGGCCGGCGCGCCGCCCGCCTGCAATCTCAAGGCTGAGCGCGCGCTCGTCGAGGCGCTGCTGGAGAGCATCGGCGCCGGACACGTGCACTCCGCGCACGACTGCAGCGAGGGAGGATTCGCCGTCGCGATGGCGGAGTGCTGCATCGCCAACCCGATCTCCCAGCATGGCGCGATGGTGGATCTCACCGCGTGGAAGGCGATTCCCTCGCGCGCCCTGTTGTATGGAGAAGCGCAGGGCCGCGCGATCGTCTCGACGAGCGACGCGGACGCGGTGCTGGCGATCGCGAAAAAGCATGGCGTGCCGGCGCGCAACATCGGGACCGTAAAGCCCACGAACGAGGGCCTCGTGATCATCGTCTCCGGACACAGCATGCGGTCGCCCCTCTCCGATCTGAGCGCCGCATATCACGATGCGATTCCCCTGGCAATGCGACGCGCGCCAGCCGAAACAATCTCGACCGATCTTGCGACGGGAGTACCGGCCTGATGTGCGGAGTATTCGGAGTCAGCGGATCAGCGTCAGCGGCAGAACTCGTCCACCTCGGGCTCTACTCGCTGCAGCATCGAGGACAAGAGTCCGCCGGGATTGTTGCGGTGCGCGATGGCGAGGCGCACGGACTCCGCGCGATGGGGCTGGTGGGCGAGAAGTTCGGCCCCGATGCGATCAGCGGTCTTCCCGGGCCCACGGCAATCGGCCACACACGGTATTCGACGGCGGGGTCGTCGACTCTGGAAAATGCGCAGCCCGCACTCGTGAACTTCAAGGGTGGCCACATCGCGCTGGCGCACAATGGAAATCTCGTGAACGCAACCGAGATTCGCGTGAAGCTCGAAGCGGCCGGATCGATCTTCAGCTCGACGATGGATTCCGAAGTCATCGTCCACCGTCTCGCGCGATCCAACAGAACGAAACCGGAAGATCAGCTTGCCGAGGCGCTCGATGGACTCGAGGGCGCATACTCGCTGCTCGTGCTCATCAACGACACGCTGCTCGCCGCCCGGGATCCCAATGGCTGGCGCCCCCTGGTGATGGGCAAACTCGGCGACGCGACGATTTTCGCATCGGAAACCTGTGCGCTCGATATCGTCGGCGCGACACTCGTGCGCGAGGTGTTGCCGGGCGAGATCATAGCCGTCGACAAGACGGGCATCCGCAGCGTGCTGCTCGGGGCGTCGCCGAAACTCCACAAGTGCGTGTTCGAGTATGTCTACTTCGCGCGGCCGGACAGCAGTGTCTTTGGCGGGTCAGTCGATCGCGCGCGCCGGGCGCTCGGCAGGCGGCTCGCGGCGGAGCATCCCGCGCCGAACGCCGATCTCGTGTTCGCTGTTCCTGATTCGTCGAATGCCGCGGCACTCGGATATTCGGAGGAAAGCGGCCTGAGCCTGGAGCACGCACTCATTCGCAATCACTATGTGGGCCGGACATTCATCCAGCCGACTCAACAGGGCCGCGACGCGAAGGTGAAGGTGAAGTACAATCCGGTTCGCGAGATTCTCAAAGGAAAAAGCGTGGTGATGGTGGACGATTCGATCGTCCGCGGGACTACCACGCGAGGAATCGTTGCGCTCGTTCGCGCCGCCGGCGCCCGGGAGGTGCACATGAGAGTTTCGTCGCCGCCGATTACCGGGCCGTGCTGGTATGGAATCGATACGCCCGACAAAACGCAGCTCATTGCGGCGAACATGGATGTCGGAAAGATCGCCGACGCTATTGGCGTGGATTCGCTCGGGTATATCTCGCTGGATGGGATGCTCGGCGCAGTACCGAATGGGCCTGGCGGGTTTTGTGATGCATGTTTCTCGGGGAATTATCCGACGCAAGCGCCCAGTGTCATCGCGAAAAATAGGATGGGATAGACGAAGTAGTTGAGGAAAGTTGTAGCCCCCCACTCAGGAGACTTCACAGTGCGCAGCGCTCACCGCTCCGCCGCCATCGCCACGCTGCTCGCGCTCGCTCCGATTTCGGTCCAAGCGCAGAGCTCCCCGTTTGATTCCCTGCACTTCCGCTCCATCGGCCCCGCCGCAACCGGCGGCCGAATTCACGACCTGCAGATCGATCCGAAAAATCCGGCGATCCTCTACGTCGGCGCTGCATCGGGCGGAATCTGGAAATCGACGAATAACGGCGTCACCTGGCGGGATATTTTCGGCAGCCAGCCCGACAATACGTTCGGCTCGCTGGCGATCTTCGCGGGCAACTCGAAGATCATCTGGGCCGGCACCGGCGAGAACAACAACCGTCAGAGTTCGTCGTGGGGAGGCGGAGTCTACCGCTCCACCGATGCCGGCGAAACGTGGAGTTACCTGGGTCTTCACGACACGAGATCGATCGGGCGCGTGGTCTTGCACCCAACCGACGCGAACATTGCCTACATCGCCGCCGTCGGAAATCTCTGGCGCGGCAATCCCGATCGCGGCGTCTACAAGACCACCGACGCCGGCAAGTCGTGGAAGAAGATGCTGTACGTCGACACGCTCACCGGCGCGACCGATCTCGTGATGGATCCGCGCGATCCGAATGTCCTCTATGCCGCGATGTACCAGCGCCTTCGCAAGGCATGGGGCTTCGATGGCGGTGGTCCCGGCAGCGCGATCTACAAGACGATCGACGGCGGCGCGACGTGGAAGAAACTCGAGAACGGAATTCCCGCGGGCGATAAAGGTCGCATCGGCCTGGCACTCGCGCTCTCGAAACCGGATGTCCTGATCGCAACGATCGAAGCACCCGCTGCTGGCGGCACCTATCGCACGGAAGATGCCGGCGCGACCTGGAAGCGGATGAGCGCCACCAATCCGCGGCCGATGTACTACTCGAAGCCGACGATCGACCCTGCCAACGACAAACGCATCTGGCTGCCCGGCACCTACATCGTCAAGAGCGAGGACGGCGGCACGACATTCGAAGAAGAACCCACGTCGCCGACGTACGACGTGGGCCTCAAGACCGACCATCACATCATTCGCGTGGATCCAATGAACTCCGCGCACATTTACGTGGTGGGCGACGGCGGAATGCACGAATCGTTCGACATGGGGAAGACGTACATCCGCGTCAACAACATTCCGGTCGCCCAGATCTATCGCATCGCGGTGGACAATCGCGATCCGTACTGGGTGTACGCAGGCTTGCAGGACAACCATTCCTGGGGCGGGCCCAGCGCGACGCGCCACTGGCTCGGCATTCTCAACCAGGACTGGGTCGAGATCGGGTTCAGCGACGGCACGGGCAAGGCCGTCGACCTCACCAACTGGCGGAAGGTTTATTCGTCGTCGAGCGGGGGAAATCTCTCACTCGTCGATCCAATCACCGGCGATGTCCAGGCGCTGAATCCGCGTCCGCCGGCGGGTGAGCCGGGTTACCGCTACGCATGGGACGCGCCAGTTCTCGCATCACAGCACACCTCGGGTACGGTCTACCTCGGAGGCAACCGCCTCTTCACCTCTCACGACTTTGGGTCGACGTGGACGCGGTCTGCCGATCTCACGCGACAGATTAATCGCGATACGCTGATGATGATGGGGATTCTGAATCGCGATATCAAAATCTCCAGAAATGACGGAGACGGCGTTTCTCAGATTTCGAACATGGCCGAATCGCCGGTCGATCCGAAAGTGATTTGGGTCGGCACCGATGACGGCAACGTCCAACTCTCGATCGATGGCGGCGCGACGTTCACCGAACTGCACAAGAATATTCCCGGCATTCGCGACGGAGCGTTCGTCGGCAAGATCGTCGCCTCGGGTGCCTCGCGCGGGACCGCGTATGTCACGTTCGATGAACATCGCGACGGTGATTTCGCGCCGTACATCGTGCGCACCACCGATTTTGGAAAAACGTGGAAGCCCGTCATCACCGGCCTCCCGGGTGACGATGCGTCAGTGCGAAGCATCGCCGAGTATCCCGGGAAGTCGAACGTGCTGTTCGCCGGCACCGAGCGCTCGATGTTCGTGACGCTGGACAGCGGCGCGCATTGGAGCAAACTCACCGGAAATCTTCCGACCACGCGTTACGACGACATCATCATTCATCCGCGCACGCACGATCTCGTGCTTGGCACGCATGGCCGCAGCATCTGGATTCTCGACGATGCCTCGCCGATCGCCAATTGGACTCCGCAGGTCGCCGCGATGCCCGCGCATCTCTTCCCCGTTCCGCGCGCGACCATTCTGCTCTACTGGGAAGACATATCGAACATGAACCACTACTTCTTCACGGCAGAAAATCCCGTTGAAGGAGCGACCTTCACGTATTCGCTCGCGCGGCCGGCGCAGAAGGTGCGGCTGATTGTGAGCAGCGGCGTTGGACCGACGAGCCGCGTGATCAAGGAAATCAGCGGCGCTACATCGGCTGGCGTGTTGCATCGCGTGAACTGGGATCTGCGTTTCGCGATGCCGCCGGGAATGGGCGGACGCGGCGGCGGCGGCGGCGGCGAGGAAGGCGGTGGCGGCGGTCCGGGGAGTCAGAAAGCGGGAATCATTCAGCTGCCCGTTCCGTCGCACGACGTCGGTCAGCGCGGAATCTTTGTTGGGCCCGGCACGTTCAAGGTCGCACTCGAGGTGGATGGCAAAATCGCCGAGACGAGAACCTTTGAGGTGCGCGGCGATCCGGCGTCGGCGGTCACGCTGGAACAGCAAAAAGCCCGGGAGGCGTTCGCAATTGAAACCATGGACCTGCTGGTGAAAATCGAGAAGATGACGACCGATCTCGCCGCGAGGATCACGGCCGCAAGCGGCGACACCCAGACCAAGCTTCAGGCGTTGCAGACGCGGCTCGTAGGAGGCGGTGGTGGCGGACGCGGCCGCGGTGGCGGCGGTGGACGCGGCGGCGGCGGTGTGCAGCCGGTCCGGAATCAGCTGACCGGCATCATCGGCGCGATGACCATCTCGGGCTCGCAGACAGGAACCGTGAATCCGCCAACTGGAACGTTGCGCGCGCAGCTCGTAAACGCTAAAACTGAACTCGCCGCAATCGAGAAGGAGCTGAAGGCGGCAAAATAATTCTTTCGGAGTCCGATATGCGCCGTCTGTGCAGATGGATCAGGGTCGTGCTCGTTGCTTCGTCAACCACGATACCGCTGTCCGCGCAGACGGCGCATTTTTTGCCCGACAGCGCCGCCGGCGCGATCGATCGGCTGTATGCATCGTTCGCCCACTCAGGCTCGCCTGGCTGCTCTGCCGGCGTCTATCAGAACGGTCAAGTGATCTTCGCGCGCGGATACGGCTTTGCCGATCTGATCAACGATGTCCCGGTCACGCCGTCGACTCGCTTCACGGTTGGATCGGTCTCGAAACAGTTCACCGCCGCGAGCATCGCGCTGCTCGTGGGGTCAGGCCGCATTTCGCTGAGCGACGACGTGCGAAAGTACGTTCCCGAATTGCAGCAGTATTCGACGCCGGTCACGATCGGCCATCTCGTGCACCATACGAGCGGGATGCGCGATTTCTGGGAACTCGTAGATCTCGCGGGAATGCGCAACGACGACGGCTATACGTCCGACGACATGCTGAACCTCGCGCAGCATCAGAAGAATCTGAACTTCCCGCCCGGCAGCGAGTATCGGTACAGCAACACCGGCTACCTCGTGCTTGGCATCGTCGTGAAGCGCGTGACGGGACAGTCGCTCCGCCGGTTCGCCGACTCCGCAATCTTCAAGCCGCTCGGAATGACGAACACACTGTTCCTGGACGATCACAACGAGATCGTTCCTCGCCGCGCGAGCGCGTATCAGCCGAGCGACCGCGGCTACAAAATCGATGTCTGGAACAACGATATCGTCGGTCAGGGTGGAATCGTCACGTCGATCGCGGATCTGCAGAAGTGGGACGAGAACTTCTACACGATGAAACTTGGCGGTCCCGAGTTTGTGAAACTGATTCAGTCCACCGTACCGCTCACGGACGGCAAGCCGAACAGTTACGCATTTGGTCTTGAGATCGGCATGTATCGCGGCCAGCGCGAGGTCGCGCACACCGGATCCACCGGCGGATATCGCGCCGCGATCTACCGCTATCCCGATTCACACACGACCGTCGCGATGCTCTGCAACGTGACGACTGCGAACACTACCGCACTCTCGCACGCCATGGCGGACGTCGTGCTCGGCGACAAACTCGGCGCACGCGCAACGGCGACAACCGGCGGAGGACGAGGCGGCCGTGGAGGCGCAACAGGCCCGACGAATGCGGCGCCTGCCGCCGTTCTCGCGACCGTCACTGGGCGATACCGCAGCGACGAACTCCTTGGCTCCACGTGGGAGATCTCCGCGACCGGAAGCGGCACGCTACTGATTCGCCGCCCGCGCGCCGAGCCGGTCGAGGTCCCCTGGCTCCGCGAGAGCACGTTTGGGGCCGGCGGCAACGAGCTCACGTTCGAGAAGCCTGTCGGCGGCAAGTCGCCCGCCTTTTCGATGAAAGGAGGGCGTGTACAGGGAATTCGGTTCGAGCGTACCCCCTAAAGGAGTGAACACCTTTCAGCCACATGAGCGATACCTGACAGCGTGCGCGAGGCCTAGCTTTATGGCAAGCCCCCTCGCAACCTCAGGTGCAGTATCATGTTGGCACTGCTTTCCAGCGACAGAATCAAAAACGCGACACTGACTAGGTTCGTAGGAGTTGTCGCAATTGCATCTTTTTTCTGCGGCGCCTGTCGCCCCGACGCGACCGACGCACCACGCGTGCTCGCGAGCATCATAGTCCGTCCGAACCCCACGATGGCGATTGGTGAAACGCAGCAGTTCGCCGCAGACGGCATAGACGCCAGCGGCAACGCGATCACAATCACAGCGACATGGGATGTCGTGGCGGGCGGCGGCACAATGACTGCGGCCGGCATGTTCACGTCCGGCACCGCGGCGGGAACGTTCTCGCGAACTGTGCGCGCGACCAGCGGCGGCGTCTCCGGCTTTGCCACGGTAATCGTCAACGCGGGTCCACTCGCGAGCATCACGATAGTGGGCAACCCGGCACGACTCGGCGTGGGAGGAACACTGCAGTTCGCTGGAATCGGCGACGACGCCTACGGCAACGAGGTTCCTCTTTCGCCAACATGGGACGTGGTCGCGGGCGGCGGCACGATCGATAGCGGGACCGGCCTTTTCACAGCCGGAGCAGCGGCTGGAACGTTCGCAAACAGCGTTTCGGCGAGCAGCGGCGGTATCTCCGGATTTGCCACGGTGACGGTCGACGCCGGCTCCATCGCGATGCTCACCATCTCACCGGCCCAGGTGACACTCGGAATCGGCGGCACGCAACTTTTCATCGCGACGGGTACGGATGCCGCGGGAAATAGTGTCGCAGCATCGCCGATCTGGTCCGTTGTCTCAGGCGGCGGGACAATCGACGCGGGCGGTTCATTCTTGGCGGGCTCCATCTCCGGGAGCTTCCCAAACACCATTCAGGCCACGAGTCGCGGTTTCAGCGGATTCGCCAGTGTCACGGTGACGAGCGGAGCCCTCGCGACGATCGTCGTGTCACCTAACCCCTCCGCGGTCGGCGCGGGCGCAACCAGGCAGTTCACGGCAATCGGAAAGGATGCGAACGGCAACATAATTCCGCTGACTCCTCTCTGGTCGATCGTCGCAGGAGGCGGAGCGATCAACAGCTCGACCGGCTTGTTCACTGCCGGCGCGCAAATGGGGTCGTTCCCCAACACAGTGAAGGTCACAAGTGCGGGCATCACCGGCTTCGCGACGGTCACGGTGAGCGCGGGCGCGCTTCAGCGGATCGCCGTGACGCCATTCCAAGCGAGTATCGGCGCGGGCGCGGCACAGCAGTTCACCGCCGTCGGCACCGACGCCGCAGGAAATTCTGTTGCGATCACTCCAACCTGGGCGGTAATTGCGGGCGGCGGCCGCATTGACGCGAACTCCGGTCTGTTTACCGCGGGCGCCGTGGCTGGCACCTACACCGCAACGGTGCAGGCATTGAATGCCGGAATCGAAGGACTCGCGACCGTTACGATCGTCGCGATTCCGGACTGGACGATGCGCCTGGAGAGTTTTTCCGCGGGCGTGATAAACAATCAGTTCGACTGGATGAGCACGGGTGCGGCCGGGCTCAGTCCCTGCGGCAGATACGATCACCAGATTGTGGCAAACGGCGGCGCGGCGTACAGCTATCCCGAGTTCGGTACCAAGAGCCTGCGCATCTCCAACGCCGTCGACAGCGGTTGCTACACAGATCAAACGTTCACGGGCCGTACGCAGCATCCCTCCGGCGAAACGGCCGCGACCGACGGAGGCTTTCTTGTGCCCGGCAGCGTTCGCAATCGCCATTTCGACGCCGAATGGGCCTTTGCCTCGACCGTACCGAACGCGCAGCAACCCGGCCTCGCGGTCGCCGTAAGTCCGGCCCGCGGCGACGCCACGCGGATGAGTTTTGTGGAGATGGTGGATCTTCCCGACGGATTGGGCGTGAACTTCTACGACGTGCACGGAACGGGCGTTCTGGTTGGCACCAGGAATACCGTGCAGTTTGTTCAGTCAAGCGTAGCGCGCGGCCTCGACCGCACGCGCTCGCACATCATCAGGATCGTAATGGATTTCGTTGATGGACCCAGCAACGATGTGGTTACCGTCTATGTGGATGGTGTCGCGAGGCACACCGGCACGAGCTGGGAGAACTACTACTACTACGATTTTGGCGGCATTCAGTTCGGAACCGTTCCGCCGATCGTGAACCGCCTTCTCTTCCGCACCGGCACTGACACGCGCGCTCCGAGCGTGCCAGCGCCGGCGACGCTCGGCCACGGGTTCGTGATCGACAACATCCGCCTCTCCTCGTATTCGACGCCCTGAGGTCCACACCTCACTCTCGCTCAGACGTGCGATACCTGCCGAGCGATTCTGCCGGTAAGGTTCAGGAGTGAATGTGAGAATCGTGGGCATCGCTCTTTTCTCCACTTGCGCAGCGGCCTGCGCAACCGCGCTCGGCGCGCAGGCGGTGCCAGCCGCGTCGAGCTACGCGTCGGTGAACGAAGAGAGTTTCCTCACCGTGCTTGCCCGCATGACCGCGAGCAAGCCGCAGATCATGCGTCGCCAGGACGATTTGCTTCGGCTGCGATACGATCTCTCGGACGTACCTTCCACCGGCGCGCGAATGAGCGGCGGGAAACCGCTTCAGGATGGGGTACGCGTCAGGCTCGCCGCCGGGGTCACGTGGGAGTCGCTCGCGCAACTCAGCCCGGAAGCGATTCGCGCGCAGGCACTGTACCCAGCCGGCTTCATGCCGCTCCCGCACGCGAATCATCCGGAGGGCGGAATGATCTTTCCGCTTTTCATGATCGCAGAGGTAAAAAAACAAACGGGACGCGATCTCACGCGATTCGATCTCGATTTCGATCTGCCCGATCATTTTCTGCCGGAGTTCCCGGCGCCGATGTATCTCACCACGCGTCCGGATATCGGCGACGTGTCTCACGGAAAACTCGTCACCATCGATAACTACTACGAACTGTTCAACGGGCTCCTCAATCCCAAGCAGCTCGAGGGACTGCGCCTGTTGGTGACGCCATTCCCGCAGCAGCAGTTCAACGCGACTGCCGATAGGCGAAGCGAACACGCGAGCCTTGGCGTTTCGTGCTTCGATTGTCATCAGAACGGGCACACGAATGGTGCGGCGCATCTCGCCGGCGACGCGCGACCGCAGGCATTCAGGCATCGCATTGAGACCCCAACCCTGCGCGGTGTGAACATCCAGCGCCTGTTCGGATCCCAGCGCGCGCTGAAAACGGTGGAGGATTTTACCGAGTTCGAGCAGCGCGCCGCGTATTTCGATGGCGATCCCGTGATCGCAACCAAGAAAGGCGTGAGCATTCTCGACCGTGGAAGTCAGGTTCACGACATGGCCGAGTTCCAGGAGATGCTGGATTTTCCGCCGGCACCAAAGCTTGACGTGTACGGCAAACTCGATCCGGCCAAATCGACGGCCGCAGAGTTGCGCGGACAGGACGTGTTCTTCGGCAAGGGAACCTGCGCGAATTGCCACGCGCCGCCGTACTACACCGACAACACGCTGCACAACTTGCAGACCGAGCGTTTCTACAAGCCGGTGACGATCAATGGAATGACCGCGATTGGCGACGGACCGATAAAAACGTTTCCATTGCGCGGCATCAAAGACTCACCGCCGTATCTGCACGACGGCCGCCTCATGACGCTCGACGACACGATCGAGTTCTTCAACCTGATCCTCGTCCTTCACTTGACGGCGCAGGAGAAGAAAGACCTGCTCCAGTTTCTCAGGGCGCTCTAGCGCGCGACTGTACCCCGTCCCGTGCGATCTGTGGTGCAGTGGAGCCGGCGAGATTCGAACTCGCGTCTTGCGTAAGATCTTCCGCAGCGTCTACGTGCGTATCCCGACGATTGATGTTTCTTGCGGCTGGCCGTCAGGCCGCCCACCGCAAGATGAGCCTTCTAGAATTTTGCGGAACGACGGAAGGCGCACCGCCCCGCTAGCCCAGATTTGCGTTACGTGAGGATCGCCCCGGGCGGGCTACCGTTCACGCACTGCTACGGTAAAGCCGAAGCTTTACGCAGCGAGAGCGAAGTTTGAGTTCGCAGTTGAGAATTTCCCGAGTGTTTTACGAGGAACCCGAGGACCTCGGCACGCTGCTACGGAGCCACTTGCACAATCGATACCATTCGGCCCCGTTACTCGCCGTTCAATATAACACATGCGAGACGGCTCACGCCGTACGAACGCAATTCCGCCCGTCTCCTTTCGCCCTGTACAGCGCCCGGTCCGCGGCCTCAAACAGCTGCGCCCGCTTGATCTGGCCTCCGCCGGCCTCGTACGTGGCAACACCAAAGCTGGTGGTGACCTGAATGTTCCTGTCGTGCCACAGTATTGGCGACGACTCGATGCTCGCCCGCAATCGCTCGGCCAGTTCGAGCGCCCCCTCCGCTCCCGTCTGCGGCAGAATCACCGCCAGTTCCTCGCCGCCGATTCGCGCCGAGATATCTGTCGTGCGGACGATCTCCCGCATCACCTGCGCGATCACCTTCAGCACGCGATCTCCCGCGGGATGCCCGTAGCTGTCGTTCACATTCTTGAAGTGGTCGACGTCGGCGAGCACCAGTGCGCAGCTGCCGCCGAATCGATCGGTTTGATCGAGCGTACGTTTGAGCTCGTCATCGAAATGCCGTCGATTCCAGAGACCCGTGAGCTGATCGAGTCGCGCGGAGCGGCTGACCTGCTCGATCTCCCACGCCGCTTCGAGCGCGGAACCGGCGAGTTGCGCGAAGAATCCGGCCGAGCGCAAATCGGCCTGCCGCAGCGCGCCCGGCTCGTTCGCGCCAATCACGATTGCACCAATCACACTCGGCCCGCGCCGCATCGGAAGAATCGCGAGCGCGCCGGATTTTGGAAAAAGCGCGCCGGGCGCGAAGAGTTCATCCGACGCCGGCATCGCGCTCGTATTCTCCCACAGGCGCGGCGTGCCGTCGAGACAGACGCTGCCCACAAGTGATCCCGGCTCGACCGGATCGCCAGTCTTTGGCTGCGGCTCCGGATAGAGCGACGTTGCGCGCCGCACCGTTCCGCGCCGCATCTCCGGCTGCCACGAGACGAGCGCAGCGAACGTCGCCCCGCTCGCCTCGAGCATGTTCTCCGCAATTTGCTTCTCGAGTCCGTCCTGCTCGCTCGACGATTCCAGTTCCTGCGCGCTGCGCACGAGCGCGCGCATGCGCCGATTCTGTCGCGCCACCTCGTTGCGTGTGACCTGCAGCTCAACCAGCTGAGCAAGGCGCTCGCCGTGTCGTGGCAGCCAGAGTTTGAGCTCCGCGCGAGAACTTCGAATGCCCTCAACCGAGTGAAGAACGAGCGCGCCGACGGCCTGACCAGCGGCGCCGAGCGCCGCGACCGTCTCCAGCGGCACTCGCGCCGCAGCCACGATCGATTCGCCGCCACCGCCGTCGAAACTCACGACGCCTTCACTCGCCGCCCATGACACGAGCGCGCGCTGCTGCGTCGTCCCCCACGCCTCACCGGGCGGCGCGCCCGAATGGTTCCATGAAACAGGCACGAGCGCTGCGCGCTCGCTCGCACGGAGCCAGAGCATCACATCGGTCGCGCCATGTTGCGCGCCGACATCTCCGAGATATCCGCGGAGATCATCCGCGAGTTCTCGCTCGCGCGCCTCGGCGCGGTCGTTCGGATTTGCGGGATCCCGAATCGAGTTCAGGAGCGATGCGCGCACGATGCCGCGGCCGGGAGACCCGCGATCGCCAGCGCGCTCGTACGCGACGCCCGGCGCGAGCACGATCGGCTTCCGCTGACGGCTGCGTGAGCGCCACACGACCGCACCGATCGCGATGAACACTCCAAACGCGAAAAAGAAGAAGTCGCGCATGGAGGCTCGACTACCCGTTCAAGATTCTCGCCGCGGCCATCGCGGCGCCAAACCCGTTGTCGATATTGCACACGGTCACGCCGGCGGCGCAGCTGTTGAGCATCGCGAGGAGCGCCGAAAGACCCTCGAAGCTCGCACCGTATCCCACGCTCGTGGGCACTGCGATTACCGGCACGCGCACGAGTCCGCCCACCACCGACGGCAGAGCGCCGTCCATGCCAGCGACGACGATCACGACAGCGGCATCGCGCAGCGCCGATTGTTGCATCAACAATCTGTGTATGCCGGCCACGCCGACATCCGTGAGCCGCGACACAGAAAGTCCGAGCGCGGTCAGTGTCTCCGCGGCTTCCTCTGCCACGGATAGATCGCTTGTACCGGCAGTAACAATCAGCGCGGTCTTGTCGCCCGGCTTCGCGGGCATGACGCTGCCAGGCAGATTTACGGTGCGCGCGAGTACGTTCACGCGGGCGCCGGGGAACTTCGCTGCGAGCGCCGCTTGCTGCTCCGGGCTCGAGCGTGTCACAAGAAATCCGTCGCCCGTGGCCGCGAGATGCTCGCAGATCGTTACTGTCTGCTCGAGCGTTTTTCCTTCACCAAACACGACTTCCGGATATCCTGCCCGCAGCGCGCGATGATGATCGATGCTCGCAAAGCCGAGCGATTCCACGGGAGCGCTGTCGAGCTGCGTGAGCGCGTGCTCAATCGTGGCCCGTCCCGCTGCGACTTCCTCGAGCAGCGCGCGAACCCGCTCGCGCCTCATGCGAGTGTCATCTCCGCTTCAAGCGTGCTCGGCCGCGAGCAGCTCGGCATCCATCACCGCCTCGTCTGCGATATCGCCGCGCGCGCCCTGCGCGAGATAGTCCGCAAAGATTCCCTCGACTTCGCTGAATGCGTTGACCTGATGAAGCTTTTTTCTTAGCTCGGCGGAACCGGGCAATCCTTTCACATACCATCCGAG